>JAEDJD010000039.1 GCA_016296505.1 Oscillospiraceae bacterium
AGTCATAATCATCGTTTTGCTTTTTCAACTGTGCTTTTATTCAGCGGTTCCTTAATTTTTCGACCTCTTGAATATCCCGACAGAATATGGTATATCTTAAACGTGTAACAAACAGGCGTATGCATTTTCGTTGCATACGCCTGTCTTTTGTTTCATTAGCCGCCGTTTAGTCAATAACCAGTATTATTTTTGAAAACTTCTATATGTTCATCGCCCAAAGTGGCGCTCCTTTTGTTGCAATAAAGTAAACCCGAAAGGCAATTGCGCCTTTCGGGTTACATATCAGCAAATTTTCTTTGTTAAGAATAACAGACAAATCTACGCAGCCTTTATGACTGTATGCAATATTTTTGATAACGTCATACCGACGTCAGAAATGCTTGCAGTTTGATATGAGTTAGAGTTAAAACGGATTAGTCGGCGAAATAGCGTACACCGCTCAGGAAAATCTGCTGATCCTTTTTACCGGGAACATTCTTGCAAACCTCGTTGCCGATACGTTCGCTATGTCCCATTTTTCCAAGAATTCTGCCATCCGGAGAAGTAATACCCTCGATTGCGTCCACGGAGCCGTTCGGATTGAAGCGGATATCCATGGTGGGACGTCCGGAGAGATCGACATACTGTGTTGCGATCTGACCGTTATTTGCCATACGCTGCAGCAGTGAGCCGGACGCAATAAATCTGCCTTCGCCGTGAGAAATCGGAATCGTGTGCAGTTCACCGACTTCACAGCCAGCCAGCCACGGCGATTTATTAGACGCGATACGTGTTGTAACCATCATGCTCTGGTGACGCGCGATGGTATTGAACGTCAGAGTCGGAGAATTCTCGCTCATCTCAGTAATTTCGCCATATGGGACAAGACCGAGCTTGACAAGCGCCTGGAAGCCGTTGCAGATACCGAGCATCAGACCGTCGCGATTCTTCAGGAGGTTATGCACAGCTTCGGTGACCTTTGGATTGCGGAAGAATGCGGTAATGAACTTACCGGAACCATCCGGCTCATCACCGCCGGAGAAGCCGCCAGGAATCATAATCATCTGAGAATTCTCGATGCTCTTTACGGCTGCTTCAACAGATTCCTCGATTGCTGCTGCGGAGAGATTCCGGATAACCAGAACTTCCGGAACAGCGCCTGCACGTTCAAATGCGCGCGCGGTATCATATTCGCAGTTTGTGCCTGGGAATACCGGAATCAGTACACGCGGCTTTGCCGTTTTGATCGCCGATACCGGACGGGTGTTCGCCTTATGCGTATACGACTCGATGGTCGCAAATGCCGTTTTGATGCGGCATGGGAACACGGATTCGAGCTTGCCTTCCCATGCTTTCTGGAGCGTGTCCAGACTGATTGTTTGCGTACCGGAGAAGATCTTGTACTGTTCGGTGGTTCTGCCGATGACTTCTTCGCCCTGTTTTGCCGCACCGTTCAATTCAACGATGAATGATCCGGCACACGGCTCAAAGAGGACGCGCTCCGGCAGTACCTTAGTGAACTCGAAGCCAATGTGGTTGCCGAATGCCATTTTTGCAAGACCTTCCGCAACGCCGCCGTTTTCGACAGACCAGATTGCTTTTGCTCTGCCCTCGGAGATCAGTTTTTCGAGATAATCAAACACAGCGCGGACGCTCTGCCAATTTGGCAAGCCGCTGCTGGAATATTCTGGTGCAAGACGAATGACCGTGCTGCCGGTTTCCTTGAATTCGGTGGAAATCACGCGTTTGGTATCTGCAGTAGAAACAGCGAAGGAAACGAGCGTTGGCGGAACGTCGATATTCTCAAATGTGCCGGACATGGAATCCTTGCCGCCGATAGACGCACAGGATAACTCAAGCTGTGCACGGAATGCGCCGAGCAGCGCGGAGAACGGCTTGCCCCAACGTCTGGGGTTATTCTGCGTGCGCTCAAAGTATTCCTGGAATGTCAGCCAGCACTGATGCCACGAGCCGCCGGCAGCGATGACCTTCGCAACGGATTCGATGACAGCATAGATTGCGCCGTGATAGGGCGAATGTTCAGAGATCACTGGATTGAAGCCCCAACCCATGATCGAGCAGGTTGAGGTTTCGCCGGAAAGCACCGGAATTTTTGCAGCCATAGCCTGCGCCGGCGTTAATTGATAGACGCCGCCGTAGGGCATCAGAACGGTGCCGGCACCGATTGTCGAGTCGAATTTTTCAACAAGACCCTTCTGCGAGCAGATATTCAGATTGCTCATGAGTTGACGCCAGCCATCCGGCGTATCCTCAAAGTGTTCGTCGCGTTGCGGCGTACCGTTCGGTGCCGCTGCGATGATATTAGTATGCTTTTCCGCGCCGTTGGAATTGAGGAATTCGCGAGAAAGATCAACAATGGTCTTTCCGTTCCAATTCATGCGCAGACGATTGGTATCAGTTGCCTTTGCAACGACGGTTGCAAGTAGATTTTCTTTTGCAGCCGCCGCCATGAAAGCGTCGACATCCTCCGGTGCAACGACAACAGCCATACGCTCCTGCGATTCGGAGATAGCAAGCTCCGTACCGTCCAGACCGTCATATTTTTTAGGAACCGCATTCAGGTCGATATCAAGACCGTCGGTTAGCTCGCCGATTGCGACGGAAACGCCGCCGGCGCCGAAGTCGTTGCAGCGCTTGATCAGCTTCGTGACAGCCGGATCGCGGAACAGTCTTTGCAGTTTGCGCTCCTCTGGCGGATTACCCTTTTGCACCTCGGCACCGCAGTGCGTCAGCGATTCGAGCGTATGAGATTTGGAAGAACCGGTTGCGCCGCCGCAGCCGTCTCTGCCGGTTTTTCCGCCGAGCAGGATGATGATATCGCCGGGCGCGGGGCGTTCTCTGCGGATATTCTCAGCAGGCGCCGCACCGACGACTGCGCCGATTTCCAGACGTTTTGCGACATAACCCGGATGATACACCTCGGAAACGTGTCCGGTTGCAAGACCGATCTGGTTGCCGTAGGAGCTGTAACCGTTTGCTGCGCCGACCGTAATTTTTCTTTGCGGAAGCTTTCCGGGGATCGTATCCGAAACAGGGATCAGCGGATTGGAGGCGCCGGTCACGCGCATTGCCTGATAAACATAGCTTCTGCCGGACAGCGGATCGCGGATCGCGCCGCCGAGACAGGTTGCAGCGCCGCCGAACGGTTCGATTTCAGTCGGATGGTTATGCGTTTCGTTTTTGAACATGAGGATCCAGTCCTCCTGTCCTTTATCGGTATCAACCTTAATTTTGACGGAGCAGGCATTGATTTCCTCGCTCTCGTCGAGCGCAGGTATTTTACCGTCAGCCTTGAGCTTACGCATTGCCATGGTTGCCATATCCATGAGCGTAACGGGCTTGTCTTCTCTGCCAAGCTCCTTGCGAATGCACAGATAATCCTCGTAAGCGTCCTTGATATAGGGCGTTTCGATTTTAACCTTGTCGATTGTCGTGAGGAAAGTGGTGTGACGGCAGTGATCGCTCCAATAGGTGTCGATCATGCGGATTTCGGTGATTGTCGGATCGCGATGCTCGGTATCGCGGAAATATTCCTGACAGAAAGTGATATCGTCGAAATCCATTGCCAGAGCATAGGTTTCGAGGAATTTTTCTCTGCCGGCAGCATCCAGCGTGCAGAAGCCTTCGAGTGTTTCGACGGATTCCGGCAGCGCATAGTTCATATCGAGCGTTTCAACGGTTTCGAGCGATGCCTCACGGCTCTCGACCGGATTGATGAGATATGCTTTCAGCTTCTCGAATTCTGCGTCGGTTAAAATACCGGAAACAATATAGATGCGAGCATTACGGACGCGGCAGCGTTCTTTGCCATTGAGAATCTGGATGCACTGCTCACAGGAATCCGCACGCTGATCGAATTGTCCGGGCAGGTACTCGACAGCAAAAATGCGTTCCTGATTGGAAAGCAGCGGCAGCTTTTCGTAAACATAATCGACAGCCGGTTCTGAGAACACGGTCGGGATTGCTTTCTGGAAATCCGCAGCGTCGATGCGGTCGGCATCGTAGCGGTTGAGGACGCGGACGCTCTGGACATCCAGACGCAGCGCAGTGCGCAGATCAGAGAGCACAGATTGTGCTTCTACGGCATATTGCGGCTTTTTCTCGGTATAAATACGATAAACAGCCATGAACGAATCATCCTCCATTTACATATATTATGGTAAGGGGAATCGGAGAGCGTCTGACTCAGCAGCTAGATACTAGTCTGCCGGTCAGACAGTCATCCTCATACGTATCTATTGTAACACAAATCGCGGAATTCTGCAAACCCTTTTCTGCATTTTCCGGAAAAATTTTCACAAGTGTACCATCCGGAGTGTGACCTTGGTAAAACCGCTGTGCATTTTGCTGTTTCTCACCCTCGACTAGAACGCTGAGCTGCTTTCCGACAAAGCGTTTCAGATGCGATATCCGCAGCTCGTTTGCAATTTGGGTGAGTATTGCAGAGCGCCGCAGCTTGATATCCTGCGGTATCTGATCGGGGAAGGCGGCGGCTTTGGTACCTTCTCGCGGGGAATACGGAAAAACGTGTACCTTCGTGAATCCAATCTCTTGTACAAAGCGGCAGGTTTCATCAAACTGCGCTTCTGTTTCGCCGGGGAA
This sequence comes from Oscillospiraceae bacterium, assembly GCA_016296505.1. Taxonomy (GTDB): domain Bacteria; phylum Bacillota; class Clostridia; order Oscillospirales; family Ruminococcaceae; genus Firm-04. Next base: position 4,603 of record JAEDJD010000039.1, read on the forward strand.
TCCGACAATGACATCCGTTGTAAGCGCGGCGTTGGGAAACAGCTTATGAATTTCCGCAGCGAGATCACGGTACTGCGCGGTGTTATAGCGGCGGTTCATCCGTTTGAGGACGGCGTCGCAGCCGCTTTGTAGTGAGAGGTGGAATTGCGGACAGAATTTCTCACATTCTGCAAATCGGCGAAGCGTTTCGGCGTCCATACGCTCCGGTTCGAGAGAACCGAGTCTGACGCGGAGAACACCGTCCTGCGCGGCGCACAGTTCCACAGCGTCAGCCAGCGTCTGACCGGTATCCGTACCGAAGAAGCCGAGATTGATGCCGGTGAGTACGATTTCACGGAAACCCGCCTCTGCGAGCGTGCGGACTTCGTTTTGCAGACGTTCCGGCGGCATAGAACGAACTCTGCCGCGTGCAAAGGGGATGATGCAATAGCTGCAAAACTGATTGCAGCCGTCTTGAATTTTCAGAAATGCGCGTGTGCGCGTGGTATCGGCGCAGGGCAGCGGAGAGAATACGTCGCCGCTTTGGTAGGTCGGGATATTCTTTCCGGGCAGATTCTGCTGTGAAGAAATCCATTCTAATATTGCCTCGCGATTTTTTGTACCGGTGACAAAATCTGTTTCTGAGAAATCGTCGTCGGGGAATGCCTGTGGCCAGCAGCCGGTCAGGATGCGTTTGGCAGTAGGATTTTTTCGTTTGAGACTCCGAAGAAGCTGCTTTGTTTTTCGGACGGATTCTGCGGTTACAGCGCAGCTGTTGACAATTAGAATATCAGCGTCGGCAGCGGTTGCCGCTTCTTCAAACTGCATTCCGCGCAGAACAGCACCGAGCCCGGCACTTTCTGTCTGATTGACCTTGCAGCCGAGTGTCAGAATTTTGAATTTCATAAGATTCTCCTATGCAAGATGCACAAATTCAACAACAAAAGATTGTGCATCCCCTACAGTATATTTGGAATGCAAAAAAGAAATACGAAAGTCGCTGAAAAAATCGGTCAGGTGTACAAAATGGTGCATAATTGCTTGACTTTTCAGGACATATGATGTATATTTAGCATAGGGTGATTCATGACAACCCTCCAAAAACATTTGGTGCGCGGGAGCAAGCGGCAGATAACCAGCCGTGCATCCCCCTCTCGTCACGCTGTGCGCGCGGCATCCCCGTACACCCCCTATTTTTCATTTCAAATATTCGTCTGTCCGATGATCAGAAACTTTGGATGCAAGTGAGGTAAGAAACGATGTATGTAGCCACCGTTTATCTCCCGGAAATTGCTGATGTTGCCGAGTTTGTCAACGTCATGAGCCAGTTCCGTTTTGAAGCGCAGCTTCATATCGGCCATTATTTCGTTGACGCAAAATCCATTATGGGTATTTTTACGCTCGACCGTGATCAGAAGATTCAGCTGGAAGCGTCCGTGACCGACGCGGCACAGATTGCAAAGCTGAATGCGGCAATCGGCAGATTCATCTATCATCCGGTGCATTGATCCGGATATCAGATTTGTTTATTTCTTCTCAGGGAGGCAAATGCTGCTCCCGAATCCCCCTTTTTTCATGTTGCTCCCCTATGCTTTCATGCGGGGGCATCAACCCACTTTGCGTGTCGTTCTCTGTGACAGACCACAGAGAATGATGCGTGTTTTTTTACTGAAAACCAAGTCGAATACAGTATACCATAAAATCCTCTGAAAAGCAAGTCCTCGGCATATTACACAGATAGAAAAACGCCGGTATATCCGTAATTAACAGGATATACCGGCGTTTTTTATGAACAGCGTATATACAGCGTATATAAAGAGTGTGATCAGACGACTTGCTGCTGAGAAAGCCAATCCGTGAGTCCGGCATAGAGCGTCAGTGCGACCTGATGCTGATAATCCGGATCGGAAAGCAGTGCGGCTTCTTCGGGATTGGAAAGGAAACCACATTCTGCCATAACCATCGGATGCTCGCAGAACCAACAGAGAAATAATTCCTTGCCGCAGCATTTGATTTCGCGTTCGTTCTGAGGCTGAAGCATCGTTCTGAACTGCGTCTGCAAGGATTGTGCGAGCGCTTCGCTTTGGGGATTTGTGGGGGCGTAAAACATTTGCGCGCCGCTATATTGCGGATCCGTAAACTGATTCTGATGAATTGAGATGCAGACTGCATTCTGCGGTGCGTTGAGAATTTCGAGCCGATTGTCCATATCGGAGCTTTTCTGATTTGCAATTCCTTCAATACCTGCGTCATGAATGGAGCGATCTGTGTCGCGCGTAACCTGTACCTCGAAGCCGGAGATTTCGAGCAATCCGCGAAGATTCAGCAGAATATTCAGGTTGATGCCTTTTTCTGGAACGCCGTCCGCCGAGGAGCATCCGCCGTCTATACCGCCGTGCCCTGCGTCGAGGACGATCACAGGGGACTGCGCTGCGGAAGCGGGGATTGTATCCGGTGCATTCTGTTGATTGCGCCATGTCGCTAGCTGCATCCCTGCTACGCTGACGGCGAGTATTCCGAAAAACAATGCGCTTCGTGTTACGATTTTTCTGATTTCTGGTTTCATACATATCACCTCTGAAGTGGTTTTAGTAAAGGTGTATGTTCAGGAACAGGGGAATATGACTGTTTGAACTGACACCAAAAAGTAAGACAAAGAATAATAGAAAACATTGTGCAAAGCG
>JAEDJD010000040.1 GCA_016296505.1 Oscillospiraceae bacterium
GTTTTCTCACTTGTTTTTCTACTTTTTGCCTATTGACATTTTACCGTAGGACTCCGTATAAAATCAGTTGATTGATAACGAATGCCCTCTGCACAATGCAGAGAGCATTCGGAAACTTCAGGCAATCCTCCGTACAGAGCGTGCGGTACTGCTCTACATAGTTTAATTATAACACGTTTCTGCGGTAAATGTCCATTCGCTGCAATGCCGAATCTCTCAAAAGTATATTGCACAGAATCTGTCGAAATGCACAAAAATATCTCGCGTGGCTTAGGTAGTTGTGATGGCATTTTTCTCAAAAATTGCGATGACATCGCGCATCAGATCGACCGAAAGCTCATTCTTTTTGACGCGTATTGCGACGTAATAGGGCGCAGTTTTATCGTTGAATGCAATGCGGTCGTAGTATTGCACCATAAGCGCCTGAAGCTGCTTGGCATTTGGCTGCGTCACAAAGAAGAACAGTGCGCCGCGCTTCTGCGAGATTTCCGTAATACCAAGCCGACCGGCAGTATTGCGCAGCAGTGACGCGCCGATGAGATTGAGCAGACTTTTCGGCGGATCGCCAAAGCGGTCGATCAACTCGTCAATGAGATCCGTTTGATCGGCTTCCGTTTCGACAAGCGCGATTCTCCGATAAATTTCGAGCCGTGAGGTCATGCTGACGATATAATTCTCTGGAATATGCGCCTCGACTTGAATATCAACGGTACAGGCGGGCGGCTTGACCGGTTCTCCCTTTTCCTCTGCGATTGCTTCATTGAGCATTTTCAGGTACATTTCATAGCCGACTTGTTCCATTTGCCCGTGCTGCTGACCGCCGAGGATGCTGCCAGCGCCGCGGATTTCAAGATCGCGCATAGCGATGCGGAAGCCGCTGCCGAACTGTGTAAATTCACGCATAGCGTCGAGTCGTTTTTCTGCAACATCAGTCAGCGTGCGATTTTTCTGATAGGTAAAGTATGCGTAGGCGCGGCGGTTGGAGCGTCCGACTCTGCCGCGGAGCTGATAGAGCTGCGAAAGTCCAAAACGGTCTGCCTGTTCGAGAATGAGCGTATTTGCATTTGGTATATCGACGCCCGTTTCGATGATTGTTGTGCAGACGAGGATATCAATTTCATGCTCGACAAGCCGGCTCCAGACCTCGCTGATTTCCAATTCAGACATTTTGCCATGTGCATAGCCGATACGCGCATCCGGAAGCATATCCTGTAATTTTCCTGCGCATTGCAGGATTGTTTCGACACGGTTATGGATATAGTATACCTGTCCGCCGCGTTTCAGTTCGCGCTGAATTGCCTGTACGATCAATCCCGCATCGTACTCAAGGACGAAGCTCTGTACAGGATATCTGTCCTGTGGCGGTTCCTCTATGACGCTCATATCCCGAATGCCTGAGAGCGCCATATTCAGCGTGCGCGGAATCGGCGTTGCGGAGAGCGTCAGAATGTCGATGCCGTGAAACGCTTCTTTGAATCGTTCCTTGTGTGCAACGCCGAAGCGCTGTTCCTCATCAATGATTGCAAGACCAAGCGCCGCAAATTTGACATCCTTAGAGAGCAGTCTGTGCGTACCGATCAGCAGATCAATCGTGCCGTTTGCAGCTTTTTTGAGGATTTCGGTTTGCTGTTTTGCGGTGCGGAAGCGTGAAAGCAGTTCAATATTGACCGGTACGGATTCAAACCGTCGGAGTGCAGTTTCATAATGTTGATGCGCAAGAACCGTCGTCGGCGCAAGGATGACGCACTGCTTACCAGAAAGAATACATTTGAGCGCCGCACGAAATGCGACTTCTGTTTTGCCAAAGCCGACGTCGCCGCAAAGCAGCCGATCCATCGGACGATCGCGCTCCATATCTTTTTTGATTTCCTGTATGCTGCGGAGCTGATCGGCAGTTTCAATATAGGGGAAGCGTTCTTCAAAGTCCCGCTGCATTTCATCATCCGGTTCAAAGCAGAAGCCGACTGCCTTTTCGCGTGCGGCATAGAGACGAATGAGCTGCGCCGCCATATCTTTTACCGCTTTTTTGACGTTGGTACGTGTTTTCTGCCATTCCTGCGAGCCGAGCTTATTCAATTTAACGGAAACATCGTCTTTGCCGCCGATATAGCGCGAAACCAGGTCAAGCTGTGTGACAGGGACAAACAGCTCATCGCCGCCGAGATATTCGATCGTGATATAGTCTTTGGTAATGCCTTCCATATCGAGTTTTTTGATGCCTTTAAACCGTCCGATGCCGTGCGCAGCATGAACTACGACATCGCCCTCGGATATTTCAGAAAGTGCGCGGATCTCCTGACCCTTTTTGAATCTGCGCTTTTTGAGGACGGTACTTTGCGCCTTGCTTTGCGCAATGCAGGCATATTTAATCGCCGGATATTCAAATCCGGCAGACAATCCGCTGCACATCAGCAGAACTTTTCCAGCTTCGGCAGGCGTATCTGCATTTGCGATTGCACATTCGATGCCGCTGTCCTGCAGATCCTGCATAAGGATCGGGAGCGTTTTCTCTGTGCCGCCGCAAACCATAACGCGGTAGCCGCGTTTGCACAGTTCCAGCAAATCATCTGCGAGAATACGCGTACTGCCGCCCCATGGGGCATTCTGCGTTGCCTCGACCGAGAGCATTTTCTGGAATTGAAAGCTGCTTGTACTGCTTAAAAATGCGTTCATGCAGAGCAGCGGATGCGTCTTGGCTTCAGCGAGAACAGCCGCGGCGTCCAAATAATATTCTGCAAGCTGCCGGCAGATTTTGCCTTCTGCAAGCATCAGTTTGACATCCTCGTTATAACGCGATTGCAAGCCTTGCAGTGCGTCAATGAGCGCACTTGTTTCGCACAGGACGATCTCACCGCTAAAATAATCGAACAGCGTGGATTGCTTTGCATAAATCAATGGGAAATACAGATCTATATTGAGCAGCGGAATGCCGCTTTCGAGTTTATCTGCGTCGGCTGAGAGTTTTTCTTTCAGCTCGGCGGCGTGCTTGCCGCGGATGAGCTTGGCGGTCTGTCGGATGCGTTCCGCGAGTGCTGTAGCGTCTGGGAGCGCTTCGACGGCAGGGATAATCGCCGCTTCATCAATGATATCAGTACGGCGCTGCGTTTCCGGTTCAAACCATGCCATACTGTCAATTTCATCGCCCCAGAATTCGGCACGCAGCGGCAGTGGATTCTGCGGTGAAAAGATGTCGATGATGGAGCCGCGGACAGAAAACTGTCCGGGGGCGTCAACCTGTTCGCAGCGCAGATAACCGAGTGCATGAAGCGCGTCGGTGAGCGTTACTCTATCGTAGTTTTCCCCGACCTTGATATGCAGCGTGCGCGCTGTAAGAACGTCACGGGGAAGCGTATACTGCATAACGGCTTCGGCTGAGGCGGCAAGTACGCGGCATTCACCGCTGCAGATCGCCGACAGCGCACTGAGCCGCAAATGCTCGTATTCACGAGAAATACCTGCTGTTTCAAGGAAATTTAACTCCTTGGAAGGATATGGGTGGGCAATACGGCAGCCTGCCATAAAATTGATATCCTCACAGAGCTGTCGGACTGCGGATTCATCAGGCAGAACAACAAGGAGTGGCTGCTCCAATGAGAGCGTGAACAGAATCTGCGCTTTATGAATCTGAGAAACACCGGTCAGAGAAACCGGAGAAATCCTTGCAGCGCGTGCGGCTCGGAGTTCTTTCATAACAGGCAGCTTTGCGGCTGCTTCGGTGAAAAATTGCATATATGTCTCCTTATTTTCAGTATGCAACGGATTTCAGGGGATATCCGGACGGATACCCCCTGTGGATGTATTTGATTTTTACTTCTTCTTGCTTGATTCCGGCGAATATTCAGCCGTTTCATCGAAGTCGTAATTGTACTTCTTGGCAAACTTTGAAACCTTGGAATCTTTTTCGCCGTAAATCGTACCTTTGAAGTAATCCTCATCGCCGATATATTTCTTATTGCTGAATGTCGATGTATCTGCGAAGATTTTGCAGTCTGGATTCGGAATGACGACGGATTTCAGCTTCGGACAGTCGCGAAACGCGCATTGTCCGATAGACTGTACGCTTTCCGGAAGGACGACTGCTGTTATGTCTGCACAGGAATAAAAAGCGTAATTGCCGACAGAAACAACATGATCCGGAACGATGACTTCACCGGTGCAGCGATTGCCTGCGTCATATAGCCTTCCGTTGAAGATGATGAGATCGCGGTGAAAGACCAGATCATTATACCACGGCGTCTGTGCAAACGCGTTGTCTCCGATGGTGTCGATGCCGGATGGTACGGTCAGCGAAGCGAGACTGGAACACATGGCAAATGCGCTTTTTCCGATGTGCATAACGCTTTCGGGAATCTCGATTGTGCGAAGATTCTTGCAGCCGTAGAAGGCATAATCGCCGATTTCATACATTCCGTCCGGAATGGTGACCTTCGAGAGCGTATAGCAGCTATAGAACGCACCGGTTTTGTCGGCTTCAAACCGGTTTGTATCAGAAAACGCAACGGAGACAATTCTTGTGACAGGCTTGCCGCTGATTGTTTCCGGGATGACAAGCTCCTCAGCATTGAACTTAGAAGTATGTCCGACAATTTCAGCGTGCTCCTGATAGAGCACATAGCGGATGCCTTCATCCGTCGTACCTTCTCGGACTCGTTTTTTATCCTGAGCAAAGGGATCTGGCTGCGGTTCTTTTACAGTTTGCGAAAGATAGAGACCGTCCTCATAGGTTTCCTTGCCGAATTCATTTTCGAGTGCCGGTTCGATGCCAAGCCAGATACTGGAAGCGCTGCTCTCATCGCCGTTGATATGATTTGTACATCCAGATAAGAAGATACAGGCAGCCGTTATGAGAATAGCGGCAATCGGTTTCAGGTGCATTGTTTGTCCCCCTCGTTCTGTTGTCCGGCAGCATCCGGCTGCGAGGCTTTGTTTTTTTTCTGCTTTCCGCCGTTATAGCGGCTCATGGCGAGATCGGTTTTGCCGTCGAGCATGAGCGCCAATGCTGCGCAGACTGTTTTTGCTGTTTCAGCGAGCAGATCGCGTTCAGCCTGAGAAAATGCGGAAAGAACCCAATCTGCGAGGTCATAGTCCGGATGCGGTTTCTGCCCGACGCCGATCCGAATTCTGGGAAAGGTATCTGCGCCGGAGAGACAGATGATGTTCTTCATGCCGTTGTGACCGCCATCGCTGCCTTTTTTGCGGATACGCAGTTCACCGACGCCGAGATTGATATCGTCGTATATGACAATGACGTGTTCAGGCGGAATTTGATAGAATTGCATTGCTTCGGTAACAGCCTGCCCACTGAGATTCATAAAGGTATCGGGCTTCAGCAGCAGACAGCGAACGCCATTGCATTCCGCCATTGCAGTATTGGCTTTGAACTGATGCTTTCCGAATTTTGCACCGCATTTTTCTGCAAAGGCGTCAAGCATCATGAAGCCTGCATTATGGCGCGTATTATGATATTTGTCACCGATGTTGCCAAGTCCGGCGATGATATATTCCGGCGGACCTGTGACAGTCGGCGTATTGGATTCGATTTGCTTGAAAAGGTCAAAAATGCTCACGGTATCTGCTTCCTTTTATTGTTGAATTACTTTGCATACACTGCTCGTAGCAGGCATTGCTGCGAGTGAAATAGCCGTCTGTCTCGTAACTGAATTCAGACGGTCTGCGATGGCGCTTATAGCAGTTCTTTTCTGGCCTCGTGTTTTTCAAACCACGTCAGTTCCGTGAAACCGACTGCGCGTGCCATATCTTCGAGCAAATCAAGCCCAAAGCCGAGATATTTTGTATCGTGCGCGTCCGTGCTGATTGTAAGATTTCTGCCGCCGAGATCATAATACCGCCGGATCATCGCAAGATCCGGGTCAATATAGGGCTGCGGCTTGCGCAGTCCGGAGCCGTTCAGCTCGATTGCCTTATTTTTCGAGATGACGGTCATCAGGATTTCGTCGATCAGTTCGCGGTGCGGCGTGAGGTCATAGGCTCTGCGGTCGGGAAGATACCGCAGTCCGTAGGTCAGGTGTCCGAGAACGTCCCAGCAATCGGTTTGTGCAAGCCGCAGGACTTCCTCGAAATACGCGGTAACGAGCTGAGGAATATTCTCTTTGGTATAATCAAGAAAATAGAAATCCGGTCTGTTCGGCAGCTCGTGAATGGAGCCGATAACCAGATCAATACGCGGATCCTGATAAATCAGCGCAGATTTTTCGAGATCCTGCGGAATCTGTCCGATCTCTGCGCCGCAGAGCAGCGTCAGCGGCGTACATTCTGCCTGTGCAGCGATGGTTTCGGCGGTCGATCGTGCAAATACGCCGCCGCCGTCATAGAAAAATTCTGTATTTTCCTCTGCATTGTAGTACGCAGCCGGATAGTAGCGGTTGATTTCAACGTGATCGGTCACCGCCATGAAGCGCAGACCGATCTGATTTGCCGCTTTTACGCGCTCGGCAACGGTTTGCTGCGCGTCCGGAGAATTGTGCGTATGAGTATGCAGGTTCATAATCATGGGGATATATTGCTCCTTTCGGATCCGTGCGGATGGATACATAAATTATTATACCATAATATATCATTTATTGCAAGGGGAGCACTGCACAGAAAATATCGCTGTATTTCCCGAATTTTTGCCGTGCTGAACAGTTCCATATCTGCGATGGTCCGGTATGCAGTCAGCATGATTCTGGAACCGCACATTCGTTTTGCAATGCTATCATTCTTGACAAAATCATACGTAAATGTTATACTATTACGACAAGTCATATCGTGAATGACGCCTAGAAGAATTGGAGGGAAAATATGAGAATTAACGATTTACTCGGTGACGATGAGAGTATATTGTGGGAACATTTTGGATATGATGGTATAAATAATACGAATTCAGGTTCCGGCAAAAAAGCATTGCCCGTAATATTAATATCAATCATCTTATTTTTCGTTATTCCTATGATAATGGTGTGTTTGTCAAGTAGAAAGTGCATAAAAGGGGCTCGAAAAAGTGCATAGCCCT
>JAEDJD010000025.1 GCA_016296505.1 Oscillospiraceae bacterium
CAGATATCACTACTTCCACAGATATCACTACTTCCACAGATATCACTACTTCCACTGACATCACCACTTCCACTGACATCACCACTTCCACTGATAAGACTACTTCCACCGATCAGACAACTTCCACTTCCAACACCACGACCACTCCGGCAACCTACGTTTCTTTTGAAATCAACGGCGTTGAGGATAAGGGTCTTGTTTACTGGTCTGAAGAAACCGGTACATTCGACCTCTCTGATCTGAGCATCACCCTGCACTTCTTTGAGGCAGGTCAGGATACCGGCAAAACCGTTGATGTTACCAACGCATTCCAGCCGGATGCAACCAGCCCGAAAGACATGGAGCTTGCTGAGGGTCTCGGTCTTGCAGTAGTTCCTGTCAACTTCGTACTGAAGGATGTTGAGGCTGTCCAGAAGGCAGTTCTCGACGCTGGTTATGATCAGGCTCTGATCGATCAGGAAGAACTGGTCGCAGGCAAGCAGGCTGGCAGATTTACTGTTTACCTCGTTCTCCGTGGTGACACTGACCTCAACGGCACAGTTAATGTTATAGACGCACAGTATGCTCTGATCTACTACACAGAAACCATCATTGCCAAGAAATCTGCAAAGACTATTCTGAACGATCCGAATTGTGCTTATCTGCGGAATAAGGGCGAAGAAAGAGAAACATACTTCCCGTTCTCGCACTACGCAATGGATGTTACCTGCCCGAAACAGAACCAGAATGGCGATGTCGTCCTGAACGATGGTAACGTCACTGTTGAAGATGCGCAGATGATTTTGAATTACTACACCGCCTTCACTGTTACTCTGAAGGACGGTAATTGGAACCACTCTGAAGTCATCGGCAAGGATATCACTGTTAGAGATGAGCTCCATGCTGAGCCTTGCAAGCTGGATCCGTATGCATCTGAGTATGTTCTCAATACAGAAATCAACTAATCTATTGATTCGCAAAACAAAAGGACACGGCTTCGGTCGTGTCCTTTTTTGTATATTCTCTCACTCAGCATAAAAATCCGCATGAGCTAAACTCATGCGGATTTGTCTTTCATTAAAATCGAATCGTAAATGTTGTCTGCTCGTTATTCCAATGGATATCAGCGAACGGCTCCTCGCCAAGTGCATCTCTTAGACGCATATCCTCCGCATCATCGTCAATCTTTGGAATATCCTGTTGCGCTTCCGGAATATTTAATTCCTTTTCACGCCGCATATCATCTACATCCGGCAAATCATCCAGAAGTTCTGCACGGCGGCGCGCTTTTGCCTGTTCAGGCGTTTCCTTTGCGCGGCGCTTCTGCTCGCGTTCCTCCGGCAGATCCGGTAAATCATCTAAGAGATTTGCGCGATGACGCGCTTTTGTTTCCTCTGGCGTTTCCTTGGCACGAAGCTTCTGTTCAATTTCCTCCGGCGTAAGCTCACGTTTGTTTCGCTTTTTCTTCTTTTGCGGCGCTGGGACAGACTCATCCACAACCGGCGGCAGCTTCACGCGAGGATTACCAAGCACTGATTTCTTACGCGCTTCCTCTAACTCACGCTTTACGCGCTGCGCATAATTCAGTTCTTCTTCCTCATCAAATGTAATCGTCTTTCTCTTAGTAATTGGCTCTGGCTTCTGAGATTCGACCTTTGCCGCAAGATTTGTCGGCTCTGCAATCTTTGCTGGTTCAACGACTTCAACCGGATTGATCGTATTAGTAATTTTCTCCGGTTCAACTGCTTCGACGGAATTGATCGGCTCAGCAATTTTCTCCGATTCGACTGTCTCGACCGGATTGAATGCCTCAGCAATTTTCTTCGGTTCAACAGTTTCATTTGCATTGATCTGCATAGCAGCCTGTTCAGTTGCTCTACGGAAGAACTCATCCAGCATCGAGGACTGATTCGACTGCGAATCTGAAGCTATCGGCTGTGGTGTTTCCTGCTGGTAGCGCACAACTGACGCGTCCTCAGCAGCAGGATTCTTTGCCATTGCTTCTGCTTCTTCGGCACGTCGTTCCTCGGCAAGCAATGTGTCCATATCCAGCGTAACCAACGTCATAAGCATATGATGCTGTTTTGCAAAACGCTCCGCATAGCTATCTTTTTCCGCGTGAAGCCGGAATTTCGGGCAACCAGTAAACGCCTGCTCACTAATTTCCGTGACAGACGCCGGTATCGCAATATCCGTCAATCGCTCACAATAACTGAAAGCAGAATGCCCGATACTCGTCACACTATCCGGCAAAATAATCCGTTCAATACCGGAATGACTAAAGGCTTCATTTTCAATAACAGAAACCGTCTGCGGAAGTTTAATCGTTTTGAGGCTGATACAGTTACTGAACATTGCATGACCGATTTTTTCCAACCCATCATTCAGCACCACCGCTTTGAGGGATGTACAGCCATGAAAAACATAACTGTCAATTCGTTTAACCGTTGCCGAAATCACAATCTTTTCAAGCTGTTCGCAGTACGAAAAAGCGCCATGCTGCAAATGAACCACACTATCCGGCAAAACTACTTCACGAACCGGAAGCTGTGAAAATGCTGACGGACCAATACAGCGTACACCAACCGGAACATTGACGATCGGCTGCGTAATATTCGCATGAAGCAAAATATTTGCACCCGCAATCGTATACAGTTCGGTACGGAACGACATCCACGGCGTACACGCAAAAGCGTCCACACCGATTTCGGTCACACTCTTTGGAATGATAACATCGGTCAGCGCACCGCAGTTCGCGAATGCATTGTCGCCGATGCTGATAACGCCATCTGGAATCACTGCGGCACGCAATCCACCTCGTTCAAAAGCGCGCGGTCCGATCCGATGCACACCGACCGGAATCGGGCTGTAGCCGTCTGCTCGAATCAGGAATCTACCGACAATATAATGGCCGGCAGTCATACGGAACAGCGGCGTATCCGCAAAGGCATTACCCGCAATTTCTACAACGCTATCCGGAATATAGGCTTCCTGTAAACTGCTGCATCCGCGAAACGCATTTTGCAGGATATATTTCGGTCCTTCTGGAATCACAACATTTCGGAGCGACGAACATCCGGAACATACTCCATCGGAAATAGATTCCAGCTTTGCTGAAAACCGCAGTTCGGTCAAGGACATACAATCCCGCAGCGCTTCATTTTCGATACGAGAAACCGTATCCGGCATATAAAAGCGCCGCATGGAAGTACAGCCCTGAAACGCATTTACTTCCAACTCTTCAAAACCCTGTGGAAGAATCACCTCCAGCAGAGCGCAATCACGGAAAGCATATTGTCCGATTTTTTTCAGGGTTGTTGGCAAATAGACGCGATTCAGACTGTGACAGCCATTGAACGCATAGGCGCCGATCTCTGTGACGCCCTCCGGAATCACGACTGAAACAATCTGTCGATTCTGTTCAAATGCATGATTACCAATACGAATCACGCCCCGCGGAATCATAATATCGCGCACATTATGTTCCTGCGCATATTTTTTCAGGATGCCATAGTCAATAAAGAAAGCCTTATTGTATCCGCGCAGAAGATTTGCTTCTTTTTCTGTATAACACATAATACCGTGCGTAAGCGCATATTGATGCGCCACGCTGCCAGTCACGGTTGTAATTGTTTGAATCCGGTGGTCAGTACCGAACGCAAAGGGATGCAGTTTCGTCACAGAAGGCGGAATCACGACTGTTTTCAATTCGGTACAACCTGCAAAAGCATCCTCAGCGATTTCCGTTACCGTATCGGGAATATAGACTGTCTTCAGAGATGAACAACAAGCAAACGCCTCGCGGCCGATTGTTTTCAATCCGCTGTTCAGATTGAGCTTATAGAGAGATGTACAGGCGTAAAACGCACGATTATCAATATATCTGACGCCAGCGGGAACGGTGACTTCCTCCAATCTGGAACAACCGGAGAAAGTACCGCGAGCAATCGCTTCGACAGTATTGGAAATCTTGACTGTCCGCAGCGCGCTGCAATTACAAAACGCCCATGCACCGATTGTCGCACAGGATTCCGGCATGATTGCATTTTTGAGAATATGGCAGCCATCAAAGGCATTTGTACCGATCTCCTGCAATCCTTCCGCAAATTCAATCGTTTGCAGCTCTGCGCATAACGCAAATGCACGCTCGCCGATCGTTGTAACATTTGAGGGAATCTTCACATCACTTACGTCTGTCATGGAGAACGCCTCATCCGCAATGGACGTTACATTTTTCGGGACATTGAGTATCTCATCCTGTTGTTTTCGGATACCCAACCGTTCAAGCGCGCCCACAGCTTCATATTTCAGCAAAACGCCATTTTTAATTTTAAAGCCCATGCCTGCGCCTCCTGAAATTGATGTTTCAAACTGTTCAAAACAATGCATACCTAATTTATGCATCATAATTATTATAACATAAAAAAGCTATATTTTCAAGCAAAAACTGTGCTTTAGACTGTAGAATTATCCCTCGCGCTTTTGGACAATTTGCACACAATACAACTCAATACCACATATCATTGTCGTAGAAATTCCGACAATTTTCGCACAATAGCGACAAAATCGAGCGTTTTTCGCAGCGCAAAGCCCGATACAAGTTGTATCGGGCTTTATAAAGTTCCGTGAGATCAGCCGTTTGCATCCGCAAGATAAGCGTCTATCGCCGAATTGATTACGCTAAGAGACTCGCTCCATTGCGTTTGCCCCTTAGAGGTCGCGCGGATACCATTTTCATTGGAATCCAAAATCTTTGTGACGTCCGAAGATACCGCAGTATAGAAATCATAATGCGGATTTTCCTTTGCCATATCATGGCACTTATGCAGCATATTGACCATTTCTTCCGTCCAGCCGTAATCCTTATAGAGCTGCTCGGTCGCGATTTCGTTCGCACGTTCGTTGGTAATCGTCACGCGCTTACAAGCAGCAAACTTCGCAACGCCCTCCGGATTTTTACCGCCCTTGACCAGAACATAGCCATCCAGTCCGCAAGGGACATAATGCGCATCGGTATTCGGATCCTTCGGCATCGGAACAAACATTGCATTCTCGCCGAAATCATTTTTCCATGTTTCGTTATAAAGCGCCCATGCGCCGCAGGGATAATAGAGCGTCTTGCCCTCTCCGATATAATTCGGCATATCCTCCCAACCGTAATCGCCAACGCCAATCGCAACACAATTTGTCGAACCAAGCTCAAACATCCAATTCTGAAGTCTCTCAATCGCCGGATTTTTCAAATTGTTCACGAGTTTTCCATCTTCCATGCCGATATACGGCACGCCGCAGGTTGCTGAAAGACCAGCCTCAAACCACCATCCATCAATACCATACTGTCCATTTTCCGGATCAACAAACTGCTTCAGCGAATCCTCAAAGGCGTCCCAATCCCATTTACCCTCTGCAAAGAGTTTCGCAGGATCTTTCAGACCGTTCTCCTCCATCGTATCGCGGTTATAGATGACAACGCAATTATCACCAGTGATATCATTCACGATAATATAATGCTTGCCTTTCCACTGGAACAAATCCATTTCATCTTTCATATCGGAAAACAGCGGATCATTGAAGTCAATATATTCATCAATCGGCACAAACATATCCTTGATTGCGCCTTTCGGGATGCAATCCAGATCGCCTGCTGGAAAGAAGTCAATGCCCTCATCGCTATTGATCGCGTTCGCAAGCGCGTCGTAACGGTTGTCCCAGTCTACAGCATGGTACTCGACCTCGCCCTGATAGCGATCGTGAAAAATTTCCAATTCTATCGGCGTGGATTTTCCGGTCGCATCCGGATTGATGTCCCAGTTTGCCATCCACTTAATGGTTTTGTTTGACAACTCGCCGGTCAGACGGTCATCGCTTGCAGCAATCTGACCAACCTCCTCCGCGGTTGCGGAATCCAGCGGCTTTTCAATTTTAGATTCCTCACCACAGCCTGCCAATGCGCCGCAGGTCATGAACACAAGCAGCATTGCCGCTGCTGCAACTCTGGATTTTCTCATCTTATGGTTCCTCCTGTACACAAAAAAGCACGTCCCGTTTACCCATACATTTTTCCGATATTAAGAAGAATATCTGCATTCATTTTAGCATATTTCCGGAAAGATGTCAACAAATTTTTTGCCTCTCTGACGCAAAAAGACCGCAACACATTCTGCTGCGGTCTGATATTGACTATGGCATACGCTTGAACGCTTCACTGCTATGATTCGAGAAACGCCGAAGGCTCCGCATTAGAGAGCAGCATTCCGGCATTATTCTTGATCCGACGATAAAGCTGAGCCGGCAAACTGCGCTGAATAATCCGCATCGCTTCAACAAAGCGAAGGGGTTCTGCCAATTCACGCGAGCCTGTCGCGAGGAAATGCGCATACTGATTTGCATACAAATACAGCGACAGCTTTCGATAGTCCTGCCGTAAAATACCGCCAACAGAAATTTGCAGCAAAATGCCCGTCTTGCACAACATGATCAGTTCCTCTGGAGAATACATCTCAAAACAACGGTCAATGTCAGCGGCAACCGGACACAAACCGCTGACAATCCGCAGACGGGATAGTTCCTCGCAAAGCGTATCCGTCAACGGTTCACGGGGCAGATCCACCAAAATAAAATCCGATTCTCCGATCGAAAATTGTTTTAATTCGCGCGGATGCGCCGTACAGTAATCGAACGGCAATACCGCACCGCCTACAATCCGGAATGACTGCTCGGGTTCAGTAATTGCTTTTATTTTATCATTTCGCGTCTCCAGAAACGTCTGCGGCGTACAGACCTCGGAGTAGTAATACGGCGCAGCAACAACCATTTTCATATTGCTCTCACGATATTCTGCAAGCCTTGCCGCCGACGCGTCCGCCGTCAGGATGCGCCCATCCGTATCAAACATACCGGGCAACAGACCGGCGTGCATATCTATATAGTAATTCATCCCCTTGCGCTGTTGCAGCGCGAACCCCCTTTCGCGACGCAGCCGCCATTCAGTGCAGCTTATTCCGATTCACTCAAATATATTCTGAATACAATGCCGCGTTTGCGACATTTATGCTTCGATGGATTCACTTTATGTCATAAGGCGTTCGTTTTATTCTGATCTATGATACCCAGAAAGCAATTTCATTTCAAGAAGCCTATTCTTTTCTATTATTATTGTAACACACTTTATTTAAAAAGTCAATGATTTGTGGACAATTTGCGAACTTCAATGAACAAATTATGAACAAAGATGAATCTATCTCGCTTGAAATATGTCGAACGTGCCCGCTTTGCTGACAAAAGCCCAAAACAGATTTTGTTTTTTATCTGGTTCATATTGACAAAATACAGGAAATGTGCTACAATAACTATAACTAATACGAATGAAATTTACGAAAAATGCTACAGAAAGGAGGGGGTTCAATGCTGCATAATCGTCTGGTTTTCGCACTTTGCACGGCTCGAATTCATAGTCTGGCAATTCTTGAAAGCGTCAAGCAGTTTGTGAATGAGGCACATCG
Organism: Oscillospiraceae bacterium; assembly: GCA_016296505.1. Lineage (GTDB taxonomy): Bacteria > Bacillota > Clostridia > Oscillospirales > Ruminococcaceae > Firm-04. Next base: position 7,482 of record JAEDJD010000025.1, read on the forward strand.
GCGCGGTTACGCTGTTTTGGTGTTCAATTCCAGTCTTGACCCGGGACCGCATCACTTACAAGAGCAAAGCTGTTACAGCGTTTTTGATCTGATCCCACTCCGAATTGTCGATACCATCGTCGTTATGAGCGACGCAATTGCAAACCACATTGTCATCGACACCATTGCCGCCATTGCCAAAGAGCATCGTATCCCCATTCTCTCTTATGACGGAAAAGCGGAGAATATTCTCTCGCTTTATTCATATCCCAATCACGCGTTCAGTATGCTGCTTGACCATATTTTCGGCGTGCATCAGTGTAAACGCGTGGCTCTGCTGACCGGTGTTCGCGGCGACTATGGCTCGGAACATATGGTCATGGCTTACAGCGAAGCGCTTCGTAAATATAATCTCCCATTTGAATCCAAGAGAGTCGGTTACGGCTGCTACACTGAAAATATTGCAAGAGAAGTAACGGAGCGATTCCTTTCACATGATACGCCGGATGCGATCGTCTGTGCAAACGATGAAATGGCGATTGCCGTCTGCGCGGTACTCCGCAGCCACGGACTGCGTGTGCCGGAAGATGTCATTGTCACAGGTTCGGGCGGTATCGACATGAAACATTTCCATGTCCCACGCCTGACTACCTGCGTCAAGGATTATGAACGGCTCTGCTCCGCGTTCTTCGATACGGCTGAGATGATTCTCGATGGCGAAAATATCCGACTCGATATGGAAATTCAGCCGCTGCTCCACATTTCCGAATCCTGCGGCTGCCATGTCACCGAACATCGCGATCAGAATCTCGTCATCCACGAACTCCACACAAAACTGAAAACCGGTATGCAGCTGGAAGCCGAGGATCGTTGGCTCCTTAGCGCCCTGCTTGGACGGCAGCAGCTAAGCGTCATTGATTATCTTGATGTCATTTCAAACTGCATCCCCGAAGATTCCTATCTCTGCCTGCGTGATTCGCTCGGCGCCGATCTCACGGATAATAGCTTACAGCAGTTCGCGGACTCGACAGAGCTTATGAGTACCGTTATGCATAAACAGAAGGAAAAACAGTTCCGGATTCTTCCGCGTGCTTCGCTGATACCAGCAATGGAGCAAATTCTCGATTCTGGAAAAGCGATTCTGTTCAATGTAATCTATATGCTGTCAGAGATCTATGGTTACTACGCTTACTATGGCGATGATTTGGGCAAGGCTTGCTTTATGCTGCCGAAGTTCATCCATACAGCAGGCAATGTCATCGGCTATTGCCTTGCATCCTCCAAAATTCAAGCGATGCACGAACGACTCGATGCAGCCCGTGTGCGCGATCCCCTAACCGGAATGCTCAATTTGCGCGGCGCGAATCAAGTATTGTTGGAACGTCTGCGCACAGAAAAACATGAAAATGATAAGCTCGTTATCATCGTAATTGGGTTGAATCAGCTTCGCCGCATCAATACGGTCTACGGCAGAACGGAAGGCGATCTTGCCTTATTGAATCTTGCAAATGCAATCACTGATTGCGTTGACAGCAGCATTACTACTGCTCGCATCGGCGGCGATGAATTCATGCTCGCCTTCTTTAAAACCAATAATCAGGTAAATACTTCGGAAGTACTGATCAGCGTGCTCCAGCAGCGAATGGCTAGCTATAATCAGATTTCCGGCAAACATTATACTTTGGATATCGCCGTTGGACGCGTCAGCGCTGATGTCAGCAGTGCTCTTTCGCTTGATATTCTGCTGAATCAAGCAATCGCACTCAAGGACGCTCAGCATTCCAAAGGAAAAGATGCAACAAAAAAAATGGTGCCGACCGACGCGGAAACAACGCAAATGGATCGCGTGCTGAATGAAAATCTGCTTACCTATCACTTCCAGCCGATCGTCAATGCGAAAAATGGTCAGATATATGCCTATGAGGCGCTGATGCGTACATCCGGCGATATCAAAATCAGACCCTTGACCCTCCTGAATTACGCAACACAGGCAGGCAGACTTTACGATATCGAATGGTTTACCTATAGTAATGTATTGAAATACATCTCGGAACACCGCGAGACATTTTCCCAAAAACGTATTTTCATTAACAGTATTCCGGGTCATTTCCTCGATGAGACTGACTTTCTCAAGCTTCGCGAGATGTACAGCGAATTTCTCCCGCAGCTTGTTGTCGAATTTACCGAGCAGGCGGAAGCCGAAGGCGAAGAACTCAGCATGATTCAAGCGCGCTGTGCACGCAATCATATGGCAATCGCTGTCGATGATTACGGCACCGGCTATTCCAATATCTCCAATTTGCTGCGCTACTCGCCCAATTATGTGAAAATTGATAGGAGCTTGATCTCCAACATCCATGAAGAACCGAAAAAACAGCATTTTGTTACGAATATTATAGAATTTGCACACGCAAACGGCTTTATGGCGCTCGCAGAGGGCGTTGAAACCGTCGAGGAACTGCGAACTATAATCCGGTTCGGTATTGATCTGATCCAAGGCAATTTCACGGCAGAACCAAATGAGATTCCAGTTCCGGCAATTCCAGAGCATATCGAAACTATGATCGTGAAATTCAGTGCAAGCGCGGAAAAACAGATCATACAAAAAACCTATATGCTCGATGTAGGTGAAACGCAGATTCATTTGCCCAAGCTCGACGCTGAGCATTATACAGAGCTATTTGTTGCACAGCCCTATCTGGAGATCATCGGCGATTTTCATGAGACCAGTAATATTCATATCAAAATCAAGGACGATACCGATTGTCATATCGTTCTGCGCGATGTCCACTTTAATCTACCCCAACAGCTTGTTTCGTCTGTCATTACACTCGGCAAAAAATCCAATGTTACCATTGAATTTCAGGGCGATAACCGTATGGATAATGGCGGCATTCTTGTTCCCGAATCCAGCAGTCTGCACCTGATCGGAAACGGTAATCTCAGCATTCGTGCTGATAATTCCAAGGCGTTTGCAATCGGTAACGATCCCGATCTCGCCTGCGGCAATATCAATATTGAACTCGCCGGTATCCTGTCTATACTTGCCAATGCAGTACAATGCGTCGGCATCGGTTCCGGTTTCGGAAAGGGACAAAATATCACCGTAACAGGTACGCGAATGTTCTTTGAAATGACCGGCAAAAGCGGCGTCGGTATTGGTGCGCACGAGGGTAATGTCACCATCAATGTATCCGGCTGTGAGGCGGACTTCTCCATGCGTATGGCAAGCAGCGTAGCAATCGGCTGCATGGAAGGAATGCCGAATATTTCCTGCAATACTGTAAGCAGCACGGTAGTGGGTTCTGGTACTTTCGTCTGCGGCATTGGTTCCGAAACAGGCGGCGGTAAGATTACGCTGCGTGATTCCACAGTCATTCAGGAGTTTACGGGTCAGACCGCAATCGGCATTGGCTCCGGCGACTCCGCCCCCACTGTCAGTCTGCGTCAGTGCAAAGCGTCCATCCATATGGAAGGCAATCACGCAATGGATCTTGGCAGCTTTACTGAAGACGCCAGTCTGACGCTCCTCGATTCCGATTTCAATATTGCAATCCAAAGTGCAAAAGTACAGCATTTCGCTGCCAATCCTAACTATTTGATTCAAGCCGGAAGCACTTATGAGGTGTCCATTAACAGATGATGATTCTACGTTGATAATTCAGTGAATTTCCAGTCACAATTATCGCACGATGCGTAAATCTTGCCGCAATTGCTGGCATTATCATGATCCAGAAACAAACATTGATATCATAAAAGCCCGAAAGCATTTCGTCAACCATGCTTTCGGGCTTTCTTATTATTTCAGCAGCGATTCCTGAATGGTAAAGTGCGCCGGAACACCGTGATTCATCTGAATGACAAGCTCGCCTTGAATCAGCGGCATAAAATAACGGATCGCCTGATCGGTGATATTGTTGCCGGCTGCGTTGATATATTCCTGCGGCAGCGATTTCTCCTGATTCGCAATCGTCTTTGCATCGGCTGTCTCAATCGTCACCGTATAAGGCATATCATTCAAGCGGCGGAAAACCATAACTTTTCCATTCTCTCCGCTGAGTGCGCAGCGAACACCCGCGGCACCAATCGCCTCAGATTCATCAATATCCGTGCGTGAACAGAGATGCGAGGAACAACGCTGCATCACATTCAGTTCAATGGAGCGCACCTTGCAGCCAATCTCAGCACGTACCGCACGCTCCAGATAGCTGCCGATGCCGGACAGATACTTATGTCCGAAACTGTCCTCTACGCCAGACTGCACGCCCTCCGGAACTGCAATGCCCTCAGACACCGCAACGATTACCGCCTTATGTTTTGCCATCTCCTGCCGGACATCCTTCATAAATTTTTTAAGTGAAAATTCTGCTTCCGGTACGTAAATCAAATGCGGTGCCGTTTCGCCCAGACCGTGCAGCACAGCGCTCGACGCGGTCAGCCAGCCTGCGTGTCTGCCCATTACCTCGACAATCGTTACCGACGGAATACTGTATACAGAGCTATCACGAATAATCTCCTGCATAGTTGTTGCAACATACTTTGCAGCAGAGCCAAATCCCGGCGTATGATCGGTGATACAGAGATCATTGTCGATCGTCTTCGGAATGCCAATCACTCGAATGCTGATACCATGCTCCTCAAAATATGTAGAGAGCTTCTGCACGGTATCCATGGAATCATTGCCGCCTATATAGAAAAATGCGCCAATCTGTCGCTGCTGAAGCGTCCGAAGAATGCGTTGATATACCGCTTCGTCATCCTTCCAATCCGGCAGCTTATAGCGGCAGGAACCGAGCACGGTTGACGGCGTTTGCCTGAGCAGTTCCATATCCTCATTGGAACGAATCATCGTTTTCAAGTCAATCAGATGATCCTCGATCATGCCCTCAATACCATTGACGGAACCGAAAATCGCGTCAATGGCAGCTTCCTTCAGTGATTCCTTAAATACACCGACCAGTGACGCATTGATTGCACAGGTCGGACCGCCGGACTGCGCGACAGCTATATTCATAATTCTTCTCCTCACGATCCGTTCATGACGGATTATTTCATTTCCATTGTAACATACTCGCAGAGGAAAGTCAATGGGTATAAGTTGTGTTTTATCAATTATTGCTGTATACAACTCATTTTTTGCTATTTTTGTAATTTTTCACGATAAAATGAAGCTTTTTCAGTTCTAGCGCGTTCTTTTTTGTATGCTGCACGAAAAACTGTGTCTCAATCGTGTTATTGGTGAAGCGCGGTTCACACGCGCCGCATTGCGCAATGCAAACCATTCTGACAGGAGGTGAGCCGCCACGGATTCACTCAGCTTTGAGGATATCATGACCGCAAACTACAATACCCTGCTCCGGATTGCCGTCCAGCATACCGGAAACCGTCCGGAGGCGGAGGATATCGTGCAGGAGACCTTCCTGCGGCTGCTCGAATCCGGCAGAAAATTTCGGAATCCGGAGCACGCAAAGGCATTCCTCATCCGGTCAACAGTCAACCGCTGCCTCGATTACCTCAAATCCGCCCGTCACCGGCAAAACATCGCCCTGACCGATGCAGCAGAAAATATGCTTCCGGCTGACAACGGAGGTCTCTGCAATACGGAGACACAGGCAGTTCTGGATGCGGTCGGGCGGCTTCGCCCCGAATACCGAAATGTGATTTATCTTTATTATTACGAAGAATATTCGATCAAGGAAATCGCGGCGATACTGCGAAAAAGCAGCAATACCGTCAGCTCATGGCTGACCAGAGCACGTCAACAGCTAAAGGAGGTTTTACAAGATGAAGAATTCAGCTTATCGGAACGCCATGATGCAGATTTCCGTCGACAGAGAGGAGATTCTCATGAAAGCAAAGCAAATGCAAGCAAAATATGATGCGGCGCATCCGGCGCGGAAGAAAGAACGGCGCGGATTCCGCGTCAGCATCGCAGCCGCGGCAGCAGTTCTGCTCTGCGGTACGATCACGGCAGGCGCCGTTAGTGACTGGGATTTTGCGGCGCTGTTCCGCAAATATTTCAGCGACAAGACCGGCACAGAGATCGACTATGATTTCTTCGGCATGGGGCTTAGCATCGGAGAAAGCTATCAGGGCGAGGGCTACACGCTGACCGTTGAGGGCGTGATCGCCGATACGAACGCCGTCTATCTGCTCTATAACATCGCGCTCGACGAATCCGTGCAGGCGCAGCTCGCTGACAGCGAAATCATCGGCTTCCACGGCGGTCTGGGCGGCGGACTGAGCGATACAGGCGGCACCGGTTATCATGAGCCACTCAACGAAGATAAAAACGGCGTCTGGCACGGCGTTTATACCGCAGAGATCGACTACGGCACCGATCTCACTACAAAATCGCTGGATTATTATCCCGGCTTGGTCATCATAGCACGCAAAAATGCTGATTCGATCGTACTGCCGCAGATCGGTAAAGGCTATGCGCTCGGTACAGTTTCGCTCGCGGATATCACTGTGCAGAAAGGCATCGAACGCGATTGCAGCGTCATTCTGCCGGCTGACAGAAATCAGGTGCAATACACCTCGCTGACGCTCACGCCGATGCAGCTCAGGCTCCGGCATACCGATCAGCGTACTTCCAATCAGCTCAAATATCCGGACAGCGACCGCAGCAATTTCAGCCGGTTCGTTACCACGCCGGATTTGCGCACCGTTGATGAAGTCGCCTCGGATTGCTGCACCCTGATCTTTGCGGACGGCTCCGAGCAGCCCGTGCAGGGCAGTCTGCACAACAGCAGCGGCGCCACGCGGAATGAATCCGGCACCTATGATACAGCAACCGATCTTGTCTTGATCTTCCGCGCACCGATTGACCTTACAAATGTCACCGCAGTTCGCATCGGAGATACCGTGGTAGAATTGAACAATGAATAACGAAAAGAAAAAACCGAATCATACGCAGCACGGAACATATCAAATGCTTCCCCTCCACCATTCTACTTCCTCCATATCACTTTTGAATTGAATACAAAAGGCGCACCGCATGGTAACACATACGGTGCGCCTCTCTATCTCCAAAGCGATGAACACGCTGCCCCTGAACCGAAAGCGCTTCTTCGGGCAGCGCGATTGCTCTGCATACTGCCACTTTCCGTTCGTCCGGAGCGCGGATCGACCGCTTGACAGTATTATATGCAGATCTTCTGAAAATGCAACCGGAAATATTTTCCAAATTTTCCTGCTTTACTGTGTAGAAAAGAGATATCTGTCAATATCCTACCAACGTAAGCTATGCGTGATTTTTTCCGCAGTATTGTGTACAGAGTTTGTCCGTGCAGTTCGCGCAGCGCAGTGCTGCATTCGAATTTTCCCAGAAACGCTCCGGATACATCATAATACACAGTTCCCAGATCAGCCAGTCTGCAAAAGCCATCAGAACCAGCGTTCCGGAATAAAAGCCCTTGATCATTAGCATCGGCGAAAACATCATCAGATGATCCCAGTTGAAGATGCGGCACGTAGTACAGCACTTTGCTTTCACAATCAGCCGGAACGGACACCAGATCAGCACACAAATCAGATCACAGACATAGAATAACATTGTAATCAAAAGCAAGGCAGTATTGTTCAGGATGTCGAATACACGCAGCAAAGAAATGATCCCGACAACCGCCGCCCATATCGCAAATACTTTATAGGCTGCTTTTGTGGTCTCAATAATATGCCGTCGGAGCGCCTGCCCACTGAATTTCTCCTTCATTGGCTGAAAGCGAAATTGAAAATGTTTTTGCGAGCCGAGTGCAATCACCAGTCGTTTTTTGACCGGTACAATCTGCCAGAGCATATCAAGCATCCAAACTAACCAGAGCAAATGCAGCGGCGAAATCATTCGGAAGAAATTCCATCCCTCTAAAATCGCCATCTGCTGCGGATCAAATATTACAATCAGAATGCAGGCAGCCAGAACCAAGCATCTACATACAAGCTGTCTGATATATACGCGCCGAGTTTTGGATATGCGCGGCTTTTCTGCGGCTGCTGTATGCTGCACCCCTTTCACTCCCTGCTCTCGTTATTTTGGTTTTTTTGCGTTTGCGAGCATTAGTTTCACACGGTTTTCCTGATTCACGCGCGTTGCACCCGGATCGTAGTCTATTGCAGTAATATTCGCTTCCGGATATGCGTTTTTGATGACGCGCATCATGCCCTTTGCAACAATATGATTCGGCAGACAGCCAAATGGCTGCGTACAGATGATATTCTCTGTACCGGATTCTACAAGCGCTGCCATTTCCGCCGTTATCAACCAGCCCTCGCCCATGCTCACACCCTGATTGATATACTGATCGGCGCGCGCACGCAGATGCTCAAAGTCATGCGGCGGATCAAATACGCCATGCTTTTTGACAGCGTTTATCTGTTGCTTCTGCATCGCATAGATTGCCTTGTAGCCAATACCGTTATACAGCACATTTTTATCAAAAAAGTGATAGAGCTTACCGTCTACGGCAGTGCTGATTGCGCAATACATAACAAATTCCAACAATGACGGAATCACCGGTTCACAATCTTCCGAGAGCAGATAATCCTCCAGATGATTATTGGCAAGCGGCGAATATTTAACATAAATCTCACCGACGATACCTACGCGAACCTTGTTGCGCGCGGTCCGCGGGATTGCAGCAAAATCATCGAGAATACGTTTATAAAAAGCTTTTGTATGCAGAAAATCTCTTGACTGGAATGCCTTTTCCAATTTTTTCTGCCATTTTTTCAGCACCTTGTCCGTTGTGCCCTTTTTCAGCTCATATGGACGACACTGGTTTGCGACAAGCATCAGCAGATCGCCGTACAGAACCGCATACAGGAATTTCAGAAAGATCATCGGCGTCAGCTGCCAGCCGGATTTCGGCTCCTTTTCCAATCCTGAAAAATTCAGCGATATCACCGGCACTTGCGGAAACTGCTCATTCATTGCCTTGCGCAGGAGGTGAATATAATTAGACGCCCGACAGCCGCCGCCTGTCTGGGTAATCAGCAGCGCAGTACGATCAGGATTGTAGCGTCCCGATTTCAGCGCTTCCATAAACTGTCCGATCACAAGCAGCGCCGGATAACAGGTATCATTGTGCACATTTTTGAGTCCCTCATCCACGACCTCACGACTGGCAGTTTGCAGCAGTTCACAGTGATAGCCATAATACTTGAGAACACTAATGAGCAGTTGAAAATGTACCGGCAGCATATCCGGCACGAGAATGGTATGCGTTTGTTTCATTGCAGGTGTAAACCGGGCTGACATGACAAAACCTCCATAAACGACGCGCCTCAACTCTGATATCGAATCAAAAGCAGATCTGATAGGGAAAACCGATCGCTTCCAGATATTCCGGAAGTGTTGTATTGACTGGAAAAGGGCGCTGCTCCAGCTTGCCATCCTTTCTGCGGACAAGCGCGCAAAGCTGCCCAATCTGAATCTGTTCCACCTTGCAAAACTCCTCAAAACTGGAACAAAACGCCTCAAACAAATCACTCTGCGGACTCCGCAGCGTACAAATCTCCTGCCATTGCGACGTCCAGAAACTTTGCTTCCGAGTACGCTTTAGAATCGGCGTATCAAAATGCACCTCTTCTATCCGGCAAAATCCACTCACGACCATTTCCGTACCATCGCGTTCATATCTGCCGGACTGCGCATCCAGACGCGCATAACTTTTCATCATATTGACATAGGTTTCTGCGATTTCGCGACCCTGCTGAAAATGAATGCTTTGCAGATTGATCTGCTTACTGGTATGCGCGTCGGCGTCCTGACGAAGCGACGCTGCAAATCTGCACGACGCCTGCGATTTATTTGCAAACTGCGAATCCATTTCTATCGCTCCTTTCAGAATTCGATCTGATACGGAAAACCAAACGCTTCGATTCTCTCTTTTTTCGGCCGTCGCAACGTGACAGGCAGCGTATGATAGCAAAGCTTCCCTTCCTGATCGCGAATCTGCGCCTGAAACGGATGGCAGATAATATGTTCCTCTTTGCAAAGCTGCTTAAATGACGACATAAACGCCTCAAATAGTTCGTTGTCAGGATTCTGAGAAATGATTTCCTGTTTATGACGCATAAACCGTCTTTTTTTCTCACTGACTGTAAACGGCTCATCAAAATCTTTGGCATTGAGGATGCAGAAGCCGCTGATCAGCGCATGGCGTTCCACTCGCTGATAGTCTCCGCTGCGCGCAGCAATACGCGCCTGTTCTTCTATCTGATCAATATACTTCGCCGCAAGATTGCGAGCCTGATGATAGCGCCGACTGCGAAAATCGGTCTCCATATCATCGTGGATTTTCACTTCAGCTCTAAGCTGATCTATAAATCGCATTTATATCATCCTTTTTCTGATTGTCTACTTTCTTTTTCTCGTTCTAGCTGTTGATCTGTCAACAACTTACCAATTTATATTATAACACAAAACATTGGAAATTTCAATGGGAAAAGCGGAAAATCTCCAATATAAAAATACGGAAACGGCTTATGAACCGTTTCCGTATTTGCTCTAAGATTTGCTATTGAAATTCCAGAAATCAGAGTGGCTTACCCATCTGTTCCTCTGTGACCAGCTTTGCAATCAGCATCAGAATCCGAACCGTATCCTCACCACTCAGACCTGTTTTTCCGTCACAGTCGGCGTTTTTCTTACCGGTTGTCGTAATTTTCGCTGTTGTATCCTCAGCAAGGAAGCGAGCAAGCAGAACAGCGTCGGAAACATCCACTTCATCGTCACAGTTCGTATCACCGTAGCGAAATGAGTTGTCTCCGCCACTGGTTACGCCCGGATCGGTATCTTGGCTCACGGTTGTTGTCGTTGTATCTTTAGAAGTTGTCTGAGTCGTTTGTGAAGTGGAGGTAGTGGTTATGGTGCTGACCGACGGCTCTGTGCTTACGCCCAAATCTGCGCGGCAATTACCCGTTGTACCATCCGGCTCCTCGCCCCAGACCAATGCGCCATTGACATACATTGTAAAATGCGCATTCAAAGAATCTGCCTTTTTCAGGTCGGTTGCCGTTTCCACGCCTTCGTATGACCAGTCGTTCGAAGCGTCCCATGCACCAGATGTCGGCTGACCATCAACGGCGTCTGGAACTGATACGCGGAACTGTACCTCGTCGCGGTGTTCAGACTGACCCGTTGGCTGAATCGCTCTGCCATCCTCAAACTTGATCGAAGCGTAGTAGATATTGTCCTTATACTGAACAGGACCGCTTACGGTTGCATAGCCCTGTTCGCCGGCACCGTACTGCTGCGATTTACCCTCGACCTTAATATCACTGACGGAGAGACCCTTTTCAAGCACCTCAGAGACATCAAAGAAATAACGAACCTCGATATCCTTCTGAACTCTTGCCGGCCATGCGGTGTGGTTCATTGCCCACATTTTGATTTCGGTATAGCTGAAGCCAGAACCGTTCAGAACTGCTGCGACTTCCCATTCCGCCCACTTCGGCTCTTCATCAACCGGAAAATCTGCCAATGGTGTGCCGCCGTTTTCGTCAATCATCGCGCAGAGAACTGCCGTATAGCCTGCGTTATAGTCAACTGCAACCTCGGTATACTCATAGTTCGCGACGCCGATCTGCGTCATATCGTAATTACCGGAGCTGTCCGGACCGCCGATCAATGCGCCATACAGCGTATGTGCATATTCAGTCTGCCATCCCTCGTCACCGCCGGACTCCTTACCCAGCTCATTCCAATGGTCATCGTGGATACCAGACGCGGTTCTATGGTGAACAGCCTTCGGATTTTTCTCGCCCATGCCGAGCACATAGCAAAGATCAAGCGCATTATCACCGAAGCAGTAGTTTACCTGACTGTCAGCCCATGCATTATACTTGCTTGTCTTTGCAGCGTCATCCTTGAAAATGGTATCGCAAGCGAGTTTTGTCAGCCATGCGGTATTGCAGGCATGGCGCAGACAGCCCCAGTTCGTCAGATGCGAAAGGCCATCCGGTGTAATTCTGCCCTCGAACGGCTTAATATCGCTGTCCTTGGTGTTCATCCAGTAGCGGATATGCTTGTCAATATGGCTCACCCATTCATCCTTACCAGTGAGTTGTGCGTAAAGCAAAGCCGCAGCCTGTGTGGTATCATCCCAAGCAAGTCCCCATGTATACTTCCAATCTGTTGACTGGTTCTCCTGTGGGAAATTCGGAACATAGTCACTCTCAATTTTCTTCAAATAGCTTTCGTCGCCGGTTGCCTTATAAAGCCAGCAAGCAGCATACATACAGTCATCGAGCCATGTCGAAGTATTGTACATACCAGACATTCCACCGATATCCTTTGCGCTGCGGATCTTATCCGCGCCTTCAAAGAGATCCTTAGCGTGCTTGAGGTAATTCTCATCGCCCCAGATCATGTAGCCCTGTGCCAGTGCCGCAGCGGAAAGCGCTGCAACTGTGGAGTTCTTGACCGTATCATAATCACGTTCCCAGTTACCCATTTTGAGATAATGCTTACGCAGATAAACCTCGGCGCTGCACCATGTATTATGATCCATACCGGTATCACCGATCGTACCGATCATTTCGCCGCCGCCGAGATCACATCCAAGAACATAGTCCATTGCGAACTTCATATTATTCTTGTAAAGCTCATCCAGCCCAGCCTTTTTGATCGCGTCCTCATATTCCAGATAGCCCCATGCAAGCAGAGAAACGGAATACGCATTGGTCAGCGTAAACTTGAAGTGGTCGCCGGCGTCATACCAGCCGCCCGGAACTTTATCGGTATCCTTGCCGGACTCATCGACCATAGAATTATCGCGCCACGGAACACTGTTCCACTCAGGCAGGACGCCCGACTGCTGTACCTCATAGAAAAACATGGATTTCTGCAATGCTTCCGCATAATTATATTTAGAAGCAGCGGATACAGGAGCGGCACTAAAAGACGGTACTGCCGTCGCTGTCATTACTGCCGCAGCAATCATTGCGGCAACCTTTTTGGATTTCATATGAAATGCCCCCTCTCAAAAATTGCGGTTTATATGCACCCCGCAGTACATACTCAACCATTTATATCATAGCACATTTCACATAATTTTGTCAAGAGCATCCTCAAAAATTCAATCAAAAAACGCCCTCCGTTTTCCGGAAGGCGCTTGGAATTAGTTATCTGATTTTTTCTTTTTTGTGTCATTATTTGCGGCGGCTGTCGCAATGCCGTTCATCCGAGCAGCCTTGCGCTCTTTATCAGCCTGTTTCTTCGCTTCGATCTGCGTAATATTCTCATGAATTGCCCACTTCTTAATGCGGATACGGTTACGCTCTGCACCGGTCTCAAGAACAACAGTTTCATCCTCAACTTTGAGCACAATACCAACAATGCCGCCGGCGGTGCATACTTCATCACCAATTTTGACTGCTTCACGCATTGCCTGCGCTTCTTTTTCGCGCTTCTGCTGCGGACGAATCATAATCAGATAGAGCAGAACCAATGCCGCGGCAAGCGGCACAAGCTGGAGCAGCATTGCGCCTGTTGTCATCTCAACTGGCGGCGCAGCGTTCGTTGCGGCAGCTTCACCCTCTGCAAATGCACAAACGGAATAAGTCAGACAAGCAGCAGCGGCAGTACACAGGCACGCTGCGATTTTGAATTTCAGTTTCATTGAGAAACCCCTTTCATCATAGTATCATCTATTATTATATCATACATCGAACTATTTGGCAAGTCATTTTCAGTTATCTGTCAAATCAAACGGTTCTTCCTCGTTTGTCATTGCCAAATCAATAATTCTGCCAAAAAAACGTGCTGGATTCCGTAAGATACGCTCGCCAAGTTCCTCTGCCACCTCGCGAGAAGGCGTGGAGATCCGCAAAAAAAACATTTCCTCGCCATGATCCAGACAACAAAGACAAAGTTTGCAGTCTTTATCATCCGGCTCATATGTAATTTTCAGATCCCGCAATGCTTTTTGTCTTGTGACGCTGCGCAATGCCGCCAGATGCACCTGATCGCGGAAAATTTTCGGAACCATCAATCGAAGATTCTTCGCGTTTGTTCTGCCAGATTCTGTCAATACAATGATTTCAGTATCATGCTCAGTAATTCGCTCTACTGCTTTGGATTCCAGCAGCGAGCCAAGCGCGTGATGATACAGAAAATTATTCAGAATATTACCGCCTACCATGATATCAAACAGCCAAGGCTCAGGCAGTCTGCCGTCAAAACGCATCAAAACATCGCTTATAATGATGCAGAATTCCCAATCCTCTAACTGTGACAACTTCGGCGGCGAAATTGGTCTCTGCAGTTGAATATGCGACGCCGGTTCCGGTTCCATATCCGGAAAAAATGTGATTTGCCCAGGCAGAGCATATTGCTGCGAATCATCCTGCCGAATCTCCTTTTCCATTCGTCGCACCTCCCCGTCATGATCAATCTCATCAAATGAAATTCGGATAGTCCAACATATGAGAAACAAGTGCAATCGACATCGCCGCTTCGATGCTCGGAACAGCCTCCGGCACCAGACAAGGATGCGGAACCTCCGCGCCCTGCAGCACCTCGTTTGTCATTGCGGAATAATCCACCGTTGCCTGCGGCTTTCCGATAGACGCAGTCGGCTTGATCGCTACACTGAAACAAATCGGCATACCGGAAGATATACCGCCCAGAATACCGCCATGATGATTCGACTGCGTTTTGACATGGCCGTGCTCGTCCACATAAAATGGATCGCTGCATTGGCTGCCTGTCATTTTTGCCATCTGGAAACCGTCGCCGAATTCCAGACCGCGAACACCCGGAATGCCAAATACTAGCTGCGAGATTGAATTCTCAAGGCCCTCAAAGATCGGAGAGCCAATTCCGGCAGGTACATTGACTGCATAGCAGCTCACAGTACCGCCGAGTGTTTCGCCTCCGGCTGCCGCATTCTGAATATCAGCAAGCATCTTCTTTCCCTGCGTTGGATTACTCACAGGAAATTTACGGTGACGAATCGAAAGAAGCGCTTCCTTCGTCACATTCGTCGCAGAAAGCGGCTTATCCTTAATATTGTGAATGGATGTAATCTGCGCACCAACATATATGCCGCGGCGTTCAAGCATTTGCTGACACACCGCACCAGCAAAGCAAAGCGGAATCGTCATTCTTTCAGAAAGATGTCCTCCGCTGCGAACATCGGCAAATCCGCGGTAACGCATTGCGCCGGTGTAATCCGCATGACCTGGACGCGCCAGCCGCGAAAGCGACTGATAATCCACCTGCTGCATTCCGCGTGGATTATTCAAGAAGGCGCAGAGTGGTGAGCCTGTTGTCCGGTTATCGATCAGACCAGACAGCACCTGCGGAAAATCCAGTTGATCTCGCTGATGCGCAGGATCATCCGGCAGAAATACTGAACGTGTTCTGCGCGTCATAAAACGTGCTAATTCGTCAATATCAACATACTCTCCGGGTGGAATATTATCCAGCACGACGCCGATTGCAGGACCTTCCGCTTCGCCAAATAAAGAAATGCTAATACGATGATTCCATATTGATGCCATATGTGCCTCCGTACAATTTTCTCTTTCTATTATACCACAGCACTGACAAAAACACAAGCTTTTTTTGTCGTTCGCACAGAAAAAACGGAGAAGCATTCAGCATCTCCGTTTTGCTTGATAGATTAGTTTGATTTCTTCCGCTTGCAGAGCATTGCAACAGCGCTAGACAGTGCAAGTGCTGCCACTGCAACGCCTACACCGGCGTCACCGGTCTTTGTTGCTGTGGTCGTACTAGACGTAGACTGTTTCTTCGTCGTAGCAGTTGTGCCGGGACGGCTTTCTGTCGTCGGTTCGCTGCTGTTCGGATCATTGCGATCAGTCTTACTGGTATTGGAAACCGTAGAAACATCGGTCTCGATTGTGGTTGTCACTGAAGTCGAAGTATCCGTGGTCGTATCCACCGTTGTGGTGGTGGTTGTACCCATCGACTCTGTGCTGGTCGTTTTGTCAGTATCGACAGTCGTAGTAACCGATGTGACAGAGGTAGATGTAGTTGTCTTCGTTTCTTCCTTCGTTTTAATACGAATCCAACCATTGACGACATTATAAGTCAATGGATCCGTTTGTGCATTGGTGAGTTTATCCACATCCAACGTCAGTGAATATACCGTATCCTCCTTAGCATCTGCCGGAACAACAAACTCTGCAGAATAAATCGTACCATCTTTCGTGCAATCTACAGTACCCATGGAGCTGTATCCGATCAAATGCTCATCAAGATTCACACTGTAGGATCTCGTCAGTCCGTAAGAACCATCGCCCCATTTCAAAGCAGGCTTTATACCATCATCCGCAAGCACAGGCTGCAGCGCTTTGTCGTAAACAAGGGCAAATCCGCACGGCGCATAGCCGGTATTGTTTGTGATCATGACGCGGTAAGTTACCGTTTCACCCGGTTCTGCATATACTTCATCAGCAACTAAATTGATTACACCGTTTTCCAGTTCAGAAGCGCGGTCTTTGAGATCCACAGGATCATATGCCAGCGCACTCATTGCATTTGCTGCAATGCCAATTACTGCAACAGCACTGCCAAAAATCGCCAGAGCCTTTTTCAAAGCTTTCATCGAAACACTCCTTTTTGAAAAAAACGGGCAGGGCAGATGTTGCTCTGCCCGTTTTGCGTGGGTTATTCTTCTACGCCGCCGTAGAAAGAGTCGAGTAAGTCATAGCCAACAACAGATTCCCAAGTAGTGTCCTCCAAAAGTGTTACATACTTGTCAGTATAGTAAACCAGGATGAACTGGGCATCTTCAACGCCGAGCAGAGGCGGGTCAGTCATGCTGCCGTCTGGATCTCTGTATGCAACGTCACCGAGGTAGAAGCACAGACCATCTTCACCTTCAAATTCCGGATCAACCTTCTTGACAGGATTGATCAGAACGTCAGAAAGCTGAGTAACGATCTTTTCGGTGTAGTAAACCAGAACGAGCTGAGGATCTTCAGCAGACACGACGTTGTCGAGGTTGACATCGCCCTTGACGCCGATGTAAATCTTGAACTCGCCAAACTCAACAGGCTCACCGTTGTTGATATTGAAGTCCGGATCAGTCTGCTCAGACGGGAAGTAATACGCCTTGACAGGATATCTATTTGCGTGCTTTGCAGAGAGTTCCTGTTCTGCGGTGTAATTCTCACCGAACTGTGCCTTAATCTCGTTCTCCCATACCTTCTTCGGACCATTTTCGCTCTCAAGCGGATGCGTATATGCAGTTGCGTCGAGCGTCTTCTCCTCGAACGCTTCGATGCCAGCCGGAATAGCGCCGGTTGCTGCATCATACTTTGCGTCCAGAGTCTCGCCATTTTTATTTACAAAGTAGCCTTCATCATTGACGTAGTACTTGTAAATGGTCAGAGAAGCGGTCAGATCCTTCAGACCGTTGCTTTCCTTGAATGTACGCGTATCATGCGACCAGTAGTTCACACGAGTAGGCGGCTCAAAGCTGTAATTATAGGAAGTAACAATCTTCAGCGTGGTTTCCGAAGTCGTATCGGTAGTTGTTGTGGTAACATCGGTGCTCACGGTTGTACTAGTGGTCGTAGTAATACTGCTGCTCACGGTTGTACTAGTGGTCGTGGTTTCACTGCTGCTCACCGTTTCACTTGTGGTCGTGGTAACATCTGTGCTCACGGTTGTACTAGTGGTCGTAGTAACACTGCTGCTCACGGTTGTACTAGTGGTCGTGGTTACACTGCTGCTCACGGTTGTACTAGTAGTCGTGGTTACACTGCTGCTCACGGTTGTACTAGTGGTCGTGGTTTCACTGCTGCTCACGGTTGTACTAGTGGTCGTGGTTTCACCGCTGCTCACGGACGCGCTTGTGGTTGTGGTTTCACCACTGCTTACAGATGCGCTAGTAGAAACTGTTGTTTCAGATACCGTTGTAGAGGTCTCATCTGTCATGGAAAGTGTTGTGGTGAGTTCGGTTCCTGCAGTAGTTTCCGTAAGTTTATCTACGATTGTGATAGAACCATCAATCAGCTGATACTCAAGTTCCTTACCATCTGTATCGGTAATCGAGATGCTATCCTTCACAAAGGTAATCGGATACTCAACACCTGCCGGAACGCCCGCCGGAACGTCAATCATCAGGTAAACAATTGTCGAACCAGCAGCAGCTGTCTGATTTGCACCATCCGGAGATGCCCAAACAAGAATATTTTCATCCGGATTCCAAGAGAACTCGTTGTTTGCGCCAGTATACGCATCACCATACTGAATACCGGAGATCTTCAGACCATTCGGTACTGCAAACTGCATTGTGAAGCCTGCCGTACCTTCATCGTACCATGCATAGACAGGAACTGTTACAGTTGTACCAGCCTTACCCTCAACCTTTGCAATCTGATAGACTACATGACCCGGATTCGAAATCGGTGTGGTAGAAGTACCCGGCGTAACATTAGAGCCAGCCGTGGTTGCGGTGCCTGCGCTCGTTGACGTATTCTGTGCAATTGAACTACTTACAGTCGTGGTCACATTGCTGCTCACGGAAGCACTGGTGGTCGTGGTCACATTGCTGCTCGCGGACGCACTGGTGGTCGTGGTTACATTGCTGCTCACGGAAGCGCTTGTAGAAGTGGTTACATTGCTGCTTACGGAAGCGCTTGTGGAAGTGGTTTCACTGCTGCTTACGGAAGCGCTTGTAGAAGTGGTTACATTGCTGCTCACGGAAGCGCTTGTAGAAGTGGTTACATTGCTGCTTACGGAAGTGGTTTCACCGCTGCTTACGGAAGCGCTTGTAGAAGTGGTTTCACCGCTGCTTACGGATGCGCTTGTGGTTGTGGTTTCACCGCTGCTCACAGACGCGCTTGTGGTCGTAATTACATCGCTGCTTGCGGATGTTGTAGTTACCTCAGGAGTCGTTGTGGTAATATTCTCAATAACTTCAACCCAACCATCCTCTTTCTCAACGACAAGTGCAATACCTGCCGTATCGGATGTATCCAAACCAACAAATCTGACCGGATAGATACCAGTCTCGTCAGGAGCTGTGAATACGAGATAAAGGATCTTCGCATCGTCAGCAGCCTTCTGGTTTTCACCATTGGCGTCTGCCCAGACGACGATCTGATCGTTCATATTGATGGTTGCCTTGCCTGTATAAGCTTCGCCTGCCCATTCAAAACCGATAAAGGTCAGATTCTGGTCATAAGCGAACTCAACATTGAAGCCTGCTGTACCGGTATCACCCTTAACGGTAACCGGAACCTTAACAGTTGCACCCTTCGCGGCCTGTTCCTTGCCGATGATCCAGTTTGCAGAGCCTGCATTCGGCTCCTTGACAATAACCTTGCCGTCCTGCTTTGTGAGTGCCAGGAATGCGCCATCTTCATTGGATGCAACAAGATCCTTGAAGGTGACAGGATATTCGCCCGGTTCATCCGGAGCTGTGAAGAGCAGATATGCAACAACTGCGTCATTTTCTGCCTTCTGGTTAGCGCCATTTGTGTCTGCCCAGACGATAATCTGTTCATCTGTATTGATGGTAGCTTTGCCAGTATAGCCTGCTGCCCATTCAATACCAGCGAAGCTCAGGTTGTTATCATAAGCAAACTCAGAAATGAAACCAGCAGTACCGGTGTCGCCAGTAACAGTAACCGGAACTCTAACCGATGCGCCTGCCTCTACGACTTCTTCACCGATGATCCATGTTGCAGAACCTGCATTCGGATCGGTTACGATCACTGCGCCGTTTTCCTTCGTGAGCGCAAGCCATACGCCGTCTGCATTGCAGACTTCAAGTGACTTGAACTCAACCGGATATTCGCCAGCTTCGGTCGGTGCTGTAAAGTTGAGGTAGAGAACAACTGCGTTGTCTGCTGCCTTCTGGTCAGCGCCGTTTGCGTCTGCCCAAACAGCAACGAGTTCGTTTTCATTGATTGTAGCGTTGCCGGTGTAACCGTCTGCCCACTCAATGCCATCGAACTTCAGTGCGCTGTCAGCAGAGAATTCTACGATAATGCCTGCAGTTCCTTCGTCACCGCTAACGGTAACCGGAACCTTTACCTGTGCGCCTGCTGCAACAGTCTCACGGCCAATCTTCCAGTTAGAAGAGCCTGCGTCGCCGACAACAGTAACGGAGCCATCTTCCTTGGTAATTGCCAGAGCGTTACCAGCAGTATTGGTAACCTGAAGATCCTTGAAGGTGACATCATATGTACCAGCTGCCGACGGCGCGGTAAAGTTGATGTACATAATTACAGCATTATCTACTGCCTTCTGATCTTCGCCATTTGCATCTGCCCAAACTACGACAGATTCGCTATCATTGATGGTAGCTGTGCCGGTATAACCCTCAGCCCAGGTAATGCCGTTATACTTGAGGTTGCTGTCATATGCAAACTCAGCAATGAAACCGGCGGTACCTTCGTCGCCACTGACGGTAACCGGAACCTTTACATCTGCACCAGCAGCTGCAGTTTCCTTGCCGATCTTCCAATTTGCAGAACCAGCAGGAACATCTTCAGTTGTCTTGGTGGTTACTGTAGTATCGCTTGTGGATTCGGTTGTAGTTGGAGTAGTTGTAGTAGTTGTAGTTGTTTCAGTCACATCTGCAACCTTAATTTCGAGACCGTGGAACACGAAGTTGTGCTCTTTACCGTCCTCAGCCGGAACAACCTTGTTGGTGATGTCGCTGCCGGTCTTCAAGCCGATTGTAGCAGAACCGGATTCCGGTGCCTTAATGGTGAAGCTATAGATGACAGCATCGTCATCTGCGGTTCTTTCCGTGTTGCTTGCAAATGCGTAGTTGATTTCGCCTGTAGTATTTGCATTATCTGCATTGAACTGCGGTTCGCCTCTGTATGCAGAGCCTCTTTCTGCCTCTACATAAGTAACGCCGGAGAAGTCAAATGTCATCTGGAGACCTGCTGTACCCTGGTCGTTCTTCACGGTCCAGTCAACGACGATCTCTTCGCCAGCAGTTGCCTTCATGGTGTTGTTGCCGGTCATATCGTCAGCAACAGCCGTGTACTCCTTATCCTGCGGAACAAGATTATAGATAATCTTGTTTGCGGTATCAACCTTGCTGCCAGAAGTGGTCTTTGTCGTTTCAGAGGAGCCAGTTGTACCAGTGCCGCCAACATTGATGGTCAGGCCGTGGAACAGGAAGTCATGCTCCTTGCCGTCCTCTGCAGGAACAACCTTGTTGTTGATGCCGCTGCCAGTCTTCATGCCGATTGTAGCAGAACCGGATTCCGGTGCCT
>JAEDJD010000041.1 GCA_016296505.1 Oscillospiraceae bacterium
ATGCTTGATTATTGTGCAGTCGGCGTTGCAATGGGAAATGGAAGCGATGAAATCAAAGCAAAAGCAGACTTTGTGACAGGAAATGTTGAAAACGACGGGTTGTATCAGGCATTTGAAATGCTGGGGCTGATCTGATTATCATCGAATTGCTTCAGTCTGCCGGAGGAGATATACCTCATGCTGTCAGATATTCCTAAGCCCGAAGGATACGTGGAATAAACGCGAAAAGAGTTTAACTTTCCAGATTGAGATCTGCGCATGTCAAAATGCATTATTTCAATATTGGAACGAGTGCTTGATGCAAAGTACTCGTTCTTTTTTGCGTTCAGGGGAGACAATGCAAAAAATTCAGCTGATTTGCGAACTTTTTCGTAGGCAATCTGGGTTGGGACAGGTTCCATCTTATTTTTATGTCACGGAGCGTTATGAAAGAGGCAATCCGTGAGAAAAGCATTTTTAAGATTGCCAAAGGCAGCTTTCCAGATTAACAAAAATATGGTGCGGCTTTTGACAGAGCGGACAGGAAAGGGTATAATAACATAATTCAATAAGGTATTTGACAGGTATGCAGGGGTGTTGTTACCTTTTGTAGATTATTGCTGCTGTGCGCACCTGTTTTGCTGTGAGACTGAGGAGTAATTATGAAACTGGGTTTTCGATTCCGGATGATGCTGGCGATTTTGATCGTTTCCTTTGCCTGTGTTATTGCGGTTTCTGTTACAAATTATTATGATGCGAAACGTATGATTGAACAAAATTATGTGACATCTCTGGATGAGAAAATGACACTCCAATTTGAACAATTTGATGACATCATGCAGGATATGTATCAGAGCGTGCGGTATATCAGTCACCAGACGGAATTAATACAGCAAATAGAGGAGTATCTGGAGGGAGAGAGGTCTTATGAAGATGGTATGCAAATATCCCGGACGCTGAATATGCTGCTGACGATGGATCAGTTGGACAGCGCGCTGTATTTGTACCTGCCAAAAACCGATCAAGTGTTTAGCTCGATGGAGTATTATGCCGTGCGAGAGTTGGCGGCTGGAGATACGCTGCCGTGGCAGGAGGGCTCGAAGGATCCGTTCACACCGATCTTCTGTGTCAATCGCCTTGCACGCTCATCTCAATATGTTTATGCATATACCAATCCGGTGTGTGATGCAGAAGGAAATCAGATTGGCATGTTATGTATCACGGTGGATGAGCGTCAAATGTATTATGAGCTACTGGATTCGATGAATAATATTGCAAGTGAAACATACCGGCTGTTGGCGCCCAACGGAACGGTGTGTTCTGCAAAAGTAACATCGGAGATTGGAAAAAAGGTAGGCGGATTGTCCGAGCAGCATAAAGATCGGATGAATGCAAATACAGAGGACGGCACCCTCTTATTTGCGAGTGTGGAATCTGCGTTTTCCGGATATCGCCTGATGTGCCAGAGTGATTTGAGTGTGCTGACAAAAGAGCTGCATGACCGTCAGACGAAACAGATCATATATGTGAGCCTGTTTTTTCTTTGTCTGCTGTTCGCGGCGGCCAAGTTATCCAAGCGGTTGTCGCAGCCGCTGGAGGAGTTGATTCATGCGATTGATCAGGTGCGCGGAGGTGATTTTACAGTGCGTGCCCAGAGCAGGCAGGATGACGAATTCGATACGCTGCTGGATCACTTCAATGCGATGGTTTCGCGTATGGATGGGTTGATGGATCAAATTGTTTACGAGCGCACGCAAAAAAAGCAGGCTGAGCTGAACGCACTGCAATATCAGATTCGCCCGCATTTTATGTATAACACATTAAATTCCATTCGCTTTGCGGCATTGCTTCAGCACAATTATAAGCTGGCAGAGCTGCTCAGTGCTTTTACCTCGCTGCTTGAGGCAAGTGTCCAGCGCAAAGGTGCATTTATTACCCTGCGGGAGGAAATTGAGCTGGTACAGAATTATATCTCCTTACAGAAGTTCCGCTATTTGGACTGCTTTGAAGGTGTGTATCAGATTGCTCCCGAGACGGAGGAATGCTATGTACCCTGTTTATTATTACAGCCGATGGTGGAAAACGCAGTATTTCATGGAATTGATACGAAAAAATCGGATAATCGCATTGAAATTGCCGCATGGTTGGAACAGGATCGGCTGTATATCACCGTTAAGGACAACGGAGAGGGAATACCGAAGGACGTGCAGAATCCGGAGCTTGCGGAAGCTCAGACGGATAAACGTCGGCTGAGCGGTATCGGACTGCGCAACGTTGAACAACGTCTGAGATTGTATTACGGGGATGCAGCATATTTTAGGCTGTCCAGTCAGCCCCATCAGGGTACGACCGTACTGTTTTGTTTGCCAATCAGTCACGATCCGAAGGAATATCAGGTATGAGGGGAAAATAATGATAAAAAAGTTGACAAGTATTCTGGTTTGCGCGCTTCTGTTCTGCGGCTGTGGCACGCTGGAGGTGAAGCGGGATCGGCCGGACGAAACGATCGGTGTCGTATTGAAGGCAATGAATAGCCAGCACTGGATGGAGGTGCGCTCGGGGATGGAGCATGCTGCTGTGGAGGCTGATATAGATCTGAGGCTGCTTTATCCGGAGAGTGAGACAGCAGAACAAGAGCAGGAGGACTTAATCAGAGATCAGCTTACACACGGAGTGGATGCGCTCATTGTGGCACCCTGCAATTCCAATCATACAAAGTGGTTTGTTGATCAGGCACAGGCTGACAATGTGCAGGTGGTCACGGTGGATACCCGTGCACTGGACTGTAGTCTTCCCTATATCGGGGCAGACAATCTTGCGATTGGTGAGATGGCGGCGGAGTATTTTTCCGAACATCTGCCCAAGAATGCGGAAATTTCCGTCATTGCCGGACCGGAGCAGCAGTCAACTCATATTGATCGGATCCGTGGTTTTCAGGATGGCATGGCACAGAACGGACAGGACAGAATCTTTCGGACGATTTATGGAGACAGCACGTTTCGTCAGGGGATGCGTGCCGCAGAGGAACTGATTTTTGACGATTCCAAAGACCATGGGCTGTTTTGTACAAGTGCAGTGCTCGGTCTGGGGGCAGTGATACAGCTACGAGACCGTGAGGATATTTCGATTCTGGCTGTAGATACACAGGATGATGCCATTCAGGCGATACAGGACGGCTCGATTGATGCGCTGATTACACAGTCCGGCTATGAAATTGGCTATCGGGCTATCTGGGCGACAGTCGAGGCGCTGCGCGGCGGAGAAAAAATAGAGGACATTCTTCTGCCCGGTATATTGCTGACAGAGGAAAATATAGAAGAATTTTTGGAAACTTATCATACGGAGGCATAATGATGTATCAGGTATTGTTGGTGGATGACGATCTGCTTGTACGTATGTTTTTAAAAAATGCCGTCTGCTGGGAGGATTATGGATTTTCTATAGCAGGAGATGCACGCGATGGTATTGAAGCGCTGGAATTGTGCGCTCAATTGCAGCCTGATCTGATTTTGACCGACATTAGTATGCCTGGTATGGACGGCGTGGAAATGATTCGTCAGCTGCGCAGCAGCGGCTATCATGGCGTGATTACCGTGCTGAGCTGTCACGATGATTTTGAGCTGGTGAAGAGCGCAATGAAATGGGGAGCGGATGATTATCTGGTCAAAAATGATCTGAGCGACAGCTCTCTTGGTGAACTGCTGGAAAAAATTCGTGTTCTGGTGGATGAAAAGCATGCAAAGGCAGAGCAGAAGAACGTCATGCAATCCTTGGTACAGAAAGGAATTCGAAGTGCACAGCGAGAGCTGCTGGAGGGTATTTTAAGCGATACACTCAAAGGAGAAACACTCGCGGCTCATTTGCAGCAAGCTGGATTGAAGGGGAAATACCGGCGCACAGAGATCGTTTTGGCTCAGGTAATTGGGGCGGATGCAGATCAGAGCAGAATTTTATTTGAAATATGTGCTCGGCGTTTGGAGCATGAAGCGGTAGAGCTTTTGCATCTGTCAGACTGCATTTTGGTGATTCTGTTTGACTTGACTGATGTTCCATCTATTCGACAAACAATGGATTGGCTGAATCGGCTGCAAAACATCGTGGAAAATCTGTCCGAACAATACTTGAGTATGCCGACTGCGCTGGCATCCAGTCTGGTGTGTGAGGGTGATACTGCACTGACCGATGCCTTGCGGCAGGCGTATCAGACACTTCAAATGGGCTTTTATGGAGCGGGACGATGGCAGTATGGTCAGGATGGTGAGATGAGCGCTGTTTGCCCGCCTGAAGCGGAGCAGTTTGTTCACCAATTGCCTGAGCTGATGAAGAATCCGGAGATCGCATTGCTGCAACGGCAATTTGAGATGGCGTTATCCGCTGTATGCGAGCACCGGGTGATGCCGGGAGTGCTGCTGCAATGGCTGCGCCGGTGTGATCACGCTGCGGGTGTGATGCGTGCGGAAAGTGAATACAGTTCGCTCCGGCAGTTTTCGCAATATGCTTCGTGTGTCAATGCTTATCGGGAGCGCCACGAGCAGCTGCAGCAGATTTGTATTCCAACTCAGACAGGTCCGGCAATTCGCCAGGCCGCGGTTTACATACAGGAACATTTTTCAGAGCAGATTGGACTGGGACATGCGGCACGTCATGTTGGATTGACTCCGCCTTACCTCAGCACACTGTTTAAGCAGGAGATGGGAGTGGGATTTTCCGAATACTTGCTTTCCCTTCGGCTGAACTGGGTATGTGAGCATTTGATTTCGACTACGCAGACGATCAAACAAATTTCGCAGGAGGCCGGTTTTGTAAATTATCAATATTTTTGCAAGATGTTTAAAAAGCATCTGGGAGTCAGTCCGGCGGTCTATCGGAAAAATCACTGCGGAAGATAAAATTAAAATAAAACACGACTTGACAGCCCGAATCATCATCAGGGGCATCAAGTCGTGTCTTTTTTTAAAATTGTACCATAAAATTTTGTTGTCAATCTTAAAAAAAGACAACTTTCCGAAAAAAAGGAAGCATATCGGTTTGGCAGAATTGACCATATAATAAGACCATAGAAGCGAAGAGCTTTATAAAAAATATATGAGGTTCAATTTTCAAAGGAGGAGAACAAATGAAGGTAGGAATCATTGGTGCCGGCCGCATCGGCAAGGTACACGCACAGAACATTTCGATGTTCGTGCCGGAGATGGAAATCAAGACCATCGCGGATCCGTTCATGAACGAGCAGACGGAGGCGTTTGCAAAGCAGTACGGAATCCCGAACACCACCAAGGATGCAAACGACATCCTGAACGACCCGGAGATCGAAGCAGTACTGATCTGCTCTTCTACCGATACGCACTCGCACTTCATCATGGAAGCTGCAAAGGCAAAGAAGCACATCTTCTGTGAGAAGCCGATTGATTACGATCTGGCCAAGGTACACGCTGCAATTCAGGCAGCGAAGGACGCGGGCGTAAAGCTGCAGATCGGCTTCTGCCGCCGCTTCGACCACAACCACAGAGCAGTTTACGATATGGTTCGTGACGGCAAGGTGGGCAAGGTCAACATCATCAAAATCTCTTCCCGTGATCCGGAGCCGCCCCCGGTATCCTACGTTAAGGTTTCCGGCGGTATCTTCTATGATATGATGATCCACGACTTTGATATGGCACGTTTCCTGGCAGGCAGCGAGGTCACCGAGGTCAACGCAATCGGCTCCGTTCTGGTCGATCCGGGCATCGGCGAGGCAGGCGACGTAGACACTGCACTTGTTACTCTGAAGTTTGAAAACGGCGCAATCGGCGTAATCGACAACTCCCGTAAGGCAGTTTACGGCTATGACCAGCGCGTTGAGGTATTCGGTTCCGAGGGATGCGCTCAGAACGAGAACGATATCCCGAACACCGCAGTTCTTTCCACCGCAGACGGCACCACCTACGGCACCGCTTATAAGGTCATGTGGGATCGCTACACCGGCGCATTCGTTTCCGAGATGCAGGCATTTGCCGATGCAGTGGTAAACGATAAGGAGACTCCGGTTACCGGCGAGGACGGACTGTATCCGGTACTGATGGCAGCTGCTGCTACCAAGTCCCTGAAGGAAGGTCGTCCGGTTAAGATTTCGGAGGTAGAGTAATTATGGCACTGAGAAAATGTGCGTGCATTGATACCCTGTATACCGAGCTGCCGTGGCTGGAGCGCTTTCAGGCGGCAAAGGATGACGGCTTTGAGG
>JAEDJD010000026.1 GCA_016296505.1 Oscillospiraceae bacterium
CGCGAGCTTTTGAAAAAGCTCGACCAAAACTTTTATTTCACCTTCGGTGTGCGCATTCGTAAGTTTCTCGACATACTGAAACGGAGCCTGCCTCAAACAGACTCCGTTTTGATTTAATCCCGCCACGCCTTTGCAACCTCTGCCGCTTTATACAGACGCGTTTCCAGCGAATGAATATTATCATAAAATACCGTCAGGCTTTCCCCATTTGAACGCACCCAATCGGTAATTGTGCCGCCGCAGGACTCTGCATTCAGTACCTTCAGCGATTTCGCAGCACGTTCGCAAATATCGTATACATCGTGAATCAGCACCGAGGAGAACCATTTTCGCTTTCCCATCTCAAATTTCAGCCAGCGTACTGCATTATCCCATTCCTTTTCGCAGCCGTAATTTGACGCTGCATACGGCGTATCATTCAGCGCGGCGTCCGCAAGACTCGCATAAAGCCATACTGAAGCGGCAAACGACGGGTCATTCCGGTCGCGTGCGGAAAGATTCTCCGCCTTGTACGCTTTATAGAACATATTGTCAATTTCCGTCAGCAACGTCTTTTTCTTGACAGATTGTGGAATGATTGTCTGAATTGTCTGCTTCACAGAAGGGATCTGAAAAATGGTCATAATAACGCTCCTTTCCGTATCGGGCATGATACTATGTTCAGAATAACATAATTTCATCAAAATGTCAAGGTATATTTTCTACAAATTACATAATTTTTTATCGTCTATTATGACAAGAGCTTTTCTGCATCTAATAAAAAGCCCTCCTGCGAGCAGAGAGGTACACGCAGGAGAGCTGTTTTCATTGACCGGCATGACCCGGCACTGAGAAAGGATGTCGGTTTCATCTTTGTATGTGCATCTACAAAGATGTCCTTTACAATATAACTATACCATATCTGCTGCATAAAATCTAGTTCAAAATTGCGGTATTGCAAATGTCCGTACAACCGAAAATCACAGTTTTTCGCGCCATTTCCACTAATGATACAACGCAAAATACACATATCTACGTCATTTCCATCTATCTCCGCAATACATTCCAATTATAGAAATATATTACTTTTCACAATTATTGAGCATATTGCAGCACTCTGTATAAATATAAGACCGTACATTTATTAGATTTGTGCAATGTCACAATTCTGTACCATATATTTTTATAAATGCGAAACCGACTCGTCTGACGCAGCATTCAGACGAGTCGGCAACATGGAAATGAAGTAGAGAGGGGGGAAACTTACCAGATTCACTGGTATATAAAGGAATAGGGATTATTCCTTGACGCCGCCGAGGGCTACACCCGCGATGATATACTTTGAGAGAAGGAAGTAAATCACGAAAATCGGGAGAACCGTCAGCAGAAGTCCGAGATAAACTGCGCCATACTCAGTCTTATACATATCGCCGCTGAGCTGGCTGACCATCATCGGCATGGTCCACTTTTCCTTGTTTGTGAGCAGGATCATCGGCATGAACAGGTTGTTCCACTGGAACACGAAAATGAAGATTGCCTGTGTCGCCATGCCCGGCTTACAAAGCGGAAGAACGATTTTGTTGAATGTCAGGAACTCGCCTGCTCCATCAATTCGCGCAGACTGTACAATTTCCATCGGCAGCGCCGGAATCATGTATTGCCTCATGAAGAATACCGTTGATGGCGCAGCAATCGCCGGCAAAATCAGTGCAAGGTAATTGTTCGTCATGCCAATCTTATACATGAACTGATAGAAACCAATCGAAGATACCGTTGCAGGAATCATCATGATTGCCATGATCACTGCAAAAAACGCTTTTTTCATTTTCCAGTCATATGCAACAACTGAATATGCGGTCAGCGTTGAAAAGTATACGCTCAGCGCGGTCGCACAAATCGAAATGATCGCGGAATTCTTGAAACCAGTCAGCGGATGGAACGTCTTAGACGTCAGAACACTCATGTTGTTCATCAGATACTTGGATGGAATCAGCGAGAGTGCGTGAGACTGAATTTGTGTGGAGCTTCTTGTTGCGTTTACGATCATAATGATAAACGGGAACAAGCTCAGCAGCGTCAGAAGAATACATACGGTATACTGAAAAATCTTGTATGCGAGGGCGCCGTTTCGATTTGATGCTTTCATATGACGGACATCCCCTTTCTTCTGGCTTTCTGATCAGCCTTTTTCACCTTTTCCGCAGCGATTGCGTCCTTATCGCGCATCAGATAGAACAGAAGTGCAGAGCAGGCTGCGATGACTATAAACATCAGGATACTTGCTGTTGCAGCCTGTGCAAAGAGCTGCTTGCCTTTGAACGCTTTATCATAGATAAAGACGCTCGTAGTAGAGGTTGCCATATCCGGTCCGCCCTTATTGAACAGCTTCGGGATATCAAACATATTGAGACCGCCGATCAAACTCGTAACAAGCGTATAAAGCAGAACGGTCTTGAGATTCGGGATTGTAATCTGGAAGAAGATCTGTGCGCTGTTTGCGCCGTCGATATCAGCCGCCTCGTAGATATCGGGGCTGATACCCAGTACGCCGGAAATCAGAACGATCATCGTATTGCCGTACCAGATCCAGAACTGAATGAACGCTACGATCACCTGCGACGCAGTCTTGCTCGTAAAGAAGTCAAATGCCTTAACCGGGGCTTCCGAACCACCAAACAGCCTACTGAGCCTATTGAAAAGACTGGTAATCGCCATATAGACATCGTTAATCGGACCGTCCGGATAACCAAACAGCGCATTGAAAAGAATTGCTATTGTTGCCGCCGTAATGATATTCGGCATATAGAACATGACCTTGAAAAAGCCCTGTCCCTTAATCGTGATACGGCGAGCCGTAAACCACGCAGTCAACACCATGGAAAGCGTAATCTGCGGGATAAAATTCATAATCCAAAGTTTCACCGTGTTCTTGAAGCTAGTGAGAAATGTTTTATTCGTCAGAATTTTTCTGAAGTTATCAAACGGTTCTTCAAGAAATTTAATTTCATTTCCGACTCCATGTGCGTCGGTGAACGCGAGCACAAATGTATAAATAGTCGGATACAATGTAAATATCAAAAAGATGATAATAAATGGAAGTGCAAATAAATAGCCGTACTTGGCATAAGACATTCCTTTGAGATGCTTTTGGCTGCCTGTCAAAGCAAATGCCTCCTTTCGGAAGCCGCATCAGCGACAGCGCGGCATTTCGGGTACCGCGCTGTCCCTTTGCAGCAAAATTATGCTAAGGTTTCAAATACGAACGTAATATGTTCCTTATTCAGCAGCTTCAATGTCAAGCTTATCCAGGACAGCCTGCTTGAAGTCAGCAATTGCGGTATCGCGATCCTTGTTGCCAGCGGTGTACTGACGAACCTGGTCACGCCACAGGGAATTGATATCCTCATCATACGGAGTGAGGTTCTTACCGGTTGCGTTCTCGTTTGCCGGAACGAATACGTCGAACATATTCTGACCGCCGAGGAAGTCAAGTTCGCCGTTGGACTTCTTCA
The DNA here is from genome assembly GCA_016296505.1 of Oscillospiraceae bacterium. Taxonomy (GTDB): domain Bacteria; phylum Bacillota; class Clostridia; order Oscillospirales; family Ruminococcaceae; genus Firm-04. The sequence goes on from JAEDJD010000026.1 coordinate 3,492, forward strand.
TAACGACGTTAGAACCAACAGTATCCTTGGTGCCGCCTTCGCCGTTCATTGTGCCGTTTGCCCACATATACTGGAGACCATCCTCATCGGTGTTCAGAGTGATCCACTCGATGATCTGACCGACAGCTTCCTTCTTGTCGCTGTCCTTGGTACCGAGCACCCATGTGCCGCCCCAGAAGAAGCCGACAGGCGGTTCGCAAACGCCCCAGTCACCGTATGTGCCTTCGCCCGGCTTCTCGCCGCCAGAGTTACCAGCCATAACGTAGTTGATCAGCCATGCCGGTCCGAAGAAACCGAAGATCGGCTTCTCACCGGTACCTGCCATATCGGCATACCAGTTGTCGGTCCAGTCCTGCGTATCATTGTGATAGTTGTTATCCTTCAGCTTCTTGGAGAGATCGAGGAACTCCTCACGCTTTGCGTCAATGACGAGCTTATCGTCAACAACCCAGCCCTGATCGGAGCTGTTCTCAACAGCGTGCCACATATCGCCGTCACCGGAAACAATGCCGTAGCCCTTGCCCTTCAGCTTCTCAGCTGCCTCGAAGAACTTATCCCAGCCCGGTCCGATCTCCTTTGTGATGGTTGCCGGATCATCGGTGCCGAACACATCCTTCGCGATGGAGCGACGGTAGATAAATGCACCGCCGGTTGCCTGATAGCCCAGACCAACGAGCTTGCCATCCGGATTGGTACCGATATCAACGGTGTACTGTGCGATCTCAGAGGACTTCACCTTTTCGAGATCAATGCCGAGATCCTCGTAAGGAGCGACATACTTGGAGCCTTCGCCCTTCGTATACTTCAGAACAAATGCAGCCTCAGCAGCGAACATATCTACGCCGCCGTCTGCCAGTGCCTGATCCAGTGCCGGCTGATAGAGACCGTCAGTGGTCGGGATCTGGGTATCGTTAATGGTGTAGCCGAAATCCGGGTGCAGTTCAACAAACTTTTTGACCATGTTCGGGACTTCATCGGTAAATGCGTAAAGATTGATGACGCCCTTTTCGCCTGCCGGAGCCTCGGAAGACTCTTCGGAAGAAGCCTCGGAAGAAGCCTCAGAAGAAGCCTCAGAAGAAGAAGAGTCTGTGTTGTCTGCAACAGAGCTGCTGTCGCCGCAAGCAGTGAAGCTGAGCATCAGGCTCAGAGCTGCCATCAGGGAAAGTGCCTTTTTCATAATTCATCCTCCTAGTGCTAAATAGCTTTTCTGTTCGGGTTTTCCGCCGGTCAGGTCAGCGGAATTATTTGAACAGCCTGCCTGTTTACAGGCTGAACAATACGTTGTTTACGATGGATTCGAGCAATTCCTGTCTGCCGCTGGAGAGGGAATCCACAACCTCGCCTTTCTGGATTGCGTAATCGCTGAGCGCTTTGAGATCAACCTTACCGTCGATGATATCCTTACCAATACCGGTCGTCCAGCTTGCATAACGGTCTGCAACGAACTTGTCGAGTCTGCCGTCTGCGATGAGTGCGCGCGCTGCCTTGAAGCCGAGTGCGAATGCGTCCATACCTGCAATGTAGGAGAGGAAGATATCCTCCGGCGTAAAGCTGCCGCGGCGAGCCTTGGCGTCAAAGTTCAGACCGCCGTTGGTAAAGCCGCCTGCCTTGATGACTTCATACATACAAAGCGTCGTATCATACACATTCGTCGGGAACTGGTCGGTATCCCAGCCGAGAAGCTGATCGCCCTGATTTGCGTCGATGGAACCGAAGAAGCCGTTGACTCTGGCGACATTCAGCTCATGCTGGAAGGTATGCTGTGCAAGCGTTGCGTGGTTCGCCTCAATGTTCATCTTGAAATCTTTGTCAAGATTATACTTTCTGAGGAAGCCCATAACGGTTGCAGTATCGAAATCATACTGATGCTTGGTCGGCTCCTTCGGCTTCGGCTCGATGTAGAAATCGCCGTCAAAGCCGATGCTTCTGCCGTAATCGACAGCCATATGCATCAGACGAGCCATATTGTCAAGCTCAAGACCCATATCGGTATTCAGCAGAGTTTCGTAGCCCTCTCTGCCGCCCCAGAATACGTAGCCCTTACCGCCGAGCTGTACGGTTGCGTCGAGCGCAGCCTTGATCTGTGCCGCAGCATAAGCAAAGACGTCTGCGGAAGGAGAAGTGCCGGCGCCGTGCATATAACGCGGATGATCGAAGCACTTTGCGGTACCCCACAGCAGCTTCTTGCCGGTTTCCTTCTGCTTCTGTTCGAGGTAATCCACGATTGCCTGAAGCTTCTCATTGGATTCGCTGAGATTTGCGTATTCCGGAGAGAGATCGCGGTCGTGGAAGCAGTAATAGTCGATGGAGAGCTTCTCCATGATCTCGAAAGCGGCATCAACCTTGGCCTTGGCTCTTGCCTCGGAATCGGACTCGCCCCAAGTCTTGTCAGCCGTACCGACGCCGAACATATCGGTGCCGTCACCGCCCATGGTGTGCCACCAGCTCAGCGCAAACTTCAGATGCTCGCGCATCGGCTTGCCATCGATGATCTCATCGGGATTGTAGTACTTGAATGCAAGGTCGTTCTTAGAATCCTTGCCCTCGTAGGAGATTTTGCCGATATTCGGGAAAAATTCGCTCATAATCAATTTCCTCCGTTCAAATTTTTTCAAATTTTGGATTACAGGGTAATCGTCTGGCTCAGACACGCGGTACCGGTCAGCTTTTCGCTCAGCGGATCGGGCTGACAGGTTCCGGCATACAGCACATAATTCTTGCCGCGTACTGCGCGGACGCCGTCTGCGTCCACAGACGTAAACGCAAGTTCGGGGATTTCAACCGAAACAGACTGCGTTTCACCGGCTCTCAGATGCACGCGGACAAATCCGCAGAGCGTCGGATACGGTGCAGCGCATTCACTGTCGTCTTTCAGATAGAACTGTACGACATCGTCGGTATCGACGCCTCCGGTATTGGTGATATGCAGCGTCGCCTGCTTTCCGTCCGCAACGAGATCGGACAGGGATGTCTTGGAATAGGTCAAACCGTATCCGAACGGATACAGGATATTCTCTCTTGTATAGCGATAGGTGCGTCCTGCCATACTGTAGTCGTCAAATGCAGGAAGCTGATCGGCGTCCGCATAGAACGTGACGGGCAGCTTTCCGGACGGCGATACTTTACCGAACAGGATATCTGCAAGCGCCTTACCGCCGCTTTGTCCGGGATACCATGTATGAATCACAGCGTCGCAGTCCGCCTCGACATTGATCGCGCTGCCGACCGCGGAAACGATAATCACCGGCTTGCCTTTTTCCATGATTTTGGATACGAGCAGACGCTGCGGATCGGGCAATCGAAGGTCGATCTTGTCGCCGGAAGCGAATTCATTGCCAGCGTCGCCCTCCTCGCCTTCGATATAGGCGTCGAGTCCGACGCAGAGGATCACGAGATCCGACTGCTCGGCAACGGTTTCCGCTTCTGCAAGACGGTCGTTTTCTCTTGCAAGACCACTCATGCGGTCTTTATAGAGGTGACAGCCCTCTGCGCAGAGCACTCTGCCGTCAAAGGCGTCCTGAATACCCTCAAGGAATGTGATGTAGCGATCAGCCGTACCGCTGTAGTTCCCCTCCAGCGCTGCGCGGCTGTTTGCATTCGGACCGATTACGCCGATTGTCTGATACTTGGAAGCGTCAAGCGGCAGAATGCCGTTATTCTTCAGCAGAACCATAGATTTCCGCGCATAATCGAGTGCGAGCGCTTTATGCTCCGGACAAGCAACAACCGTATACGGAATGTTGTCGTAGGGCGTATGTTCATCGAGCATACCGAGGCGGATTCTTGTCCGCATCACCTTGACGCAGGCTTTCCGGATATCGGCTTCTGTAATCATTCCGGCTTCCAGCGCGTCCATCAGCTTCTCGTAGACTCTGCCGGCGTTGAGGTCGCAGCCGCCCTTGAGCGCGACGGCGGCGGTTTCGGCAGCCGAAGCGGTCAGACCGTGATTGGTATGAAAATCTGCAAGCGCGCCGAAATCGGAAACGAAATGTCCGTTGAAGTCCCATTCTTTGAGTTTTCCCTGAAGGAACTTGCTTGCGCAGGCGCCCTCGCCGTTGACGCGGTTATAAGCGCCCATGACGCTCTCAACCTCCGCGTCCTGAACCAGCGCGCGGAACGCCGGAATATATGTATCCTCAATATCGTGCGCATTTGCGACTGCGTTTGCAGAATGGCGCGTTGCCTCTGGTCCGCTGTGTACTGCAAAATGCTTTGCACAGGCAGCTGTCCGGAGATGCTCTTTGTCGTCGCCCTGCAAGCCGTTGACAAACGCCTTGCCGAGTTCCGCGGTCAGGAACGGGTCTTCGCCGTATGTTTCCTGTCCTCTGCCCCAGCGCGGGTCGCGGAAAATATTGATATTCGGCGACCAGATCGAGAGTCCTTTATAGATATCGCGATCGCCGTGCTTTGCAAATTCATTATGTTTTGCACGCTGCTCCGTTGAAACGACCTCGCCGGCGCGTTTGACTGCGTTCTGATCGAACATGGCAGCCAGACCGATCGCCTGCGGAAACATCGTTGCAATACCGGCACGCGCTGCGCCGTGCAGACCCTCGTTCCACCAGTTATAGGCAGGAATGCCGAGCCGCTCCACTGCGGGCGCGTCATAGATCAGCTGCGCAGCCTGCTCGGCAGTTGTCAGCCGGTCAACCAGATCCTCCGCGCGTTCCAGCGCTGTCAGCGTGACATCACGGAATTTTTCCAATATAAAATCCCTCCGTTTCATCAAAGCGGCATTGTCGTCCGGCTCTGATGAATATGATAATTGATACGTTTCAAAAAACGATTATCGTTCCTGAATCAAGGAAGCGATCACCTGCTCCGGCGTCAGATTGGTTTCATGGATTTCCCATGTTTCCGCAATGACCGCCGATTCGCCGGGCTGATATTCGCGCAGCGCACCGAGCAGCTCGCATTCCAGAAAATGCTTGTTCGTATACGTTTCAAAATTGCAGGCGAAATCCGGATACTGTACGGCTTCGTCATATCCGTCGAAGCGCTGCCGGAAGATCTGATTTCCGGCGCAGTACACGATATAACCCTCGGTCACATTAAAGCCTGCCTTAAAGGCGGTCTCCGCCTGCGGATCATGCAGCAGCGTCGCATAGGAATCCGTCAGCCGGAAGCGCTTATCCTGCACATCGGAATAGCTCCAGAGAGCCATCGTCCGATTCGGGAGAAAGCCGGTCTGCGTCCGATTCAGCGGGATATACTCTGTTCCGCCGGAAGCGAGTCCCGTCACCGACCACGGTGCAAACAAAGCGGGCGCGTCTGAAATATTCCGGATCTCATTGCGGATCTGAACCGAATTTCCGTCAGACATTGCAATGGAAATCGAAAACTGCTTTCCGAACGCGGTGGGCTTTGGCGTCAGCGTCAGTACGCCGTCGGTAAAAGTCCAGTCAACGCGGCTGTTATCGGGATAATAGGTTTCCGGCATGACCTCCGGCGCCGACCAGAGCCGGTGTCCGCCATAGGCATACCATGTACCATAGCCTTTCGTCAGTTCGCAAAAATCTCTCCGCACATCCTCGAACAGAATATTCTCATTTCCGCGCGTGGCAAAATAGATGATACGCGGTCCGACATCGAGCGTAGCGATGAGCTTGATGACGCCGTTTTCCAGACAAATACATCTACCGAAATTCTGATACGAAATCTCATGGCATTGAATCGTCATATATTGCTCCTTTCCGCTTTAGTTTCATTATAGCCTATGTACATGAAATAGGCTAATCAAAAATTGCGACATTCTTCCTGATTTTTGCGCAGTCATCACAATTTCGCAAAAACTTCTTTACAAAATTGTGACTTTGCGCTATAATATATGCATTGGATTTCATGCAAGCTCAAATATAATCGCAAATTCTGAACGATTACTTTTGGAAAGGAGAGCCAATATGATCAAAAATCTTTCCGGCGACTACGAAACCGTTGAATATGAAAACAAACGGTTCGTCATGCTTTACGACAACAACGAAACCGAATTCTATCCCATGCACTGGCATAACGCCGTTGAGATTATTATGCCGCTTGAAAATCCGTTCACGGTCAAAACCGGCGATACGGAATATGTTCTTCAGGAACGGGATATCATCATCATCCCCCCCGGCGAGCTGCATACGCTGCCTCCGCAGGCTGGCAGACGCATTATCTTTCAATGCGATAACAGCGTCATCAGTAATGTCTCAGCGCTGGAAGCCATTCTTCCGGTATTTCAGGTCACGCTGCTCATCACCCCCAATACCAACCGCGATCTCTATTTGCTCGCCAAAAAACAAATTCTTGATATCTATTCTGAATATTACGCAAATACGGAGATTTCCGATGTCCGAATTTATCTGAATCTCATCAATATGCTCGTTGCGGTTCGTGAACACCAGATCGAGCTGAGCCGTCAGTCGCTTGCCTGTGCAAAGGAAAAAATCCTCCAATACAGCGAAAAATTCAAGCTCGTGATGAAGTACATCGACCAGAACTATATGTATGATATTTCGCTCGACAAGCTTGCCGATATTGCCGGCTACAGCAAATTCCATTTTTCACGCATCTTCAAGCAGTACAATTCCATGTCCTATATCCAGTACATCAATATGCGCCGGACGCGCGCCGCAGAAATGCTGCTGCTCGATCCGTCCATCCCGATCACCGAGGTCGCAATGCGCGCCGGCTTCTCCAGCCTCTCGACCTTCAACCGCATCTTCAAGGAATTCAAGCACTGCACCCCCTCCAGCTATCAGCGCTTTTACTGCTCGACCGGCGTTCTGCCAATGGTGGATAAACCGGATTCTGTGTAATTGATTGATACTCGCAGCTCATATTTTGTTACATTCGCGCAGAACCGTTCTCATAAGAAAATTGCTTTATTTCCCGAATATTGTGGCGCAATTTTTGAAGATTTGAAACCATATTCACTTAAAAATTGCTGTTCGCGCATTCGGTCACGCATAATATGACAATCGCCATATTGTTGTCATTCTGCATTATGATATGCGGCGGCAATCAAAAATATGACAATATGAAGCTGTTTTATCACATAAACATAAACGCGGGATACAAGCTGCTCTGCTTGCACCCCGCGTTTTTTTATGGATTATCATGCTTGTTGATCAGAAAGGCATCCGGCATTACGGCTCCGGATCGTCGCGCAGTACCGCATTGTCAACCGCAAACCAGCGCCTGCCGTGCATCTCGAAGCTGCGCGGCAGCATATTGCCGGTATGGACGACTGCGTAAAACGCGTCCGGCGTATAGGAATCTATGCCAAGGGCCGCGTTCGTGACGTAGGGCATCAGCGCATACTGATTCATCTGTACGGGCGGCACGACCTTTGCGCGCAGCGGCGTCACATCGCCCCATGTCACGGCGTTCCAGCTTTTGTCATCCACATCCAGAAAAACCATACACGCCGCGCCGGTATTCGTCTTGGTCAATACAAAAACACGCCGCATGGTTCCGGAATAGAACTTTGTCAGAATCACACCGCTTTCGCATAGATACGCATGCGTAATCGAACCGAGCGAATTGTTTGGAATATGGTTTTCCGCGTCCGCATAGAAAAAAATCTCAGAACAGCCAACCGTACTAACAAGCAAATGATTCGCACTGTCATAGCATTTCAAATCGTTGCCGCCTGAGACACGCTCAATTTTGCTGAATAAATGACTGTCCGCAAGCACCTGATACATATCATCGGTGCTGCTGATATTTCTGGCTTCCGCCATCAGACCGCCTCCTCGCCAATCGGTTTTCCACACAGACCCTCCGCGCCGCTGCATCGCGCAATCGCCGCGCCGGCATAGGTCTGTTCAGTTTGCAGCTGCTTCAAATATTCAAGAAGCTGTGTATATATATCAGATTCCGGCTCCGGATGCACCGCGCTGCTGCCCATCTCGGAGAAGCAGCATGGTATCCGTACCGAAGTCGTTGTCAGGATATCGCCGGCAAATATGCCCAGCCATATCTGCGACATCCCGTAAAGCGGCGGCAGAATCGCGCGGTTTCCTTCAAATAATACATCCGTATACAGCATCCTGTTTGGACGTTCCGGATCGATCCAAGCAATCCGCATCGTCTTGACCGGATATGCGTTCCATTCCGCATCCAGATCGAATACCGCCGTATAATCACTGTTTCCGCAGACGATTTCCGGCGAACCGCCTATCTTCGCAATCCGTTCGCGCACCGTAATCGAAAGCTCACGCATCGGCTACCTCCGGTTCTGTCGCAGTTTGTTCCGATGGATTCACGACCGTCGGATTGACTTCCATCGTATTTAGTTCCAGATCGGGATGCAGCGCCATCGGCAATGCCGCGCCATTCACCGAAAGCAATGCCTGATACAATTGCTGTACCGTCGGACAATACGGCACATACGCCTGCGAGATATCCCATGCAGTTTTTGTGCAAAACATCGCGTTTGTGAAAGTGACAATATCGCCTGCCGATGTCGCGTAATTGTTCGCGCCGTAAATTCTGATTTTTGCAAGATTGTCATTTTTCAGCGTGATGATTTTGTATACGCCGTCCCCGCGCTGGAACTGGTATTCCGCAGGCGAAGCGACGTCCGCGCTGCTCGCATCCTTGAACGAGACAGAACAGGTTGTCGATTCGGTATCCGTCGATTCCAGATGTCCGAAATACAGGACGTATGTACCGGCTTTTGCGGTACATGGAATTTCGACGTAGCGCTGCGCCGTCGTATTGCTTCCGCTGCTCACAGTCAGCAGATTTTTTGCGCCGCTGTCGAGCTGTGCGGCAACAAGCGTTTGCAGCGATTCACGCGCCGCAGTCTCCGCAGAAATCGCAAGCGAAAGCTGATTCACTGCCTGATCGAGTTGAGCGTCCGCCTGTTGTCTGCTGGTTTTCTCCGCGTCGATCAGCGCCTGCACCTCCGCGTCGCTCAGGTCGTTCAGCGCCCGAAAAAATGCCGTGCGAACTTCGTTCTCCGTCAATCCGGTATTGAGTTTTCTGTCTGCCATCCTCTCACTCCTTTGTCATGATATAATCCCCGTGAACCGTTACAAGATAATCGTCCGCCTCGCTGACCAGATATCTGCCGTTACAGAGGTCCTGCGCCGGCTGCCGCGCCAGTGCGGCAAGCAGCCGATTGTAAAAATCCGGCTGAGGATACGATTCCTCCGCGATGAAATCCGTAATACAAGTCCGATACGGAATTCTCGCCGGCGCGGTCGTGCGCAGCGCACCGGCTCGGACGCTGACCAGTACCAATGTTGCCTGATGAATCGGCGGCAGCGTGCAGATATTCCCCTGAAACGGAATCTCCGCCAGCGTTTGCCCCTGCGGCGATACGCTCACGACGCAAGCTGTTTTCTCTGGATACCGCTCCCATTCCGCATCGAAATCAAAGCGGATTGTATCGCCGCTGTTGCCGCAGACGCCATAGTATCCATCCGATTCCAACTGTGCATGAAGCTGCCGGATTCTGACCGGTATTTCCATAACGCATCGCGTCCTCCTTTCTATGTCGGCTGACAGGCGCCTGCTCCCTCTGCGGTATCCAGATATACCGCCAGACTCCTGCCGGTTCCGACTGCTCCCACTCATACCTGCAAAAACAAAAAAAGTTGCACGTTTCCGTACAACTTTCTTTAAAATATTTTTGATTTAACATCATATCGGCATTATTTTGCTCATCGCAGATCGCCTGCTGCCATCTCTGCCGCGGCGCTGACGTTTTTGACACCGGAGGAAACGCCGGTCAATTCGAGCAGAATACGCTGTACGCGCTGCTCCTGCATCTGCAAAACCGTCATGCGGAACCAGTCTCCGCTGACCGTTTCGCCCTCCTCGGCAATGTGTCCGGTCAGCTCCGTCAGCCAGCCGCCGACCGAGGTGCATTCCGTTACAATCAGACTCTCGGACAGCTCCAGCGAATCACAGAGATCGGCAATCGAAAGCTCGCCGGAAACCTCATAGCGATTTTCGCCGCATTTTGTCAGCATCGGGATAATCTCGTCGGCTTCGTCGTAAATCTCGCCGACAAGCTCCTCGATGATATCCTCCAGCGTGACGATGCCTTTCGTGCCGCCGTACTGATCGACCACGATCGCAAGATGCGATTTGACGCGCTGCATCTGCTTCATCGCCTCGCTGATGCGCGCAAATTCAGGCAGGCGCAGCACATTCTTGACGATCGGCGTAAGCGAGGTGCCGCCGTTTTCAATCAGCCCGAAGAAATCCTTCTCCGTGATAAAGCCGATGATATCGTCAATCGTGCCGTCATAGACCGGCAGACGGGAATAGCGTTCGGAAAGGAAAGTCTGCTTAATCTCCGCAAGGGGCATATCTTTTGGGATTGCCGTCACACGCACGCGCGGGACAAGCACCTCGTCAACGGAGATTTCATCAAATTCAAGCGCCGAGCGTACAAGCTCGCTTTCCTGCTCCTCCAGCACGCCCTCCTCCTCGATCTGATCAACGATGACCTTCAGCTCATCCTCAGTGACAGACGGCTCCGTTCCTTTTTTGGTCACGAGCTTTGCAAGCTGATTGAACAGAAAGACAAGCGGCGTCAGAATCCAGATCAGACCGCGCAGAGGGGCTGCGAGCAGGAGCGTCAGCTGTTCGGCATGATTTTTGGCGTAGCTTTTCGGGAGAATCTCACCGAAAATCAGAACCGTCACGGTCATGACAGCGGTAGAAATGCCGACGCCGCCCTCTCCAAACCATTCGGTAAAAAGAATTGTACCAAGCGACGCCGAGAGAATATTCACGAGATTATTGCCAATGAGAATCGCCGTCAAAGCGCGTTCAAAGGATTCGGCGACTGCAAGCGCCTTTGCGGCACGATGATTCCCTTGCATCGCTTCCGATTTCAGGCGAATCTTGTTGACACTGGAAAACGCCGTTTCGCAGGCTGAAAACATTGCGGAGCAGACGAGCAAAACCAGTATCACTATGAGATATATCATGTATGTATCCTTTCTAATGCAAAAGCCATTGGTTTTATTATAATGCATTCTCCGAAAAAATGCAAGTCCGATTTTCAGCCTCTCCGCGCGAGATTCGGCTGATTTTTGCAGATTGCAGACGGATTGCAGAGGTTTTTCTTTTCGCTGCTTGATTTTTTGCGCTCGTACTGGAGATTTGACAAATCAGCCGACCTATGTTATACTGAATACGGTTCTTTTCCGATCCGTATATTATGAAAATAAAGGAAAAATCATGATGAAATATCAAATTGCACTTGCCTTGGCGGTTCTGTTCCCGACCGCCGCGCTGCCTGCATACGCTGCGGATACGCCGGCGGAAACAGCAGAACAAATTGTCTATATCGAATCCGTCTGTCCGGATTTTACGCCGATCAGCGAGGACGCGATCCTGTTTTCCGGCTTGCAGCATAATAACGCGCATATCCGGATTGTACAGCATTCGCCGGAGCGTGAGAATCTGCTGCTCTACGAGACCGAGCTGGACTGTCAGCCGCAGCATACCTACGTATTCCCTGCCGAACCCGGCAATTATACCGTCACAATCCGCACGCAGACCGTATACGGCTGTGCGGCGGTCAGCGATTATACGCAGGATTTCACGATCGAAAATGCCGATTTCTCTGAGAATCCGCAATATGCAAAAACAAACGCGGTCTTTGTGGGTGCGTATCTGCGCACGGAAGATTCTGCGCCTGCAAATCCCGAGCAGCTTTCCGCGGAAGTGAAATACGAGGACAATATCAAAAATGTTGTCACAGAGATTGGGTTTCCGCGCTATCAGCGCATCCGCGGCGATTATAATGGGGACACAGCGGTTGATTCTGCCGACGCGCAGCTCACGCTGAACGTATATTCTGAAACGCTTGCCGGAAATCCGTCGGAGACATTGCCTGCCGCTGCCGCCGCCTGCGATATCAACGGCGACGGGATACTGGATTCCGCCGACGCACAGTATATTCTGCTGTTCTATGCCGAGGACATCGCCGGCAATACGCCTCGCTGGCCGGACGGTACGACGAACCCTGCTTATGACCCCCAATATACCGACCGAACCATTCTCCTTTTGCGTAAGGATTGATTGCTCGAATCGCCGGAGATATGTTGATAACTTTCAACATTGCAGTTGCGTCCGGTATCTGAGATCTGCAAAATCTGCGTATCTGATCTGCAAAATCTGCGTATCTGATCTGCAAAATCTGCGTATCAGATCTGCAATCTATTTCGTATCAGATCTGCAATCTATTGCAGATCATACTATATAAAAGAAAAAGTAAGAATAAGTTAGAAAGAATCAGAGAAAAAAATCACACTTTATAAAATTTTTTCTGGATATTAAAAACGCCGCGGACTTTCCACAAATCCGCGGCGTTTTGCACAGGGAATATCAACGATTTCCATATCGTGTACTGGCATATCTTTCGCATAGTCGGCATCCTCACCGAATTTCAGATTCTCGGTGAGCAGATAATCTGTCATCTCACCATTGCTGTTATAACCGACATATCGCAGCAGAATGCCTGTTTCCGTATCAATGGTCATATCATATTCGGATACGTCCAACGCCTCGCAGGGTTCCCCGTCAAGATAACCGTGCAGTGTTACGCATGGTCTGCCGAACATCTCCGTTGAACCGGTAATCTCCCATTTAGAAAAATCCTGGAGAAATACCGTGCAGTAATACTCCGGATTCATTGCCTGCATCGCCTGAACGCCCGGTATGATTGCGTCTCGGATCACCATGAGGTCTGGCTCCGCCTGTACATCGCTGTAGGTAATCGGTTCGCGATACCAGATACGGTGGCGATCATAGTGCATGGTTCTATAGCACACACCCTCGTCCGCGTATGCCGCGTAGAGCGCCGGATTTTCAAAGCGGCACCATCCGGACGCTTCGTAATTGAGACCTTTGACATCTTCCGCAGTATATTCCGCAAGCGTATCGTTTTTATAATATTCCGCTTCCTCAAAGCCGATTCCCATATTCAGATCGCACTGAAAATCGTATATATTGATTCCATAGGTAATATCGTCATCGACTCCAAGCTGATCCGCAGAGACAACCGTTCCGGATACACGGCTGAAATAATTTATGCTGTTGCGCATCCGATCATAAATGCCTTCCTGCGTGGTCATATCGCAATTGTTCTGATAAACCGAAATATTATCCCAGAATTCCGGCGTATTGAGCGTATCCTCTCTGCACCATGTCAAACGCTTTTGAAACGTGGGGTCGTCCTGATCGTGCGCCGCATTGCGCACCACAGCCTCCGCCTCCGCCGGAATCTGATACCAGCTTTCCTCGCCGCTGCTTCTTACGATCTGGACATGGCCGTTCCCATAGAACACCATCCGCATCGGATTTTCCTGATCGTAATAATACAGAAGATGCAGCGTTACGCTTTCGCCGTCCGGCATAAATTCCTCCTGCGCAAGCGGCGTCCATTCGGTATACGCAAGCGCGTCTTCAATATCATGATACTGGTTTTCGGTCGGCTCCAGCGCATACGGCGCATATGCCGGCGACGTCAGCCGAAGCGTAGAGTTCAAGAGAATTTCCCAAGGCTCTGCCGCTGCTTCCTCCACGCTTGCTGTCATCTCCTGAATGTCCGTGACCGCGGAGGTCGCCGGATTCATTTCGTTTGCATGATGGCGCGGCAGAATCATCACCGCAGCCATACCGGCACAGCAGACCGCTGCCGCGCCGATGATTCTTGGCAGAACGGGTTTTGATTGGATCATTGCCGCTGCCGCACGGGCGTCGGCTTTCTGCTGATAACGCGGCGGAATATCGCGCATCATTTCTTTCAACTGTCGATTTGTCATAATAGCCCCTCCTTGTCGAGATATTGTATCAGTTTCCGGCGCGTGTGCATCAGCGATTTACGGACGTATACGCCGGAAATCCCAAATTTTTTTGCAATTTCACGCGGCGGCGTATCATTGTGCCAGCGCTCTGTGAATATGGTCTGCGCGTCATCGGAAAGCGTATCGAGAAACCGTACAACCGCTTCGGTCAGCATCTTATGCGAAAGCGTAGTTTCGACCGTTTCCACGGACGACAGCGTATCTCCGATGGCGTCGATGGATACCGCCGTATGATCGCCGCCGCGTTTCTGCGCCTGCTGTCGCCGCACGCTGTCGAGCGCTGTCCGCTGGGTCAGCGTTATGATAAACGCCTCCAGATTCTGCGGATGCGCAGGCGGAATCTGCTGCCAAAGCTTCATCAGCACATCGCTGACGCACTCCTCTGCGTCCTCCTGCGTATGCAAATATTTTTTTGCCGTCCGCAGACAAGCCGCGCCATACTGCGCAGATACTGCCTGTACTGCACGTTCCTCTCGCGCTTGAAATAACGCTATGATTATTTCATCTGTCATATCTTTTCCACCTTTCGGAATCTCTCTATCACAGAAGTGGCAAAGCAAATCGTTTTGTTCCAATCAATTTCCAAAAAATTTTGAATCGAATGGAAATCCTGCGCTGTCATATAGATTCTGTCTTTGGGGATCCCTCTATCCCGGAAGTCGCAAAGAAAATCGTTTTGTTCCAATCAATTTCCAAAAAATATGTAAATGAAGCAAAGCCTGAGAAGAAATACAGCATCCTCTCAGGCTCATGAACATTTTTCGCTTTCATTATAGCACATCGCACGGTCAAAGTCAATATCGAAATGCAAAATCGTTCTGCCGCTTGACTTTCCCGGCATCTTCCGATATAATATAGAATGGAAAGATTTGTGATACGGAGGTTTTGACTGCAATGAAGAAATTGCTGCATTTTCTTGCAGATTATAAAAAGGAATGTATTCTCGGACCGCTGTTCAAAATGCTCGAAGCAACCTTTGAACTGTTCGTTCCGCTTGTCGTCAAATCCATGATCGACAAGGGCATCGCAAACGGCGATACCGGCTATATCATATGGATGTGTCTGCTTCTGGCGCTGCTCGCAGCGGTCGGTCTGACAAATACGCTCTTTGCACAGTATTTCGCCGCAAAAGCCGCTGCCGGTTTTTCCGCGAAGCTTCGCCGCGCACTGATGGCGCATATTCAGCGCATGACCTATACCGACCTCGATACGCTCGGCACATCCTCCCTGATTACCCGCATGACCAGCGATGTCAATCAGCTCCAGACCGGCATTAACCTGACCATCAGACTGCTGCTTCGTTCGCCGTTTATCGTATTCGGCGCGATGATTATGGCTTTCACGGTCGATGTGAAGGCTGCGCTTGTCTTTGTCGTTGCGATTCCGCTGCTGTCGGTTGTCGTGTTCGGCATCATGCTGCTGACAATCCCGATGTACCGTAAGGTGCAGGAGCGCCTCGACATCGTGACCGAAACCACACGCGAAAACCTGACCGGCGTTCGCGTCATCCGCGCATTCCGCAACGAGGAAGCCGAAGCCGAGGAATTCCGTCAGGAAAACCGCCTGCTTGTCGCTATGCAGAAATCGGTCGGCAAGCTTTCCGCGCTCATGAATCCGCTGACTTATGTGATCGTCAATCTTGCCGTATGCGCGCTGATTTATGTCGGTGCGCTGCGCGTGGACGCCGGCGTTCTGACGCAGGGCGCGGTCATTGCACTGTATAATTATATGTCGCAGATTCTGGTGGAGCTGATTAAATTCGTCAATTTCATTATCAGCGTCACAAAAGCTGTCGCCTGCGGCAACCGCGTCCAAGCCGTACTCGAATCCGGCACGCTGATTCCGGAAAATCATCACGAACCGCAAATCCCTGTCGAAAACCGCGGCAGAATTTGCTTCGATCATGTGTCGTTCACCTATGAAAACGCAGCAGAACCATCGCTTTCGGATATCAGCTTCACGGCGGAGCGCGGCGATGTGATCGGCATTATCGGCGGTACGGGTTCCGGCAAATCCACCCTCGTCAACCTGATTCCGCGCTTCTACGAGCCGTCTGCCGGCAGCATTACCATCGACGGCGTCCCAAGCGCAGAGTTTCCGCATCATGCACTGCGCAAACGCATCGGCATTGTGCCGCAGAAGGCGGTTTTGTTCCATGGCACAATCCGGCAGAATCTCCAATGGGGCTGCGCCAACGCTTCCGATGAAGAATTGCATACCGCGCTGAAAACCGCGCAGGCGCTCGACGTCGTGAAATCCAAGCCGAACGGTCTCGACGAAACAATCGCCGAGGGCGGCAGAAATTTCTCCGGCGGTCAGCGGCAGCGCCTGACGATCGCACGCGCGCTTGTCCGTCAGCCGGAGTTCCTGATTCTCGACGACAGCGCCTCCGCGCTCGATTACGCTACGGACGCTGCGCTGCGCCAGTCGCTGAAAGCGCTTCCATATCGTCCGACCATCTTTATCGTTTCGCAGCGAACCGCCTCCATTCAGCACGCGGACAAAATCCTCGTACTGGACGATGGTGCGCTCGCCGGCGCCGGTACGCATCAGACGCTCCTGCAATCCTGCCCCGTCTATCAGGAAATCTATGCTTCACAGTTCCCCAAAGAGGAGGTGGCGCAAAATGGCTGATCCAAAGAAATCCCTCTGGACGCGGACAATCCGCCGCATCCTGCACGACCTCGCCGGATATAAAAAATGGCTGATCCTGACGCTCCTGCTTGCCGTCGTAACCGTTGCGCTCACGCTGCTCGTCCCGATCTTCATCGGCAATGCCATCGACTGCATCGCCGCTGCCGGAAACGTCAATTTCGGCGCTGTTACACGGATTTTACTGACAATCGGACTTTCGGTTGCCGTAACCGCGCTCGCACAGTGGGTCATGAGCGTCGCCCATAACAAAATTACCTACGAGGTGATCGAGGATATCCGGAACCGCGCGATCGACCGTATTGAGCGTCTGCCGCTTTCCTATCTCGATACGCACCCGACCGGCACGACGGTCAGCCGCATGATCTCCGACGTAGACCAGTTCGCGGACGGTATGCTCATGGGCTTTACGCAGCTGTTCACGGGCGTTCTGACGATTCTCGGTACGCTGATCTTCATGCTGACGATTCATCCGGCAATCACGCTTGTCGTCATCGTGATGACGCCGCTTTCGCTGTTTGTCGCGGCGTTCATCGCCAAGCGGACTTACGCAATGTTTCAGCTTCAGGCAGAGATCCGCGCCGAACAGACCGCGATGATCCATGAAACTGTTTCCAATCAGAAAATTGTACAGGCGTTCGCCCATGAAGCCGAAACCATGTCCGATTTTGACAAGCTCAACGACCGTCTTGCCGAGGCTTCCCTGAAAGCCACCTTTTTCTCCTCGCTGACCAATCCCTGCACGCGCTTCGTCAATGCGCTGGTTTACGCGACAGTCGGCTTGACCGGCGCACTCGCCGCAATCCGCGGCAGTATCAGCGTCGGACAGCTCTCGTGCTTCCTCAGCTACGCAAACCAATATACCAAGCCTTTCAACGAAATCTCCGGCGTGATGACCGAACTGCAAAACGCGTTCGCCTGTGCCGACCGCATCTTCGCTCTGATTGACGAGCCGACCGAAATCCCCGATCAGCCGGACGCCATCGAGATGAAACAGGCAAAGGGCGACGTGCAGTTTCAGGATATTTCCTTTTCCTATGTGCCGGAACGTCCGCTGATTTCGCATTGCTCGATTTCGGTGAAGTCCGGTCAGCGCGTGGCAATCGTCGGGCCGACCGGCTGCGGAAAAACAACCCTCATCAATCTGATTATGCGGTTTTATGACGTCAGCGACGGCGCAATCCGTATCGACGGGAACGATCTGCGCGACGTCACCCGACATAGCCTGCGCCAGAATATCGGCATGGTTTTGCAGGAGACATGGCTCAAAAATGCGACCGTCCGCGAAAATCTCCGCATGGGTAAGCCGGACGCAACCGACGAGGAAATCATCGAAGCCGCAAAAGCCGCACACGCGCATAGCTTCATCAAGCGTCTGCCGCAGGGCTACGACACCGTCATCAGCGATAAAAACGGCGCGCTCTCGCAGGGGCAGCGACAGCTTTTGTGTATTGCGCGATTGATGCTCTGTCTGCCGCCGATGCTGATTCTCGATGAGGCGACCTCCTCGATTGATACCCGTACTGAGCTGAAAATTCAGGAGGCGTTCCAGAAAATGATGCAGGGACGGACTTCCTTTATCGTCGCGCACCGGCTCTCGACCATTCGCGAGGCAGACCTGATTCTCGTCATGAAGGACGGTCAGATCATCGAGCAGGGCAATCACAGCGAACTCATGCAAAAGGGCGGTTTCTATACCGCGCTCTGTCAAAGCCAGTTCGGCGGCGTGAGCAATCCGCAGGAAGTATGACAAAATCCCTTTTTCGCAATATATCCCCCATACTGCCTCGCGATACAAGAACGGAACATTTTTGAAAAATATCAGGAAGCTGTAACCTTGCCGGTGTCATCCGGTGATATTAGATGAAGGCGCAAACTCGAAAGGCGGTGGACGCTACGAACGATAATGCAATCATCCAACTATTTGAAGAACGAAACGAGCAGGCGCTGCTCGAAACAACCGGACGTTATGGCGCGCTCTGCCGTTCGATTGCACGCAATATCGTCGGGACGGAGGAGGACGCCGAGGAATGTCTCAACGACGCACTGTTCGGCGCATGGAACGCGATTCCTCCGGCTCGTCCTCAGAACTTCGGCGCGTATTTTTTGACGCTTGTGCGCAATTTTGCCCTCAAAAAATATGCGGCTGCTCATGCGGAAAAACGCGGCGGCGGTCAGATGACTGCCGCGCTCGATGAAATCTCCGAAATCCTTGCCTCCGGCGAAAACGTGGAACGCGATATCGACAGGCGTTCCATGCTCGACGCCGTCACGCGCTTTCTCGGAACGCTCCCCGATCATCAGCGAAATCTGTTTGTCCGGCGTTATTATCATACATCCTCGATCGCAGAAATTGCGGAATTATTTGAGATGTCGGAAAGCAATGTTAAGGTCACTCTGTCGCGCGTCCGGAAACGTCTGCGCGATCAACTGCGGAAGGAGGGATTGCTTTGAAAGAACTGGAGTTTATGAAACTGCTCGGCGAGCTTCCGGCTGAATACATTGAGGCAGCGTCCCATCCGCAAAAAATACAGCGCCGCTTTATCTGGCTGCGCTACGGTCTCCCTGCAATGGCTGCCTGCATTGCCATCGTGATCTTCGCGGCGGTCTATCCGCGGCTCCAGACGCCAAAAATCCCCTCCGTAGGCAGTCAGCCCGATCTCACGGTCGTCACAACCGCCTGCACCACCGATGAATCCGCTGCCGAAACCCATACAGTCAGCGTCACTCCGTCAGAATCGTCCGGTTCGCAGACGCATTCTTCCACTGTTCAACCAGAAGTCGGCACACAGCAGAACAGCTCTGACGACATTCTCCCCGAACAGACCGAACCGCTGAATCCGGATCCCGACCGCACCGAACAGACGGATACCTCTCCTTCTGCGGAATCCGGCACCGAATTCACCCAGTCTGCTGAAAAAACGTCTTCCCGAACATCATCCCAGACCTCCCGAACTTCATCCAATACTTCACGAACATCATCCAATACTTCACGAACTTCATCCAATACTTCCCGAACTTCATCCCAAACTTCCAAAACGCCGCCCCCTACCACCAGAACAACGCCGCTTTCCTCCTATACAAGCGTGGCGACAAGCAAAACCTCCACTTATCGCACCTCGCTCCAGACTACAATCGTGCTCGCGACAACAACTGCCCGACCAAGCGGTACGGTCGCTACGACCATCACAACAGACTCCGTCCCATCCGCCTCTGAATCCTCAACTCGTCCTTCAAGCTCCGGCAGTATGACAGCTTCTTCGCCGGATATGACAACCGCTACCGAGCCGTCTGCGCTCCCTGTTGAGGATACCAGCGTGTTCTCGTGGCAGCTCTATAATCCCGATCCCTATTCTGAGGAACTGGATTGCAGCTATGAGATTCTCAGCGATCTGCCATGGGACAGCGACTACGATCCACTGTGCGACTTCGACTTCGAGCGCTACGACTGCCTTGTGCTCCATCTGCGGACAAATGCAACCGACGCCGCTTTGATTACCCTTTCACTCTATTCAGATTCTCCTTGGATCGAGGGCATGATCTATCGGCAGTCCTCCGACCAAACACAGCGGCACTTTGTATTTGCCGCTGCAGTTCCGAAAGGTACGGTTTATGATTCGGATCCGGACTTCATTTTTGAAGTCACAGACGACCCATCCTATTTCTATTCGATGAAACAAAATGAACCAAATGTATTCTATGACTGAAACCGCATTCCGATCTGCTTATCGCAATATCCGACCAATATACAGAAATCCCCGAACCAGAGGCATTGCCTAGGTTCGGGGATTCTCAGTTTATGCGTATATTATTCACAGGTAAACGCGCCGTTCCGGAAGTCTATCTGCACCGTACTGCCCGGCGCGATCGGCGCGGCAAGCAGCTTTCTTGCAAGCAGCGTCTCGATTTTCCGCTGCATCAGCCGTTTTAACGGGCGTGCGCCGAAATTCGGATCGTAGCCCTGTTCGATGACGGCGTTCTTTGCGGCGTCGGTCAGCTCGACCTGTATCTGCTGTGCTGCAAGCCGTTTTTGCAGATTGACGATCAGCAGATCGACAATGCCGCCGATTTCCTGCTTGGTAAGCGGTTTATAGAGGATGATTTCATCAAGACGGTTCAGGAATTCCGGACGGAATCGCTGACGCAGCAGCGCGTCGGTTTTTTGCTTTGCCGCCTCGGAGATGGTACCATCCGGCTGTATGCCCGCGAGCAGCGCGTCTGCGCCGAGATTTGACGTCAGAATCAGAATCGTGTTCTTGAAATCGACCGTTCTGCCCTGCGAATCGGTGATTCTGCCATCGTCGAGCACCTGCAATAGCAGATTGAATACATCCGGATGCGCTTTTTCGATTTCGTCGAGCAGCACAACGCTGTAGGGCTTGCGCCGGACGGCTTCCGTCAGCTGACCGCCCTCCTCGTATCCGACATATCCCGGAGGCGCGCCGATCAGGCGGCTGACACTGAATTTCTCCATATATTCGGACATATCTATCCGGATGAGATTGCGTTCATCGTCAAAGAGCGCTTCTGCGAGCGTTTTCGCAAGCTCGGTTTTGCCAACGCCGGTCGGGCCGAGGAATAAAAACGAGCCGATCGGTCGATTTGGATCCTGAATGCCGGCGCGCGAGCGCAGAATCGCCTCGCTGACCTTTTCGACCGCTTCCTCCTGACCAATGACGCGCTGATGCAGCGTCGCGTCCAGATGGAGCAGCTTTTCACGGTCGCCCTCCATGAGCTTCGTCACGGGAATCCCCGTCCAGCGTGCGACAATTCGTGCGATTTCGTCCTCGGTCACGGCGTCGCGCAGCAGCTTTGCGGCGCCGTTCTGCGCGGCGTTTTCCGCTTCGGCGAGTTGTTTTTGCAGTTCCGGCAGCTTTCCGTATTTCAATTCCGCCGCCTTATTCAAATCGTATTGGCGCTCAGCATTTTCGATTTCGGCTTTGAGCTGCTCAAGCTTGGCGCGAAGCTCCTGCAAATTGCTGATGCCGCCCTTTTCGTTCTCCCACTGCGCTTTCATCTGCGCAAAGCTGTCACGATAATCTGCAAGCTCTTTCTGCAATTCGGCAAGATGCGCGCCGGAAACCGTATCCGTTTCCTTTTTCAGCGCAGCCTCCTCGATTTCAAGCTGCATGATTTTTCTGGATATTTCGTCCATTTCGGTCGGCATGGAATCCATTTCCGTGCGGATCATGGCGCACGCCTCGTCTACAAGGTCGATTGCCTTATCGGGCAGAAACCGATCGGAGATATACCGGTTCGACAGCGTTGCCGCAGCGATCAGCGCCGCGTCGTGAATCTTGACGCCATGGTAGACCTCATAGCGTTCCTTGAGTCCGCGCAGAATCGAGATTGTGTCCTCGACAGTCGGTTCGCCGACCTGTACCGGCTGAAAACGACGTTCCAGCGCCGCGTCCTTTTCGATATATTTGCGGTATTCGTCGAGCGTGGTCGCACCGATACAATGCAGCTCGCCGCGCGCGAGCATCGGCTTGAGCAGATTTCCGGCGTCCATTGCGCCATCGGTCTTGCCCGCGCCGACAATCGTATGCAGCTCGTCGATAAACAGAAGAATTTTGCCCTCGGATTTTTTGATTTCCTGCAAAACCGCTTTCAGACGCTCCTCAAACTCGCCGCGATACTTTGCGCCGGCGACCAACGCGCCGAGATCAAGCGAGAATACCGTGCGATCGCGCAGCGAATCCGGAACATCGCCGCGTGCAATCCGCTGTGCGAGTCCCTCGGCAATCGCGGTCTTGCCGACGCCCGGTTCACCGATCAGCACCGGATTATTTTTCGTTTTCCGCGAGAGAATCCGGATCACATTGCGAATCTCGGCGTCTCTGCCGATCACCGGATCAAGCTGATGCTTCTGCGCGCGCTCCGTTAAATCCTGACCATATTTTTTCAGCGCGTCATAGGTCGCTTCGGGCGTTTCATTCGTAATGCGCGTATTGCCGCGGATTTCCTTAAGCGCGTTCAATACCTTTGTCTCATTGACCGAAAACTGCTGGAACAATTTTTTGAGCGTCGCGTCATTGCTTTTCAGCATCGCAAGAAAAATATGCTCCACCGAAATATATTCATCCTGCATCCGCTGGGCAATCTGCTCCGCCTGATGATAGAGCTGCTCTGTATCATTGGAAATATACACCATGCCAGCCTGTCTGCCGCTGCCGGTCACATGAGGCAGCGCTGCGACTTCGCGCTCGGCGGCATTGGCAAAGCCCTGTGCGCTGACGCCAATCCGCTGTAAAAGCTGCGGAATCAGTCCGTCTGCCTGCTGAACCAACGCCGTCAGGATATGCACCGGCTCAACGGCATTATTTTGATAGCCCGTGCTGAGCGACTGCGCACTCTGCATGGCTTCCAGTGTTTTTTGGGTCATTTTATTCGCATTCATTTGGAATACCTCCTCCGTCGTAATGATTGTTCAGTCGATATCGCTTAGCTCCGGCAGAAATAAGCCGACCGGATGCGCTGCGTCGAACAGGATCGCAAGCCGTCGGACGCCCGCTGCAATCTGATTTCGGCTATAATGCCGCGCTTCGAGAAAATCGTCCTCCTGCTGCGCAAGATACTGGTAAAACGAATAGCCTTTCAGCAGATTGTCCACGGTTTTCGACTGCATATTCTCATAGAGCAGCGCTCATAGAGCAGCGCTTCCGCTTCCGCAATCTGTCCGTTCTCAATCATGCGATACAGCATAAGATCGCCGCCGCTGTTCTGCTGATATGCGTCCAGCTCGTCCGCAGAACGCAAATCCTCTTTGAAAAGCAATTTCATCATAAACGCAATGAATTCCTTCATCTGCCGCAGCAGATAATCCTGCTCAATCAAGCAGCATATCTCCTTTCTATTGGCTGAAAAATTGTTTCACGGCGTCCTTTGCCGCATTGTGATCGGGCAGCGCCGCAAAATATGCTTTCAGCGCCGCGTCAACACGCTTGATATACTGTCCGATTGCCGCGCCGATTTCCTGTGCGGACGCATTCTGCCCCGCCCGAATCCGGAAGCGCCGGTTCCAGCACCCCGACTCCACCTGCGCATCCTCCGGCTGACAAATCCCGTATGCGCATTCCGCCTGTGACCAAAGCGTAAAGAAAATTTCCGCTTCATCCAGCAGCGATTGATTCTGCGTCCGGAACGACGCGTGTATCACGCCGATCGCCTGCTCCGGCTGACGCGAAAGCTCGACGCGATAGCGTATGGTCGGCTTATAGCGATACCGCAGCGGACTGCGGATGATCAGCATACCATCCGTCGCCTGCTCCTGAAGCTGAAACAGACCCGTCATCTGCTCCGAGAGCGTTTGCAGGATATCCGCCATACGGCGCTCCGGCGTGACGTATCCGACCGCTTCCGCCAAAAGCTGATTGATGAGATTCGAGCGACTTGTGCCGCGCGCATACGCCATCCGGTCAACGGCTTCTACAACGTCCTCCGACAGCACCAGACTGTAAACGGCTTTCTTCATCAACTGTCCTCCTCTGTTTTTATCCTTTAATAATATTATACCCACATTATAGAATTTGTCAAGCCTATTATATAATGTTTCACACAAGTTTCACATAAGGATTGACGGGAATCCAATTTTGTGATA
>JAEDJD010000042.1 GCA_016296505.1 Oscillospiraceae bacterium
TATACCTCTCTTGTGTGATTCTAAATCAGAACAGAGGACTTTATCTACAAGCTGAGCCGGAGAAGAAATGAAACCTTCTCCGGCTTTGCTTCTTTATGACGATTGCACTTCGGTCTGCGTTTTTTGCTTGACAGTCCTGCAAACAAGTGGTATAATGAATACGTTCATAATACAGAAAATCAATCAGGAGGAAAAAACAATGGCACAAATCATCGACGGCAAGCAGATTGCTGCAAATGTTAAGGCGCAGGTTCGCGCAGAGGTTGAACAGCTCAAGGCACAGGGCGCCAATCCCGGTCTCGCAGTCGTACTCGTCGGCAACAATCCGGCGTCGCGCGTTTATGTCTCAAATAAGGAAAAGGACTGTGCAGAATGTGGATTCCAGTCCTATGAATATGCGCTTCCGGAGGAAACCACTGAGGAAGAGCTGCTTGCGCTGGTTGCAAAGCTGAATGCAGATAAAAATGTCAACGGCATTCTGGTACAGCTTCCGCTTCCGAAGCAGATTTGCGAACAGACGATTCTGCACGCAATTTCTCCGGCAAAGGATGTGGACGCATTCCATCCGGAAAATGTCGGCAGAATCATGATTGGCGACTATAGCTTTTTGCCCTGCACACCGGCAGGCGTGATTGAGATGCTCGACGCCATGCAGATCGACATCAGCGGAAAGCACTGCGTCGTTATTGGCAGAAGCAATATTGTCGGCAAGCCGATGGCAATGCTTTTGCTTCATCGCAGCGGCACGGTCACAATTTGCCATTCGCGCACAAAGGATCTTGCTGAGCAGACCAGACAGGCTGATATACTTGTTGCAGCAGTTGGCAAAGCTGGTTTTGTCACGGCGGACATGGTCAAGGAGGGCGCTGTCGTGATTGATGTCGGCATGAACCGCAATGCGGAAGGCAAGCTCTGCGGCGATGTCTGTTATGACGAGGTCGCTGCAAAAGCGTCTGCAATTACGCCGGTACCGGGTGGTGTTGGTCCGATGACGCGTGCGATTCTCATGCGCAATACGCTGACCGCTGCAAAGGAGCAGCTTGCGGATTAACCCTACAAATCGCTGAACGCAAATGAGCGCGAATGCGTGAGGCTGATATATAGCACATTTTAAAATGATAAACAAAAGCCGCTTAAATCCACATGGATTTAAGCGGCTGAACTTTACTCATGCAATAGATTACTTTCGGTAGATCATGTGCTTGCGATCCGGACCAGTTGAAATCATCGTGATCGGGCAGTCGATCAGCTTTTCAATGTAGCAGACATAATCTTTTGCAGCCTGCGGCAGCTTGTCCCATTCGGTAATGCCGTAGATATCGCTTTTCCATCCCGGTATTTTTTCGTAGATCGGCTTTGCCATATCCAGACGGTCGCCGCTTGGGAAATCGGTTGTACGCTCGCCGTTGATATCGTATGCAACGCAGACCGGAATCTCGTCCAGATAGCCCAGAACATCAATCAGAGAGAGCGCAACATCGGTTGTACCTTGCACTGCAACGCCATATTTTGTTGCAACTGCGTCAAACCATCCCATTCTGCGTGGACGTCCGGTGGTTGCACCGAATTCGCCGTCGCTGCCGCCGCATTTGCGGAGCGTATCCGCTTCTTCGCCGAAGATCTCAGTTGTGAAAGGCCCTGCGCCAACGCAGGAGGAATATGCCTTGACAACCGTGATGACGCGCTTGATTTCGTGAGGCGGCAGACAAGCGCCGACTGCGCCGTAACCTGCAAGCGTTGAGGAGGAAGTAGTCATAGGATAGATGCCGTTGGTGATATCGCGCAGCGCGCCGAGCTGACCTTCAAGCAGGATGTTCTTGCCTTCTTTGACAGCGTCGTGCATCAAGGAAGCGATATTGCAGAGATACGGTTTGATATATTCAGCAACTTCCTTCAGATATGCAAGAATATCCTCGGCTTTCAGCGGCTCTGCGTCTGGATAAAGACCGGCAATCGTTGCGTTCTTGATGACGCAGACGCGTTCGACTTTTTCTGCAAGATTTTCGTTATAAAGTTCAGCGAGCTGGAAACCGATCTTCATTGCTTTATCAGCATAGTGCGGCGCAATACCGGACTGTGTAGAACCGAAGCTGTGCTTGCCGAGACGCTTTTCCTCAAGCTTATCAAAGAGAATATGATACGGCATAACGAGCTGTGCGCGGTCAGAAATACGGATATTCGGCGTGGGAACGCCATGCTCTTTCAGCATTTCCAGCTCACGCTTGAAAGCGTCGGCGTTAAATGCGGCGCCTGCACCGATAATGTTGACAGTGTTCTCCTGAAATACGCCGGAGGGAAGAATGTGCAGGGCGTATTTTCCGTACTGGTTGATGATTGTATGACCAGCGTTTGCACCGCCCTGAAAACGGATGACATAATCCGCATCGGCAGCAAAGACATCGGTGAGCTTGCCCTTGCCTTCATCGCCCCAGTTTCCGCCTACTATTGCAGTAATCATAATGATGCTCGTTCCTTTCCGTTTGAACTGCGGCTGAATCACCGCAAAAATTTCCGTATATATGATACCATAAAATTCTATTCTTGTCAAGCCGCGCGAAACAGTGTTTGCGTTTGATTTTCGTCAAAAGCGGATTGACGCTCGTTTTTTCTTTCTCCCATTGCAATTCACTTCGCTTTATGATATAATATAGTATTATAGAATCTGATCGTTTATGGTATGATAGCAGTTGCACTATGATGAAAGGATGAGTATGAAAATGGATCAAGATGGAGACCGATTATGGACTGTGATTGCACTTCTTATGTTATTTGCCGTTCTGCGTGCATGGTATTCTGCGTGTGAGGCGGCGCTGACGGAAATCAATGACGCAATTGTTCATGCGCGCGCCGCTGAAAACCGTGCATGGAAGCCTCTGGATAAGCTTATTACGAAGCCGACTAAAATGCGCCGCTGCTTTACGCTGCACCGCATCCTTTCGGCGTTGTTGATTGGTATGGTCTGCTTTCTGCTGTTTGGCAGCCGAATTGCAGTATTGTTCCCGTTTACGGGCGGCAAGATTTTGGCAGCCATTCTATTGACGCTTTTGTTGATGCCGGTGTTTGCTGTGCTGACGGATATGTTTCCGAAGCGGCTTGCAATGCATCGCTGCGAAGAATTTGCGCGGTCATGCGTTCCGTCAGTACGTCTGCTGATTTTGCTGCTGACGCCGTTCTGGGCGATTGCGTCTGGTATTACGGCGCTGCTATGCAAGATTTTTCGGATTCCTGCCAATGATAGTGTGGATATCGTAACGGAGGAAGAAATCCGTCTGCTTGTCGACGCGGGAAATGAGACCGGCGGTATTGAAGAAAGTCAACGTGAAATGATCAATAATATTTTCACCTTTGACGATGTGCCGGTTTCGGATGTCATGACGCACCGTAAAGATATGATTGCCGTTCCAAAGACTGCGACAGCCACAGAAACGGCTGCAATCGCGTTGGAGGGCGGATATTCGCGCATACCGGTATATGACAATCAGATCGACACGATTATTGGTATTGTACTGGTGAAGGATTTGCTGCCGCTGGTTGGAAAAGCGCGGGATTGTTCGGTGACGGAACTGATGCGCGAGGTAGGCTTTGTGCCGGAGACTGCAAAATGCCGCAATGTGTTTCAGCAGATGCGGCGAGATAAGGCGCAGTTTGCAATTGTTTCGGATGAATATGGCGGTACTGCTGGTATGGTGACAATGGAGGATTTGCTGGAGGAGATTGTCGGTAATATTCAGGATGAATACGACGACGAGGAAGAAGCGGAATTGACTGAAATTGCCGAGGGTGTGTATACGATTGCGGGAGAAGCGGATCCGGAGGATATTTTGCCGAAACTGGGCGTTCCTTTCGCGACAGATGGTGCATTTGATACAATGAGCGCATTTGTCATACATCTCCTTGGGAGAATTCCAGAGGAAGGGGAAACGCTTTCGGCGGAGCAGGACGGTATTCGCTATACATTATTGTCCTACGAGGATAACTGGATCAGCCGCATTCAGGCAAAACGAATACAAATAGAAAACGAGGATACAGAACATGACCAAACGGAGTAAAATTGTTATTATAGTAATATTGCTGTCTATGATTGCTGCGCTGATGTTTATGCTGCTGTTCAATATCGGGTGGATTCGTTCCCGAAAGGGAGCGCTTCCACGGGAAGAAGCAAAGCTTCGATATCCGTATCAGCAGCTTAGTCCGACAGAAAAAGCGCTCTATGGTACATTGTACAGAGGTATTGAAGCCTACGAGAAAACGATTAAGCTTCCCGGAACATTCGATAGAAAAACATATGAGCGCGTTTATTTATTGCTGGCAGAACAGGAACCGCAGTTTTTCTATCTGGATTCGGTCTATGAAACTTCTGAGCTTATGGATACGGCGAATATGCGTTACAAAATTCCGCAGGAACAGATTAACGAGATGCGTGCGGCGATGAATGTCCGCGCAGACGCAATCATTCAGAAGATTCCGTCCGACGCAGACGAGATTGAAAAACTGCTGAAGATTCACGACGGCATTGCGGATCACTGTGATTATATCGACGGGACATATCAGGACGAAGCGTATGGCTGCTTGGCGGAGGGTGAGGCAAAATGCGAGGGTTATGCCAAAGCGTTTCTGTATACGGCGCGTCGAGCTGGTCTGAATGCGATGAATGTAACTGGAGTGATCAATGGAACGGAGAATCATGTCTGGAATATTGCGGAGGCGGATGGAAAATACTATCAT
The DNA here is from genome assembly GCA_016296505.1 of Oscillospiraceae bacterium. Taxonomy (GTDB): domain Bacteria; phylum Bacillota; class Clostridia; order Oscillospirales; family Ruminococcaceae; genus Firm-04. Next base: position 4,726 of record JAEDJD010000042.1, read on the forward strand.
ATAGATGTAACATGGGATGACTCGCAGCAGTATCATGGACATACGACGCATACCTGCTTTGCAGTGCCAGATGAATTGTTCGGCGATCATGCGCCGGATTTATCGGCATATCAACCGCCTGCCTGTACAGATGACACGCAGAATTATTATGTGCGAAATGCTTTGATTCTCAATCATTCGAGTGAGCTGCCTGAAAAGGCTGCTACATGGCTCGGCAATCCAATGCTGTTGGAATTCCGGATGGCTGATGAGAGTGTAATGCAGTCCGTGGCGGATATGCTTGCAACATCGGTGGAGCTGAGGGACGCAGTGCAATTGACCAGCGGCGCGGTTACATATCGTGCATATATGGATGAAAAACGGAAAGCTCTGGTAATTCTACCCTCATAAACTGAATGTTTTGGGATACATTTGTGCAAAAGGGAAAACCGCGAAAAAGGGGTTGACAAAAGGGACGAAATGTG
>JAEDJD010000027.1 GCA_016296505.1 Oscillospiraceae bacterium
AGCTTTCTGACGGTCATCAGGCTGTCCACGGTGTTTCTTGCGAAACGGGATACCGATTTCGTAACAATAAGGTCTATCTTCCCGTCAAGAGCATCCGCGATCATTCGATTAAAACCGTCTCTGTGCTTCGTATTTGTCGCCGAGATGCCCTGATCCGTATATACGCCCGCAAACTCCCAGTCATCACGCTTTTGAATGTATTCTGTGTAGTAGGAAACCTGCGCTTCATAGGAGGTCTGCTGTTCTTCGGAATCGGTCGAAACTCGTGCATATCCGGCAACCTTACGCTTTTTCGGCTGATCCAAAGGTGTGAATGTTGCACGATTCAGCTTTGCCGGAATGATTGTTACTTGTTTGCTCACTTCTTCCTTCTCCTTTCTCTTGTTGCCGCACCCTTCTTGCCGCACGCTGCTGCCTGGGAGCGTTTCTCCGCCGTCCATGCTTCTGATCTTGAATGATCTTCCCAGCGGACTGTCTGCTCGTGACCGTCATTGAAGATGAAAGTTAGCACATTCGGTTTAGGAACTGTGATAGACTCAATCTCAGCCTGAAATACCTCGTTGTCAAACTCGTCAAGCCGCAACACTTCACAAACCTTGTCATACAGGATATCTTCCGGTATCTGCTTGGATTTCGGACAAAATCTCTTACCTCTTGCGTTATAAGTCCAGCAGATCCATGTTATCCGGTAAGGCTGTACCTTCCTGCGATAATATTTCCCACAGCAGCCGCAGTGAATGATACCTGTAAATGGGTAGGTACCAGTTGTAGGATTGTCCGGTGTAAAATATTCTTTTTTCTCCCGCAGAAGTTCCTGTGCGAGCATAAATGTGTCCTTGTCAATAATGGCTTCATGTGCTTCTTCCACATAATACTGCGGCAGCTCACCGTGGTTGGGCATTTTCCGCTTTGTGATATGGTTTTCACGGTAGGATTTTTGCAGCAGAAGGTCTCCGCAGTATTTTTCGTTTTTCAGTATACGGCGAATCGACCATGCAGTCCATATGCCGCCGCCCTTGGTCGGAACGCCCATTGCAAGCAGTTTGTTTGCGATTGCATTTTTACCCATACCGCTGAGAAAGTCGTTGAAAATCATTCTGACAATCTCCGCTTCTTCGGGGACAATGATAAGCGTACCGTCATTGCTGCGTTCATAACCGAGAATTGTAATGCTGCCGAGCCGTCCCTGTTCAAAATCCTTGCGGATACGCCACTTCTGATTTTCACTGGCGGAGTAGCTTTCCTCTTGCGCATACGAGCCTAAAAGCGTCAGCATGAATTCACCGTCCGGTCTGATAGAGTGGATATTCTGCTCCTCGAAATAGACATGCTTTGAATAGCATGATATCCGGCTTGGTCTGCGGGATTTGCAGCACCTTCGACACGAGCGTGTTCAGCTTTTCGGTTTCCGAAGCGGATACACCCATCGCCACAAGATTTCGGGCTAAAGCATCTCTCTGCTCATCGAGGGCTGTCAGATAATTTGCAATGCTCATTCAGTTCACCTCCACAATAGCCGCCAGTGCATCCTCCACACCTGCGAGGGCATCTTCAACAGCGGCAAGTCTTGTGCTGATATCCGTGATAGAGGTCTTTGCACCCTGCATATCATAGAGAATTTCCGTCTTGAAACGCTCGAACACGCCCTCATTGACACCCACACGCTCGTTGAGGTTCATCGCACTGGTGTATGCCTCGTTCCATCGGGAAACATGAGACTCGGTGATACTGTTGAGCGTTGTGAGGTTGTGATGCCAGTGCGCCTCTCCGACAACAGTCGAAATGGAGTCCATGTCATCGAGCATTTCCTGCGTGATGGAATCAAGCACCGTTTTGTTAGAATGCGAATGCGCCTGTGCGGAGACCTCACTCAGCCCAGTAGACAGCCCGTGCAGAGCGTTTGCGGTCGATGCCTGAAATGCCGCCTGATCCTGCATATATTGTTCTGTGATAGAATCCAGCACATCCTTGTTCTCATGCGTGTGTGCAGTGTTGGAGAAGTTGTTGACGGATTCAAAGAGCGTGTGGATCTGCTCCCTTGTCCAGTCCTCGAAAGGACCATAATCCTCCATTGCAGTCACAAGCGCTTCGGTGATGCGTTCAAGCACAGCCTGAGCCTTGCAAAAGAGCTGCACCTGATTGATTTTCAAGCCCAGCGACCTTGCTATAGCCTTATATCCAATGCCCTGCATTCGCATTGCCCGTACTTGATATTTTTGAGAATCTGTCATCTGCCTCACCTCGAAACTTCTGATTTTATACGGTTTTTGGTATCCACACGGGCTACGCCAAGTGGCAAACTGTAAAATGCGGTTTGCTGCTAAAAATACCAGGTTTATACCGCTTTTTGCGTGGAAAATCGCCGATTTACAATGCGTTTTGTAACGAAACGCCGCAAGAATCAAAGTACCAAAAGGTTATATGGCGATTGCTGGAATAGCACGAAAAATCTGCATTTTCTGTTTCCTGCACAGTAGCGTCTTGACTGTAAATCCACACTGTCAGGGTCCCAGATGACCGGGGCCCTTGCAAATTCGCGTTTTTTCACACGAGAGGGGCCGACGGTCTTGCGTTGCTTTCATTTTTGAGATTTTCACCTGCCCCGGTGGGCTGCCCCAGCCCCCAGCCCCGCCCGTTATTCTGCTTCAAACTACTTGATATCCCGAAGAAAGTATGGTATAATAAAATGGATCACAGAACGAAGGAGGGCGGACAGAGATGTATTTCCTGATGAATAAGAACGCAGTAGTTGCAGCTTTTGATAAGAAGCCCGCCACTGCTTTCTCAGATGGTGTTTTGTTCTCTGAAGTCGAACGGATGGGAAAGCTGCCGTTTGGATTCGATGACATCAACACCTGGCTTGACAGCCGCAAGTCCTCAAAGCATAACGCCCACCTGCAGAAGATCATGCGGCAGATGGGGTGCGATGATAACGAAGGTTTTATCAGAACAACACATGCTGCTACGATCAACGATACGTTCTGGGTGAAGTCGGATCGTGAAAGCCTGACATGGGAGCAGGTATCTCTGTACAGTAACCAGTTCACAGAAGCGATCTCCCGTCTGGCATTTGAAGGCGTCGGCTTGTATGTAGCTGATTTCTCGTCTACATCACCGGAGCTTGCATGTGAGGGTTCCTTCCGTAAGTGCTTCCGAAAGGAAGAAAAGCGCGGCAGCTTCGGCTCGGATATATTCATCTACAAGCGAGGCAATGAATACGGAGCAGGTCTGGAACCGTACTGTGAAATGCTTGCGTCAGAGATCGCAGCGATCATCAGTCCTGAAAACTATGTTCCTTATAGCACAGTGTTGCTTCACGGTAAACTGGCATCCAAGTGCAATTTGTTTACAAACGAGCAATACGGATACGCTTCCTTTTCAAAGCTCATGAAAGCAAAGGGGCTGCAGGATATTTTCGATTATTTTGAAAACATCGGTGCATCACAGACATTCCGTGAAATGCTTGTCGTTGATTCTCTCTGTTTCAATCAGGATCGGCATGCCGGAAACTACGGCGTTCTTTTCAACAACGACACACTGGAGATCACCGGTATGTCACCGGTATTCGACCTGAATCTTTCTATGCTGCCGTATGTTTCGATGTCTGACTTTGAAAACATCGGTGACAAGCTGTTTGAGTATGCGCCGGTTCTCGGGGATGACTTTACCCGCATCGGTCAAATGGCAATGAATGATACGCTCCGTGACCGTGTAAAGGCGATCTGCGATTTTTCCTTTGCCTTCAGAGGCGACGATACATTCGCGCCGGATCGTGTCAAAGCGGTCGAAGCAGTAATCCGCAAGCAGGCGGCTGCGCTTCTCTCCACAGAGACGCTCCGTACCAGAGATGTTTTCTTCTCACAGAATGCTGTACAGGAAGATATTTATCAGGAAGAGGTACAGCAAGCGGTAAAACGCTTCAATGTCTTCAGAGATGCAGTTGATAACATGGTGCTTGGTGACAATGTTTTCCAAAGCGAATGCGTATCATCCGATACAGTCCAGCTCGTTTTTGAGATGAACTTCTATGAGCTGACGATCGATTTTCTGAAAAGGCAGATCATGATTGCTGACGATCGCATGAAAGCTATATCACCCGATGCTCTGCAAGATGCTGATCCGGCAGTCTACGAACTGTATGAGAAGCTGAACAGTCTTTTCACGAATATGAACCAGTATTAAGTCTGATAAAAGGAGTTTCTCGATCTGAGAGGCTCCTTTTTCAATACTTGTATTCCGGTGTGTGATCTTCGTTTCGGGTCTTAATGCTGTGGTGTCTGTGACAGAGACTCTGCCAGTTGCTTTGATCCCAGAAGAGAACACTGTCTCCGCGGTGCGGCTTGATGTGGTCAACATCGGTAGCCTTCACATAGCGGCCTTCTTTCAGGCACTCCACACACAGTGGGTGCGTTTCCAGATACCGCTTACGGGCTTTGTTCCATGCCGTACCGTATCCTCGGCTTCCTGCGGAGCGTGTATCCTCCGGGTGGAGGGAACGATGTTTGTCACAGTACTTGGTGCCGTATGGTACAAGCTCTGCACAGCCGGGATGCCGGCATGGGGTATTCGGTCTCTTGGGCATTGGCTTCACCTCCGTTTTCGTGGCTTTTACAAGAGCCTCTACTATATAGTGTGGGAGAGGCTTCCAGTAAGGGGTAGCAGAAAACTTTCTCAAAAAAATTTTTCAGAGGCACTTACTGTTCCCACGGAAGCCCCGATTTGCCGAAATGTCCGTATGCAGAAATGGCGTTATAGTCCACATCGAGAAGCCCCAGACCGTCAATAATGCCTCTCGGTGTGAGGTCGTAGTTCTCACGGACGTACTGACTGATGAACTCCGTATCCTGATGCTCTGTGCCGAAGGTCTCCACATACACGGAGACGGGTTCTGCCACACCGATCGCATATGCGATCTGCACCTCTGCCATATCCGCGTATCCGGCACTGACGATATCCCTTGCAATTTTTCTCGCCGCATATGCGCCGCTGCGGTCAACCTTTGAAGGATCTTTGCCGGACATCGCACCGCCGCCAATATGACCGATGCCGCCGTAGGTATCACAGGCGAGCTTTCTGCCGGTAACGCCGCAATCAGCGAAAGAGCTGCCGAGGACAAATCTGCCGGTCGGATTCACGAGTTTTTCAAAGTCGGTATTCAGCCCATACTCCGTAGCCGTGCGGATCATGAGGTTTTCGATGATGGACTTGAAGTCCTCAACGTTCACATCGTGTGTATGCTGCACGGAGCAGAGGAACACACTAAGCGTCAGATGCTCACAGCGCAGACTGCTCTCCCATGAAAAAGGGCACGCAGGCAGCAGATGTACACATGGATACACCCATTACATCTGATATGGTCTATGCAGACCACAGGCTGTCTTGGTTGTTTCCATTATGAGCATCTGTCCGCCAGTGCGCGCCCTGACTAACAAATGTGATATTGTAATTGGTTTATAAACTGGTTCTTACTTCATGAAACGGTCTTCAGCCTCCAGAATAAGCCTCAGCTCCCATCGCTCGTCCAGAAATGTCTCGGCATCGATGTGTGTAGGTGTTGCACCACCGTCCTCCACAACAGCAGAGTGATACTGATAATCGGTGCAGTTGGCAAGTTTGAAAGAAGTTCTGCGGTTATGCCTTCTCGCAGCAACAGTTCCGTCACTGTATACTTCCATTTTCAGATCACCGTCATTGTAGGATGCAAGCAAGGTCTTATTTGTGCCTTTATGCATATCAACAGCCGCGATCAGTTCACGAAGCGTTCGGGGTTCTTTCTTCTGATCAATCACGCCGTCTGCGGTATCAGCGTAGCAGTTATCGGTCATATCGCCGTTGCCGATGTACTCACGGAATCCAGCCGCGGTAAACACCAGCACCGGAATGCCGCACTTCTGAGCTTCCTTGATCTCTGCGGACATCCCGCTGCTGATGCGGGGAGAGATGATCCACAGCTCATCACAGGATCGCAGAGCCTTCAGTCCCAGTTCCATGCCGAGCGCACGCTCAACCTCGTCATCATCGTTCAGAAACTGCGGGTAGAAGAGGTGCGGCGCAACCGGATCACAGCCTCTGAGGGCTGCGAAGGTGCAGGCATCCTTTGGGAGTTTCAGATTATCGATCAGCTCGTTGGCGCGGAAAATCGGATCGGTGGATACCGGACGGAGAGGGCTGCAGATGTAAACGGTCTTTTTGTCCACAATTGTGGACACTTTTGCGGTCAGAGGAGTTGGTGCTTTCATGTTAATACTTCCTTTCAGATAATTGTTTTAACAGTTTCGGACGGCATAAAAATAGCCGGGTGCATACGAAGGGAGAACATTCAGCTACATCTTGTACTTATGGATATAGTTTGCACCTATAGCCACAAGATATAGTTCTGTATGAACACCCGCTCGCCGTATGCATACGGCGGTATGGGGAATTGTTTTACAATTCAAGGGCGGCTGACTTTGTAAGCTCTCTGTCCTTGACTGTGTTTATATTGTACCAGATAATTTCGTTTTCGGATATACATTTAGCGTGAACACTTTTCAACAGGTTTTCAACAGAAAATCAGCCGATTTTGATATGATTTGCACATCAAACAGCATATCCGATATCGACATTTTATTTATTATAACGGAAAAATCACGAATTTTCTGTGGAAAAGTGTCCACGCTTGATGAACGGTACTCAATGAATTTTTAGATTGCCTGAAAACCGCTATTTTACGCTACTTTTATGCCATATCCAGTCGCTCGAACATAAAAAAAGAGCTGCACCGCAGCATCTAAGTGTTGCAGTACAGCGCATTATAGATTTTATTTTACTCCTGTTTTCTTCTCACGGAGCAGAGCAGGAAGTCCCTGTTCCTGCACGAACTCGTCCCATTTGTCAATGGTATCGGCATACATAGTGGAGAGTACGATATCAAATACGATTTCCTCGTCAGTGTCACCGTCAAGCATATGTCCGGCTTTGTGCATGAGATGATCATTCAATCCAGGAACCAGTCCTAATCCTATGAGGGGTCTAACTCACAATGACTGTTGAACGGAAGAAAGTCTCCGGCTAAATCAAAATAGATTTCCTTATCTGCACAACTAATATTTCGTTCAATCGGTAATTTCGTCGGTTCAACCTTGTGTCCGCAAGAGTTTTCCACATCTGAGAGTATCACTGGGTCAGCTTCCGCTGATTGATGTGAGGGATGTTTCTTTTTATATTTTTTGATATAGCCGTTCCTGACGCTGCGCGTAGGTTTCCCATCCGAAGAACGAATTCAGAAAATCATTAATTTTACCCATGATCTATTTCACCCACTGTTTTGTTTACTTCTCAGTTCCTGTGCTTTTTCAGTATACCATGTTTTGCAGGAAAATGCAAGCGCCCTGAACAATTCGTTATACCCTCAGTGACCGTTTCGTTATTCTCTTTGCAATTATGTGAATATGCCGGTCAGGTCATAGACAGACTTCTGCGCCCAACGGAGCTGGTCGTCAATCTGCCGGTTTTCGGTATTTACGCGGAGATGCCGCCCATTTGCCTCATTGAACAATGTGCTGAGCAGATAGCGCATGTTCCGATCAGTGCGCTCAATCAGAGGAATTGCTGTGAAATAGATTTCTCAGATGATCAGAATGAGGCCGAGGTGCTCGCAGTTGTCATGGGCATTGAGGCTGCGCTCTGCGTGAAGTGAATCAAAAACGCCGCAGAATCCTGGGGCTCTGCATCGCAGCGCTGCTGCTTTGCACCGGCTGCACACCAGATCAATTTTCACCGTCAAGAAGCGGATTTCTATTGACTTTTTTTGCTGGTTTTGGTATAATTATCATATCCAATGGTGAAAAGCTGTGCAACGCATACAGCTATGAATGCACGAGATCTATAATGGGAGGAAACGATTATGGCAAATCTAACAGATCTTGATTCAATAGGCCGCCTGATTGACGCAACGAAAAAGTATATAGCGGATCTTGAAGACTGCAAGAAAACGATTCATGATGCTTGCGAGGCATTCAAATTCGCAATGGGCAATGACGATCTCTCAAAAAAACGACTTTCCGAGCTGCAAACAACATTCCGTATTTTGAATCAGATACAGCAGGAGGCTGATGCAATTTTGCAGGCACAGAATCAGAACAGAGACCAAATCATTGATATAGTGACATGAGGTCGGATGTATGAAACTGCAATTGGATTATCCAAGTGTTATGGCACTGCGTGTGTGCGCATTTGAATTACAGCAGACCGTGCCGATGCTGGAGAATAGCTCTCGGCAGCTGCTGAACGCTTTTTCCGCGGACGATCCCTACGCCGGACCGCATATTCTACAGATTGAGGAAATGGCAAAAAGCATCACGGACAAGGCATGTCTGTTGCTCAATGATGCCGTTATGGATGTCTCGAAGGTGATGCTGCTGACGGCGCAGCGGATTGAGGATTATCTGTCGTCGAGTCCAGGTTCTCCCGACGGTGCGCCGCACAATGCTGCGATGCAGCCTCTCCCGCATACTTTCTCGAATGATGAACAGATGGATTCATATGTCAGATAACCATATTTGAAGGGAGTATTCCGATGAAACTAAAACTGGATTCTCAGAGCGCCGAAGAACTGCGTAAGCTTGCCAAGAAACTGCCGCAGACGATCGAAGAACTTGACGCTTCTACCGGGAAGCTGATTGCAGAATTCAATTCTGTATCGCAGGATATCGGTGTGCATGCCGATGCTTTTCAGCTGATGCTGGATAGTCTTAAAAAACACGTCGGCGGTCTGAGCGATGAAGTGCAGGCTATTGCGTCAGTTTATGAGCAGACCGCAGATAAAATTGAGGATTATCTCGCTTCAAACCCTACATAGGGGGCGATGTCTGCCCCCTATGTCAACGCACTGTCCGTGAAGCGATGGAAAACGTCCGCAATGGTTATATGCAAAGCATCCGAACGCAGGCAAGGAGCCTGACAGAAGGTGTCATGCGAACGCGCAGCCCGCGTGAAAATGCCAACGGGCAGCATAAGGGTACATGGGAAGAAGGCGGTGTATTCCGGCTGGATGACAGCTATGTGCCGAATCGGCAGATCAATCCCGCGCAAAAATCTTTCGGAATACTGCGTGCCGAACTGGAGCGCAAATTCGGTATTCAGTATCACGGAATTCCGCATCGGAACGGGGAAGCGGATTTCAAAAGCGTTTCGCTAGCGCGGATTTCCGCAGAGGATGTGATCGACCGGAAGCTGAACGGCACATTTCGCCCGTATTATTCGCCGGACGCTGATAATGATCCTGAGCAGGCGGAAGATGCGCTTGCAGATGCGCTTGGGATTCAGACGGAAGATGTTGGATACAGTGACACTGATGTTTTCATTCCGGAGGTGTTTCAGACGACCTTTCGGAAAGAGCGCAGTGCGGCATTTTCAATCGCAGACAGTTTGCTTGCAGAGCGTCTTTCTGCAGAGCAGCTCGCACAGTACGGGCTGCCGCAGAACTGCTCAGGTGCTGATATTGCAGCATGGCGCCGGAAAAACCAGCTGACATGGGATGAGAGCTTGGAAAACGGCTATTTGCTTGTGCCGAGATTGTTTCATGCACTGCATACGCATAACGGACTGGTGGGTGTGGCTTCACATATGAAAGCGGAATACGAGCTCCGGACTGCCGGCAGTCAGTTTGTCGCAGAGGATACGGCGATTATCTCCTGCCGTGATCTGATCTCTGCGATCGAAAACGGCACCATTAGAGAATTGCAAAATGAGCAATAATAACACCCTGTGTATTTTTCAGGTACACAGGGTGTTTGTTGTTACATCGGGTATTCTTCGCTGTCATTGTCATCGCTGACTGTTCTGCCGCCGGTCATGCTCCATCCTGCCCACGAGAGCCCCTCATGCAGATAAGGTCTGTAGGCAAGGGAATCCATGCCGTTGGTATAGCGGAAAATGTGGTCGTCGAGTCGGGAAACAGCATCTGCGCAAGCTGCGCCCATAACGGAAGACGCATCGCTGCGGGACATTCGGAATGCGATCTTATGCCGGTACAGCGAAAGATCCATCCGAAGCTGCTCGACCTCGCCTACGGTATGGAAAACGCTGATGAAATGCAAGCCCAGTCTCGGGCCGTGTGTCAGCAGATACTTGAAATCCTCGCGTGCATCGTAGATATTATCGCAGACGGGTTCCGGTTCGTTATAGGCAGGTCCTTCAATGCCGCTGTCCTCCAAATCTTCCGGTGCAGGCGATGCTGCGCCGGCTTCTTTTCTCGCCATAGCTGCTGCCATCAACTCCTCGAAACTCTCACCGCATTCCAGTGTAACATCTGCTTGTGAAGCAGACTTTTGCGGAACAGAGCCCTCAGAATACTGCATTTCACGCATGATTTCCTCTAAGCCGAATGTGATAATAAAGCGATCTGTTTCTTCGCCGGCTTCGATCTGCCTGCGCAGCATCCGGATCTCTGCACAGATTTCACGGATGTCGAATGAGATTCTTCGGATGCCTGAGCCGGAAAGCCGCGAGAGTGCTCTGCCGAATGTGCTCCGCATCGTGGACCATGCCGTAAAGGGTTTATCCGGCTCACTCGCTGCCGACGAAAGCAACACAGAAAGAGCAGGCGATTGCTCGGAGACCTGTGCGATCATCAAGATGTTTTCGCCGAAGCTGCGCAGAATTTCAATCGGGAAAACCCGCATCAGGCGGCGAGGTTCACCCGGATAAAGCAAGCAGACCGGCGTGTCGGTATTGCTGCGGCGCTGTTCTGCGTTCTGCCGGATATAAGCTTCATATTTTTCCGCGAAGCTGCTGAACCGATTGCCGTCGATCACCAGCGGCTTTTTGTCAATATATGTCAGTGCTTCTTCGGCGCTGTATTCCGGTGCCGTGCTGTATTTCTGCTGCATGGCACGGATCATCTCTGCCTGCTCGCTGTTATCCCGGATGTACAGCACTTTGGAAAGCCGCAGATGCTCGTTCTTTTCGTTCTGCGGAATTCGTACCAGTGCATGATGCACTTCCAGATGCTCCATCATGCTACGGTCGCTGTCACTGGTTTCGGTCAGTGAAAGTGTTTCCCTGATCTCCGCATTGGAGGCTTTCATTGCAATGCGCATCTGGATCTGCTGCTTGGAGAAATCACTCAGACCGCGTGCTCCGTCAGAGAAGCCCTGACTTGCAAAAATAAAATGGAAGCCCAGTGCTGCGCCTTCTGCCAGAAGATTCTGAAGCTTGAGAATGTAATTCTCTCTGCCGTTCGTTGTGGTGTCTACAAGCACCTGTGACATGATCGAAAACTCGTCAATGATAACATAGACCGCCGGCATATATTTTGATGCAGGAACATCACTCAGCTTTTGCCATTTTCCCATGAACATACTCTTGCGCTTGAGCATACGTTCCGTGAGCTGATCGAGAATATCACAGACAAGCTCCGGCGATTCATCCAGTACAATATAGCGGATATGCGGCGGAAGTGTTTCGATATAGCGGCTGAATTCCGTCATCTTGAAATCGACCAGCCAGATCTCGATGTCATCCGGATGATTGCTGCGTATCAGTCCTGTAATCAGCGAATGCAGCAGTGTCGATTTACCTGAACGCGCCGCACCGCAGATAAATGCAGCAAAGCGGCTGTCCTCAAAGTCCAGCATCTGGAGCGCGCCGTCTGCGCTGATGCCGTAGGGAATCTGCTCTGTCCGGCGGGTACCCTTCGGATTGACATGATCAAGGTCAAAACCGATGCGCTGACTGTATTCATTGCCGCTATCGGTTTGCGTATTCCTACTTGCAGCACCGTACTGATAGATGCCCTGGGGCAATGTCTGCGGCGGCTGATACCACACGAACGGCAGTGCGCCCTGCGGTGTGTTTACGAAAAAGCCCGTATCATCGCATGAAATACATAAAGATGCCGCGGATCGCATCGCAGGGATCATATCGTTGTTATCCTTGTAGCGGCAGGCAACTGCTGCCATTGTGCGGAAGCGTGACGCGTTGAGGAAGATCTGCCGGATCTGTGCCGCAGTCTGACTGTCCCAATTCTGCGGAAAGCCGAGAAATACCAAAAGCTGCATGCGGAGATCCTCCGGTGTCTGACCGGTGCGCTCCTCCGTTATGATTTCATTGACCAGCTTGCTGAGGGTTGTACGGATTTCCTCTGCTGAAAGCGGTACGGGATCAATAATGCCGCATTCCGGATCGGCAAGCGGCGAAGCAACTCCCAGTGCAGCACGGCTCATGCGCACCGGATCAATAAATACGATCCTTCGCAGAGAGTCACCGAAATACCGCACAGCATTGATAAGGAAAAGCTGCAAGCCGGAAAGCATCTTGTATTCGGTTTGTTCGTTGTATTCCAGCAGAATGCTGCCGCCTGTTGTCATATTGACGGAAAACGGCAGTGAAGCCGTCAGAGAGCCCTGAAAGACATTTTGTGCTTCATTGAGAATCTGCGATGCAAGTTCGCCGTTTGCCGGCAGCGGTGCCTGTGCTGTGCCGAGACTGATGTAGGAAAGTGGCCGGCCGGAATCTGAACCGTCCTGAAAGATTGCGCGGTCATTACAGACTACCTCTGCAAATGCAGTAAATGCATCTGAGTGCAGATAGGCGCTTGTTTTCTGCTGCAAATCTTTCAGTGCCGACTGATCGGGAGCGGCCGCGGCTTCTGCAGCAGACTGTGCCTCATTGAAGCGCTGCCGGATCTGGTGTGCCTCCTGCTCGGCGGTCATGAGCTGACCGCAAGCCAGTGTATACAGCTCCGCGGCATTCTTATCCTGCAAGGAATCCGGCGCGATCTGTACGGCAAGCTGCGAGAGATGCCTGATATCGATTGGCAGCGGATGATTTTTATGATTCAGCTTATTGGTATGCGCCTGTGCCAGATTGATAAATGCGCGCAGCTTTGTGATCTGGGCTACCGCAGCGGAAAGCGCCTCCTGCATCGGATTGTTATCCGGTACAGCGCAGCCTGTGCGCTCAGCGGCGATCCGGGAGCGTTCGAGGCTGTCGATCGCCTGATATACATATTTGTAGATTTCTAATGGATTATCCATATTTCACGTTCCTTGTCTCAAGCTTGATGATTGTCTGTCCATTCGGCTTCAGGCTGATAATTGGCATTTGGTGCTTCATAGATCACGGTTGCAGCCGCACCGTTTTCCGTGCCATAATCAAATTGCAGCCGTACAGTCGGAAAAGTGCCGCAGATATCCGACGGATGCCGCTCCATGATATCGAGCTGCAAAGCAGATGCCGCTGCCCTCGCAAGTCCTGCCTGTTCGCTGAAATCCTTCATATTCGTCAGCCGCTCCACGGCAAATTCATATTTCCCGTTCGGCGCGGTAATCCGGTCAGCGAAAACGGTAAATGTGACCGGTGCCTTGATAATCTCGATATGCGGACGGCGGTCTGCCTGCGTAATCGCTTTTTCGATCGAAGGACGGATCCATTCCACGAAGCGCTGAACTGCATCCGAGCCTGCAAACTGTACACTTACATCAGAGACAGTTTTGTCAAACGCTTCACGGTATTTTTTCTTTTCGGCTTCTCCCTCGTCTCGGATCCTCCGAATGACCTCATCCAGCGTCGCTTTCTGCGCTTCCTGCTTTTTATATTCACCCTTCAGCAATTCCTGATCGCTGAGATAGGCCTGTGCATAGGGAATATCTTTCTTTTTGGCAATGCTGTAGCAGATGATTACGACAAGCGATGTCAGGAAGCTGATGGCCCACGCAGCGGGTATCTCATCCATAAAAATTTTATTGAACGGCAGGATGGTAAAGATCAGAAAGAAATAGCTGAAAAAGAGCGGAATCCAGAGCATGCAGTATTTTCTGCCGAAATCCGGGAGATACATAGTAGCGGTTCGGCTGTTTTTCTTGCGCATTTTGTCAATCGTTTTTTGTTTGACTGAGTGTTTCAGCCAACTGTCATTCAGCATACCGAGAGGCTTGGAGATTGCCGTGATAATCAGGAATACCGGCACTAATAGAAATAATACGAATATGTACTCCGACAAAAGCTCACAATTAGCTGAAAAGAGAAAAAAGAGGCCGACATAGAATGCTATGAGACCGATCTTCAGGGGAGTATCGCTTGGGCGTTTATCCTGCTGCGAACGGAATTTGTAGATGTATTGCAGCTTTTTTGCGATGGAATGCCCATTTCGGTATTCGTAGATTTCCGTGGTCCTGCTGATCTCGGATTCGATATGCGCGTCCACTCTCCGGTCAAATTCTGCGGGCGATGTCATTGGTCCCTGTGGCTTCATACTCAATACCTCCGTAATCAATAAGATTCATTATTATATTATACAGCATTTTGCGCTCTGTGTCAATCTTTTTTGGATCGATGTGAATCTCATACGCATGAAAAGCATGAAATACATCGGCGCAGCCTATATCCTGTGGCTTGCGATTCATATTGCGATCAGCAAGCCCGAAAAGGACGATGACAGCAGATCTGCATCTTACATGAAAGGCTTTCTCCTGCAATTCGTCAATGTGAAGATCTATCTGTTCGGTATGACCGCCTTGACGGGATACATCACAGACTACCACACATCGCTGACTGCACTTGTGATCGCTGAGCTGTTTATCGCTACACTCGGCAGCTTTGCAACGCTCACATGGATCGGAATGGGTGCGCTGTTACAGAAATTCTACCTGAAGCATTATCGCATCATCAACATTCTGCTGGCACTCACGCTTGTGGAGTGTATTATCAGCATATTGAAATAACGGAGGTCTTGGGAATGAACAAATATATTACGAAGATGTATAAAAACGGAACGGTCACGCTTGACGCAAAGTTTTTCAATGTGTATCAGGAAACGATAGACAGCTATATCCATAACTGCTATGTTCTGCAAACGGCGATGGAGCGCTTGTATGCGTATGAACATCAGCAGATGACCGAGCCTTGCAGCGAAAACAGCAGGCTCACGAAAATGTATCCGAACGGAATGATCACGGTCGATGCAAGACATTTTGAGGTCTATCAGGAAACGATAGATATGGAGATCAGCGATTGTGAGGTCATGCAGAAGGCACTGAAAAATTTGTATGATCTTGAAAATCTGAACTGATCCTGATTCACCTTGAACCCACTGGATTCAAAGTCGGGAGTTATTGGCAATGGCTCATTTTCTTTTCTGCCAATTGACCTTTTGACCGCAGTATAGTATAATTATCCTATACCCTGCTATACCGTTACATACGATGATCTTTGAGGTGGTAATGATGAGGACTTACATAATAGACGGCAATAAAATTTCAAATATCGAAGGATTTTTCGATGAGATAGACCTCATAATGACCAAAGGCATCAGACTTTGCAGCCGGTTCCGGCGAATGATGCCGTACCCGTGAATGGTCGAGGGCGACAGCACATTGCGTTTGAGAGCCATATAGCCGTCAAACGCCTGCCCGACCGTGAACCGTTTCAGATTCTTCTTGCCGGTCAGTTCAAATTCCGCAGCGAGCTTTTCCGCTTCTTTGTGCGTCGGTGCGCAAAAGGACTTCATAATGTTTTTGCCGTTCGCGTCTTTGCCGATGAATACCTGAACCCGCCAGTTTGCGGACGGAAGTTTCTTTGCTTTTGCCATAGTATACTCCTTTTCGGTCAGGTGCATACGCAGGCATCCAGCAATAGTATACACCTTTTCCGCCCAAAAATAAAGTATCTATTGTCACATTTGAAATGACTGCTTGACATTTTTTGATATCGGAGAATAATAGATTGTATTTATATTGTGTAGGTAATCCATATATGCCGAAAACGGTCAGATAGACCACCGTCGGGAAATCCGACACAGGTTTTCACTGCAGCGCCCAATAACGATTCGTTATTGACAATATAGTATAATGGACCTCAAAGTGAATGTCCAGATTTCGCTTCTCAATATCCGTCACAGTTGACTTTTTCAAAAATATAGCTTATAATAATACTAGCGGCTAAAAGGGGGTATTCCACATGGCAAAGCCAAGAACAGTATTAAACACTCTGCTACACGCAAAGAAACGGAAAATCAGCGGCGGCTTTTACCATAAAATGCAGGTCGATTTCGCATACAATTCCAATCAAATTGAAGGCAGCAGATTAACGCACGATCAGACGCGCTATATTTTTGAAACGCATACTGTTGAAGGCGTTGCTCACGTTGATGATATCATTGAAGCATCCAATCATTTCAAGTGCTTTGATTATATTCTTGATACAGTCGATGAGCCGATTACAGAAGAATATATTAAGCATCTGCATCGGCTTCTGAAAAACGGACTGTCTGTTGATGCTGATGAAGATGACATTGTCATCGGCGACTATAAGGAGTACCCCAATGTAGTCGGTCAGATTCAGACTGTGCATCCGAAGAAAGTACCCTCCCGTATGGCAGAGTTGGTTCAGGATTTTGCGGGAAGGAAAACCATTGATCTGTATGATATTGCTGAGTTTCACGCAAGGTTTGAAAAAATACACCCGTTCTATGATGGCAACGGGCGTGTCGGCAGACTGCTTGCATTGAAAATGTGCCTTGCAAATGATATCGTTCCGTTTTTCATCAATGAAGAAAACAAAATGTTTTATTACATGGGATTGAAGGAATGGCAGGTTGACGGCAAAAAAGAAAGATTGCTGGATGTCTTTTTATCCATGCAGGATGATATCAAGTGCATCCTTGATTATTTTGAAATCGGGTACGATCATTCTGAGATTCTCGCAAGAGACCTGATACAAAAACATGACGCATCATAGGCGGTCAGCGCACAGAATATGATTGTTCCGATCTGGATGATTTAAGCATAACAAAACGAGCCGTTGTGATGCGGCTCGTTTCCTTTTCTCAATAAGTTTGTGCGATGTTCTCTGTCAGGTCATCGCTGAGGTCATCGGTATTCGTGTGCTGCTGCGCGATCTCTTTCAGCATTGCGATCCGCTTGACAACCGAATTCGCAATCGCATTCCGACGCGCTTCGTCAATGAACTCCGCAGTGCGTTCGCCGGAAAGGATCTCCTGAATCTCATCGTCGATGCCGTCCAGCTTGCTGAAATCAATCCAGTCGAATGAAGACACAAGCTGAATCTGTGCAGCGTGCGTTTTCTTGAACGGCTTGCACGGAATATTCGCGCTGAGAAATCTGTTCGGCAGGCTGTCATATCCGAGCGATGAACCGCTGTCAAAGATCGGCGCTGCACCGATCCATTCGAGTGTTTCCGGATTCCGCAGCAATCCGAAATTGTTGAAGTGCCGGTCTTCATTCGCAATCAGGAAATCGACGACAAGCATCTCATCCATCGCGCGCGCGATATTCTGAATAACGAGCTCCACACAAATATCCATATAATGCTGAAAGACCGAGCTGCTGTTCGGCTTTTTCTTCAACTGGTAAACACGCCATGCCGGGACAAGCTCGGTTTCCGGCGTGACGAAATTCTCGCAGACCGAATACGGATGCTCATCGCCCCATGTGACGGTGTACGGGATATGCGCGACGCCGAGCCGCCGCATGATTGCCGAGGCGATCACCTCATTGAACGGCTGCTGACAGAACGGTCCGCTGCCGCCTTTCATCAGGCAGCGTTTGCCGTTGATGATGCGCCAGCGCTTTTTCAGATTACCGTCTGTTGTGATGTCAGGCGAGGCGAAGTCGATCTCCGCGCCGCGCTGCTTGCCGAACAGAATGTCGCCGATGTCATCCGAGAACGGATTGTCAAAGAAATTGATCTGCTCCCAAGTCAGCGCGCTGTCCGTCGGTTTCAGCCAGTAGTGATCGGAAAGACTCAGACCGTAGCTGCGGGACAAAAGCTGCTGCGGTACCGCAACGCCCAGCGCTTGCAGCGCGTCACGCACACCGGAACGGCTCGCCGGAATGCAGCGATCTGCCCACCATTCGTTGATCGAGCCGCGGTCAATGCCGCTTTTGCTTGTGCGCACACCGACCGGCAGATGCTCCGGCGCAGAAACCGAACCGATCTTCGCGATCATGCCGAGCTTGTCAATATCCAGTTCGAGAACCGCAGTCCGTTTGTGCATCAGCAGATATTTCATGTGCGCACCTCCTCCCGTGTGATATGCCTATTATACCAGATTTGTTGCGAAAATGCAACACTGTATTGACGCAATCGCCAGCCTATGTTATAATAACAATAGAATCCTTTGGAGGTGAGCGAATGATTGAGGTCTATATTCAGGAAATAGAAACCTGTTTGAAAAATCGCTGCTACTTTGCCGCACTTGCTTTGACTCTGACTTTACCCGATATTTGCGGAGCGGCAGAATATCCCGATGAGGCATCCGTCACCAAACGGTATATCAACTGGTATGATAAATACATCGGTGATAATGAGAGAAAAGATCGCGATACAGAAGATTCTTCATATTTAAACGGTGAGGTTATTTATAATCTTAGAAACACATTTCTGCATCAGGGAAATCCGACAATCAATAAAGATAAGGTGAAAGCAAAAGAGAATCGCTTTGATAGATTTATATTGATTCTCGGTGATGCAACAGGTTTTTTGTCTGGTTCAATTTGCGTTGATCAAGGGAATGGTGCAGCAACTTTTCGCGGAATGATTATTAATGTGACATACCTATGTCAAAAAATATGCATGGCAGCTTTATGCTACGATCAGCAGAATGGCAGCAATATACTCAATGATGTATTGGCTATCCCGCAGGAATTCTTTACGCAGCCACAGAATCGTGAAGATTACAAACCGGATTATTCAGCTTTCACAAAGCAGCTCAACGAGCAGTTGCATCAAAATGGGATCAATGTATCTGTTCCCGAATCAAGAATATCTGATACTATGGATAAGATGATAAGTCAAAGTGTGCAATTCATTTCTGAGCAATCAAAACTGTCTCAATATCTGGATGAAATCAGTCACGGCAGTATCTCTGATGATGATAAAGATAAAATCATCAACATCGTTCTTTCTTCAAAGTCCAAGCAGGAAATTCATAGCCTGTTTCAAAAAGCATTTGGAAATACTGCCGCAAAAGAATATTATAAAATGATAAAGCCGCTCTTAAAAAACTATCCGGGAAAGGCGGGGTGATCCCATGAACGAATTTGCAAACAAGGTCGCCGTCATCACGGGCGGCGCAAACGGAATCGGCAAATGCATCGCGGATGAATTTCGCAAACAGGGCGCTGCGGTCTGCGTAATCGACAAAGCAGACGGCGATCATTTTGTCGGGGACATCTTCGACCGCGAAACGCTGGAGCGCTTTGCTGAATGCGTCATTGCGCAGCATGGACACATCGACTACCTCATCAACAACGCGCTTCCGTTGATGAAGGGCGTCAGCGATTGCAGCTATGACGAGTTTCAGTACGCGCTGGCAGTCGGCGTGACCGCGCCGTTCTATCTGTCCAAGCTGTTCCTGCCGCATTTCCGTGAGGGCGGCTCGATCATCAATATCTCGTCCTCGCGCGACCGGATGAGCCAGCCGCAGACCGAAAGCTATACGGCAGCCAAGGGCGGCATCGCTGCATTGACACACGCGCTCGCGGTCAGTCTCGCGGGAAAGGTGCGCGTCAATTCGATCTCGCCGGGCTGGATTGACACGACAGTCACCGAGTATGTCGGCGCTGATGCGGTACAGCAGCCGTGTGGCAGAGTCGGCAAGCCGATCGACATTGCGAACATGGTGCTGTTCCTCTGCTCGAAGAAAGCCGGATTCATCACCGGCGAGAACATCTGCATTGACGGCGGCATGACAAAACTGATGATCTATCACGGCGATCATGGCTGGTCGCTGAACGCGGAGTGATGATTTTTTTGAGCCGTCTTTCACGAGCATCTTCTTTGACTACCGCAAACACCGATTATAATTTTTCAATTTAGAAGAGCCGCATTCTCAAATATCGAAACTAAAATGATGAGTTACCCGTATCTTACGAAATCCATAACCACAAACGATGATGTGAAAATTATGTAAAAGCGTCGATTTTCTGCCCCTATGGATTGACGCCACCCAATATCTGTTTTGACAAGCCGTTTTCGTCTTATCAAAACAGAACATTTGCCTAGCTTCATTCATAGGGCAAGTACTATCATACTTGGGAGCAGGGTGCTGCTCCGCAGTCGGACATTCCCGAACCTATTTTGCATTGCATTACATTTTTTACATGAGCAAAGCTGACGCGAAAGATGAATCTCGTGTTTGTATTCGATGTCATTTTCATAAATGAAAAAGAAGAGAAACTGATTAGATATCGGCGGTGACATATCCTTGAAGCCCATGCCCATCGGAACAACTGTAAATCCGTCACCCTCAAGGTCGGTTATTAGCTGTGTAGCGTTCCAGCGGTCGGCGGCAATTTCCTTGATGTTATACATCGTGTGCAGCTCGTTAATTGTTTTCCGCACGAAATTATAATCGACCACATTGCCCTCGGTGACATGAAATAATCCCTGCTTTTCCCAAATTTGGTATGGCACATGATCGCGGCGAGACCGAAGTTCCAATGTTTCTCGCGGGAGCCAAAAATGCGGCACAACAATATATTTCTCTGTTTCGCTCCTCGGCGGAAATACAAGCACAAATGCTGTAATATCGCTTGTACTGGAAAGGTCAAGTCCCGCATAGTACTCCCGTCCTCGGAGCTTTTCAAGGTCGATTGGAAGATTACCCCTGTCGTAAATATGCTCCGGAATCCATGCCACGGCACTGCCTACCCACTGATCCAGACGAAGCTGACGGAATACATTCTCTTCGGCGGGATTCGTCAGTGCCTCGCGGTGAGCATCACGCACTCGGTCAATGGTAATGGTGTGTCCGAGCGAGGGATTCGCCTTGTACCATGACTCCTCGGCGTTCCAGTCGTCGTCATCGTTTAGACCGTAGATCACCGGATAAAAGGACGAATCAATGCGTCTGCCCTCCAGAATATCCTTTGCTTTGGTGTGATATTCGTAGCAGATGCTGTTGCGGTCGGTACCGGCGGCTGTGATCAGGAAGTACAGCGGCTGAGAACGGGCATCACCGGATCCCTTTGTGAGAACATCCACAAGGCTGCGATTCGGTTGTACATGAAGTTCATCCAAAACAAGCCCTGATACGTTCAATCCGTGTTTTGTGCCGACCTCTGCGAAAAGCACCTGATAAAAGCCGACATTGCTGTAATTGACCAGACGCTTTGTAGCCGCCATGATCTTGGAGCGTTTCAGAAGTGCCGGTGTCATTTCCACCATGCGCTTGGCGACATCGAAAACAATAGATGCCTGCTGTCGGTCGGCGGCAGCGCCATACACCTCCGCAGACGGCTCATTGTCGGCGTAAAGCAGATACAGTGCAATCGCAGCAGCAAGCTCGCTGTTGTGCGTTGGCACAAATGATTTTCCTGCGAGATATTGGTGACTCGGACTATCCACCTGAATGCACTGCATTTTTACAGGATGATCCACAGGCTGGATATCCAGCAGATAATGAAAACAGGAGCGCGTTTCTTTTACCCGCGTCTGCATACGTGTAATTTTTCGTTTCAGCCTTGATGTCGGCTGATCGTCAAAGGTGGTAAAACGGACGATATACAAAATCTCGCCGGTCGGCCACCCATGCCGTGTAGAAGGCTCACATTTCACCGCATTTTTGATGCCAAGCGACCACAGCAATTCTCTGACAGAAAGTGCCAGCTCTCGAAACGTTGTGACATACACGCTTTGCCCTTTGCGTTCACCGATAAGATTGTTTAATGCTGCTGATGCTACGTCGATACTTGCTTTACTGTAGCCAACCTCTTTCATCTTAATATAAAAAAAGAACGATCAGCTTCAATACTATCTGCAATGCTGTTATCTGGAGAACTGATGATAGGTGAAGAATTGTTTTCACTGCCAAATATTGGCTCTCGTGGTTGCTTGATATCGGACGGTGTGGTGTATATTAGTTCAATTAATTTTTCAGATGGGATTGATACAAGTACTGTCAATTATACTATTCACGCTTATGACTTAAACGATGGTCACATCATATGGGAACGGGAAATAAGCGATGTTAATGACGGTAATCATCAATTAGGCTTTGTTTCATCGAAATTACAACCCAACCAGTTGTCTAAATATATGTTTTTCAGCAATCATGATAAACTTTTGATCATGAATTCAGATACAGGAGCAATATTACATCAGTTTATTTTTTCCAGCAGAATGGTTGATATAGTTTCAGAGCAAAACGGAATTCTGATTGTTACAACTTCTAATGGAGAAGAAATAGCCGTACCAGTGAATGAATTCTGTTCGTCTGATAAAACACCGGCTTACTGCGCTTTATTACATCAATATTTGACAAGTATTTCACTGTGCTGTAGAGTGAATGGTAAATATGCTGTTGCAACACAAGATACGTTGGTCTATTTATATAAGGATGTTCCAAACACCGATTATAGAGAATTATTGGTACCTGACTCAGATAACGATGAAGATTACTATTATATCCGAGAAGTGGATCCAATGCAACATGTTGTAAAATTTGGAGTGCAATATAAAACCGTTGATAAACGAAGCGAAAAAAATATTATATCTTGAAACAGGGGAAATCTGTGATTGTACGGACGAGATATATGTTCCATCGCCATATGAACCGCCTGAATGGTTCCCAAAAGATGAATTTTCTGGCTTATACACAAATGCAATAATTACGCTTAGTACGACAGAGGTCGCTGTCATAGTAAACGATTATGAGATACGAATCTATAATTGCGAAACAGGAGAGATAAAACGCAGATTCAGTATTTCCAACAATGAAATTATACAAAGCGGTTTTTCTGTTGATGACGGTGAAAGCATCCTCTTAGTAGGCAGAGAAGGAGGCGTGTATAAAGTATCCACATTGAACGGAGAGATAGAAGCGGAAAATATGATATCGAAGCCGCAGGGCGCGTATTGTGATGAGATACAGTATATAGATGAACAGGTAATCATTATTATTGAGCAAAATAAAAAAAAATATGCTTGGATTCTTAATATAGGTGACCTTTCAGCCAAATACTATATAGAAGATTTTGAATATTACGATGAGGAGAATGGCTTAATCTACCTTTTTGAACCGTATTCGAGTCGTTTGGGTACAGTCCCAGTTTATTCAATAGATAAGCTGATTATCAAGGCAGAACAATATTTATCTGGGAAAGGCTGAGCTTGGCTATGTGTTATGTGCGTACAGTTGCACCCTCACCACTTATCAATCATCAACGATAGCTTTTACCCCAACAAAAAATGCACCCCCTGACCGTCCAGAGGGTGCATTGTATCAAAATTGGAGTCTTTAGCCATATTAGCACCCCTATTTTGATACAATCGAAGTAGGGGTGCATTATTCTGCCTAAATGCGGATAATACGCAGTTTTTGAGTGCTATCGGAAACGATTGCTTCTGAGGGAGAGGACTATACGCACCTAAAAGTAGTCAAAATAGGGCGAAAATGCTGAAATACACCTCAAAAGTCAACGATGAACTGACATCAAAAAGTTAGACAAAGAATAATAGAAAACATTGTGCAAAGCGACTAAGCGACAGGCTTGGTCG
>JAEDJD010000011.1 GCA_016296505.1 Oscillospiraceae bacterium
AAAGAGAGATGTGTTATCGTCCGGCACTTCTGCGGTGATAAAGACCTCAGTGAAGCCGATTATACGTTGTTATCTTTATTATAGCATAATCGGCTTAACATTTCAACACTTTAAAGCGATTTTTTTTAAATTTTTTATGCCGATATATCCGACTCGGACATACCCTCGGACTTTTCTGTAATTTCCTTGCTATCATCGTCCTTTTCAACAGGCTTGAGAATATCATAAATCTGATTTATCCTGTTTCTCTTAACACTCTCGCTTACATTTTCGGGAATGTAGGAAGTGACCTTGATACCATTAACGGTACGCTCGATTATTCTTTCTTTCATAAGCATTATGCTCCTTTCCTTTGGAAATTTCTTTTGTTCTTTTTTTGATTTGGAACATTCATCACCGACAATAACCGCTGCGGCTCCTGTTCCTCATTTTCGAGGCTTTTTCTGTCCTCGGCAGTCGTGAATTTTTTCATCTTAGCGATCAGGATCAGGATCTCTTCCTTGGAAAAGCACCTGCTCCCCAGCAAGACCTTAATTACCGCAAACAACTCCTGGTTCTTCAAAAATTCATCACTGGTCAGCAGATATGCCTTGTCTCTATGGGAATAACGCAACTCTGCATTTTGCAGCAGCTCCCGATGTTCCGCCAGAAAAGCCTGTATCTCTGCGATATTCCGGCTGATGCTTTTCACTGAGACCTGATACTCTGCTGCAAGCTGTTTGGGAGAGATGTGTTCGCCTTTCAATGCTCTGAAAAATATTTCCAGCATTCTTTCGTGTTTCTGATGTTCCATGGCTATCCTCCTTTTTTCTTAATTATAACACCATAGCCGGACACAGGGATGTCTTTCTGAAAACATTCGGCTGATTGTACAGAAAGCATCCGGTTTGATTGTGCAGAATGCTAATCGGTTGATTCTTCATGAACGAATCATTCTTCAGCGTTCACACCGTAATTCAAGTGCAGCGATCATCTGGTCTGTTTGTTTGAATTCATTCCGCCATTTCGCCATCAATTTCAAGAGAAAGAGTGCTCCTGAGAATAGGTATTATTTAAGGGAGGTCACGCTCATTTGCACGTTGAACCCACAAACTTTTTCAGGTCACCAAGATAAAACAAAATCCCTAAATACCGTTATTACATGGTATTTAGGGATTTTTGCAACCTTTCCGGTTACGCATATTCTAATGGTGGAGGCGAGGAGAATTGAACTCCTGTCCGAAAACCGTTTCATCCGATCCTCTACGAGCGTAGTTTATCTTTTACATTCCCTTTTCGCAGCGCCGACAAACAGGCTATACGAATCGGTAGCACATCATGCGACTACTGAATATGTGCGTCATCAGCAGACGTTCACCGCGTCATGACGCCAGACACCGGATACGCGGTACTCTCCGGGCTGACGGAGGCCTTAAGCGGCCATCAAAACGGAATCGTTGTTCTCGTTTAAATTTAGAAAGTTGCACATTTTACGGGTTATGCTCCCGGCTCGCCAATCAAACTTCCCAGCCCCCGTCGAAACCTTTACGCCCCCGTATACGAGAAATTGAAAGCTGAATGCTGTATATATTATATCGTAAATGCAATGATTTGTCAACTGCTGATTACAGGAAAAGAATCTCCTGTTGATTTGCGTCCACTTGTACAAGCGCGCCATAAGGCAAAATAGCACGCGGAGCCGCATGACCGAAATTGATATTATAGAGAATTGGCAGTGAAGGATCGCCGATCGTTTCACACCATACACTTTTATATTCTTCGTAATACTGTTCATTTTGCGGCTTCCCGATTAGAATGCCGTTGATATTCGCAAATACACCTACGGCTTTCAGTGCTTCCAGAATCTGACGCAGTCGATCCGGTTCCGGATTTTCTTCACTTGTTTCCGCAAATAAAATCTTCCCTTTCCATTCGTCGGCAGTCGGAAAAATGTTGTATCTGCGTGAAATTTCTCCCTGCTCACGGAATATTTCCGTATCGGGAACACCAGCGCTTTTCAGCTTATCTACTTGATATACCGCACGGTCGGAGAGCAGCATCTCGCCAAGACTCTCAATACAACCGCCGAGCAATTCGCCCTTAAACTGCGGATTACCCTGCAATAATTCATAGCCGTGCTGTTCCAGACGGGCAACGGGTTCCGTTCCGACAGCCGCAGCAGAAAAATCAGTTCGTTCCTCATACCAGAACGGCGCGGGCGTAATTTTCCGCCCATGATAAGATGCAAAACAGCTTGCAAACTGTGCCTTAGAATAGGGGAGCATATGCTCTGACAGTTCCGCAAGATTGCAGATAAAGCATTGTCCATAAAAGGTCTGCAGTCCCAGACGGTACAACATCAAGTGATTATTGGTCGTATCTGAAAAGCCGAGAAAGAACTTCGGATGCTCGCGAACGGCGCGGATAAACTCTGCATCCTCCATCAGATAGGGGAAAGTGCGAAATGTGTCGATGCCGCCGATTGCACAAATCATGCCACGGATGCTGTTATCAAGAAACGCCGTTTTCAGGTCAACGGCACGCAGTTCCGGATGTGTCCAGATTTCAGCAATACCGGACAATGCATTCTCCATAAAAACAGGCTCCAGCCCGAATTCGCGCAATCTGCGGATACCAAGTTCGATTTGATGCGCACACCATGACTCGCCGAGCATACCGGACGACAGACTGATAATTGCAACGCGGTCGCCCTTTTGCAGCGGTTCCGGATAAATCATTGTACGCTCCTTTCGATTACTGGTTTCTGGATTTCACTGCGCGATCAATATCGCGGTTTGCAGATTTGATTGCTGCGTCCTCGCGTTTGTCATAGAGTTTTTTGCCCTTGCAAAGTCCGAGCTGCACCTTAACTTTGCCGTCCTTAAAATACAGCGAGAGGGGGATCAGAGTCAATCCCTGCGTTTTGAGCGTACCGAACAGTTTGAGGATTTCACGTTTATGCATCAAAAGCTGCCGCACACGGCGCGGTTCCTTATTGAACACATTGCCTTTTTCATAGGGCGAAACGTGCATATCACGAAGCAGGAGCTGACCATCTTCAATGGAACACCAGCTATCTTTCATGTTGACATTGCCGTTCCGGATTGATTTCACTTCTGTTCCAACAAGCGCGATACCGGCTTCATAGGTTTCAAGCACAAAATAATCATGACGCGCCTTGCGATTCTCAGCGATCTGCTTAATACCTGTCTGTTTCATCAATCAGCCCTCCTTTCGATAGAGATAATTATAACACCATCACAATAAAAAGTCAAGTTACAAAGCGGTATCTTTTTGGCGGTATTTGATATATTTTGCGGGAATTGACAATAAAGAAAATATATGGTAGACTATGTTAATACGATTGCATTCAATGAACGGGGAATGATATGGAAGACAAAAAATGTATGCTATGTCCGCGCAGATGCGAAATTGATCGAACCTATCAGTACGGATACTGCGGCGAATCGGACATAATCCGTATTGCACGAGCTGCTCCGCATATGTGGGAAGAACCGCCGATCAGCGGCACAAACGGTTCCGGAACTATATTCTTCAGTGGCTGTAATCTGCGATGTATCTATTGTCAAAATCATGAAATTGCAGTTTCGCATCTCGGCTATGCTGTTTCCAACGATGAATTATGCAGAATATTTTTTGAGTTGCAGAATCAGGGTGTACACAATATCAATCTGGTCACTGCCAGTCACTATGCAAACCAGCTGATTCCGATTTTGCAGAGAGCAAAAGGGGAGGGGCTTCATATTCCATTGGTCTGGAACAGCAGCGGATATGAAACTGTGGAAATGCTTCGGATGCTGGACGGACTGATTGATATATATTTGCCGGATTTCAAGTATATCAATCCGCAGACTGCAAAAGATTATTCCAAGGCACCGGATTATCCGGATGTGGCAAAGGCAGCTCTGGCGGAGATGGTGCGGCAGTGCGGTGCGCCGCGGCACGATTTGCATACCGGATTGATGACGCGCGGCGTACAAGTACGGCATCTGGTACTGCCCGGTCATGCGCAGGAGTCGCGGCAGATCTTATGGTATTTGTATCGTTCCTACGGCAACGGCATTGGCTACAGTATCATGAATCAGTATACGCCGATGCCAAAAATGCAATCACATCCGCTTCTGTCACGCAAAGTCACGGCAAAAGAATATGCAAATGTGGTACAGTATGCGAACCAGATTGGCATTGAAAACGCATATACACAGGAGGGCGAGGCAGCGAGCGAATCATTTATTCCGGAATTTTCGGGGCGACGGCAATCGCACTGATTTCACAAGAGGACTTGCAATCTGAGCTGGATTGTGCTATAATGATACAGTAAATCAAATCTATAAAAGGAGTCTATATACATGGATATTATGGAAAAATCACTTGCAGCGCATCAGGAATGGGCAGGCAAGCTCGACATTCGCTCAAAGGTCGCAATCAAGGATAAGGACGCACTTTCCGTTGCATATACGCCGGGTGTTGCGCGTCCCTGCCTTGAGATTCAAAATAATCCGTCGCTTTCCTACGATTTGACCGGCAGAGCAAACCTTGTCGCTGTCATTACGGACGGTACTGCGGTACTTGGTCTTGGCGATATCGGACCGCTTGCCGCTATGCCTGTCATGGAAGGCAAATGTGCGCTGTTTTCGGAATTCGGCGGTGTTCAGGCAATTCCACTCTGTGTAAACAGCAAGGATCCAGATGAATTCTGCAAGACTGTTGCATTGATTTCAGGCAGCTTCGGCGGCATCAATCTCGAGGATATCTCTGCGCCGCGATGCTTTGAGATCGAACAAAAACTCAAGACAATGGTTGATATTCCGGTGTTCCATGACGATCAGCATGGAACAGCCGTTGTCGCAACTGCGGCAATCATGAACGCTTCCAAACTCGCGGGAAAACAGGTCAGCGACCTGCGTATTGTCATTAACGGTGCCGGTGCAGCAGGCGTTGCGATTGCAGAGATGCTGCTCTCGATCGGCGTACAGGATATCATGATGCTCAATTCCAAGGGTATCGTCTGCGAGGGAGACAAGCTTTCTTCTGAAGCGTTGACCTCTCTCTCCAAGCGCACCAATAAAAATCATCTCCACGGCGGTCTTGCCGACGCCATAAAAGGTGCTGATGTCTTTATCGGCGTATCCAAGCCGAATCTCGTCACACCGGAAATGGTGAAGTCTATGAATGAAAAGCCGTTTATTTTTGCAATGGCAAATCCAACGCCGGAGATTATGCCGGAGCTTGCGAAAGAAGCCGGCGCATTTGTTGTCGGTACCGGCAGAAGCGATTTCCCGAACCAGATCAACAATGTTCTTGCATTTCCGGGTATCTTCAAAGGTGCGCTTTCCGTGCGCGCGTCGGATATCACTGAGCGCATGAAACACGCTGCTGCTTCTGCAATCGCAGCCTGTGTTTCTGACGACGATCTTTCGCCGGATTGCGTCATCCCGAATCCGTTTGATCCGAAGGTTGCACAAGCTGTCGCAGAAGCAGTCGCAGAAGCTGCTATTCAGGATGGTGTTGCACGTATTTGCGCGGAGAAATAATATGCTCCGAATTGATAGTGTCGTGCTTCGGGTGCTTTTGATCATTATCAGTATAATCGGTATTATTATATTTTATTTACCAACGATTGCCGGAGTCGTGAATATCGGCAATCTATTCGGCATGGCGTGCAATGTTTTGCTTCTGGTATTTACTACCTTCAACAAATGGGTTTCCGCTGCTTTAGATCAGCTTTATACGTTCCGCAGCGGAAAGTATATTTTGCGTATGCTTGGCGTTTTCGTGATACTTGGCGTGGTTTATTGCCTGATTCTCAGCATTATGATGCTGTATTCAGCTTACCGGAAACCGAAAACAACACCGCAGGCGGTGATTGTGCTGGGATGTAAGGTGCGCGGCACCAAACCGTCGATGATGCTCTCGAAACGGATCCATGCTGCATATGACGCTTTGCAAACATATCCTGATATGGTTGCTATTGTATCCGGCGGCAAAGGAAATGATGAGGATATCTCAGAGGCGGAATGTATGCGACAAGAACTCATGAAAATGGGAATCGCAGACTCTAGAATCTATATTGAGGATCAATCGACCTCCACTTCGGAGAATCTACGGTTTTCCAAGAAGATACTAGATCATAACGGTATCACCGGAAATATATTGATTGCCACGGACGCCTATCACCAAATGCGCGCACAGTATCTGGCAAAGCTGGAAAATCTGCCGCACTGTGATCCGGCATCTGCACATACAACAGTCTGGATGTTTCCGACTTACTGGGTTCGGGAATGGTTCGGGCTTGCGCACGCCTTTGTATTCGGAAATTAAAAAACATAAACTGCTGTCCTATGATGAGAACCTCAAAAGTAAGACGCTTTTGAAGCTGCATATCACTCGGACGACAGTTTTTGCATTATTGCACTTTACTGCATAAAAGCGAAATAATCTTTGTGAAAATATTGACACACTTAGAAAAATAGAGTATAATATTAGGCATAAAACAATTATTAAGGAGGTCTCTATTCATGAGCCAGATTCGTATTGGTATTGTCGGTTACGGTAACCTCGGAAAAGGCGTTGAGCTAGCGATCCGCAGCAATCCGGATACCACGCTTGCATTCGTCGCAACACGCCGTGATCCTTCCGCTGTTACACTGAAAACCGCAAATATTCCCGTATATCAGTACAATGACCTCGCTGCACATCAGAACGACGCAGATGTTGTCATCGTCTGCGGCGGCTCCGCAACTGATCTTCCGAAACAGACGCCAGAGCTTGCTAAGCTCTTTAATGTCGTTGACAGCTTTGATACCCACGCAAAAGTGCAAGAGCATTTTGCCAATGTTGATGCAGCTGCGAATGCTTCCGGTCATGCAGCAATGATTTCCGTCGGCTGGGATCCGGGTATGTTTTCTCTCGCCAGACTGTATGGCAACTGTATTCTGCCGGAAGGTAAAGACTACACTTTCTGGGGCAGAGGCGTTTCACAGGGACACTCAGACGCAATTCGCCGCGTTGCCGGCGTACAGGACGGCAAACAGTATACCTGTCCGATTGAATCGGCAATGGAGGCGGTTCGCAGAGGCGATCAGCCTGAACTCACAACCCGTCAGAAGCATCTTCGTGAATGCTATGTCGTTGCAAAGCCAGACGCCGATCTCGCGCAGATCGAGCATGATATCAAGACGATGCCTCACTACTTTGATGAGTACGATACCATTGTTCATTTTATCTCACAAGAGGAACTGGACAGAGATCATGCCGGCATTCCGCATGGCGGCTTTGTCATGCGAAGCGGCGTTTCAGGTGAAAATCAAGAGCATAAGCACCTGATCGAATATAGCATAAAACTTGATTCCAATCCGGAGTTTACAACGAATGTTTTGGTCGCATTTGCGCGCGCTGTCGCACGTTTGGCTAAAGAGCAGAATTTCGGCTGCAAGACCGTTTTTGACATTCCGCCAGCTTACCTTTCTCCGCTGTCAGCAGATACGCTTCGTGCGCATATGCTTTGATTTTCGCCTGTGACTTGTAATAATCGCCAAGAATTGTATTTTATTCGACACGTTTCTGATTGAAAAATCCGAATTATCGAATTCGATTTGACAAATCACGTATTTTCGTTATATAATACACTTATAGACTTTATAAACAGGAGGAAATCCCCATGAAAAAAAACGATCTGGTTGCAGCAGTTGCTGCAAAAGCAAATTGCTCAAAGAAGCAAGCTGACGAAGCTCTGAATTATGTTCTGGAAGCAATCACTGACGCTCTTGTTGCTGGTGAGAAAGTTTCTATTACCGGTTTCGGTACATTTGAAGTACGCGATCGTCCTGCAAAGCAGTGCAAAAATCCCCGTACAGGTGAAATTATGACCACAAAACCCTGCAAGGCTCTTGCTTTCAAGGCTGGTAAGACTCTGAAGGATTCTGTAAATCCTGAGCAGTAATTTTAACGCTAACTTGCAGAGGAGGAATCAATATGCCGAATACCAAGAAGGAAGTTGCCGCGGAGGCAGTCAAAAAGGTCAAGGCTGTTGCTGAGGATGCCAAAGCAACTGTGAAAGCAGCTGCTGAAGCCGTCATAGAAAAAGCTGAAACAACTGTTGAAAAGTCAAAGACTGCAGCCAAAAAGCCTGCTGCAAAGCCGCGTCAGACCGCAGCAAAAAAAACAGCAGTCAAGAAAACCGCTGAAAAGATTGAAGCAAAGGTTGTCATTGAGCTTCCGAATGTTTCCGAATCCACCGATTCGCTGATTGAACGTGCGAAAGCAGATTGGACTGCAAAGGGGAATGCGTTGTCTGATATGAAGCAGCTTACCCTTTATATCAATGCAACAGAAGGTATGGTTTATTACGTGGTCAACGATGATTACCTTTCCGGTAATTTTGCAGTTTGATTGAAGAAGTGTACTGACTAAACTCAGTACACTTTTTTTGTATAGAAATCCATATTTTGCAGATACTCCTGATGTAAGAAATCGAAAGGAAGTATTCTGCAATGAAAAAACGTCCGATCCGCCTATTGCTGCTTTCCGGTATACTGCTGCTCTGTATGGCAGGCATGATTGTACAGCTTCTTTCCATTCTTCGGAAAAATCAGGTGATAGAAATCAGTGGTCGTCAGGGTCATTATCATTTGCATATTCCGCTGACAGAAGGGACCATCTATGACAGGAATTTTTTTCCACTCAATCATCCCAACGATGTAATTATCGCTGTGGTCAATCCAACGCCTGAAACACTGGCGCCAATTTTCGCAAAGCTTACAGACCGTGAAGCAGTCAGCGCACAGATTCAGCACAATACGCCGTTCTATTGTTATTTAAATGAAGAAGCAGAGGAAAACCAGAATTTGGTTGTCCTGCACGGCGCACGAAAGTCTGACGGTGCGCTTCCAGCGCAGCATTTGCTTGGATATCGTCAGAACGGAACCGCAATGTCCGGATTGGAGCTAGCATTCTCAGACTGGCTTTCTTACTGCGATTCATCTGCTGACGTTACATTTTCCGTCAGTGGAAACGGAGAGGTACTTGCCGGTGCTGGACGTTCCCTAATCATGAACGGACAAAAAG
Source organism: Oscillospiraceae bacterium (assembly GCA_016296505.1). Taxonomy (GTDB): domain Bacteria; phylum Bacillota; class Clostridia; order Oscillospirales; family Ruminococcaceae; genus Firm-04. The sequence continues at coordinate 9,067 of JAEDJD010000011.1, forward strand.
GCGGCGGCGTTGTCACAACGATAGATAAGGATATCCAGCATATTACAGAAAAAGTCTTGCAACAGGCAGCTCCCAATGCAGGTGCCGCCATTGTTATGCAAATTGAAACCGGAGAAATAGTTTCGTGTGCCAGTACGCCTGTATACGATCCGGATCATCTCGCAGACGCAATGAAAATGGACAGTGCGCCATTTGTGAATCGCGCATTTTCTGCGTACAGTGTTGGATCCGTATTCAAAATCGTGACCGCTGCCGCAGCGTTGGAACATCAGATTCCGGTAAAATATATGTACGAATGCGAAGGTGCGGTTTCTGTTTACGGACAACGATTTCGCTGTCATAATCGGAATGGTCACGGCGTCATGGATATGCAGAAGGCGATGATTCAATCATGCAACCCGTATTTTATCACACTCAGTAACCGGATGACGCCTGAAATTATGCATGATACTGCGTCTGCGCTTGGCTTTGGCAAAGAAACAGAACTGGCGCAAGGTCTGATTTCCGCAGGCGGATATCTGCAATCTGTCGAAGATTTGCAAATTGAAGCGGAAAAGGCAAATATGAGCTTTGGACAAGGTAAACTGCTCGCAACGCCGCTTCAGGTATGCGCCATGACAGCTTGCATTGCAAATGACGGCATTTATTCTGAACCTGTATTAGTACGCGGTTTAACTATGGAAAAAGACATTCTGCTTACCAAGACTGAATTTGTTCAGCATAGAGCCGTATCTTCTGATACTGCTGCCAAAGTGCGCCGCATGATGGTCTCTGCCATAGAAAAATCCAAAAATACTAAGGGAAAACCAGAGAATACCAGAGCAGCCGGAAAGACCTCGACTGCCCAGACCGGAAAAACAGATGAAAATGGAAATGAACTCTGTCACGCTTGGATGACAGGCTTTTTTCCTGTCAATCATCCTCAATATGCCGTCACAGTATTCATTGAGAACGGCGGCTCGGGTAATGAAGCCGCCGCACCGATATTCCGCAAAATCATTGAGGATATAACGTCTGCAACAATTATAAGCGAATAAATTCGCTGCTGACGTATCCCGTTTTTCCATTATAATTTGTAACAAACCAGCCGTCTGTTTCACCGTAAAGGATTAGCTCTGTTTTATCCGGAATCTGCGTCAGTATTTTTCCGGTTGTCGCAGGATAGCCTCGAAGATTCAGACGGCTTCCTTTTGTCTGAACTGTTCCATGAAACGGCTCTGTTTCATTGATGAACGGAATTCCGAAGTAATCCGTCAACGAAAGTACAAGATTTTGGGCGATCTGTTTGAGGTTAGAACGAATCCATGCGGCGTCCTCCGGATTGTCATGATACCCGATTTCCACGAGCACTGCAACTGCTTTTGTACGCAGCACTTCGGCAAGACTGTTCGTTGGTCTCGCGACAACCTGATTTTCCAGCGGATAGATTTGCTGCATATTATTCGCGATAATGGTGGCAAGCATCTCGCTCTCATAGCTTTTCGGAGCGTAATATGCGTCAATTCCGCGCAGAATACCGGAAAATTGTTCTGGTGCAGCATTGGAATGCAAGGCAAGATGTACATCGAATTTACCAGCGTTGGAATCCGCAATCGCACCGGCAACGTATCGCTCCGGATCGTTTCTGACATAGGCAATGCCGCTTGAACGCAGATATGGTTCCATTTTTGTCGCAAGCATATTCATCACCATTTCTTCATTGCCCGTTCCATCTACATAAGGATTCCATTCCTGCGTCGAGGGACTTAAAAATACAATCGGCATTGAAAACACCTCTTTCTGAATTTTTCTATATCTTATGCGGGAAAATGCTTTTTGTGCATGAAAAAGGAAGAAAAGCACTTGCGTTTCGTGCAATTTTATAGTATAATGAAAGTAGACAAAAAATTACAGGAAGAGGTATCTGCAAATGAGAATTTTGCTTGTTGAAGATGAAGCTGCGCTTTCAGACGCACTTGTCCAGATATTTCACAAAAATAAATATATTGTTGACGCTTGTTATGACGGAGAATCCGGATTGGACAGCGCGCTTTCCGGTATCTATGATATGATTATTCTGGATGTTATGCTTCCGAAAATGAACGGTCTGGATGTATTGCGCGAAATCCGCAGGTCAAAGCTGACAACGCCTGTTTTGTTACTGACTGCAAAGGATAGTATCGCAGACAAAGTCGCTGGACTGGATGTGGGCGCCGACGATTACATGACAAAGCCGTTTTCCTCAGATGAACTGCTTGCGCGTATCCGTTCGCTATATCGCAGAAACGCGAATGTAATTTTTGAAAATGTCCTGACATGGAGTGACCTGACGTTAAATCTTTCTACCTATGAGTTATTCTGCGGCAAGAATTCCTTTAAGCTCGGTCTGAAAGAGTTTTCCATGATGGAGCTGTTCCTCAAAAATGGAAATCGAATCCTCTCCAAAGAAACGCTGATCGTGAAAATATGGGGGTATGAGTCCGACGCAGAAAACAATAATGTAGAGGTTTACGTCAGCTTTCTCCGCAAAAAACTCGCACATATGAAATCAAAAGTCGCAATTAAAACCGTGCGCGGCGTTGGATATTGTCTGGAAGAAAAGGAATAATTCTTGTTTTGCAGCATTCTGAAAGGAGGTGTGCCGCATGATTCAAAAATTGAAGCGAAGATATCTGATTACGAATATGGCGCTGCTGAGCGGAACACTGCTGGTATGTCTTGCAGTGCTGTTCGGATTTCTTTATCATGCGGAAATCAGTTTCTCTTACTCGGTCATGCAGGAGATGATTCAGGATACGAAAATGCCGGATTCACCGGAAATGCAGGAATCGGCAGAACCAACCTTGTTTCAGATGACGCCTGAGCATATTCCACTTGATAATCAATCTTCTGATTGCGAGTGTTATAATTGGAAGAATGAGCAAAATGCGTCTTCTGACACTGAAAATGACAGCGATAACCCCCACTACTCCAATCGGGAATATCTTGACGGAAATACTTCCGAGTCTTCATCCGATCAGAATAATTACTGGCAGCCGCCGGGGCAATACATTCCATCGGATAATAATCAATATTGGAATCCCAATCCGCAGCAGCCACAATGGCCTGTATATCCATGGCCTGTATATCCATGGCCCGTGTATCCGTGGCCTGTGTATCCATGGATGGTACCCAATAATCCCGATTGGCAGTGGGACCCGAATCAACATCCGGATATCACAACGCCAGAACAGCCAAATACCACGCCATCCGAGCCAGCTCATACGGAACCTCAAAAACCAGAACTTGATATTGAACATAATCCGGAGCATAGCAAACAGCCCGAAATTCCGCAGGAACCAGAAATCCAACCGCAAAAACCACTCCAAACCAAACCGCATGATACAGAACATAATCACGAAACCCATTCCGAAACCTGTTTACCGGAAACAAATCGAAGTGAGACGAGCAGGACAGAAGCTGAAGATCAAACATCCAATCAATCCTCTACGCAAACGACAACAGTTCCGCTTGCGTCTGCACTGATCGTATCCTCGGAAATCCAGATGGTTCCGCAGCTTGTCCCTGTACAAGAAGGACAATATATCCCTGACGCATTCATCGCTGAACTGGATCATGATGGCAATATTGCTTCATATAGCAGCAATCATACCAATACATCCGATGGAGAACAGTTTAATACGGTTCATCATGCCATAAATGAAGTCAAGCGCCGCGGTTCCAATGCAGGCGTCATAGAAGTTGGAGATACCTCCTATCGCTTTATGTATAAACCGGATGACGCGGGAAATCTGCGCTTGGTTCTTCTGAACCGGACGCTGGAAATCTCTACGCTGAATCGGCTGCTGTTTATCTTTCTGCTGATTACCGTACTTGGTTTGCTGTTAATGTTCGGTATCAGCAATAAACTCGCGAACTGGACGGTTCAGCCAACCGCTATTGCTTGGGAAAAGCAAAAACAATTTGTTGCAGACGCTTCGCATGAGCTAAAGACGCCGCTTGCTGTCATCTCTGCGAATACAGAGGTAATTCTTGCCAATCCGCATGAATCTGTCGCCGATCAGAATAAGTGGCTCAGTTATATCCAATCCGAAACGATGCGTATGTCAAAGCTTGTCTCGAATCTGCTTTCGGTAGCGCGTATGGACAACACTTCCGGTAAAACGGATACGCTGGGACCGCTTCCGCTTTCAGAAACTGTCTCCAATATATGTCTGCTGTTTGAACCGATTATTTATGAGAATGGCAAGACCTTAAACACGGTCATTCAGCGGAATGTTATGCTGATTGCAGAAGAAGATAATATCAAGCAGCTCCTTTCGATACTTCTGGACAATGCCATTCTGCACTCGCTGCCCAAAGCGCAGATCACGGTCTCTCTTTCCAAGGATGTGCAGGGCAAAATACGTTTGAGCGTTGCGAATACCGCTAAGGATATTCCGCAGGAACAGCTTGCGCATCTTTTCGACCGCTTTTACAGACTGGATCGAGAAAGCAGTCCAAACGGTTCCGGCTTGGGATTGAGCATCGCAAGAAGTATCGTGCGTCAGATGGGCGGCACGCTGCAAGTAACCAGCGAAAATCAGCTTGTGACATTTGTTGCTGTGTTTGCATCTTAATATCAAGATTGAATCCTGTCGAATCATCTCGGTGGGATTCTTTTTTTTTGTACATTGGCATATGCTGTCAATGAGGTGAGCTTATGGTAAATGCGCAGAACAGCCGCCGTATGCTGTCAGAAACAATCATTCTCAGCTTATTTTCTGTTGGACTGCAAGGACTTGGATTACTGCTGAATATTTATCTGACGCATCAGTTAGGCGCGGCAAACGTCGGTGAAATGACTCTGATTGGTTCGTTTTATAGTCTTGCCGCAATTTTAAGCGGTGGCAGCGGCTTTATTGCAGCAAGTCGATTTATGTCAGAGGAATTGGGATGCGGCGGAAATCCACACCGAGTATATCAGTATATATCAGGTTTTAGCCTGACGCTTAGTACAACTGCTGCGATTTTGCTCTGCGTTTTTGCAGATATACCAGGAAAGCTGCTGCATCAGGCGGATTTAACTGCGACAACAATTCGGCTGCTGAGTGTATCGCTGCCGCTTTCTGCAATTTCTTCTTGTCTGAAAGGACGCTGCTACGCATATAATCGCGTTTATCTTCCAGCAATCGCAGAGTGTATTGAATTTGTCATGAAAGCCGGTACACTTGCTTTCTGTACAATATTTCTGATTCCGCGTGGAACGCTGAGTATTATTGCTACATTTGCGTTATCCATGATAACAGGGCAGGGGAGTTCCGTGCTATTTCTTGCTCTTGCACGTATGCCGCATCGTGAAAACTGCACCATCTGTTCTTTTTCATTTTCTCGATTCATCCGTCTGCTGCTGCCAATCATGGGAAACGCTTCACTGGTCGCAATTCTCAGTACAACGAATGACGCGCTTGTTCCATTAACCTTACTGCAATTTGGAAACAGTCCGACAGAAGCGCTTGCACAGTTCGGTGAATTTGAAGCCATCATCATACCAACTTTATTTTTCCCGTCTGTCATTCAATGCGTGATGTCCGGCTTGATCGTGCCGGAGTTGTCGAAAGCGAATGCAGCGCACGATCATCATTCAGTCAGGCTGATTACACAGCGCGCGCTTGAATATACAATCGCTTATTCTCTTTTTATTGTTTTATTTTTGGTGCAATTCGGAAAAGAGATCGGAACAATACTTGGAGGAGATCGTGGTACTGGAGAGATTCTTCGCGTTATGGCGCCTGTTGTTCCGTTTATCTATCTGGAGATCATTATGGAAGGGATTTTGCGTGGTCTCGGTAAACATAACTTTTCTTCTCTCAATTATCTTGCAGAATATGTTGTGCGTATTTCCGTCCTGTTGATTTGCGTTCCGCTGTTTGGGTTTTACGGCATCGCGGCGTCATATCTTGCGTGTAATCTTAGCGGAAATGCAATCCGACTATATTTTGTACTCCGCATGACTGAACTCAAGCCGGTATGGAAACGTATTTTATTCCGACCAGCAATCGTACTATTTGGTACATGGCAAATCATACTGCTGATGGTCAAACTCGGCGAATATATACGTATTCCGAAAACTACAGTCATGATACTTTGCGGTATCCTTGGTGGAACGCTATATTTTGCTGTATTACGTCTCATCAATCTGCCTCAGCCGCGCCCCTTGCAAATGCGTAAGTGTCTAGATAGACAATAAAAACAGCTGCACTGTTGTTTCAAAACGGTGCAGCTGTTATCATTTCAGTAATAGTGGTATCAGGAGCATTGCCAGATATGCTGCCGCAGATGCAGAAAGTGCAACGACAATCAGCGGAAGTTCAAGATAAGCCAGAAGCACGGCAACAACAGTACCAGCAATTGCAGACGGTACATCCTGCGTGGCATAGAAAATGGAAGGAATTGTCATAGCGCTGAGTACAGCATATGGAATATAATACAGAATACTCTTGATAAAACGATTTTTTATTTTTCGCTGAAAAAATGTAAAAGGAATCATCCGAATCAAATAAGTCGTCAGAGCCATGACGCCAATCGAAATCATAGTCTTTGTCATGTCTCTGCCTCCTGTACCACCTGATCTTCCGGAATCGGAAAGAAAATTGCGCCCAAAATAGAAGCCGAAAGTGCTGCGATAATCATAATGAATCCGCCAGACAACGATTTCAGTGTAACATGAAGCAAGACCGAAATCAAAGCAGCCATCGAGATGACAGCTAGAATTGCTTTGGATTTCCGTGCAGGCGGCAGAATGATTGCAAGAAACATTCCATAGAGCGCAATGCCAAGCGCATTCGTAATCTGTACCGGAAGAATAGTTCCAGCAGCTGCACCAAACCATGTTCCAATTGTCCAGCCGAAAAATGGCATAATCATCAAACCATACCAGTACGCGGGCTTGACAGGTTCTTTTTGAATGGAAGCAACGGCAAATATTTCATCTGTGATACCAAAAGAAGCAAGCAGCCGATGCGGCACTCGAAAGGAACTATCTGCTTTCTGTGACAGCACAAGACTCATCAGCGAATATCGAATATTGATTATCACTTCAGCCATGAATAGTTCCAGCATCGACGACTGTGAAGCAATCAGACCAACTCCGGCTACTTGTCCGGCAGAAGTCAGATTCGTCAAAGAAATCAGAACAGCTTGCCATACAGTCAACCCCGACTGCACAGAAAGTATCCCAAAACTAAATGAAACTGATAAATATCCGAGCGCAATCGAAATACCATCCCGCATACCGCGGCGGAATAAGTGCATTTTAAAAACCTCCATTCACCGATTCTCTGTAGCTCATTATAGCAGAATTTCAAAGCTTTGTCAAACTTGAAACGTAATTCTCTATTCTTATATTCTTCTGCTTAATTGCACCAAATGTGGATTAGATGCAATTAGATAGATTCACGATCATGCATTATGGTGTTTTCCTTGACAAATTTTGTATTCCGCGTTATAATAGAGCTATTCTATTACAATGATGAGAGGTTATATGGATATATCCGTTATTATCACGCAAATGATAAAGCTGTTCCTGATTCTCTGTCTCGGCTATGCACTTGCAAGGTTAGAATTGCTCGATCAGCATACCAAGCAAAAGCTGACAAAGATTTTGCTTCATGTCACGACTCCGCTAATGATGATTGACGCATTTTATGGCAGGATGAATATGCTGAATACGCAGCAGACAGATACTTCCGATTCTGTTGGTATGCTGTTTCTTTATGCATTCGCGTTTTATTTTCTGATGATTCTGCTTTCGCTGATTTTGACTGCATTGATGCGACCGAGTAAATCTGACAAACGACTCTACATCTTTATGACGATTTTCGGCAATGTCGGATTCATGGGGTTTCCGGTTGTCCAATCTGTATATGGCACAGAAGGATTATTCTATGCGGCGATCCTCAACAGCGTATTTAATATTCTTGTTTATACAATCGGTGTAATTCTCATGGGTGGCACAGCTCAGGCGTCCGGCGGCTCAATTAAAGAAACCGTCCGACAGATTCCTTGGAAAAAACTGCTGCTGACGCCAGCTGTCATCGGTACTGCTGTTGGAATTCTGATTTTTGTATGCCGCATTCCATTGCCTGACGTCATCGCAGATACTTGCGGTACGCTCGGCGATCTTACCTCTCCGCTGGCAATGCTCATCGTCGGTGCAAATCTCAGCGGCATGAAATATAAGAACGTTCTAACCAATATGCGCATGAACATTTATGTGCTGCTACGGCAATTTGTGTTGCCGCTTGTATTCTGGTTTCTCATCCGCGGCTTTGTCAAGCACGATGTTCTCGCCTCTACCCTGCTGCTGATGTCTTGTATGCCTGTCGCAAATACAACTGCATTATTTGCTACAGAATACAACGGAAACGAAACACTCGCTTCGCAGGGCATCTTCCTGACGACTCTGGTATCGCTGATTTCGTTTCCGCTTATCATATGGATTTGTGTTCGATGATATTGTATATTTACCCTCGCTGATTCTTTTGGCGAGGGTTTTTGAATTGTCTTATATTATTTTTTGATTTTCTCCCAGTAAGCTTTGGCAGACTGTTCCGCTTTATTCTCACCGTAATGATAATACACACGGTTTTTGAGCGTATTCGGCAAATATTGCTGCTGTACCCAGTGATTCGGATAATCATGTGGATACAGATAATGCTGACCTTTCTCTTTCACATCCGCACCATCAAAATGCACATTTTGCAGGGCACGCGGAAAATCGCCGGAGAGTCCTGCGCGAATATCTGCGGATGCAGCGTCTATTGCAAGATAGGCGCTATTTGATTTTGGCGCAGTTGCAAGTAAAATGACTGCATTTGCAAGCGGCAGCCGCGCTTCCGGAAATCCGAGCTGCAAGGCAGTATCGACCGCCGCCTTGACAATTGGAATCGCCATTGGATACGCAAGACCAACATCTTCCGATGCAATGCAAAGCAGACGCCGACATAGCGGCAGTAAGTCCCCTGCCTCCATAAGTCGAGCCGCATAATGAATCGCCGCATTCTCATCCGAACCGCGTATCGACTTATGAAGCGCAGAAAGTAAATCGTAATGTTGTTCGCCGTCACGGTCATATCGCATATTGCTGCGCTGCGTCAGTGCTTTCACCGCATCAAGCTCAATATTCAGTTCATTTTGCGAATGATCGGCAGCTAGTACCGAAAGCTCAACGGTATTGATTGCTTTTCGGACATCGCCGCCGCAGCCTGCTGCGATATAGGATACAACCTCCGGCGAATAATGAATCGGAATATTCTGCTCCGAAGCCAGAAAACGAAATGCACGCATAACAGCAGGATACATTTGCTCCTGCGTCACAGGCTTGAATTCAAAAACAGTGGAACGGCTGATAATCGCGTTAAATACAGCAAAATAAGGATTTTCGGTTGTCGAAGCGATCAGCGTAACACTGCCGTTTTCAATATACTCAAGCAAGCTTTGCTGCTGTTTTTTATTCAGATACTGAATTTCATCCAAATACAACAGCACACCGTTTGAAGCGAACAAAGAATTGCTCTCCTGTAAGATATCGCGAATATCTCCGACGGAAGCGGTTGTTCCATTCAATTTATGTAGGGACATATCGGTTTGATCTGCAATCATCCGTGCAAGCGTCGTTTTTCCCACACCGGATGGACCGTAAAAGATCATATTTGGTACCTGACCCGATTCAATAATGCGACGCATCGGCATTCCGGCTGCAAACAAATGCGGCTGTCCAACCATATCTTCAATATTCTGCGGCCGAAGCCGCTCAGCAAGTGGAATCATTTCAGCCTCCTGTTCATAAAATCAGCGGTGCACCGTGACTGATACACCGCTGTTTTCATTATTTTGTGCCAAGAACCGAATAGTCAATCAGTCTTGCAATATACTGCAAAATACGAACGACATCATCGCTCTCCAAATTTCCATTTTTCTTGCAGTCCGCATTCAATTTACCTTGTGAGGTAATCATCGCAGTCGAATCTTCAGCGACCATGCGTGCAAGCAAAACAGCGTCGGCAACATCGACTGATTTATCACAGTTGACATCGCCATAAGTTACTTCGGAACCGGAAGTGGTACCCGTGCCGGGCTTTGTTGTTTCTCCATCGAGTCCGGGCGCCCCCTCTGGCGGAATACCCCAGACAAGCTCGCCATCCACATACAGCGTAATCTTATCAAATTCAACCGGACATTCGTTCAGTGATTTTCCAAGACCTTCCTCAGTTACCATGCCCTCTCGGCTATAGTCATTCGACGGATCCCAGACAAAGTCATATTCCGCATTTGGCGTTTCATCTACCAGTGCAAATTGAATATCCATTGCACCGTAATACTTATAACCTGCCCAAGTCATTTCGAGATAGCAATCACCATTGTCGTTATACTGGACAATTTCCGTCTGAACTTCATATTCGTTATGGGACTGTGCAGCCATTTTGTCATACTGCATATCAACCTTGATATCGTCGACAGTCTGACCATGAGCAAATATTTCTTCAATATTGAAATAGTATCTTGCCTTTGCTTCGTTCAGATAGCGCGGCGGCAAAAGCGTTTCATTTGTAAACGAAATCAGAACCTGTGTTTGTCTGTTGCTTTCCTGACCAACGGCAGCCTTCAGAATAAATTCACGAATCTCCTCCGCAGATTTCATACTGGATTCGGGAGGCGGGAAATTTTCCTCACTGCTCATTTCGTCAGTGCCATAGAAATGATAGAGACCTGCGCAAGCGCCAACAACTGCGGCATTATAGTCAACCGCAACTTCGTTATAAATATAGTCCTTTGTAATATCACGATGCCAGTCACCTGCATCCGGACCGCCGACCAAAGCGCCCCAGAGGACATGAACCTGATCGGGCGGATTATCCATATTCTGATCCTTAGATCCGTGAGACGCTCTATGGTGCGGATGAGAAGCCGCAGTCTCAGACCAACCAACAATATACGGACGGTTCATCGGGTTTTTGCCCATGATGTATTCCATTTGCTCTCTTGCCCATTGTGCAAAGCGTAGCGGATCCTGCTGCTTTTCATGGTCCTGTGCTTCCTTTGCATAAACAAGGCAACAAAGCTCAGCAGCAGTGTTATAACGAGCAGAACCGTATTCGTTCAGCATTGAGAAGCCGGCAGGCGTCTTTTTCAGGTAGTCGGTAGCTTCCGGCTTTTCCGGCTGCGTATCCCAAACAAACTCCTTGTTCCAGATCGTATCAACAAGGCCCGGATCCAGATGCGTAATACCAGACCAGAATTCGCAGTTCCAACGGAAAATATACCAGTCACGCTCCAGATTGGTAACTGGTGCGAGCTTTGCAAATACGCCGCCCCAGATGGTATCCCAGCAGTGAACCCAGATATTATTCCAGCAGTTGTTGGTATCTGCAATAATACGCTTCATATAGCCGACATACGGATGACCATTGTTTTCCTGTTCAACGGATTCATCTACGGCAATAATCGGCATAATATACTTGTCGTATGCTTCTTCATTGCGGACAGAGATATCGCCCTTGCATTCGCAGTAATAGAGCCAGACTGCTGCCCATGCCAGTTCATCATAGTCGTAGCTGGACTCATAGAAGCCGCCGTCATAGCCCAAAGAAATAACTTCCAGACCGTCACTTTCCTCATGGGAATTCACAGCCATTTCGTAAAGGTCCTTTGCGCCCTTGAGGCATTTTTCCGCATATTCCGGATCCGTGTCCATAAAATTCAGGTAGTTGATTGCGAGCGCAGCCGCTGCGCCTGCACACATATCGGAAGCACGGGAATCGGTCTGCTTCGTTTGTGTTTCTGCCGAAAATACGTTTTGTTCGGTTGCAAGATATGCAGGTCGTGCAAAATCAAGAAGATGCTCACCCTGCAGATCCGGACAAAGCCAATAGTTATGGTCGATATTACCCTCGCCGACCTGATAAACATAGGCAAGCAGCTTACCGTCCTTATCGTAATACAGCGACTTCAAATAGAAATCGCAAAACGCGTGGAGAATATCCTCCATATGTTCAGCGTTTCCGGTTTTTTCATATGCTTCGCGAAATTCATAATATCCCCAGCCCAGCGTCGATGCTGCATAGGAACCGGGCAGACCGAATTTTACGTGGTCACCTGCATCGTGCATACCGCCTTCGCAATCGAGAGTACCATCCCCATCCGGATCAAGCTCCTCGCGGTGTTCCTCAATCCACTCCTCCGGCAGATTGATTCCCTTGAAATCCTCGCCATACTGTTTGAGCGGAATTTTCTGATCCTCCATATGACAGTCAGCACGCCATTCCAATCTGCCGGTACGTTTGCCGCACTTATTTGCATCATAGAAATGCAGTGTGTACTGGAGACCCTTAGCAAAATCCACTTCTACGTCATCATAGGAAAAACTGTCGGGATCAGGGAACTTCTTGTCAGCGTCATCGACAGTTCCCGGATCCTCGCCTGCCGACGCAAAAGCAGGCAGCGTGCAGGTACCAAGCATCATAGCAGAAAGGCAGACGCATAGCCCTGATTTGATAAAACGCAGTGTTGGCTTCATGAAAAGTCCTCCTCTTTCTTTACCAATAAAATTCAAAACCCCTCAAATCATTCACAAAGCTATTATATGTATTATCTAAGAGATTTCTGCACAAGCAGCATATCATCGAACGACAATCGCAGGGAGGCAGAATACTCCTTTTCTATCTTACTGTTTTTTCATGCCGCAGCAGAATTTATATTTCTTGCCGCTGCCGCAAGGACACGGATCGTTTGGACGCGCCTTTTTCTTTGAGACAGCCTGACGAGTGAAGCTGCCATCGCCGGCACCGGAATTCGGTGCGTCCGGCTTTGCGACCTGCTCACGCTCCGGCGCCTTATTCTCGGCAAGCTTGATTGTCAGCAGCAGACGGACGGTATCTTCACGGATTGCCTCAACCATCGCGTCAAACATTTCAAAGCCTTCGTAACGATATTCCACGACCGGATTCTTCTGCGCATAGCCGCGAAGTCCCATACCGCGTTTCAGCTCGTCCATATCGTCAATATGCGCCATCCACTTTGTATCAACGACTTTCAACAGAACCACGCGTTCCAATTCACGCAATTCGTCGTGTCCGATGGTATTTTCGCGCATTTGATAGACTGCAAGTGTACGATCTGTCAGCATTTTAACAATATCGCTGCGCTCAGTACGATTGAGTTTCTCATCGTCCCACTCAAAATCTTCCGGAACGGTAATCCAGTCCATGAAGTATTCGCGCAGTCCGACAAGATTCCAGTTTGATTTATCGCCCTCGTCTGCGAGATAGGTCATAACCGTTGTACGAATCAGTTCCTTAATCATATCAACGATATATGCATGGAGATCCTGTCCGTCAAGCACCTGTGTACGCTGACCATAGATGATCTCTCTCTGAGTGTTCATAACGTCGTCGTAGTTCAGAACATTTTTACGGGTTGCAAAATGCATACCCTCGACCTTTTTCTGACAGGATTCGATAACGCTTGACATCATCTTGCTTTCGATCGGCGTATTTTCGTCAAGTTTCAGACGCGCCATCATATTTTCGAGACGGTCACCCGCGAAAATACGCATCAAATCATCCTCAACAGAGAGGAAGAAGCGGCTTTCGCCCTCATCGCCCTGACGACCGGAACGACCGCGAAGCTGGTTGTCAATACGTCTGGACTCATGGCGTTCAGTACCGAGAATGTAAAGACCGCCGGCAGCCTTGACGTCAACTGCCTTCACCTTTACTTCCTCGTTGAATTTATCATATAGCGAACGGTAAACCTCGCGCGCAGCAAGGATTTCCTCATCGCTGGTATCTGCAAAGCCAACAGCTTCCGTAATGATCTCCTCTGGAATTTCACGCTTGCGCATTTCTGCTTTTGCGAGGAATTCCGCATTGCCGCCGAGCATGATATCCGTACCACGACCAGCCATATTTGTAGCAATCGTAACGGCGCCGAGCTTACCTGCCTGCGCAACGATTTCAGCTTCCTTCGCGTGATATTTCGCATTCAGAACCTCATGCTTCACGCCGCGGCGCTTCAGCATTTCGGAAAGCTTTTCGGATTTGTCGATGGAAACCGTACCAACCAGAACCGGCTGCCCCTTATCGTGACACGCAATAATCTGATCAATTATCGCCGCATACTTTGCTTTTTCGGTACGGAAAATCAGATCCGGCTGATCAATTCGGATAACCGGTCTATTGGTCGGGATCGTAATGACATCGAGCTTATAGATCTCACGGAATTCATCTTCCTCCGTCATAGCAGTACCGGTCATACCGGAAAGCTTCTTATAAAGACGGAAGTAATTCTGGAACGTAACAGTAGCAAGCGTTTTGGATTCGTGCTTTACTTTTACGCCTTCCTTTGCCTCAATCGCCTGATGCAGACCATCATTATAACGTCTGCCCATCATCATACGGCCGGTATTCTCATCGACAATGATGATCTCGTCATCTTTGATCACATAATCAGTATCGAGATGCATAATACCATGCGCCTTAATTGCTTGATTGATATGGTGCATCAGCGTCATGTTTTCCATATCCATGAGGTTTTCAACATGGAAATAACTCTCAGCTTTTTTGACGCCTCTGCGTGTAATCGTAGCTGTTTTCGCTTTTTCATCAATGATATAATCTGCTTCATCAAAGGTTTCGTCCTGATCTTCCTTATCGTCTGTCTCAACGACCGTGATCGGCGTCAGAGTACGTGCAAAACGATCTGCCTGCTCATACATATCGGTAGACTTATCGCCTCTGCCAGAGATAATCAGCGGTGTTCTGGCTTCGTCGATGAGAATAGAGTCCACCTCGTCCACGATTGCAAAATTCGGCAGACGCTGTACGCGATCTTTCTTATAGATAACCATGTTATCGCGCAGATAATCAAAGCCGATCTCATTATTGGTGCCGTAGGTTACGTCGCAGTTATATGCTGCACGGCGTTCATCGTTATTCAGATCATGGATGATACAGCCGACTGTCAGACCAAGGAACCGCAGTACCTTTCCCATTTCATCAGACTGTGTTTTTGCCAGATAATCATTGACCGTAACGACATGAACGCCGTCGCCGGACAGACCATTCAAATAAGATGCGATACAGGCGACCAGCGTTTTACCTTCACCGGTACGCATTTCCGCAATTCTGCCCTGATGCAGTACGATTGCACCGATAATCTGGACAGGAAACGGCTTTTTGCCAAGAATACGGTCAGCAGCTTCACGAACTGTCGCAAGCGCTTCTACCATGATATCGTCGAGTGTTTCGCCATTTGCAAGCCGTTCACGAAATTCCGTCGTTTTGGCTTTCAGCGAAGCATCAGAAAGACCTTTGTACTCTTCATCCAGATCAAGTACCTTTTTCTTGATCGGTTCGATTTTTGCGAGTTCTTTTTCGCTGTAGGATCCAAAGATCCTGTCAAGTAAGTTCATTGAATAACCGCCTTTACACATAATCCGGAAACAGCGGGCAGACATACTACCCCCTCGTTTGTATTCCATACACAATTAGTTTACTATATATTTCTGCATTTGTCAATAGTCAAAGGCAAATTTTCACTTTTTACGCACATAATCCTGCTCTGCAAGCTGCTTGAAATGCTCGCCGCGCTTTTCAAAATTCTGATATACATTATAACTTGCAGCAGCCGGAGACATCAGGCATATTCTCCCCTTCTCCGTAATGCGCTTTGCAATGGCAACAGCCTCCGGTAAATCCGCTGCATACTGCATCCGACTGCGAAGCGAATCCGGATAGGCTTCCGCTTCGGCAAGGATACGTTTGCCGGAATCCGACATCAGGATAATATGCGGCACAGATGATTTTACCAGATAATCCAAAAGCTGCGTATAATTGATGCCTCTATCCATGCCGCCGATCAGAACGGTATCGGTATCCGGCAGACTGTCCAGCGCTTGAATGCAGGTTTCGCAGGCAGTTGAAATAGAATCGTCAACCCAGCGGATCCCGTGATAGGTTCCAATCGGGGATAATCTATGCGGAAGCGGCTGAAAGCTGCGGATACCGTCTGTAATCTGCGCATCCGACAGTCCGAGTCGTTTTGCAAGCGCGTAAACAACTGCACAATTCAGACGATTATGCTCGCCCGTTAATGAAATATCCGCTGGAATTTCGCAGCTCTCACCACAAAAATACATCGTTCTGCCATTCAGCAATGAAACATCCGCAGACGTATCGTTCTTAGCAAGACGCAGAACCTCCGCCTGACAGTCTCTGGCTACCGGAAGCGACGGTTCTCCGCAGATCAGCAGATCATCGGGAAGCTGATTTCTGTAAATATTCTCTTTGCAGTAGGCATAATATGCAAATGTGCCGTAATGATCGAGGTGCTCCTCATATAAATTCAAGAATACTGCCGTTTTCGGAGAAATATGATTGTATTCAAGCTGATGCACGCCGATCTCCATGACAATGACAGTTTCCGGCATAATCTGTTCGTACAGTTCCGCCGTCGGAATACCGATATTACCGCCGAGCACTGCAGGCACGCCTGCTTCATGCAGTACATGATAAAGCAGAGAGGATGTTGTCGATTTTCCCTTCGTACCAGTAATACCGATACATTGCGCGCGATATGCCGAAAGAAACAGCTCTGTCAAAGAAGTCACACGGCATTTGAGCTGATCCGGCTGATATTCCGGTTTTAGAACGATTCCGGGGCTTTTGAACACGATATCATAATCCAGCATGGCAGCCTGATAATCCGTACCGATATGCAGAACAGCCTCGTCCGGCGCGTCCGGAATTGCATTGGCGTCGGAAATGCCAAGACAGCGATATCCGCCCGCCTGAATGATCCGCCGGTAAAGCGCCCTGCCTTCGCGGCCGTAGCCAAGCAGTAAAACACGTTTTCCGTTAATCTCCTCATAAAGTTTTTTCAGCAGCATTTTCTTCTCCCTCCTGAATATACACGGAGTCTCTGCTCCGTTCCGTAAATTCATGCAGCATTTATATCAATTCTTTCGGTATCATACCCCTACCCAATCAGGGAAATATATGTCTTTCTCCTACCAGCCGAGCCATACCCGAATCTCATTACATAGTCTTGCCGCAGCCTTTTCATGCGTCACCGCAGATGGATGACAGTCAACAGACATTCCGTCTGATTCTGACTGCATTGCAAATCGCATCGTCCGGATATTGGAATCGCAAGTCTCAGTAATATAGCGGGATACGGCAAGTTCAACCGCGTCGCAGAGCATTTGTCCCATGATGCCCAGTGTGCAAAGAATCGGCGCCGCTGGATTTTTTTCGCGAATTGTTTTCAGAAAAGAACAGTATGCTTTTGCAAAACCGTTCTGTTTTTCCGCATCGGTTCCAGTAAAGGACGCGTCGTTGGTACCAAGATTGAGCACGATAAGATCGGGCTGTATGGAAAAATCCCAACAATTTTCATCTATCCGGCAGCGTTCCTCGATGATTGCAGAGCCATGACCGATCAGCGAATAAAATGGCGGCAGTAGATGCTGTATATTGGCAATTCCATCAGCCGTATAACCGGAAATAATCCCGTAACCGCTGTAGCTGACCATGCTGTAATCGGCGTTTAACTGCTTTGCTGTCAGATATGCAAAGGATTTCTCAGCGTTTTCATTTGCAGTTTGGAATACTTCGCCGTTCTGACCGTCCACGCCGTATCCACAGGTAATCGAATCGCCAATAAATTCGATTAGATGTGGTTTGGGAGCTTCCGGCAAAAAAATTTTCTGCTGTTCGTTCTGTCGTAGTTCCGGTGAAGCCATAACGCAGATTTCTCGAATACCAAGCGCCGAATGCTCCGCTTCTGACAGCTTGATCAGACGAACCCACGAAATCACGTCGCCGTTGCTGTGAAGAATCACCGTGCGCTCTGGTTCCAGAAGCTGCGCATCGGCGATCAATTTATCATTGAGATAAACCGCGTAGCGTACAGCCGCGGCTGTACCTGTTTGATAGGCAGAATCTGCAGTCAAACGCAGTATACACGTTGTACCGCGGAATCCAAACGCGATGCCGCTTGCCGACAAGCTGCACCATAGCGTGCTTGTATCCGGATGAAAAGCAGTTCTTCCAAGCTGTTTTGCACGATTTGCCGTAAAATAATACGGACGCAGTGTTGTTTCAATATCAGATGACATATCCGTAGCAACGCTGCCTAATATCTGCTCCTGATTCATAATGATCTCCATAAATAGACGGATTGGGTTCCATATATGATTCTCAATGTTTATTATATCAAAAATGGTTGCAAAATGCAACCATTTATGCTATAATTATGGTATCGTCATGAAAAGGAGACAGATTCTATGATTCCAATTTCACCCAGATTGCTATGCTGTGCTGCAATGCTCAAGGGAGATGTCATATGCGATATCGGTACAGATCACGCCTATCTTCCTGCCTACCTCATTCAAAGCGGCAAGGCAAAACAGATCATTGCAACAGATGTCAAACAGGGACCGTTAAACAGCGCTATGGGTACCCTGAAACGATTTCAGGTTGAGCAGGATGTCAAGCTCGTGCTATCCGATGGCTTTGACAAAGTCAATCCAAAAGGACTTACGGATGTTGTGATCGCCGGAATGGGCGGCGAAACAATACGGGATATTCTTGCAGCACCGAGCGCAGCTTTCATAAAAAATAATATCAATCTCGTTTTACAGCCAATGACCAAAGCGGAAGTTCTGCGTTCTTGGCTTGCAGAAAACGGGTTTATCATTACAAGGGAAACTGCCGTCAAGGACGCTCATGTTTATACGGTGATACAAGCAGTCTATACCGGAGAGGTGCAGACCAATTCCCCAATGCAAAACTATCTCGGTAAACTGCGGCGCACCGATCCACTGACAAAAATATATGTTGCAGGTATACAGGAACGACTGCATCATAAAGCAACCGGACTCATGGAGGCAGGCAGCGAAGCGGAAGCAAATGAAATTCGTGTGCTTCTGCATGAAATTGATCTATGGCTGAATCCCAACGGAGGTGTCTCAAATGACAATACAGGACATTTATGATATTTTAAACGCATACGCACCTTTTTCATTACAGGAATCCTATGACAAATCCGGTCTGCTGGTCGGATACCCGAAGCAGCAGGTCAAAACCGTATTGCTCACACTGGATATTACGACGTCGGTTGTAATAGAAGCTGCGAATAAAAATGCGGATCTGATACTTGCACATCATCCGGTGATCTGGGAGCCGTTAAAAAGCGTTTCACCAGGGCATCCTGTCTGGCATCTGATTCGGTATCAGATCGGTGCAATCTGCTCGCATACCTGTCTGGATATCGCGGAAGGCGGATTGAACGATTACTTTGGCAATCTTCTGAACCGCAATATCCCAATGCTTCCGGAACGTCTGCCGCTTGCGACGCTTTCCCCCGGACGAGTCCTCGGCAGAGCGGCAAATCTTGTACAACCAACAGACGCTTATTCTCTTGCTCAAATGCTCCGAAGCACCCTTAATTGCAGTAATTTACGATATTATCAGGGAAAAAATGCCGGCTTGATACGCCGTATCGCATGGTGTACCGGAAGCGGCGGCGATCTGATACGGGAAGCAATCCACGCAGGTGCAGACGCGCTCATCACCGGCGATTGCAAGCACAGCGTCTGGGCGGAAACGCATAATCTTGATTTTACACTCTTTGATTGCGGTCATTTTGAAACAGAAATTCCGGTTGTCGGTTTATTCCGGAAAATTTTACAGGAAGCAGCGCCAGAACTGATTCTACTGGATTCCGAAAAAGGTACTGTGCCCATCTTCCAGACGCTTCTATAATACTTATAAAGGAACAGCCGGAGCTTTCACGCACCGGCTGTTCTCTTATCCTATAATATAGTTTTTGATATCATATACCTGCATAATTGTATCAAAATCAAATAAAATACGAACGCCTGCCAGACGAGAACCGTGATAATAACGATAAATTGTCGTATAAACGGTCTGCGAACCGCTGTTATCCTCTAAAAGCCAAAGTTCGCAGGTGTAGTCTTTCCCGTCGACATTTACGAGTGTGGACTGCTCACAGGCAAACCGCATCCGGTTATGATTTTCTGTGCCGAAAAAGTATTCGTTCAGCTTCGGGATATAGGCTTCCGGATCATCCTTCCATTCTCTGCCGGACTTCTTCTGATAACCCGTTGCACTTTTGCGATAGGTAAACGATTTCATAAACAAACCTTTTTCAGCGCCGGTACGGACATCCAGAATATCTTCATTCACATTATGCGTATAATCATATTCTGATACGATATCCTGCAGGTTTTGTGCTTCATCAAACATATACATTGCCGTATTCAGGCGAATCTGCTGATTCCCGATCTCCGCAGACAGCGCTCGCGCACGTGAACCCGGTTCGTTGGTTAACATATCTTCAAACGAAGCTTCTCCATTTCGATAATCAAATCTCAGATTCTGTAATACAGCTTGATAATAGTTATTCCTTTGTGCTACATGACTGATGAAGAACAACAAAATCGTAATAATACTCAGAACAGCCAAGACAATCAGTTTCGCGTTTGGATTTCGTTCAAGTTGCTTTGCTTCCTTTGAACCGCAGTAAGGAACAAAACCTTCTTCCGGCTTCTCATCCGCCGGCGGTTTCGGAAGCTCTGGAAGCACAACTTTCTTATCTTCGTCCATGATACTCATTTGTTCTCCTGATCGGACGAATTCTTTTCCGATGTCAATTTGTTCAGCAGCAGGGTCAACAGCATGATAATACCGATAACAATAAAGATTCCCAGCATACCAATTCCCATATAACGTAAATTCTCAAGAAAATGCATTGGTTCAAATGAAGCCATCAGATTCATGATTCAGGCACTCCTTTCCGTTTAGTGCAGGAAGAAATTGAGGATCATACCGCCGGCAATGACGGATGCAATCTGTCCGGAAACATTCACACCGGTCGCCTGCATCAGCAGGAAGTTTGTCGGATCCTCTTTCAGTGCGAGCTTATGCACAACTCTGCCGGACATCGGGAATGCAGAAATACCGGCAGCGCCAATCATCGGATTGATTTTTTTCTTCAGGAACAGATTGAGAATCTTTGCAAAGATCACGCCGCCCGCAGTATCAAAGATAAACGCAACAAGACCAAGCATCAAAATCAGAATCGTATCCCAGCGCAGGAAGTTTTCAGCCTGCATCTGCGACGCAATCGTGATGCCGAGGAAAATAGTCACCAGATTTGCAAGAACCTTCTGTGCGGTTTCTGAAAGGCTATCCAATACGCCGCATTCGCGAATCAGATTGCCGAACATCAGGAAGCCAACCAGTGCTACCGATGCAGGCGCAATCAGACCGGCAATAATTGTAATGCAGATCGGGAACAGAATACGTGTTGTCTTGGAGACCGGCTTCTGTGTATACTCCATGCGAATCTTGCGTTCTTTTTTCGATGTCAGAAGCTTGATGATCGGAGGCTGAATGATCGGAACAAGCGCCATGTACGAATACGCCGCAACCATAATCGCGCCGATATAATTGGAATTGAGCTTCTGACCGACAACGATGGAAGTCGGGCCATCCGCCGCGCCGATGATCGCAATGGAAGCCGCGTCGTTCAGATCAAAGAACATAGAAGCCATACAAAGCGTAAAGAAAATACCGAACTGTGCAGCAGCGCCGAACAGCATCAGAATCGGATTCGAGAGCAGCGGTCCGAAGTCGATCATTGCGCCAATACCGATAAACAAGATCAATGGGAACAATTCGTTTGCAATACCGGCTTCATATAAAATGCTCAGCGGACCCTCCGAGGTGCCATGCGTAATTGCTCCGGAAAGCGGCAGGTTCACAAGGATTGCGCCGAATCCCATTGGCAGCAGGAGCGTCGGTTCCATGTCCTTTTTTACGGCAAGGTAAATCAGGATGCCGCCAATCAGCCACATCACAATCATTTTGACATCCAGATTGAGTAGATTTTGATACAAGACCTCCATAATACTTTTCCTTTCATGTCATAAAAATAAAAAAACAGACCTTTATCGCAAAGCAGTTCGTAAACAAGAACTGTTCAGCAACAAAAGTCTTGCCATTTGATTTTCGTGCGGGCACAGATACCATGCCGGGTATGACGTCACGAACAACAAATCTCTTTGGAAATTTGCCGGCTACTCCCTTTTATCTCTCATAGTCTATCATATTTTCTGGAAAAAGTCAAGCGATTTTCTGGAATTGTGATTTCAGCCAATTGTATACGGACATTTTCTTGACATGACAGTACAAAATATGGTATACTGAAACAAAAGAACATCTATTCTGTTTTCAATCCTGTTATTGAGGTCACATCCATATGAATGAACTTTATCAGCCCATTGAAAATCTTGCAGGTGTCGGTGAAAAACGCGCTGAAAAATATCATAAGCTCGGCATCCATACGCCTTACGATCTGCTGTTTCATTTTCCGCGAACCTATATTGATTACGCAAATCCTGTCATGATCGCAGATGTAGAAAACGGTATCCCATGCGCCATCCGCTGTACCGTACTGCAAAAATTAGCGGTCGCTTTTGTCCGCAAAGGATTTTCAATTTATCGCGTTCTTGTCACGGACGGTATATCCGATATGCTGCTCGTGTTTTTCAATACGCCGTATACCTATCAGGCTATGAAAGCCGGCGAACAGTACTACGCTTACGGCAAACTCACGGGCGGATTCCTACGCCGCGAAATGCAGTCGCCGCAGGTTCAAAAAGTTGAAAATGCAATGCTTTTGCAGCCCGTTTATCCGCAGACAATCGGTTTGACAAGTCAAATGATGCGCACCAATATTCAGCGTACTTTGACGCTCCTCAAACAGCAGCCAATCGAAACGCTCCCCCCTGCTCTGATGCAGGATTATCAGCTGATGCCGCTGACAAACGCATTGCACATCGTACATCGTCCCAATACCCACGCAGAACTGGACGCTGCACGGCATCGACTCGCCTTTGAGGAATTATTGCAATTTCAGCTCGGCACATTGATGATTCGGCATAAAAGCGGCAGTCAGGCTGCAATTTCTATGTCTGCTTCCACTTCTATACAGGATTTTTATGATCATCTCCCTTTTTCGCTGACCCGTTCACAGAATCATGCAATTCAAATCATCTGCAAAGACCTCTGCGGCGCCAAGCCGATGAACCGTCTGCTGCAGGGCGATGTTGGCAGTGGTAAAACCGCCGTCGCCGCCGCCGCTGCTGCATTTACTGCAAAAAATGGGATGCAGACCGTCCTGATGGCACCAACCGAAATCCTTGCACAGCAGCATATGAGCACGATGACCGGTTTTCTTGCTCCGCTTGGCATTCAGACCATTTTATTGACCGGATCCATGAAAGCAAAGGATAAACGTGCAATCAAAAAGCAGATTGCGGAAGATACGGCAGCGGTTATCATCGGAACGCACGCTGTCATCCAAAAAGATATCGAATTCTCAGCACTCGGATTGGTGATTACCGATGAACAGCATCGATTTGGTGTTGCACAGCGAGCAGCTCTTGCAGAAAAGGGCGGCTGTCCTCATAAACTAGTCATGTCGGCAACGCCAATTCCGCGAACGCTTGCACTCATTGTTTACGGCGATCTCGATATTACAATACTCGATGAAATGCCGAAAGGCAGACTGCCGATTCAGACCTTTGCCGTCACGGGCGGTTACCGCGAAAGAGCATATGGCTTTATACGATCGCATCTTGACGCAGGCGAGCAGGCATATCTGGTCTGCGCAATGATTGAGGAATCCGATTCTCTGGAAAATGTTCAGGCAGCCGAAACCTATGCTGAAACTTTAAAACAGGGTGCGTTTCGGGATTACCGCATCGGACTATTACACGGAAAAATGAAACCCGCAGAAAAAGAAGCTGTCATGGCGGCAATGAAAGCGCATGAAATTGATCTGCTCGTCTGTACAACAGTCGTCGAGGTTGGAGTTGATGTTCCGAATGCAACCTTGATTCTGATTGAAAACGCGGATCGTTTCGGACTGGCACAGCTCCATCAGCTCCGCGGCAGAGTTGGCAGAGGTACGGTTCAGAGCTTCTGTATCCTTGTAACAGACAGCAAAAATGAAGACGCGCGTAATCGTTTGAAAATTATGAGCCATACAAATAACGGATTCGCCATTGCCGAAGAAGATCTCAGACTACGTGGTCCGGGCGATTTCTTCGGTCATGCACAGCATGGAATGCCGCCGCTGATGCAAGCAGCATTTTGCAGCAATATGCCGCTTGTCTCGGAAACGCAAATGGCTGCAAAACAATTACTGAATATAGATCCTGAATTAATGCTTCCGGAGCACCGCGCACTACGCACTGCAGTTTTGCAGCTGTTTGCCAAAAACGGTGAAAACGGTTTGAATTAACATCTTGCGACTCCCCTATCGCCATATTTGATTCTATATCACTAAAATCTGATTGCTGTATGCGTATTTTTGTTTATTCATCCAAAACTTGACAAATTTCAATTTTTCTCTTGACATTTTTGCGTATTTGAGGTATAATAACAAAGTCGTCTGACGGAGGCGAAACACTTCCGAAGATGACGAGATGGCCTGGTAGTTCAGTTGGTTAGAACGCCGCCCTGTCACGGCGGAGGTCGTGGGTTCGAGTCCCATCCAGGTCGTATGCCTCTTTAGCTCAGTTGGTAGAGCAGGGGACTGAAAATCCCCGTGTCGTTGGTTCGATTCCGACAGGAGGCATTCAAATGCGGATTTAGCTCATCTGGTAGAGCGCCACCTTGCCAAGGTGGAGGTAGCGGGTTCGAGCCCCGTAATCCGCTTATCGCGGTTTGGAAATATCCTTATCGTGAAAAAAATCCGGAACTTTGAGTTCCGGATTTTTTGTTTATTCCCCTATTTTTATCGGTCTGCATTGCAGTATTCCAAACGACACGGTTATTTTCAGAAAAGGCAGCCGATCAAGCTTTACAATATCTTGTTCTGCTGTTTTATGTATATAGGGCGTCATGGCAAATAATGCCTTCAGATGCTCCGCCGGAACCGTAATCGTTGTCGTCAAGCGTTCAAACGCAGTCTGTACAAAACCTTCCGGTGCCGCTATCACGGGTTTATTTTCATATGGATGATCGTATACCGCCTCTTTCAGTTCCCAGAGATGCTTTTCAAGCGGAATGGCACGCAGAAGCAGCCCATCTTCTTTCAAAATACGTCGGAACTCGTTTGGTTCGCAGGGCGCAAATAGGTTCAGAATACAATCGCAGCTCTGATCAGCAATCGGCAGATGATTGACCGACGCTACAGCCCAATCAGCATTCAAAATCCCCTGCTGTTTCGCGCGAACCGCCGCAAAACGTAGAATATCCGGCGATATGTCAACGCCGCATAATGCCGTATCCATTTGATTCTGACGAAGCATGGCGGAAATTGCGCAGGAATACCAGCCCTCGCCGCAGCCGACATCTATTATGGCAGACGGTTTTTCCTGTTTTATGATTTCGCAGATACGATCCAGTAATATCTGATAATACCCTGCATTCAGGAACAACTGTCGTGCTTTTGCCATTTCCGCGTCGTCGCCGCGCCGACGGCAACTTTGCCGCAGCAACAGATTTACATATCCGGATTTGGCGCGATCATAGCTATGGCCGTTCTCACAGAAATACCGTTTCGCCTCAGATATCAATTCTCCGCTGCATTTTGGACAAATCAGTTTCATAGTCAATTTTACTCCTATCATGAAAAAGCAGTACAGTGCATTGATTCCTGTACTGCTTCTATTTTTATGTCAGTCACGCGCCACGTTTCCACGCGTTACGCTTCGGTATTTATTTTCTCGCGAAGCTCACGAAGCGTCAAATCATGCGCCCTTGCAATTTCTGCAATATCTTCATATTCCGTCTTGGTTTTGATCACGCCAAAGCCGGACGCTATTTTTGTCCGGATCTTGCCGTATTCGGTATTCCGTTGGTCAATTTGGTATTCCAACGTATATCGCTCGCACAAATGCTTCCGGATTCCGATTGTTGATGTATGACGAAATATCAACCGTATCATTTCCGCTTCTTGTTCTGCCACGCAAAGACATACAAGCATCACGCCAGGACGGTTTTTTTTCATCATGACAGGCACCGTAAAAACCTCTCGTGCGCCGGCATTGCGCAGAACCTCCTGCGCAAATCCAAGCTCCTCCCCTGTCATATCATCTACATTGCAGATCAGCTCTGCAATCTGCATGGATTTCGCCGGTGTTTCGCCCAGAAATACTCGTACACAATTCAGCCGATCAAACGATTTCTTACCAAATCCATACCCAATCTGCTCTGTCTGAAGCAATGGCATTTCACCAAATTCATCCGCAAAATACTTCAGCAAAGCGGCTCCGGTCGGCGTACACAATTCACCTTCTACGCTGCCTCTGCGGATTGGTACACCGCGCAGAATATATGCAGTAGCCGGCGCCGGAACAGGCAGAATCCCGTGCGCACACCGCACGCTGCCGCTGCCCACGGATATAGGTGATACGACAATTCGTTCCGGTTGCAGCATATCCAGCAGCAAGCAGACGCCGACAATATCAGCGATCGCGTCCATGGTTCCGACCTCGTGAAAATGAATCTCTGAAACCGGAACGCCATGTGCATGGCTTTCCGCTTCTGCAAGCAGCTGATATACCGCGCAGGCATGACGCTTAACTGTATCGGATATATCAAGCATTTGAATGATCGACAGCACATCCTGTATGGAAGCGTGACTATGCCCGTGTCGATCTTCGTGATGATGCGTATGATGATGGCCACAATGATCGTGCTCGTGATGTGAGGCATGGTGATGTTCGCAATCTCCATGTTCGTGAACATCGTGAGATTCTTCCTCCGCGCCGTTTACCATAATACGCAT
Organism: Oscillospiraceae bacterium; assembly: GCA_016296505.1. Classification (GTDB taxonomy): domain Bacteria; phylum Bacillota; class Clostridia; order Oscillospirales; family Ruminococcaceae; genus Firm-04. The sequence continues at coordinate 35,914 of JAEDJD010000011.1, forward strand.
CTGCATTCCGGATATGCCAAACTGAGATACGGTTTCTGCGGAAACGGATACGCCATCTAGTCCAATCGCATTCATCTGATCCAGAAATACTTTTGGCTCAGGCAGAAGCGACAGCAATGCCGCTGTCAGCATATCACCAGCAGCGCCCATGTCACATTCAAGATATAGTGTTCTCATGCAATCCTCCAATATGATTGATCTGGCTTGCCTGATATCCTGCGCCGAATCCATTGTCGATATTGACAACGCTGACGCCGCTTGCGCACGAATTCAACATCGAAAGCAGCGCGGATATGCCGCCGAATGACGCGCCGTATCCGACGCTTGTTGGTACGGCAATCACCGGACAATCCGCCAGTCCGCCAATCACGCTTGCAAGCGCGCCTTCCATACCCGCTACTGCAATAATCACCGACGCTGACATGATGACGTCTATATGCGCAAGCAGCCTGTGTAATCCGGATACGCCGACATCATACAGTCGCACAACACGGTTGCCGAGCGTTTCCGCAGTATAGGCAGCTTCCTCGGCAACAGGCAAATCACTTGTACCACCGGTCGCAACAACGATTGTACCGTGCCCTGATGGTTCCGGCATTTTTCCAACGAAACCAATCCGACCATCCGCATGATAGGCAAATGGTATCGTATTCGCAATTTCGGCGGCTTTCTCCGGTTCTATTCGCGTGATTAAAATACGTTTTTGACCGTTTTGCAGCATGGTTTGTACAATTCCAACGATCTGCTCTGCTGTTTTTTCGGCGCCATATATGACTTCAGGAATCCCTTGCCGCAGACCTCGATGCAAATCAATTTTTGCATAACCGATATCTGCGAAAGGCGCTTGCTTCAAATGCAACATCGCTTGTGCTGGCGTTATTTCATGTTCCGATACTGCCAAAAGCAGCTTGAATACTTCCTGCTTATCCATTATGCTTTCTCATCAATGCCGAACGAATCGTTCCCATCGGATCTTTCACGAGGACGATTGCAAGCCAGATCGCAAGACCAAGGGCAATTGCGGAGAATCCCAGAAAACTGTCGTGCAGCATATCTTCGGCTGACGGGCAAAATAAATCTGCACTCGCTTCCAGATATGCAGCCACTGCGTCAACAAGCCACATCAAAGCAGCACCCCAATACATAAAACAGAGCGTCCCTATTTTCATTTTCCGCGCATTTGCATTCGTATACCATAGAATTGTCGCAGCTATTGCCGCAAAGCAGCTAATTAGCAATGTCATAACTGCTGTACCTCTTTCTGTATCAAACAGGCATCGTTTTTTTTCTTATGCATACGGCTGACAACGGCAACCATACATCCCCAAACAGCCGTCACAAGCACTGACATTGCAACACCTGATGTCGCCATTTCATGCAGCATAGCAGCACGGCTCGCGGCGTCAGTAGCGGCAGTCAGAAATGGAAATACCGGAGTAATCTCTCCATGCCAAATGTGCTCAAATGCAAGCAGCGCAGAACCGCCCCAGAGTAGTTTATTCAGCCAGCCAATTTTTTCAGAAATCGGAATGATTTCAGTATCATTTGTAAGCGAAGCTGCCTCATGCTTTTTTACAACCTTTGCAGCGATTGTTGTGATAATCGCCTCTGTCATTGGAACAATAATACAAGCCATAGTAACATTCTCCATTTTTTCAATAGTTATGCCATTCTCGGCAAATTGAAACCGTTATCATATTTCGTTCAGACTGCCCGTTCGGTATCCGAGAAGATCAAGTGCAGTATAGCGGAAGCCAATTGCGCGGAATTTTTCATATATTTCAGTACGCTTTCGCAAAATCTGCTCGAAATCAGACGGTAAAACTTCAATCCGAGCGATATCCTCATGGATTCTCACGCGAATCTGTCGAAATCCCATTTGCATTAGAAATTGTTCTGCACATTCTGCCATACGGAGTTTTTCTGCGGTAATGACATCTCCATATGGAATCCGCGACGCCAGACAAGCATACGCTGGCTTATTTGATGTCGGCAGATTCATGGCACTGGAAAGCGTCCGAATTTCTCGCTTTGTCAACGAAACCTCGCACAACGGGCTGTGTATTCCAAATTCCTTGAGCGCCTGAAGCCCCGGACGATAATCGTCTAAATCGTCAAGATTTGTACCCTCCGCAATAGAAAAAATGCCATGATCAGCGGCAATTTGCTGAATATGCCGAAATATCATTTGTTTGCAAATATAACAGCGATTGATCGGATTGCTGCATATTTCCGGATGCTCCAGCACATCAGCCCAAAACACAATATGGCGAATCCCCCGACTAGAACAGTATTCCGACGCCTCTGCAATTTCACGCCGCGATACAAACGCAGAGTCTGCAGAAATCGCAAGAACATGATCTCCGAGCGTCTGCTGTGCCGCCGTAAGTAGGAATGTGGAATCTACGCCGCCGGAAAACGCTACCGCTACGCTGCCATATGAGCGTAGAATCTCTTGCAGTGCCGCATATTTCCTTTGAAGAGCATCCATCTGATCGCCTCCGTATTTCATTATAACATAATCATATATGAAATGCAATGGGAGAAACAGAAAATTATGACAGATAAGCGTATTTATTCGATGAATACAAGAATCCCGTCTGAAAAAATCAAAGCACACTTGCATAACACGCCAATATTTGATTATACTATTGATCGAAGGCGAATCGACGCCATTCAGATCGGGTTCGGGATTCCGCGCCGTTCCGGTCTGCATCTGATGCGGAAATATGGTGAAGCATATGAAAGATCAAAATGCACCGCTTTGGCGAAACGGACAGGTTCCTTCCTCCAGCGATCAGTCTAGCTCTCAGAACGACGCTGAAAGACAGGCACAGCAGCAGAATCAGAAAAGCGAACAGAACAAACGTAAGCAGTAAAAAAACAGCACACGCAGATTTTTGCGTGTGCTGCTTCTTTTTTCGTAAAATTGGATTAACCGATCACACGAACACGGATGACGCCGTCGATCGCTTTCATGTTTTCAGCGATTGCATTGGCGTCTGCGTTGGTTACGTCAATCATAGTATACGCATAATCCTTGCGGCTTGCGTTCACCATATTTTCGATGTTGCCGCCTGCTTCGCTGATTGCCTGCGTGAGCTGTGCGATGACTGCAGGAATATTCTTATGCAGAATGCAGATCTTCTGACCAACCGCATTCATTTCAGCATTAGGGAAATTCACGCTATTCTTGATATTACCATTTTCGATGTAATCAACAAGCTCTTTTGCTGCCATCACAGCACAGTTATCTTCCGCTTCTTCGGTGGATGCGCCAAGATGCGGGATAGCAATGACGCCTTCCATATTAGCGGTCTTAGCATTCGGGAAATCGGTGATATATTTGCGAACCTTTCCGGACTTCAGGGCTGCTTCCATTGCCTCATCGTCAACAAGAAGATCACGCGCAAAGTTCAGAATGATAACGCCGTCTTTCATCATTGCGATGGTCTCTGCGTTAATCATCTTTTCTGTAGCAATGCTCGGATCCGGATTCTTTACGAGAGGCGTATGCACGCTGATAAAATCGCAGTTCTTGAAGATTTCCTCGCGCGTTTTTACATGATGAATCGCACGGGAGAGATTCCATGCAGCGTCAACAGAGATATACGGATCGCAGCCGTATACTTCCATGCCAAGGTGAATTGCAGCATTACCAAGCGGACCGCCGATTGCACCCAGACCAATGATACCAAGCTTTTTGCCCTTGATCTCTGTACCTGCAAACTTCGACTTGCCTTTCTCGACCAGCTTTGCCACATTTTCATCGTCTTTCACAGTCTGTACCCAGTTGATACCGCCAACGATATCACGGGAAGCGAGCAGCATACCTGCAAGTGCAAGCTCCTTAACGCCGTTTGCATTTGCGCCCGGCGTATTGAATACAACAATACCATTTTCAGCAGCACGGTCAAGCGGAATGTTGTTGACGCCAGCGCCTGCTCTTGCGATTGCAAGCAGATTGCTGCCGAACTCCATCTCGTGCATGACAGCAGAGCGAACAAGAATCGCATCCGGATTTTCAAAGGTATCTGCAACCTGATAGTTCTCGCCAAGCTGATCGAGACCAACAGGAGAAATCTTATTCAATGTTTGAATCTGATACATAATATCTATCCTTTCATTATACGCTAGGAGTTGTGATATAGACAATCACCATCAGTACATCAACAATAATCAAGCCAATGCCGATCAAAAGCGGCAAACTGACTTTCGTAACCGTCTGTGCCAACGGATGATTTTGTAAATATGCGATCGACGGATTTTTACCAAAATATGTGACCGAAATCCTGCCGCCGATATCAAGATCCGGATAACGTTTGAAAGTATCATCTGTCACAGTAATATTCAGGCGGACGCGCTTTTCTGTACCGTCTGCCAACGGTACCAAAATGACGGGGTGCTTCATGCCTACAACTCTACTCATTGCAGAAATCGCAAGCCCGTCAAGCCCTGTGCCGCCGCTATACGGGACAAAATCGACAATTTCAGTCTCCAGAACTTGCTGACGTCCGTAATATGTTTTCTTCTGATAGATACCGAATCCGATCAATCCGGCACCAATCAAAAAAACGAAAACAATCAAACTCATGCGTTTTCTGCTTCAAACTTCTTCATGAATGCGACAAGCTTCTCAACGCCCTCAAGCGGCATAGCATTGTAGATAGAAGCACGCATACCGCCGACAGATCTATGACCCTTGAGATTCTCAAAGCCTGCTGCCTTTGCCTCTGCAACAAACTTCTTGTCAAGCTCCTCGTTACCAGTGATGAACGGTACATTCATCAAGGAACGATCTTTCTTTTCGACAGTCGCCTTGAACAGCTTGCTCTCATCGAGGAAATCATACAGAATCTTTGCTTTTTTCTCATTATGTGCCTTCATACCTTCAAGACCGCCCATTTTCTTGATCCACTTGAAGACCTTGCCGCAGATGTAAATACCGTAGCAAGGCGGCGTATTGTAGAGAGACTCATTATCAGCCTGAATCTTCCAGTCGCACATTGTCGGGCAAGCCTTAAATGCAGGACCGTCAGCGATCAGATCCTCGCGAACGATTACGATCTGGACGCCGGAAGGACCGACATTCTTCTGAACGCCGCCATAAACAACGCCGTACTTGGAAACATCAATCGGCTCAGAGAGGAAGCAGGACGAAACATCAGAGACAAGCTCCTTGCCCTTGGTGTTCGGAAGCTCCCAGAACTTTGTACCATAAATTGTATTATTTTCGCAGATATAAACATAATCAGCGTCCTCCGGAATATCCAGATCAGAGCAATCCGGAATATAGGAGAAAGTTTTATCAGCAGAAGATGCAATGCGGACAACTTCGCCATACTTCTCAGCTTCGGAAGCAGCCTTCTTCGCCCACTGACCAGTGATGATATAAGCAGCCTTGCCGTTCTTCATCAGGTTCATCGGAACCTCTGCGAATATCAGAGATGCACCACCCTGCAGGAAGATGACCTTGTAGTTATCCGGAATGTTCATCAGATCGCGGAGATCCTGTTCAGCTTCTTTAATGATCTGATCATAAGCCTTGGAACGGTGGCTCATTTCCATCACGGACATTCCTGTTCCGCGGTAATCCATCATTTCTTCTGCGGCTTCCTTCAGGACTTCCTCCGGCAGAACAGCCGGACCTGCGCTGAAATTGTAAACTCTGCTCATTGTAATAGCCTCCATTAAATCATATTCGGATAGATTGTCTGCTGACTTTACAAAATACTACAGTATCAATCCTACATACAGTATACTATATTTGGTAGTCAGTTGTCAAGTGCTAAACGTGTAGATTGTGAAAAAAATAACGATTTTTTATATTTTGGATAGAAACCATCATGTTTTATCTAATTATCCATGCATTTTCTTTGCATTTGCATTGTTTATTTTTTGGATTCGCGTGCTGTCCGGCGCGCTTCCGCTTCATGCAGAGACATCGGGCAACCGCAGTAATCCTGCCGGTACAGTTCGTATTCCGCCGAGAGCGCAACCGAACGCGCATATCCGCCACGCTTTTTGAAATCAGACGGCAAATATTTGACGGATTTCCCTGCTGCGATCTGTTCCAAACAAGCATTGATATACGGCGCATTTTTATGCGGACTCACCGTAAGCGTTGTTGTAAAATAATCACAGCCGTATCGTTCCGCTGCAATCAGCGACTCCTGCATACGCTGGGCGATACATCGATCACAGCGCTCCCCCATTTCCGGCGTATGCTCTACGCCTTTGACTGCGTCCCAGAATAGCTTATCATCATAAGGCGGTGCAATCAGCGTAATCGGATACGGATGTTCCAGTTTTTCAAGTAGCTGTTTCTGCGTCGCAAGTCTCCGGTTAAATTCAGATTCCGGTGCAATATTCGGATTGTAATAAAACAGCACAATCTCAAAATACGGGATCAGTTGTTCCAATACTGCCGTACTGCACGGTCCGCAGCAGCTATGCAGAAGCAGCTTCGGAACTTTCCCCTCAGGGATCGAAGCAATCTCCTGCTCCATTTCCTTGTGATACTGACGTTTTTCCATTTTGATCTCCATATAACAGAAAAGGACGGTTTCCCGTCCTTTTCGTAATCATTCAACTGAAATCAGATAGAAGTAAACAGGCTGTCCGCCATGAAGCAGTGTAATCTCGATCTTATCCTTAAATTTCATGATGAGCTGATCGTAAAGCATCTGCGCCTTATCTTCCGTCACATCAGAACCATAAATCACCGTGACATAACTGGTATCACTCTTGACCAGTTTCTTAATCAGCTTATAAGCAGCCTTGTTGACATCCTTTTCAGTAAATGCAAGCTTGCCGTTATCCAGCGCGAGCACTTCATTCTTTTTAATCTTCTGACCGTCAAGCTCAGAATCACGTGCCGCAAATGTCACGGAACCGGAAGAAACACGCTCAAACGCTTTCGTCATCTGTGTACGATTCTCGTTTACATCCGCGCTTTCATCATAAGCAAGCATCGCCGCTATACCTTGTGGAATCGTTCTGGTTTGCAGCACAATGACATTACGATTCGCAAGATTGATTGCCTGTTCTGCCGCCATAATAATGTTTTTATTATTCGGCAAAACAAAAACGGTTCTTGCAGGCGTTGCGTGAATTGCTTTCAGAATATCGTCTGTTGAGGGATTCATCGTCTGACCGCCCTTGACAACCTGATCTACGCCCAGATCAAGGAAAGTCCGTTCCAGACCGCCGCCTGCCGCAACTGCAACAAAACCAAAATCTTTCGTTGGCTCGACAGGAACAATCTCCTGCTGCTTGACAATTCGCGCTTCCTTGACTTTGCCCTCATGCTGAATCCGCATATTTTCAATTTTCGGCTTTGGATCGTTGATAAAGCAACCGAATTCCAACGCCTTTGTCAGAGCCATACCCGGTGCGTCCGTATGCACATGAACCTTGATGATCTCATCATCTTCCACTACAACCACACAGTCGCCGATGGTCTCCAAATAGGCACGCAGCTTTGCGCCGTCTACCGATGCATCATTCTTTTCGATAATATATTCAGTACAATATGTGAAATTTATTTCTTCATCATACTGCGCAACTGCGGCATTGAAGTCAATTTTCGGGTCGGGTGATGCGGATTGTGAATCGTTCGCTTCTTCCGGAATTGCTTCACCCTTGAACGAATCCAGCATACCGCCTATGATGATGCAGAAGCCCTGTCCGCCAGCGTCAACCACATTTGCTTTTTTGAGCGCAGGAAGCATCTCTGTTGTCTGCTTCAGTACGGCATTTGCTTCTGCCAATACACCCTGCCAAAACGCGATCGTATCCAAATCATTCTTTGCAAGCTCCTGCGCCTTATTTGCCGCCATACGCGAAACAGTCAGGATTGTACCCTCTGTCGGCTTCATAACAGCTTTGTATGCACCTGCCACACCAAGTTCCAATGCATTTGCAAAATCGGCATTTTCGGCTGTTGTCAAACCTGCCAATCCTTTGGAAAAGCCACGGAACAGCAGAGATGTAATAACGCCGGAATTTCCGCGCGCACCTCTCAACATAGAAGACGCTGCTACATCAGCGACCTCGGAAACTGTCGCGTCATCAGACAAAAGCTCAAGTTCGCGCTTTGCAGCACTGATCGTCATGGACATATTGGTTCCGGTATCTCCATCCGGTACCGGATAAACATTCAACTCATCAACCGAACGTCTCTGGTTGGTAATCAGAATTGCAGCATGAATGATTGCTGCTTTCAATTGCTTACCGCTAATCAAAATGAGTTCCTCCAATTCTCAGGCGCGAATGCCGTCAATATATATATTAATTGCAGCCGGCTGAAATCCGGTTGTCTGTTCAATTGCATAACAAACCTTATTTCGGATGCTGTCAGTAATCGCAGTCATATTCGCACCGATTCCGGTAACGATATGCAGATCCACAATCAACTGGTTCTGCTGTGTGCGCAGACGAATCCCTCTGCGGATATCACTTGGGAACAATTTCGTCTTCAAGGTCTCAACCGGCGATGAATCGTTCAGGTCGGCAACGCCAAAACAGTTCGTGACGGTATGCTCTATCAGAGAATAGAGGTACGACTTGGTCACGCGAATACTGCCAATATGGTTTTCAATTACGATCATATTGGGCACTCCTTTCTCAAAAGTCATATTATATTATAGCACAAAGTAAAAGAAAATACAAGAGGGTACGTTCATTTTTTCAAAGAAATCAGGTTTTTATAAGGTTTTACGAAAAAAATCGCCGCGAAATGATGGTAATTTCGCGGCGATCATAAGAAATGTTAATCAAGAATAGCCAAATCGACATCCGGGAAGCAGAGTTTTGCGTCTTTCGCGAGATGCGATGGAACAGCAACCATGCTGAGCATATCGCAATCTTCAAAAGCATCCTCTTCCAGAATTGTAACGCTAGCCGGAATAGCCAGCACACGAAGAGAAGTGCATTCCGAGAAAGCGCCGGAACAAATCTTTTGCAGCGTATTCGGTAACCGTACCTCTGTAATTGTTTCCAGACCAGCGCAGGCACCCGGACGAATTTCAGTATAGCCTTCCGGAATGATCAACGTAGGTTCACCGTGATAGAGTGCACGGCGTACTTGTCTGGTAAATCTGCCGTCACCAACATCAATAGCAGCAGTTTCCTGTTTCTGTTCCTCAAGCCAAGTGATTTCGACATTTTCCCCGAACAATTCACTCGCAAGCCATTCCAGCTCACGCGGCATTGTGACCGTTTCCAACGAATCGCAGCCTTCAAAAGCATCCGAAGCGATTTCCTTAACGGAAAGCGGAATATAGATATTTTTCAGAAGCGTAGAATCAGAAAATGCACCGCTGCCAATTTTGACAATCGTATTCGGCAAAACCGCAGATTCCATGTTTTCAAGACCGGCACAAGCGCCTGCACGGATTTCCAGATAGCCAGCCGGAATCTCAAGAACAGCTTCACCGTGATAGCACTTATTTCTCTCTTTCGCGGAGAACCTTCCGTCCTTCGGAATGACGATATCAGCCTTTTCCTCTGGTGCCGCCGCTGCGGGTGCAGCAGACTGTGATGCAAAAGCAATGTCATCCGGCTCGGACAATACGCCGAGTGCAGAGAGTGCAGCCGCGTCAAAATTATGACGGCGCCACGCAGATACTTTCGGAGCAGATGTAAAATCATCATCAAACGCCGAAAGAACAGGCAGTGAATCCTCTCCAAGCGGCTCCATACCCTCAAGCGTTGGAAGTTCATTTTGCTGCGGCGCCTCGAGCTCCACCGACGCAGAATCGGCAGATTCCGCAGTTCTTTGTGCAACAAAAGATTCTGCGTGAGGTTCCGCAAACAACGCATCTGCAATAGAAATAAGTTCAGCAGGTGGATCTGCGATTTCCGGAATTTCATCAAGCACAGGCTCGACTGCCGGAATTTCGTCAACGATTTCGGTTGCTTCATCTGCAACGGTTTCCTCTGCGATTTCAGGAATCTCATCAAGCACAGGCTCGACTGCCGGAATTTCGTCAACGATTTCGGTTGCTTCATCTGCAACGGTTTCCTCTGCGATTTCAGGAATCTCATCAAGCACAGGCTCGACTGCCGGAATTTCGTCAACGATTTCGGTTGCTTCATCTGCAACGGTTTTCTCTGCGATTTCAGGAATTTCATCAAACACAGGCTCGACTGCCGGAATTTCGTCAACGGGTTCGGCTGCTTCTTCAGCAGCAGTTTCCTCTGCGATTTCAGGAATCTCATCAAGCACAGGCTCGACTGCCGGAATTTCGTCAACGGGTTCGGCTGCTTCCTCAGCAACAGTTTCCTCTGCGATTTCGGTTATCTCATCAAGCACAGGCTCGACTGCCGGAATATCGTCAACGATTTCGGTTGCTTCCTCAGCAACAGTTTCCTCTGCGATTTCGGTTATCTCATCAAGCACAGGCTCGACTGCCGGAATTTCGTCAACGATTTCGGTTGCTTCATCTGCAACGGTTTTCTCTGCGATTTCAGGAATTTCATCAAACACAGGCTCGACTGCCGGAATTTCGTCAACGATTTCAGTTGCTTCATCAGCAACAGTTTCCTCTGCGATTTCGGTTATCTCATCAAGCACAGGCTCGACTGCCGGAATTTCGTCAACGATTTCAGTTGCTTCATCAGCAACAGTTTCCTCTGCGATTTCAGGAATTTCATCAAGCACAGGTTCAACTGCCGGAATTTCGTCAACGGGTTCGGTTGCTTCCTCAGCAACAGTTTCCTCTGCGATTTCCGGAATTTCATCAAGCACAGGCTCGACTGCCGGAATTTCGTCAACGATTTCGGTTGCTTCATCTGCAACGGTTTCCTCTGCGATTTCAGGAATCTCATCAAGCACAGGCTCGACTGCCGGAATTTCGTCAATGGGTTCGGCTGCTTCCTCAGCAACGGTTTCCTCTGCGATTTCGGTAATTTCATCAAGCACAGGCTCGACTGCCGGAATTTCGTCAACGGGTTCGGTTGCTTCCTCAGCAACAGTTTCCTCTGCGATTTCCGGAATTTCATCAAGCACAGGTTCGACTGCCGGAATTTCGTCAACGACCTCAGTAATCTCCGTTACAGCTTCATCGACAGGCGCATCAAAGAATGTCAACTTAACTTTTGGACATTCACGTACAATCTCTGCCATGCGATCTGCAAATCTGCTCGGAATTACAATTTCCTGCAAATTTTCACATCCTACAAAAGCACGCACGCCTAAAAAGCGGAGTGTATTCGGCAGAACAACCCGTTTCAGATTGGGACACTCAACAAATGCAGCCGGTTCCACAGCCAACAAGCCTTCCGGACAGACAATCTCCTCAAGCTGACGCAAATGCACAAAAGAACTGGAACCGATCAAACGGACAGATGACGCCAGTACAAAACGCTTCATCGTATGTTTTCCGAGAATACCGTGATACATGAAAGAAGCGATTACAAGATAGCCGTTCGGGACTGTAATAGTATCGTCAACTGTATCCAATTCGACAACATCACTTGAAGTCAAAATCCACGGACATTCTACAGTAAGCTGACGAATACGAATCGGTCTTGCATTGCCAAAGTACATCAGAATCGACGGATCGCGCATAAACAGAACAGCTGCTGCATCCCGATCGAACTCCTCCGGCAAAAAGATGTCGCGCAATCTCTCGCAGTCATAGAATGCTGCATAATCGAACTCTGTCAGCGCTTTCGGTACGGTCAGCGTCATCAAACGCTGATTGTAGCCAAACGCATAGCTGCAAAGTCGGATTACACCGAGTGGAATCTCAAATTTTGTTTGATTTGACATTTCAGATAGCGCAAGCGGAGCAATGACCGGATGCATACGCATCTCCTTCAAACGCTCATTAAAATCACTGCACGCGCGGCTCAATTCCAGCGTAAACATTCGCTGTCCGCTCACTGGCTGGAAATGCGGTGCAACCACATTCATGATTGCGTCTGACGGTTTTTGTTTATAAAGATTTGTATGATCCTCCAGCCAGTTAATCATAATTTTGACAGGTCCATCGAGAATGGCGGGAAGCTGATTTGCAAAACGCTCCGAAATTGTCAGCGTATTCAAATTGGTACAGCCGGAAAGTGCGCATACTCCGATTGACTGCACGGCATTCGGAATGCTCAGGCTGACAAGCGTATTACAATTTGAAAATGTGTTTTCATTGATTGTACGCAGCGTTTTCGGAAGACGAATCTGCTCATACTGACATGGTGCTGCAAAAGCATACGGACCAATATACGAAACAGAATTGGGTAAAATCAGTCGGAACGGTCCTGTACAGCCAGTAAACGCGTTCATTTCAACGATCCGGAGACCTTCCGGAATCACAATATGCCGTGCCGCTTCGAGTCCGGCAAATGCATATGAAGATACACGAAGCACGCTCTTCGGCAAAATAATGGTCGTCAGAATATGCTCCGGTTCATCTGCGCGAATATCAATTTCCTTCATGCAGAACGGCGCAATTGCGGTATATCCTTCTGGGATTTCGAGAAAATGATTCCGGACTGTCAGTTTTTTCACTTTCTGCATTGTCAGAATATCGTCAAACTGCTCCATCAGGTCCGCAACAGTCTCAATACGCGGTCTGGATAATATCTTCTTTTTCGGCCAATGCAGTCGGATTTCCGGACGGAACAGGAACAAATCGACTGCCTTTCTATCCGGATAATCAACAGGTAAATAAACATCTGTCAAGCGAGTGCATCCGGCAAACGCATCCGGTTCGATCTCTGTCAATGAAGCAGGAATTTCCAACGCCATCAGACGCGGACAATCCCAGAACGCCTGAGATTCAATCCGGCGGATTCCTTCCGGAATTTCAAAGCGTTCGCCGCCTTCGGAACCGCAAAATGCGCGGCGAGCAATTATCGTATATGATTTCAGCGCATTGCTTCGTTCGACCGGACCGGGCAGCGACTTGCTGATCTCATGCGTAAACACCTTATCTGTATTGCTGTATTCCCCGTAATGAATCGGTGCAAATGGAATCACATTTCCGTATTGATTCTGCGGATGTTCTGTTGTGATCTGCATCGGAATTTGCTCCTTATTTTGATTCTGTTTCATTTCCAAAGCATCATTCTCCTGAATGTGCTCCGGTTGTACGACCGTGTTAGATTGTGTATCCGTTTCGATCATCGCAGCGTTTTGCGTGCCAGCCATCGCTACGGCAGCATTCCTGTTCAAAGACATCTGCGTCTCAGTCGGCGGTATACCGTCTGCGTGAACGCCGGTTCCACTGGAAAGCAAATCGACTCTTTGCTGAATCTCTGGAAGAACGTTTAGCTTTTCCTGCACCTGAGAAATCGCACCTGCAATATCCCGCAGCTCATTTGCAACATTTGTCTGCTCAGACAAATCATCAACCTTTTGCTGTAATTCCGGAATCGCGCTGATTTTCTCCTGAACATCTGATATGGCTTCAACCGTTGCGCCTGCTTCATTGATCGCGTCAATCTTTTCCTGAACTTCGTCAATTGCAGAGACTTTTTCCTGAATATCAGATATCGCTCCAGCCATTTCCTTGAAATCGCCGACTGTTTCCACAGAAGCTTTCAGATCAGTCAATTCATCGACCTTGTCGCGAATATCCTGAATCGAACTAACAGCTTCTTTCATTTCAGATATCGAACCGACAGATTCTTTCACCTCAGAAAGCTCAGCAGCAATTTGCGACACATCACCGATTTGCTCCACCTTATCTTCCAGATCGGAAAGATTCCGTACTTTTTCTTCAACAGATTCCTGTACAGCAGAAATCTGTTGCATTTTGCTTTGCATTTCTGTAAACTGATCAATCTGCTTCTGCAAATGATCAAGCGTTTCAGCAGAATGCTGCAAGGACTGTACAGCGTCATAATTCTGCTGCATCTGAGACAAATTCCGCTGAAGCTGATTCAGCATATCTGAGTCAAGCTGCGGTGCGCTCTCGACAGCACCTGCCGCAGCGGTCAGATTTTTAAGCTGCGACTGCATGGAAGCAATCGAACGCTCAATCTGCCGAACTGCCTCTGCATCAACGATGTCTTTTCGTTCTTCTGTTGTAAAAGCGGATTGAATCCGGACATCAGAAGGAAGCTGCTCCGGTTCAGCCGGTGCAGGCGCTTCTTGCTTTGCTTCCGATTCGTTATCCTCGTCAAATTCAATATCCGGCAAATCGTCATCATAATGCCAATCCGGACGCGGCATTCCCGGCTCCATCCATGTGATTGTCGGATTTGTCATGTCACCGAACACTCGCTTGGTTTCGATTTGATCATGAATAATGCGCGGAATAAAGAGCGTTTCCAGCGCCGGACAGTTTCCAAATGTCGATTGACTGACTTTTTCACAACCGGAAGGAACATATAGTCTTTGCAGTGAGCGGCAATTCCAGAACGCGCTGTTGCCGATGCTTTTGATTGATTCCGGCAGCTTCAGACTCCGTACAGCAGAACAATCCGAGAACGCACCCGCACCAATTCTTGTGATAGACTTGCCGAATTTCACTCTGGTCAGAGAAGTACAATTACTCAGCATTTCATCTGAAATAGCTGTTAACTCCGGCGGAAGCTGAATCTTTTCCAGTTTCGGAAGATTCATAAACGCTCCGGCTCCGACTTCACGAAGCGTATTCGGCAGCGTGATCTTTTTCAGCTGACGACAGTTTGCAAAAGCGCAGGGATCAATATGTTCGATACCTGTCGAAACCTCAATCTCCTCCAGAGTCTGGAGCAGCGAAAAAGTATACGGAGCAATTTTTTGAATCGTATTGGGTATCACAACCTTTTTCACGCCTCTGGTTGCAATACTCTTCATTGCATTCGGAAGAATCGTATGATAATTTGCCGGAATGATCAGCGTTCCATCGTTTTCGATCCGAAGCATTGAGGCGCCGCCAAGCGTCAAAAGTCCGGAGCGTTCGTCCATAATCTGCTGGACGGTTTTGCTCTTGGCAAATGGAACGACTCTCTTTCCGATTGAAAATGTCTTTCCAAAAAACAATGTGGCATCCGGACAATGAGAAAACAGTTCTACTGCAAGCGTCTCATCGAAATCTGACGGAAGCGTAATGGATTTCAAAGAATTACAGTCATAAAAACACCAGCGGTCAAACTGCTTGAGTGAGGAAGGGATCGTCAAAATCTCAATCTGACAGGTATTCTTAAAACTTCTGGTGTAAAAAGCATAGCTTCCGATACGGGTGATACCCTCCGGAATTACCAATGCTTTTACCTGTGAAAAGCCCGCAAGCGCCCCGCTTGCAATCTCCGTAAAATCAAACGGAAGCGTAAGCTTTTCCGTATTAGTACGGATTAACCCCTTCGCATCCTCGCGTGTAAATACACGTTCGCCCATGTGTCTCTGCCTCCTTTTCAGCAAAAAATTGATAAAAGATACTGCGGATTTTACAGCGATATTATCAATTAGAATTATTATACCATTTTTCGGAAACAATTTCAAGTCTATTTTGTGATTTTCTACATTTTTTTAAAATAAATTGAGGCGCACGACCCCAGTGCGCCTCAAAATAATATCTATAATTAATCTAAATGAGCAATTCTGCGTAAAATTACGATTATATCATCACCATTGCGTTTTCCATCCCCATTGACGTCCGCCCGTTTCACACCATCGGTAGTAATATTGGCAGTTACGTCCTCAGCAACAAATCTTGCAAGCAGAACTGCGTCGGAAACGTCCACCGTGCCGTCGCCGTTAATATCCATCGGATCAATTTCCGGAACAATAACAGGCGTCTGATTGACAACATTTTCTACAGTGCTGATTCCTTCTGCTACGGTGAATTCGCTCGGCTCTGCCTGAGAGCCGCCAATATACAGATTATACTTGGAACCGATTGCCAGATCCGGCGAGGAAATTAGCACATAATCAAATTTCTTATTCGGATTCTTTGAGAATACAGCCGTTTCCGTACCGGAAGCTTTCAATTCCACACGCTGATCCTTGACAATCTGCTCCTTCGTATTCAGCAGAATAACAGGCTGGGTGGATTCGGCAGATACTTTAAAGCGATTATCCTTGATATCCGCTTCCGTCTGCCCTTCTTTCAGTTCATCCTTGGTTGCTGTCGCAAATACAACGCCGCCAGTAATCAGAATTTCACCTGCCGCATTGGTAATGCCACGATCTCCGTTCGCTTTGAGAGAACCGTTGGAAATCTGTACGGTCATCTCACCCTGTACAGCGTCGTTACCTGCCTTGATCTCCGTATCGCCGCCGGAGATAAAGACGTCGCCCTTTGTAGACTTCACGCCGTCGCCGCCTGCATTCACATCGAGCTTTCCGCCTTTGATCTCAACGGATTTTTTGCCGCGAATACCATCAGAGGATATCGTTTTTACTTTGATATCGCCGCCGGTAATTTTAACATCGTTATTGCAGTGCAAACCATGCTGATAGCTTGCGTCAATCAGAAGCTTGCCGTCGCCAACCGTACCGCCGCTTTTGATTGTAATATCATCCTTGGCATATACGACAGCATTTGTATCTGCTGAATAGGTTTCGCCGTCATACAAAAAGTTTTCAGTGCCGTCCATCAGATTGATCGAGGTGTTTTCAGCATTGATCACATATACAGGCGGCGCAGTATTACCTGTAATATTTACGCCATTGAAAAACAGCTTTACTGTGCCCGGATCCGCTGTAACATCTGCGACATTGACAATAATCTGCCCGTCTGTCAGCTTACCGGAAAACACATAGGAACCGGAAGCGGAAATCGTAATCTTTGTGCCGTCAATCGTAACATGATCGCCCTCTGCCGCTGCCGCGGTCTCGTTCAATGTGATCGTTGCCGTCGCCGCGACAACATCCTCTACAGGGGCAGCGCTCTCCTCTGCATAAACCGGAAGCACCGTCAGGACGCCTAAGAAAACTCCTGCGCTAAGAATTAAACTATACATTCTATTTGTTTGTTTCATTTCAAATCATCCTTTCATATAATCAATGATATTGCGGCGTTCCCCCTTCGCCTTTACTCTCAGTTTATCATAATTTTTGAATCTTGTCAATTACATAAAATCAATCCTGTCAAAAAACAGACTATTTCTTGATATTTATTAAAGTATCTTTCAGATTATTCCATGCGTCGCATACTTTTTTTCAAAAAAAGTATTTTATATCTTGTAATCCCTCAAAAAATATGTATAATTATATATAGTACAGTTTCTTCGTCACGAAAGGAGTGGTCTCTTTATTTTAAAGCATTTAAAAAAATACTGGTACTATACATTACTTGCCGCTGTTTTTATGGTACTGGAGGTTTATGTCGATCTGCGCCAGCCGCCACTTATGGCAATGATTGTAGATGAGGGCATCCTCGGTCTGAATCATGTCGGCACACCCGATATCAACATTGTTACCAGTACAGGCGTCCGTATGATTTTGATTGTCATACTCGGCGGATTGTGCGGCATCCTCAGCGGCGTCTGCACCAATCTATGCAGTCAAAACTTCGGCAATGACATCCGCAAGTCTGCATTTCGCCGCATCATGCATTTTTCCTTCTCGCAGACAGACGATTTTTCTGTCGGCTCTCTGATTACGCGTACAACCAGCGATGTGACGCAGGTTCAGAACGAAGAATTTGCTGCTGCTGCCAAATCAAGTCATTGTGACAAAATCGCGGCAAAGCTGCCGAATGGATACGATACAATGCTCTCTCAAACCAGCGTCAGCCTTTTTCAGGGAGAACAGCAGCTCATTGTGATTGGACGAGCATTCCTTTCCTATCCGCGGATTCTGATTCTCGATGAAGCAACATCCAGTGTAGATACCAGAACGGAACTGAGTATTCAAAATGCCATGAACGAATTGATGAAAGACCGCACCAGCCTAATCATCGCACACCGCCTTTCGACCATTCAGGACGCGGATCAGATCATCGTATTGGATCAGGGCAGAATCGCAGAAAACGGTACGCATCAAGAGCTGCTCCGGCAGGGCGGTAAATATTACGATCTATACATGACGCAATTTGCCGGACAGGCAATCTAATCTTCATTACTACCGTACATACAGAAAATTCGCCCCGAAGTCATCCAAACTTCGGGGCGAAACATTACTTTGTACACATATCAATTTTCAGCCGCTTGTTATTTTCCAATAATCTGATCCCATGTCGTCGGATTCTGCGCAATGATATTCTCAACGTAATAGATCAAGATAAACTGTGCGTCCTCAACGGAAATACTTTTGTCCCGATTGACATCACTAAAATGATAGCCTCTATAGGTCACGCCGTCACCATAAATACTTTTGGATGCCATGATATCAACATACAAGTTCAAAACCGTCTGTGCATCATCAATCAGAATCTCATTATCGCTGTTGGTGTCGCCGAGCAATCCGTTCAATTCGCCCTCTGTATACTTCATCAGAGCACTGCGATATTTTGCATTGATGCGGAGATAATCTGAATAATACTGATCGCCGATCAATGGAAGAATTTCGGGAAAGGTCTTTTTATTTCCGCCGATCACGTCCATCAATACAGAAGCAATCATAGAATGTCCCAATGCCGTCGGATGCACATCCTGATCCAGAATTCCGCAAAAGACCCAGCCTGCACCAGCATATGCAGAAGCAATATCTGCAATTTCAACGCCATCAAGTTTTGCCATAGCCTTATTCAGCTGTGAAAGGTTTCCTTTTACATAACTTACAAACAATGTATAATTATCATAATCAGATTCCGTGCGATTATTCGCATCGAAAAAACGCTTCGGCATCTCAAATGGATTGTATATCGTTTGCATTATGATTCGTGCATCTGGATTCAGCGTGCGAAGCTTTTCCGCAATCACCGGATAATTTTCAACCGCATGACTGCGCGGTTCACGCAAAATACTTGTTAGATTTGAAATAAAATCTGCGGCTTTTCCTTCGGAAGCAAGACGCATCAAAAGCTGCATCGTTGTTTCGCCTTCCTTACGCAATGAGTTGAAATACGTAAGCGTTGGCTGAAGCAAATCATTTGCGCCGATGCTGATACAGATTACATCCGCAGATTTGATGGAATCAGCATTTGCAGGTTTATCGAGCACCTGAATCAAGCCATCGGTCGTCGCACCGGCAACTGCAAGATTTGTCATTGTACAGCCGGTATAATCCTTTAGGTATTCCGTAAAACAAGTCTCGCCCTCCTTCAGACCATAGCCTGTCGAAATGCTGTCGCCTAAAATCAGGATAGACGGCTGTTCTGCTGCGGCAGAAGTCAGCGCAGACATTGCAGAAACTGTCGTACCAACTGTCATTGCCGTAATCAGAAGTGCAAAATATCGTTTAATTGATTGTTTCATTTTCATAATCCTTTCTAAAAAACTGTACTCATGCAGAACGTAGCTGCATGAGTACAGTTTAACAGATTTTGAATCATTTGTCAATGTAAAAAGCAAGAATTCCAAAAACTCACTGCATTATTGAATGACAGCGATGCCATACAGCACGAATGTACCGCCGTCAGCACTTGAGATGGAAATATCAAGCTTTTCACTTGTCGGCTGATAATATCCAACGTCGCCGTCCTGACCGCCCCATGTCCATTGGAGATTGGAGCTTACCTTGTTGGTCTTGCCGTTTACGGTCACATTGACCGCGCCCATGCCGCTGGAATTCGATTTGAACAGCAGCAGAATACCCTTGCCGTCAATTGTAAACGTCATCGGAGTATTACCGTTCTTGCTATAATTATAGCTGCCGTCGCCGGCTTTTGTCCAAGAACCGGCGTTGAAATTCTGGAGCTGAGCAAAATCTACCAGACGATTATTGGCATATTCCGCGCCAAAGACCTCTGTAGACGGGATTTCATATCCTGCACTTGCATTCTCACTGCGGAGCGCTTGACGATAATAATATCCAATCCAATCCGCAATCATCTGGTGACCGCCGTTACCCGGATGGATTGTATCGCCGCTGCCGTACTGCGAATCCCAGTTCACACTGCCTGCCTGAATCGCGCTCTTTGCGCTGAGAACAGGAAGATCGTAATTCTGTCCGACCTTTACCATCCAGTCTTCATTGGTACTGAGAGACTTCTGACAGAGCGTAATCAGTACAACAGCAGGCGCGTTTTCCTGCATCAGACACTTCTTGACGAGCGCTTCGTAGGACTTCTGAAAACGGTCTCCACCCTGATCGTTGACTGCAAATTCAATAAAGATAATGTCGCAGTTCTTGGAGAAAATATCTTTGTCTACGCGCATATTGCCGACAACTGATGAGGTTCCAGCCTTACCTGCATTGACAAAGGAAACATTATTGCCAGTGCCGAATGTATTCTTGAAGTAATTGCTGGAAATATTGACAAAGCTTTTATCCGGCGAGGTTGAGGAACCACCCTCTGTAATCGAACCGCCAATATAGCCGATCGTGACCTTTTCGCCGCTCTGCGCCTTTGCAATCTTCTCACGGATCCGGTAGGTATTGCCGAGGCGAAGCAGACTGCCCTGCAAAGCCTTCAGGTCATTTCCGGTTGCAGTTTCCTGATAATTATCCCAGTCGCCGTTAATCTGGGGCTGTTCAGGTTCTGGCGGAAACAGGATATAGTTCTTCAAAAGCGAGAGGTCAACCGCGTTGATGATCTTGTCATCGTTCATATCTGCGCCGGCTTCCGCAGGTTCGTTCTCAGTGATCAGCGATTTCGCAAGATAAACCACATCCGCAATATCCGTACTAAGATCACCGTTCGCGTCGCCCTTTTTGATTGCCGCAGGCGCGCCGTGAACCTCAACTGAGTCGACATAAAAATCAGTCATAGACTCCGTTGTTTCCACATAGATCGACATATCGCTCGCGTCAGCCGGAACCGTGAATGCGTCATTGGACAGCACCGTCCATACGCCGTTTTCGGCAGTTGCAAGCGCGATCTCCGGATACTCTGTTCCTGCCGCCGTCGTGCACTGCATCGAGAGTTTCATTTCGACTGCTTCGCCGCTTGCCTGATACACGCTGCAGGACACCTTATAGGTCTGTCCGGGCTTCATCAGCGTAGAGACGTCGCGGCTTGCGCCATGCCATACTTCAGTGCGATCCGATACGAACAAGCTGCAAATGCCGTTGTCTGCCTGATCGGATGTCCACTGTACGGCAGCACCGCCTCTGCCGGTAAAGCTGTCGTTTGTGGTTTCAAATTCTGCACCCAGCAGCTTTGCAGCAGATACGTGCAGCGCCGGAAGCATGGATACGCAGGAAAATACAGTCATGAAACTAGTCACAAGCGCAATTCCCTTTCGGCTTTTTGATCTTCCCATGATCAAATCCTCCCAATGTTTTTTCTAGATATCAATAAATGGTGCGAATAGAAGCTGCTTTCCGCATATGTGCGGTTTCTTGTTCCATTATAGCAGATTCAATACAATTTGTAAAGTGTCAATTCCGCATATTTACTGTCAAATCCTCACCTATATGCAAAGTTGTACAGTTGATGTGCAGAAACCAAAACAACATCAAGCAGATAACACAACACAACTCGATTATTAAAATATAAATTTATATTTTGTATGCACAAATTCATACTTCTGAGTTGTGTGATCAATGAACGGGTTATCAATCCTGAAAACTAGAAACGGAGGTATACTATGAATCAACAACGATACCGGCAGGCTGTCAGAAGCATTCATTGGAGTGCGCAGCAGCGTGCGGAAATTGAAGCTAAACTCCAAACTGCTTTGCAGCCTTCCGCTGATCCTGAAGAATGGATCGACGGTATGGAGGATCCTATGGCAACATTCAGACAATCCTATGAATCAATGCGGAAAGCGGAGGAATATGAAATGAAATCGAAAAAAATGAGAAAAGTTATGTGGATCGGACTTGCGGCGGCGCTCCTTGCAACAGGCGGCGCGATTGCAGGTGTTGCTGCATACGCAAAAAAACATCCGCGCACATTGGAAATCATATGGAAGAACGGCACTACCCTCAATCTGACTTCCGAGGAGCATACCGCGCCCTATGTACTTGGACGATATCCGAATGCGCCAGGTGGTTATCTGGAGGATTTGACGCCGACTGAATCCGGTTGGTTTTATCGTAAAAATGTGGCAAAACCGAATAACAGTATGCTTCCAAATATTGGAAGTCAAGCAAGTATTCTCTCCTATGTCGATAAAGCGACAGGTCAAAATGTGCCCGTCTGTGCGAAACCAAACTGTCTGCACGATGGCAGCAGCGAATACTGTACTGCGACTTCTATGGCATATGCCTGCTCCTATATGCAGTATTATAACGGCTATCTCTATTCCGTCACTACGAAATATCTCGATCTGGACAGTCGAAATAATCATAATGAGTTAGAAGGTCCAACCACTTCTGCGGAAAATTGCCGTCAGGTCCTTCTGCGCTATTCGCCGGACGGTACCGAGATCACCGAGCTTGCGGATTTCGGAAAAGGCATCGGCGTTGCAAGCTGTACAATCAACCGCGGATACGTCTGGTGTCTCGTACAGCTTCAGCAGGAAGGCGAGGAATTTGAACACCCGATTACCCATCGCCTTTCCAAATTCCAGAGTGGCGGCTGGCAGATCTGGGGCTATGAGCTTGCAACCGGAAAATCCGTTCTGGTCTACGACGCAATGGGCGATCCGGAAATTAACCACGTAAACAAAGTACCGAATGATATTTACGCATACGGTGATTATCTTTATTTCCAGCGGCAGCCCGATGACTGGTCCGGCGGAAACGGTTTCCTGCGGATTTCGCTTCTGACCGGCGAAATTACCGAGAGTGACGCAGACGTTATTATTCAAGGCAGTCACTTCGTCTGTCTGTCTGCAACACACGCAATCAGCTTTAGAGAAACGAAGTATAAAGGTCAATATGCGCAGGAATACGATATCATTGATCTTGCAACGCTGGAAAAAAAGACAATTACCCGTGATTTCGATTCAGCACCGGAAAATGAAATTCTGCTTGGCAGAGATAGTACAATCCGCTTTATGAATGACAAATATATTTTCGCATTGAATCATGGAGATAATATAAGCAACAAAGAAACGATGACGTCTGCCATCAGCATTTACGATTATGACGGTAATCTCGTGAAATCAGTTGATACCGGATATCGGAACGAATCAATTTGGAAAACCACTCAGAATCAAGACGGCACGTACAATAATACACATTATAACGAAGGCTTCACGCTGAAAGCCATTGACGGTGATACCATCTACGCAGAATACGTCGTTTCGGGCGATGATGATACCCTCAAAGAACGCGGCAAAGAGCCTGTCAGAGATATCATGTATACGACCGTTGACGAGCTGCTCAGCGGTACCTCAAATTGGCAAAAAGCTTATTCTACACTAGAGGAGGCGAGCAACGATGCTGAATGAAAATATTGCGCTCTATGCGTTCCAGAAATACGGTGATACCGCTTTGCAGGCAGCGTTTTGCTGCCTCGGTAACCGCGCCGACGCGGAAGACGTCGCGCAGGAGGTTTTCTTTGCTCTGCACAGAAAGCCGCGCGACTTCAATGACGATGAACACCTGAAAGCCTATATTCTGCGCGCTGTTATCAATCGCTGCAAGAATCTGCGCAAATCGCTCTGGCGAAAAATGCGCGTCAGTATGGATGATGCAAAGGAATCTGATCTGGCTGCACATTCCGATTCTCTGAACGATATTATCAAAATGATCAAAACGCTGCCGCCGCCCTATAATGTTGTTGTGTATCTGCACGACTGCGAGGGCTATACAATTCGTGAGATTGCCGAAATGCTCAATAAAAAAGAAAATACGATCGGTTCACAGCTCCGTCGCGGACATGAAAAGCTGCGCATGGAAATTTCGGAATCGGGGGTACTTTTATGATGAGACCGCAGGATTACCGCCGTGCTGTCGGCAGTATCCGCTGGTCTCCTGCACAGCGCCGGATGATCGAGGAGAAACTGCTCGGTACAGTCTCGGAAATTTCTATTCAGCCGCCGGAAGATGATGACGAACCGATTCGCATTCCATATATTCAGATGATCTATGAAGAACAGGAGGCACGTATAAAAAAAGAACGTAAGCAAGCTAGAATGTATCTGCTGATTCTCGCTGCCGCCATGCTGACGATCGGCGGAACCGTCGCGGCAGTCGCCTGGAGCAGCCGCAAGCCCAATCAAAATCTATCCGAAGAAAGTAAGTCCGAGCAGAATCCAAACGAAAGCTCAATCACGGAGGACGATCTTTCCACTCCGCTAATTTCTCCCAATCTGACCGATCAGCAGGACAAACCTGAAATCCACCGATATGCGCAATCCGACAGCGGCTTCTTCTATTTTGAAAATATTCCGGAAACACAGGAGGAGCAGCTGGAACGGCTCAACAATTCTTCTTATTTCTGTAAGAGCAATAGCGCCGGTAATTATGTCGGGCTGAAATACTTCGATGAAACATCCGATCAATCTGTATATGTCTGCGCAAAGCCAAACTGTCTGCATGATAAAAATGAATTCTGCACGGCAACTTCTAAAAATTACACCGCTTTAAGCGAGCCAGTCTATCTCGAAGGCTATATCTACTATATCGCCCTTGATAAAACCGAATGGCTCAAAAATCCCGATGGCTGTACGAAATTTCCTACCATCCTGCTGCGCTGCACGCCGGACGGTACAGAACTGACTCCGGTTACCCAGCTCTATCTCTCGAAAAATCCGTATTCGGCTTCTGCGGAGTTGATTGCGCACCGCGGTCAGCTTTGGATTAACTGCTATTATCACGAATTTATCGAAATCAAGGATTCCAATTTGCAGATCACCGGTTGCGAATATCGCGGCAAATGGGATATCTATTGTTATGAACCTATACAGAAAAAACTGACAACGCTCAGTTCCTCCGGTGATCCGCAAAAAGATTACAGACCAGAAACCGATAATGTTATCGGAGAGGAAACCGATGGCAGAAATTTGACAGGCATCGGTGATTATGTCTATTTCCACAAGCGTATGAGCACTTGGCAGGATACCATCAAAAAATCCGGCATATACCGCATCGACTGCCGGACAGGGCTGATCGAACAAGTATTGAATATCAAGTCGCAGAAATCAATATTCTATACGATCAGCGGCGATTATATCTTCTACAACTATAACGAGCATCCAAGCAAAACCTCGGATTATAAGGGCGAGCTGGTATTCCGTTCCCATAACATGAAAACCGGAGAAGAAACAGAATCGCAGTCGCTCCTTTCCATTGCAAAAACTGTAGAGCTGCGAATCACTGACAAGCTGCTTGAATGCGGTAATAACCAGTCAAAGCTTGAAGTGCGCATGATCACGATGCTTGCCGAAAACGAGCATCTCTATGTGTTCTGGGCAATCGGCGACCGTATGACATGGTCGCAAGAATCCAAGATGTTTGTCACCGAATTTGACAGCAGCGGCAATACCTTGCTGACTGTAAATCTCGATCAATCAAAAAATATGGAATTTCCCGATGAAACAATCCGCGCTGATCTAATGGAAAACGGATACTTCTATGAAACGAAAAAATGGATTGCACCGGATTCCGCAACGGAAGAGGATATGATGTATCTGCGGTCGCAGGGATGCTGGGAGACGCCGGATGGCGAATGGATTCATCCCTCCACGCTTCGCGCTGAAGACATCGATCACTATATTGAAACTGGCTTCTATGCAGCGGATTATGTCTATTATAAACCGGAGGAGCTGACAGAAGAAATCATTCAGAGAGCGATTGAGAATCATGCAGACGATCAGTTTCAAGAACGAGAATATAACTCGGCAATTATCAGCTACGACGGCGAATATTTCTGGCTGAACACTTTAGGCGGTATCATGCGCATGAAGCCGGATGAATTCTCCGGAAGCCTGAACGCAGAACGCGTTCTGTTCTGGTGACGAGGTGACCATATGGCAAATAAACTCGAAATCCGGAACCTCTCTAAGCAGTACGGTGACTTCTGGTCGCTCTCGGACGTCAGCTTTACGCTGGAACCCGGCGTCACCGGACTGCTCGGCGCAAACGGTGCCGGCAAATCAACCCTGATGAAGCTTATGACCGACCATATGCCGCGTACCAAGGGCGAGATTCTCTGGAATGGAAAAGATATCTGCAAAATGGGACGAAAATGGCGTGAACTGGTCGGATATACCCCGCAGCTTCAGGGCGTGTATGACGATTTCACCGCCAAACGATTCCTCTATTATATGGGCGTACTCAAAGGCATGAAGAAAAAGGATATCCGCGAAGAAACAGATGTCATGCTCGAAGCCGTCAATCTCACTCATGCGGCGCATAAAAAAATCGGGACGTTTTCCGGCGGAATGCGGCAGCGCGTACTGCTGGCATCCAGTATGCTCGGCAAACCGCAGGTGCTGATCCTCGATGAACCAACTGCCGGTCTTGATCCCGAGGAACGTATCCGAATCCGGAACGATATCGCAGAACTCGCGCGAGATCGGATTGTTCTGCTCGCTACGCACGTTGTCAGCGATATTGCCTGTATCGCAAAGAATGTCCTGCTGATTCGCGGCGGAAAGGTCATTGCCTTTGATACGCCGCAGAATATGCTCGCGAATGCCGAGGGCAAAATCGGTGAATTCTCCGGAACATACGGTGAAATCCGTATCCTGCAGGAGAAATATCCCAACGGCGAAATTGCACAGCGCCGTGACGGTTTTGTGCTGCGTATCGCTGAAGATCCGCTGCCGGACAACTGTATGCCTATCTTTGATAACCTGACGCTTGAGGATGTATGTCACCTCTACCTAAAAGGAGAACGGCAATATGGCTGAACTGCAAAGACTGCTCATCTCCCCCAAACGTCTGATTCTGCTTCTCATGATTGCGGTTGTGAATCTCGCGATGTTCTCCGGCTTCTGCCGGACAAAGCGTGAGGAAGACATCGCATATTATAATAGTATGCGGATGTGGGGCGTCAATACGCAATTGGATGAGCACAAAAATACCGAGAAATATCTCAAAGAGGATTATCCGGCGTATCTGGACTATGTGCAGAACCAATCGCAGACACAGTCCATTTTGAGCAGTTTAACTGAGAAAAGCGCCTACGTTGACCGTAATCTGAATCTGACGGTTCAAACCTACAATAAGCTCGATGGCATCAAACTTCGCAACGGTGAAAACAGAGGCATCAATGCCGTCAAGGACTATGCGATTACCGATTATCTTCTGCTCATTGCGCCGCTGCTGCTCGTCCTCGAAATGCTCGCCGAAGCCGATACCGCGGTCGGTGATCTGACGCGCTCCACCAAACGCGGCAGAGTATCTCTCTGCGCTTGGCGTATCCTCGCTGTCGTGCTCATCAGCGCGGCGTCCGTACTCCTGCTCTACGGCGGCAATATCCTGTTCACCTGCCAATATTACGGCAATCCCGATTTTTTCCGTGCAATTCAGTCGATCCCGGAATTTCAGGTCTGCGCATTGCGTTTGAATATCGGACAGTATCTGCTCGCGGCAGGCTGTATGAAAATACTTGCGCTTTCTGTGATTTCACTGCTGATATGGATTGCGTTAGCGCGGTTTCATCCAATCCCCGGCTGGTCGATCTCTGCCGGATGGCTCGGCACTGCTTTTTTGCTTTATCATTTCATCGTTCCGACATCCGGCATCAATCATCTGAAATTCCTGAACGTCTTTGCTGCGCTCGACGCAGATATATTCTTCACGCAATACTGTAATCTCAACTGGTTTTCTTATCCGTCAAACTTTCTGCTCAATATGCTGTTATTCTGTATATTGCTGTTCTGCGTCGGTTCCGCGCTGTGTCTGTGGCTGATCGGTGCAGCCTATCCCAAAAAACTCGGGCAGCGTATGGAAGCGGCGAAAGTCAGCGTCGCTAAATTTATGACGCGTCATCTGCCTGTGCATTCTTTATTCTGTGCAGAAGGATGGAAGCTCTCGATTGCTCAGAAAGGCTTGCTGTTACTGCTGATTACCGGACTGCTCGGCTTCTCGCTCTGGCGTGATATCCATATCTACGTCCCGACCAATGATATCACAAATCAGTTTTATTCGCAGTTTTCCGGCGAAATCACAGAGGAAAAATTAAAAAGAGTCGCTTATATCGTTAACGGCAAAACGAAAAGCCTCAAAAGCAGCAGAATCGCGCTTGCCAAAGCATACCTCAATGAAGCAGAGGAACGCGATATCGCCACGATCCAAGGAAACATCACCAAAACACAGCAGGACCTTCAGCTTTATCGGAAGCTCCTCGATGCTATGCTTTCGATTGCACGCTACTCCAGAGAGTCCGGAAATGAAGCGTGGTTTATTCAGCAGGAGTCTTATATGATCCTGTTTCAGGAATCTGCCGCAGTACGCCGATGCTGTATGGTTTTATTGCTCTATCTTATTTTTGCATTCTCCGGTATCAATGCCTACGACAACCATCATGATACCAGATTGCTCCTTCGCAGCACGAAAAAAGGCAGATCAGGGATGTACATAGCAAAGGCGTTCTGGATTCTGCTGCTAAGTGCAATGGCAGTTACCGGACTGCATGGCGTCTATCTCATTCATTTGATAAAGGATGTTGGTTTTTTGTCGTTGGACGCGCCTGCGCAAAGTCTGGAAATGTTTCGCTGGATTCCGTTTCATTCTACGATACGTACTGTCATCGTTTTTCAGTTTATTCTGCGTGAACTTGTCGCGCTGTTTCTTGTCGGTATCATCTGCATTATCAGCCGTTTCAGCAGAACGCCGCAAAAAGCTTTGCTCGTTTCAATGGTGATTCTGCTGCTGCCAAGCGCGTTGGCGGAAAGCGGCGTGACGCAGCTGAATCGTCTGGATTTTGTTCATTATCTTACTTGCTGTCTCCGTTCGTAACGTCCGGAGACAGTATTTTTTTAAATCAAAACATCAAGTATTTATAAACCAGAAAAAACTGTCAGTAATGCCTAAAAGTGTACCCGTCTTTTCTGTAATGCACAAAAAACTAAACAAAGATTCTTTTATCTTCTCAAAAGTGTTGATTTTTTTTTAGAAGTGTAGTATAATGTTATTTGTAGAAAAACAATCCCTAGCGGAGGTATTATTGATATGCATGTCGATCTGTTATCAACAACAAAGGGAAGCCCGAAAATTATCCACGGCACAGAAAATGGAAAGAAAACTGGCTGTGGAATCAATCTTGTCAAACCGGAAAATATCGGTATGTTCACCAATGCTGGTCAAATGACTGATGTCGTACAGATAACCTGCGAGAAATGCAAAACGAATATTGCGAAACGTCTGATTCGTGAATCCAATAAAGAACTTGCTGCGCAGCTCAAAGAAGAACAGCGTCAGCTCAAGCGTGAACGCGCTGCCTCAAAACATCACAACAACGCTGCCGTTCCGCCGCCTGTATCATCTGCATCAAGCTCCAGCAGCAAAGATGGAGGCTATATTCCGCCTTCCATGAGAAAGGCTGCACCGCCTCCTCCAAGCAAAATTGAAACACCTTCACCAATGCCGGCTCCGGTGCCTTCACCTGCGCAGTTTGCAGTACCGTCTGTCCCGTCTTCACTGCCGACTATGGTGTCTCCTGCTCCGGCTCCTGTTCCGGTCGCTCAGACTGCTGACGACGTTCTGGCACAATTTGCAGTACCGTCTGTCCCGTCTTCGCTGCCGACTATGACGCCGCCTGCTCCGGCTCCTGTTCCGGTCGCTCAGACTGCTGACGATGTTCTTGCACAGTTTGCTATCCCGTCTGTCCCGTCTTCGCTGCCGACTATGACGCCGCCTGCTCCGGCTCCTGTTCCGGTCGCTCAGACTGCTGACGATGTTCTTGCACAGTTTGCTATCCCGTCTGTCCCGTCTTCGCTGCCGACTATGACGCCGCCTGCTCCGGCTCC
>JAEDJD010000028.1 GCA_016296505.1 Oscillospiraceae bacterium
ACCAAAACTTTTATTTCACCTTCGGTGTGCGCACCCGTAAGTTTCTCGACAGACTTACGGGCGGATTTTATCATCCGCCCGTTTATTATAGTTACAAAAAAACAGACACACTCTGAAATCAGAATGTGTCTGAAACAGTATTTGGCAGGGGCAGAAGGAATCGAACCCTCGGCACACGGATTTGGAGTCCGTTGCTCTACCAGCTGAGCTATACCCCTACGACTCAATTATTATACCATAAAAGCAGACGTTTGTCAAGCATAAAATGAAAAATATTTTTTTTGCAAACAAAATCAACACAGGTACGTATTTATTGTCATTCACGCCGACTGTGCGAACCACTTTCAGGCTTCAAAAATCACCATTGCTTGACAATGAGCGCTGATTCATGTTATAATATCGAAAAACCAATATGAGGAGTCACTTCCATGTATCCTAAGAAGTTCAGGCACATTTCGTTCACATTCTTATCCGGAATCTGCGCCGCACTTTTCCTTGCAGTAGGCGCATCCGCTGCTGAACAAACCGGAAACTGGCAGCAAAACGGAAAACAGCGATATTATGTCTATGAGGATCAGACCACCGCTGTCGGAACTGTCACGATTGACGGCGTTGCGTATTTATTTGCGCCAAACGGCGTGCAGCAGATTGGCTGGCAGGACGTTGACGGCATACGCAGATACTATGATCCGGAAACAGGCGATTCGGCTACGGGTTTTCTGCAATGGCGCGGCGGCGAATATTATATTGATCCGAAGCTGGGCAAACAAACCGGTATTTTTACGGTTGACGACAAAACCTATCTTTCTGACGCATATGGCGTTTTGCAGCAGAATTCATGGTGCAAAATCGCGGACGCATGGTATTACGGAAGCACAGACGGCACGCCTGCCCAAGGAGAAACCCTGATTCAGGGCAAGCCTTATCTGTTTTCCGAAGACTATAAGCTGTTGACAGGCTGGCAGACCGCTTCCGACGGTATCACCCGTCGATACGAAATATCGTCTGACGAAACGCCTGTAATCCAGACAGGCTGGCTCGTCATCGAGGACGATACATATTACGCAGACGAAGAAAACGGTATGCTTTGCGGCATTCAGACAATTCAAGAGCAAACGTATCTCTTTGATGAAAACGGTATTATGCAAACCGGATTCCATCTGCTCGGCGACAAAACGATCCTCCTTGCTGCGGACGGCGTCATGCAGACGGGCTGGATCACACTGGAACAGCAAACCTACTATGCAGACGCCGATGGTACGATTTTAACTGGACTGCAAACGATTGAAAACAATCTTTATGCTTTTGATGAAACCGGCGTTATGCTGACCGGCTGGCAAAGCATTGCAGAGCAGAAATACTATTTTGATACGCAAGGGAACGCGCTCCTTGGCTTGCAGCAGATTGGTGAAGATACGTATTACTTTGATGATACCGGCGTCATGCAGGTCGGCAGCGTAGACGCCAATGGTATCCTCTGTTTTCTGGATGCCGACGGCAGACGGATTGACGGATTTCATATGACAGAAGCCGGAAAAACCTATGTAAGCCCACTGACTGGTGAAATCACGACTGGCTGGGCAGCAATCGGTACAGAACAATACTATTTTGATGAAAACGGGATTGCAGCAACCGGTATCATTACACTTGACGGCTTGAACTATCGCTTTACCGATGACGGCGTTTATGATCCAGTCAAAATCTGTCTGGACGCAGGACATTATGCAAAATATAATCGCAGTCCGGTAAATCCGACATATTATGAATCCGATTTCAATTGGAAACTGCACAACTATCTCAAGGACGAATTGGAACAATATAACATCACGGTCATTACCACGCGCGAGGACAAGGATACAGACCTCTCATTGGCCGCGCGCGGCGGAACTGCAAAGGACTGTGATTTGTTTCTGAGTCTGCATTCCAATGCGTGCGCGAATCCTGCGACTGACGCGCCGCTTGCTTGCTGTACGGTCACAGGAAGCTGCGATCAGCTTGGTCTTGATCTAGCCAATCTCGTTGCGGATGTCATGGAGACTACGCAGCGCGGTACGATCTGGAAACGATACAGCGACGATCATCCAAATCAGGATTATTACGGTGTGCTGCGCAGCGCAACCGCAGTCAATACGCCAGCGATTCTGCTTGAGCACAGCTACCACACGAATCTGCGTGCAACAAACTGGCTGCTTATAGATGAAAACGTCAGAAAACTGGCTGCCGCAGAAGGCGAATTCCTTGCAAAACATTTCGGAATGTATCCGAAAAAACATAGCCAATACCAATCTCATAATTACAAAGCAC
Source organism: Oscillospiraceae bacterium (assembly GCA_016296505.1). Lineage (GTDB taxonomy): Bacteria > Bacillota > Clostridia > Oscillospirales > Ruminococcaceae > Firm-04. The sequence continues at coordinate 2,305 of JAEDJD010000028.1, forward strand.
CGTTCCGGATTCTGCATACCGGAACGGTGCTTTTTCTCCTTGCAAGGATGGGTTGATCTGGCGTCTGCCAATACAGTCTACCCTCTGGTATGGCGTTTCTGCGCATACATTTCCTGATCGGCACGCGCGAACACATCCTGCACGCAGCGATCGGCAGCCGGATTCAGAACCGAGATACCGCTTGCTACTGTGACAAGCTTCTGTTTCCGATTTTCCTGTACGATTGCATTCAGTTCCTGCATTAACGCCTCTCGATTCTGATAATCTCTGCCCTCCAGCAGCACCACAAATTCATCGCCGCCGATACGATAAACAGGACTATGTGCAAAAATTTTACAAATCATCTGCGCAGCTTGCTGAATATACGCGTCGCCTGCGATATGTCCTTTTGAATCATTGATTTGCTTCAATCCGTTGACATCGCAAACAACAACCGCAAACGCCGGCGTTTGTTGGGATTGAATCAGCAAATTCAGATCATGTTCTTTCTGCGCATAGGCGTTTTTATTTTTGAGACCGGTCAGCGCGTCCAGATTCGCAAGCTGAATCGCACTTCCGATCGCCTTCTCATAAGCGATTGTACGCTGCATATCGGCGTCAACATCGGCGACCACAATAATCATGTGTTCTGGATCATCCGGCGGAAACGCCGCATACAGCATCACATATCTCGGAACGCCATCGAATAAAAGCCGATAATTCAGTATAATAAAGCCGTTTTCACGAATACTCGTAAATAGGTTTTCCGGCTGCATTGCCTCTCGCATCCTGGGATAATCCTCTGCAAAAATATCCGTTTTGAGATGAAACTGCGTATCTTTGAAGAAATCGCTTCCTTGCTTACTAATTTTCATCTTCGCATAATTTTTACTGGAATGATATTCTGTGTATTCACCGGTCGCAATATCCACATAATAAATCGCTTCACAGAATTTTGAAATGGTATCCACAATACTCCGATAGACGCTGCGTTGGGTATTGACCTGAACCTGCTCGATCTGCGTCGTCGCACGCTGAATGCCAACGACAATGACGTTTTGTTCTGCACATGGAAACGCTTTGATATCATATTGGATTTGTTTATCGTTGGACCCAATCTGAATACGCGCTGTAACCGGCGCTGCAAGGCGCATAGATTCGATCAGATGCTCCTTGCTGAACAGTTGCAGCAGCCTATCTCTGTTCTCCGGTGCAATATATGTAACGCAGAGGCTGCGAAGTCTCGCATAAAAATCATCGCCGCCGTCGCGTTGAATCAGCGTATGATTTCTGCGATCCGGACAATATCTCACATAGCTGTCGTCTGAAACCTGAACGATAAAAATATTTTCATATTCATAGGCGAGAATACAGCATAACTGAACCATAACATCCTGATCGTTGATTCGCTCGGAATCTGTCAGTTTCATAGAATTCTCCTCCATTATATCCAAAAATATATGAATATTATTATAACACTATTTCCAAAAAACTGCAATATATTTCTTGCGTTGTTATAAATTTAACGGAATGTTCACGATTTTAAAACAAAACAAAACACACTGCTGTTATATTGCGATTAACAGCAGTGCGTATTTTTGATTGACATATAAAATTGAAACTACATTCAGGATTCAGAAATAGATTCGTTCCATGCGCTGTTGACGAACATATCATAGATACGGCGGACAGCCTCCTCAAAGTCGCCGTCCAACAGACCGATAATGATATTCAGCTCGCTTGAGCCTTGGTCAATCATCTTGACATTGATACGCGCATGAGCAAGTGCAGCAAAAATTCGTGCCGCAGTACCACGCGTTCTGCGCATACCTCTGCCGACAACCGCAAGCAGCGAGATCCCATGCTCCAGCTCGCAGGAATCCGGCTCGACTGCCTTGCGAATACGAGAAAGAACTGTTTTTTCTTTGCCTTTGATCATTTCCTCGGCAACAATAATCGTCATCGTATCAATACCGGACGGCATATGCTCAAAGGAGATGCCCATTTCTTCCAGAACAGAGAGAACCTTGCGGCAGAAGCCAAGCTCTGCATTCATCATTGCCTTTTGAATATTGATCGCACAGAAACCTTTTTTTCCGGCAATACCGGTAATCGTATAGCCGGTTTGCGCGTCGGAATCGGCGCTGTCGCCGGACACAATCAGCGTACCGGGAGCAGAAGGTTCATTCGTATTGCGGATATTGATCGGGATACCGGCGGCACGAACAGGGAAAATTGCGTCCTCATGCAAAACGGTAGCGCCCATATAAGAAAGCTCGCGCAGTTCCTCATAAGTAATCGTATTGATCACGGCTGCATCCTTGACAATACGCGGATCTGTGACAAGAACGCCGGAAACATCCGTCCAGTTCTCATAGATTTCCGCGCGAACAGCTCTTGCAACCAGCGAACCGGTAACATCGGAGCCGCCGCGTGAGAAAGTAATGATCTCGCCATTCGGACCGGCGCCGTAAAAGCCCGGAATCACAGCGCAAGGCGTATCTGCAAGCTTTGTACGCAAAGACATCATGGTTTCCGTCATCAGCAATTTGCCGTTTTCATTGAAGCAGATCACATCTGCCGCGTCAACAAACGGAAATCCAAGATAATCCGCAAGCAGCATACCATTGAGATACTCTCCGCGGCTTGCCGCAAAATCTTTTGTTGCACCCTCCTTGAGTCGGAATGCGATCCGGTCAAGCTCATCAGTCGGATCAAAGCTGAGTCCGAGATCTTTGGCAATTTCAAGGTAACGGCTGCGAATCTGACCAAGTGTTTCAGAAAAATCCTTTCCCTCAGAAGCAAGTCTCTGACAGGTATAAAGCATATCGGTAATTTTAATATCATTTGCAAAGCGTTTACCCGGCGCTGACGGAACGACATAGCGGCGCTCCGGTTCGGCGGTAATGATCGCCTTGACTTTTTTAAATTGATTGGCGTCTGCAAGCGAGCTTCCGCCGAATTTCACAACCTTGCTGGTTCTCTGAACCTCTGACATAACAAGCATCCTTTCCTGATATATTTCCAGATACTATTATATTCGATTTTCCCGAAAAAATCTATTGACGGGATTTACAAAGTTTAGATTCTGACACTGTGCTTTTTGTACATACGGATGTACGCGGTACGCGAACAAGCTATAGAAATCGAAAAACAGTTCATCCTGAATTAAGGATGACTCAGCCTGTAGATAAAGTCCTTTGTTCTGATTTAGAATCACACAAGAGAGAGATAGAGATCAATCATGGGGGAAGTGGCCCATTAAAAATGGGGCACTTCCCCCAAACCCCTATCTTCCCGAAATAGAACGCAAAATGTGGAGTTTCGCACTCTGCGGAGTGCGACTTAGGGCGCTGCCCTAAGGGCGCTGCCCTAAGAACCCGCGAGCTTTTGAAAAAGCTCGACCAAAACTTTTATTTCACCTTCAGTGTGCGCACCCGTAAGTTTCTCGACAGACTGCGTTCATCCTTATTTACGGATGACTTTCAGCCAATCTGCCGCGCATATCATCCGTATCCAGCAGAACTGTAAACGGCCCGTCATTGTGCAGCGCAACATCCATATACGCGCCAAATACACCGCATTCCACCTGCGGAATCACTTCGCGGCACTTTGCAAGAAACAGCTCATAAAGCTGATTTGCGGTATCCTGTTTTGCGGCATGGGAAAAGCTCGGCCGCGTACCTTTGCGGCAGTCCGCGCAAAGTGTAAACTGCGAAATAATGAGCAATGCGCCATTCACATCCTGAATGCTGCAATTCGTCTTACCATCGGCGTCAGGAAAAATACGCAGCTTCACTAATTTCTCACACAGCAGCGAGGCTGTCTGCTCCGTATCGGTTTCCATCACGCCGAGCAGCACGAGATAGCCTTTCCCGATCGCGCCGACGATTTTCCCCTCCACCTTGACAGAAGCCTCTGTCACGCGCTGAATCAATGCACGCATAATATTCTCTCCATATCTCCAGAAACCGAGAACCGCAGCGTTACTGCGGTTCGTAGACGGTTTTGGCATAATCAACAGTTGCTTTGGCGTCCTTGGCATAGTAATCTGCGCCGATCGTTTCGGCATAATCCGCAGTCAGCACAGCGCCGCCGACAACGGTTTTACATTCCGGATACTGCTGACGCAGCAGCTTGATCGTCTCCTCCATTGCGCCGACGGTCGTTGTCATCAGCGCAGACAATCCGACGAGTTGAACCTGATTGGAAATAGCTGCGTCAACGATTTTCTGCGGCGGAACGTCTTTACCGAGATCAATCACTTCATAGCCATAGTTTTCAAGCAGCAGCCGGACGATGTTTTTTCCGATATCATGGACGTCGCCCTGCACCGTCGCAATGACGATTCTGCCCTTATTCGCTTGATCGCCGCCCTGTTCGGACATTTGCTGTTTGATGACGCCAAATGCGCTCTGCGCTGCGGTTGCAGCCTGAATCAGCTGAGGCAAAAATACCTTTCCGGACTCATAATCCGCACCGACTGCGTCAAGCGCCGGAATCAGCATTTCGTTTACAACATCAAGCGGCGCATAAGCTTTCAGAGCGTCGCGCGTTAGTATTGCGGCGTCCTGCCGCAGTCCGTGTATCACGGCGTCAGCAAGCGTCAGATTGTCATTTGATGTTTGCGGTGAGGCGGATACGCCTGCGTCCTGATATGCGGCGATATAATTCTCACAATTTGCGTCAAATCCAGCAAGCATTCTATATGCGCGAACCGTATCGGTCATGCCCTCCGCCATCGGATTCATGATCGGCAGCGTAAGACCGTTTGCGAGCGCCATGCAGAGGAAATTGCGGTTAATCAGCGGACGGTTCGGCAGTCCAAAGCTGATATTGGAAACGCCCAGCACGGTTTGCAGACCAAGTTCCTCCCGCACGCGCTGGACGGCACGCAGCGTCTCCGAGGGACCGTTTTCGCCGGTCGACGCAGTCAACGTCAGACAGTCGAGAAATACATCCTCTTTCGGAATACCGAGCTGCATGGCGGAATGCAGAATGCGTTCACCGATCGCATAGCGCGCCTCTGCCGAAGACGGGATGCCGTTTTCATCGAGCGTGAGTCCGACGATTGCAGCGCCGTAATGCTTGACAAGCGGCAAAACGGTTTGCAGCGACTCTGCTTTTCCGTTGACGGAATTCACAATAGGCTTACCCGGATAAATACGCAGTGCCGCTTCGAGCGCCGCCGGATCAGAGGAATCCAATTGCAAGGGCAGATCGGTGACCTCCAGAATCACCTGTACCGCCTGCGGCAGAATCTCCGACTCTTGGATACCCGGCGTTCCGACATTGACATCCAGAATATCCGCACCGGCTTCCGTCTGCGCGATTGCCTCACTGCGCAAATAATCAAAATCACCGTCGAGCAATGCCTGCTTCATGCGTTTTTTACCAGTCGGATTGATACGCTCGCCGATGATGCGCGGCATATCCAGCAAAACGGTTTTCGTACCGGAACAAACCGCCGTCGGGCGCGAACAGGATCGTTTGCCGCGATGAATCGGCTCCAGCTTGCTGCGAATCGCACGAATAAATTCCGGTGTTGTGCCGCAGCATCCACCAAAAAATTGCACACCGCATTCAGCATAGGCAGGCATCAGCGCTGCAAACGCATCGGGTGAAAGGTCATATTCTCCGGTAACGGGATCAGGCAATCCGGCATTCGACTTTGCAATCAGCGGCAGCGAAGTCCAGCGAGCCATTTCCTGCATAAGCGGCAGTATCTCCTTCGGACCGAGCGAGCAGTTGACGCCGATTGCGGAAGCGCCGAGTCCTTCCAGCGTCAGAGCCGCCGCGGAGACCGGACATCCCGTAAAGGTTCTGCCGGTTTCGGTAAATGTCATTGTGACCATAAAGGGCAGCGACGTAGTCTCTTTCGCGGCAAGGACGGCGGCTTTCGTCTCAAGCAGATCGCTCATGGTTTCAATGACAATCAGATCGGCGCCTGCTTCCTCGCCTGCCTTGCACATGACGCGGAACGATTCATATGCCGCTTCAAAGGTCATTTGTCCGGCAGGCGGCAAAAGCTGTCCGGTCGGGCCGATATCCAGCGCAACGCAGACGCCATCCCCGACCGCGTCCTTTGCAAGCCGGATTGCCGCCTTGATGCTCTCCGCCGGATCGACGCCCGTACCGGCAAGCTTCAGCGGATTTGCGCCAAACGTATTGGCATAAACAATCTGGGAACCGGCTTCCGCATAGGCTTTATGTACTGCCGCCACACGTTCCGGCTCCGTCAGATTCAGCCGTTCCGGCAATTCGCCGGGCTGTAGGCGCAGCATCGTTCCCATACCGCCATCCAGATATACAAACTCATTTAAAAGCAGTGTACGAAAGTCCATAAGAATCTCCTGTATCAATCTACAGCAACCGTTTGATTGCGCAGTCGCTGAAAATCCATTCTCAATAATACTTTGCCATTCGGCAACGGTTTCGCGGCGCGAAATATGAGAGGATACTCAATTTCAGTCATCGTCGCGATCAATGTGTTTTCATCTATCGGATGGTGCACCGCATCGAGCGAATCGAACGCATGAAGATAGGGGGAATCGGATACCCATTCTGTTGCATTGGCGTTCAACTGAATCGCTGTCGAAACATACGCCGGCGACGACTGCAAAATCACGTTCCGGAACGCGTCATATCCGATATATTCAATCAGCAGATTTGCAATTACCAGCTGTGCCTGCGGAATTTTCTCTGCATCATGCACAAGATCCAGCCGCATACATCGCAGTACAGCGGACAACGCTGCAAATCGTTCCGAAGCAATGCGCAGATAGTCGCGATTAATGTCAATGCCGTAAACGGTACGATATTTTTGCGTATTGATATGCTCCAGACCGTTTCCGCCGGCTACGCCAAGAATCATTGCCGATTCCACAGGATACGCGGCAAATTGTTCTTTCATCATGGCATTCATCGTCTGAAGCTGTCTGACAGAATCCAGACGCATATGCTTTTCATAAATATCCAGACTGATTTCTTCCCATGGATTCGCCATTGATATCGCCTCATTTCCGCATACGGGCATTCTGCGCAATCGCTAGACCACCGTATCCGACAGAAAATCATATTATATCGTGCAAGCCATTGCAGATTCAAAAATAATGTGACATGAAACGGTCTGTCCATTCCGGAACTGCCGCATCTCTTTTGTCGTAGATCGGATAATAAGGCTTGATATCCAGAACAGGTGTACCGTCAATTGCATCCAAACCTCTGACTGTCAGTTTCCGTTCCGAAACGGAAACGATCGCAGCGGCGGTCATACCGATTTGATTCGGACGATCTTTGCAGCGCTGCGAAAAAACACCGACTTTGGGTATATCATCTCGATTCTGCGGTTTTTTCTGCAAATGCTTTTTCGGATCAAATTTCGCCTGATTTAATTAAAAGAGAATGATCGCATGAGAAAAGTGTTCAAGACCTGTCAGTCCCGAAGCATATGCTTCACACAACTCAATCTCTGAAACATCCTCTCCCCATGCAACATCCTTTTTCTCCCGCACCGCATTCCGAACATAGCCGATCGGGCGCATAATCCATTCTTCCATTTGGATACTCCTGTCTGTTGTTTGATATATCAATGGCAGTCAAACCGAAAAGCATTCGGGATTTTCTCGCAGCGCCCTTGGACAATCATTATAATACGGGCATTCTGCGCAGGACTTGCCGCAGCAGAATCGCCGCGCATCCTGAACGGGACTATGCGACAAGCCAATCACTGCCGTCACGGATTTCATCGGCAGCAGCGTCTGCGCCGTTGTGACCGTCAGACCGATTCTGCGCGGCGCGTCGAGCATCCGGATCAGATCGCCCTGCTGTGTGATCGGAAAGTCGCCGTATCCGGCAGAAAACCGCGCTGTATAATACGGATACGGATGCTTTGTCCGGATTTCCGTTTCGAGATCATTGCAAACGCGCTCGACCGCCGCGCCCGCGATCGCGTCCAGCATCACCGCCTGCGTCATATCCGTCACCGAAGCGCGCCGGATCAGCGCGTCAACCGAAGCGGAAAGCGTTGCCGCAAGCAGCACCGCCTCTTTGCATCCGGACAGATGCCGCGCGATATCTTCGCCCAATAAAGGCAAACCGCCGAGTATAACGCCCTCTGCGGTATGTTCGACCGGCAGCACACGGTAAATTGACCGCGGCTGTGCAGCATCACACAGCCGCGCAATATATACGTCGAGCGCCGCAGATAAATCCGCATCCAATGCCGGCGTATGCAGATACGTCAGTATCTCGCTGCGGTCGAGATCGGAGGGATTCATACGTTTCCGCCTTCTCCGATCTGCTCCATGATGTAGCGCGCGACATCGGGATTGTTCATGGTATAGATATGGACGCCGTCCACACCGTGCTCCAACAGATCGAGAATCTGCATGATCGCATATTCAAGACCGGCGGCTTTCAGCGAAGCCGGATCGTCCGAATAGCGCGCCATGAGCTTTGCAAGCCGATTCGGAATCGAAGCGCCGCAAAGCGAAACCATCCGTTCAATGGATTTTTTCGAGGTCACAGGCATGATGCCTGCCTCGACGGGTACCGTGATATTCTTCTGCGCCAGCTTCTCGCGGAACGCATAAAAATCCGGATTATAATAAAAAAGCTGTGAAATCAGGTGCGACGCGCCGGCGTCTACCTTTTCTTTCAGATGCGAAATATCCGTATCCAAATCGGGCGCTTCGGGGTGTCCTTCCGGATAGCAAGCCGCTGCAATATCAAAATCCCCATGTTCCAGAATAAATGCAATCAGATCGGCAGCATAGTGAAAATCGGTTTTCGGTTCTACATCGGGATTGCGGTCGCCGCGCAGCGCAAGGATATTGTCCACGCCCTTTTGCTTGAATATTTCGAGCTTTTCAAGGACAGATTCCTTTGTCTCATTGATGCACGGCAGATGCGCGATCGACGGGATGCCGTGGGTATTCTGGAGCGTCTCGCAGATCTCCGCCGTAGACGCGCCCGGCACAGAACCGCCTGCGCCATAGGTTACGCTGATAAAATCCGGCTTCAGATTTTTCAGCGCCGCAAGCGTTTCATAGATGCTCTCAATCGGCACATTCGGTTTCGGCGGAAAGACCTCAAACGAGAGCACCGGCTTCTTTTCAAATAACTGGACTGCTTTCATATAGATACCTCAAATCAGAGAGAATTTGGAATGCGGATTCAAGTCGGATACGATGCACAGATATGCCGCCGGATGATCAGACTGCCATACGGGAACCAGATGTAAAAACACCAGAGTCAGCGGCGGATAGGCAATGCTGCATATTTTCCTCACGACTACAATGATATCCAGAATGCCGGTCAGTTTTTGCAGCTTTGCCATATTTGTTGCCTCAATCAATGTTCGGTCAATATACACGCCAGTCGATCGGCGTCATGCCGTTTGCCGAAAGAAACGCGTTGGTCTTAGAAAAATGCCGGCATCCGAAAAAGCCGTGATAGGCAGAAAGCGGACTCGGATGCGGACACTGTAGGATCAAATGCTTAGGATTCGTAATGAGCCTTTCCTTGGCGCGCGCATTGCCGCCCCAGAGCAGAAACACCATCGGCTGCTCACGCACATTGAGATGCCCGATGATTGCGTCGGTGAGCGTCTCCCAGCCCATGCCGTGGTGGGAATTTGCCTGTCCTGCGCGCACTGTCAGCGCAGCGTTGAGCAGCAGCACCCCCTGCTTTGCCCAACCGGTCAGATCGCCGGAGCCGCCGCGATTGTCAATCCCCGTATCATCATAGATTTCCTTGAAAATATTGACGAGCGAGGGCGGCGGCTGAACGCCCTGCCGGACAGAAAAGCTCAGACCATGCGCTTGCCCCTCACCATGGTAGGGATCCTGTCCGAGAATGACGCATTTGACGTCCTTGTAGGCGGTATATTTCAGCGCATTGAAAATATCATACATATCCGGATAGATCTGCTTTGTGCGGTATTCCTGAATCAGAAACCGCCGCAGCCGCTGATAGCTTTCGCTTGCAAATTCCGGTGCAAGAATCATATCCCAGTCGTTACCGATATGAACCATAACATCATTCCATTTCTGTGATCAAATAATATGACCAATCCTTTTGCTTTAGCATGATCTGCGGCGCACCGGAAAGAACCGGCGTAGATTCCCGATAAGCAAGCACAAGATAATTGGAATTCAGCAGACCGCCGCTGCGAGGCGTGACAAAACGAACTGTTCCGTCCTCATAAACGATCTCACGAAAAGATGTCCGCATCAGCGAAATGACCGCGTCATTATAGCTTCGGCAGGCGTCGGAATCCTCGTTCGGTACGCCGAAATACGAATTGTCAATCGAAGGCAGAGCTGTGATATCATATCGGCTTTCTCCGCCCTTTTCCGACAGATAGGAAACGACTGCGTCCAGATCGCTCTGGCGTACATCCATGATTTCCGTTTGCAGATATTGCTCATTCAGCTTGGAATCGCGCAGCAGCAGATACCACAGACCGCCGCAGAGAATCAGAAATCCAAGCGCAAGATAAATCCAGTGTCTTATTTTTGAATTTGACATATATCATACTCACCTTTTCTCTGTTTTTATAGTGATAATCGTCCATTCATATCTGCAAATCGCCGTAATCGTCCATGACGCCCGATTCAGCCGCGTCCTGAATCGCCTTTTATCAGAGCGTTTCCGATGGGCTTCAGAGCAATGGAGCCGCGCGAAACGCAGTCAGTGGACGCGCGCGCTGCCCGCCCAGATGTTATCGGAGACATCGACCGGTACGCCGTCCTGTAAGAAAAACCGCGGTACACGCTCGCCAACCGCACAGACGACCTCATAATTGATTGTTCCGGTATTCTCCGCAATTTTATCGACATTGCAAAGCCCGTTCGCGTCGCCGAATACCGTCACGATGTCGCCAACCGAAATTCCTTTCGCGTCCGTGATATCCAGCATCAGCTGATCCATACACACTCTGCCGATCACCGGACAAAGCTGCTCGCGCACAAGCATATTACAGTTTCCGCAGCCATTTAATCGCCAGAAACCGTCTGCATAACCAATCGGCACCGTCGCAACCATACGCGGCGCGTCTGCGGTATAGGTTCTGCCGTAGCTGACGGTATCGCCTGCTTGAATGGTTTTGATATGGGAAATCACGCTTTTCAACGCCATCACCGGACGCAGCTCAGGCAGATTGCGCGTCACACCGGACGGCGCAATTCCATAGAGCACAACGCCTGCACGCACCATATCCAAATGCACATCCGGTAAATCGCCGACGGATGGTTTATCAAAAATTGCAGCACTGTTTGCACAGTGGCGCAGCGAAAACTGAATGCCGTAGCAGCCGAGCCGGTCGATCGCGTCGATGAAGTTTTCGTATTGGTCTGCGGTGAATTCGGCGCCGTCTTCAGCCTCATCCGCGACTGCAAAATGCGTAAAAATGCCCTCCGGCTTCAGGCACGGCAGCTTACAGACGGCAAGTGCGTCGGCAAGCTCGGAATGTCCGTTTCGGTGTTGAAAACCGATTCTGCCCATGCCGGTATCAATTTTAATATGCGTCTTGACGCGCACGCCGTCCGACATCGCCGCTTGTGAAAGCGATTCGCCATAGCTGCGCGAATATACGCACTGTGCAATATTCTGCTTTGCAAGAACGCCGGCGCATTCCGGCGGTGTGTAACCGAGAATCAGAATCGGGAGCGTAATCTGACCCTGCCGAAGCTGCAGCGCCTCCTCCAGATTGGATACGGCAAGATAATCCGCGCCGAGCGATTCATAAAGCGCTGCCAGCCGGACGGCATTATGCCCATAGCCGTTTGCCTTAATGACGCAGCAAACCTTGGATTCCGTCCGCACCGCTTTTCTGATCTGATGATAATTCCATGCAGCATGGTCGAGATTGATCTCCGCCCATGTCCGTTTACGAATGCCCTGCACGAAGCATCAGGCTCCTTTCCATTTTGTATACACGTATTATAGCACAAACTGCCGGATTTGTAAAGCCAAAGCCCTGAGAAAAAAGAAAGCGGGAAAATCCTGCCGATTTCATGAAACACAGATTTATCAAATTAGACAACCATACAAACTTTAAGGATCCGGTTGACGAAAGAATCCTGTTTTGATATAATATCATCAAGACATGGAATCAAAATAATTCTGATTGCATAAAGGAGCGTCTACAATATGAAATGGCTAATTGCATCCGATATCCACGGTTCTGCATATTTTTGCAGACAGCTTTTGCAGCGCTATGAAGCGGAACAGGCAGATCGTCTGCTTCTGCTCGGCGATCTGCTGTATCATGGTCCGCGCAATGATCTTCCGGAGGGTTATGCGCCCAAAGCAGTCATCGAAATGCTCAATGCGATGGCGGCAGATATTCTCTGCGTCCGCGGCAACTGTGAAGCGGAGGTCGATCAGATGGTACTGCAATTTCCGGTACTGGCTGAGTATGCGCTGCTCTCCGAGAGGAACCGTCTGATTTTTGCAACGCACGGTCACACATGGAATGCCGAGCATCTGCCGCCGCTGCATGAGGGAGATATTCTGCTGCACGGGCATACGCATATTCCGGTCTGTGAGCCATGCGGTGAAAACGGACAGTTCACGCTGATGAATCCCGGCTCTGTTTCGATCCCAAAGAATGATTCTCCGCATAGCTACATGACGCTCGAAAACGGCATCGCGCTCTGGAAAACTCTGGACGGCACACAGTATCTCCAGTCGGAAATCCGTTAAAATCATCCGCAGAAATGTCATGCACCCCAAAAGTCAGACGCTTTTGGGGTGCATTTCAAATACCTTATTCAGGCAATTTACGATTTGATGGTTTATGTCAGCAAAATACGTTTCAGCAGCGACATATCCGCAGCAGTAATCTTCTGATCGCCGTCGAGATCGGCTGCAACTGCCTGCTCGACGTTCAAGGATTTCTCTGTCAGCAAATGCCTGCGAACCGCTGTCAGGTCTGCCGTATCAACCACGCCGCTGCCATCGACATCTCCAATCTTGATCGTTGTTGAGAAAGTAAAGCTATCGACATTCATCAGGAAACCTTCGTCGCCCTCAAACACCAGATAGAGCGTATGCGTACCGGACGCGCCCGAAACATCGCAGTCAAAAACCTGCCATGTCGTCCAGCCGCCAGTACCGGCAATCTTGCAGGTACCGATCAGCTTTCCGGTTGGAGAATCCAGCCGCAGCGAGATTGTTCCGCCCTCGGTTTCGCTTCCTGCCTTGACAGAGAAGCCCTGTGCGCCTGCGCCGAAATTCATATTCTTAAACGCAATATAATCACCGTTCTGAATATATCCGACATCTACGCCGCCATCCTCAAGAATCTCGGTCTGAACGCCGTTTTGGCGGTCAAAGGTTTCCGCCTCAATGGTTTCATAGGGAGAACGCGTTGGCTCCGGCTCATCGGTTTCCGCATATATTTCCAATCTGTCAATCATGGCAGCGTGTGTTTTCGTAGATGCCGTATTGAGAAGCACACGCGCGTAACGCGCCTCTGTCTCTGTAATATTACGGCTGAATTGCTCCTGCGTAGAGCTGAGCGCCGAATCGGCAGGCGTCCATGTTTTACCGTCGGTACTGAGTTCCAGACGGAAATCGCGCGGATAATCGGTATTGGCGTTTGTCATGCCGGAGAGCTTTACGCTCCAACGGCTGACCGGATATGTTTTACCAAGATCGACCGCCAGCCACTGATTCACGCCGGTCACAGCCGATGCCCATGCTTCAGAACTGCCGCCTGCAATATCCGAACCGGCAGACGTCTTGTTCCATGCAACATTGCGCTGCACGGCAGTATCGGTCACATCTTCAAGCTCCAGTACGGAATTCAGGCGATAGGTCTTACCCTTTTCAGTTGCAAAGCTGATCGTTTCGCCCTGATAGGAAACCGTACAGGTATTGCCGGACTTTGAATAGATTTCGGCGCTGACAAGCTGACCGTTCTTCCATTCCTGATTGATGGTAAAACCGCCGCGAGCGCAAAGACCGTTTGCATGACCGGTTGCCCACTGCTCCGGCAGCGCAGGAATCAGCTTTATCACATCGTCATGGCTCTGGAGCAGCATTTCGGCGACGCCGGACGTAAAGCCGAAGTTGCCGTCGATCTGGAACGGCGGATGCGCGTCCCAAAGATTATCATATAATCTGCCATAATGATTCACCGGAGAAATCAACAGCTTTACAAGATTATAGGCGTGCGGACCATCCTCCAGACGCGCCCAGCAGTTGAGCTTCCAAGCTTCCGACCAGCCCGTACCGTCATCGCCTCTTGCATTCAGGCTAACCGCCGCCGCAGCCGCAAGCGCCGGAGAAGTATCTTTCGTGATAAGCTTACCGGGGAACAAACTATATAAATGCGATATATGGCGATTCTTCTCATCTTTCGCGTCCCAGTCATACGCCCATTCCTGAATCTGCCCCCAGCTTCCGATCGTATCGGGCTTCAGCAGCGAAAGACGATTCTTCAGCGTATCTGCCAATGCTTCGTCGGTGCCGAGCACCTCGGCTGCTTCAATTACATCCGTAAACAGATGCCGTGCCAGCGAATTATCCATGGCGATGCCATATGCACACGCCGCGCCCTGACCGCCGCTGCCGGCAGGCGTATTCACCTCCGGCGAGGTGCTTGGGAATACGACATTATATGGATTGCCATCAATCTTAGCCTGACGAAGAATCTGCTCTAAGAATGTCGCGCTGCCCTTGATAACCGGATAAATCTCCTCTAGATAAGCCTCATCCTGATTGAAGCAGTATGCGTCATATAGCATATCGGAAATCCATGCCGCACCGGTCGGCCACATACCCCATGCGCCGTCGATCGGGGCGGTGCGGTTCCATAGGTCTGTATTATGGTGCACAACCCAGCCGTCGGAAACGCCATAGACCTCTCTCGCGGTCTGATTACCGTTTACCTGCATTGCCTTTGCCTTTTCCACAAACGGACGGAAGCATTCTTCCAGATTTGTCGTCATCGCAGGCCAATAGTTCATCTCATAGTTGATATTGGTTGTATATTTGCATCCCCATGCAGGATCGCGGAATTTATTCCAGATACCCTGTAGATTCATCGGCTCGGAATCGCGCGACGCGCTGATCATCATATATCTGCCATACTGGAAAAGAACCTCGACGAGTTTCGGATCATTGGATTTGTCAAACTCTGCGATTCGCTGCGGAATCGGCTGCATTTGACTGCCGCCGTCGCCGCCAAGCTCTACGTCCACGCGACCAAACAATGCCTGATAATCTGCAAGATGCGCTTCCAGCAGTTCATCATAGGATTTCCCGGCTGCCGCGGCAAGGTCTTTTGCAGCATTGCCCTTTTCATCGCCGTTGCAGGTTGCATAATCCACAAAATTAGTACGGATAGATGTCAATATAAGTACGGAATCCGCACCCGAAACCGAAATCTTTCCGCCGCCGGCGCTCACAGAACCGCCTTCCGGAATCACTTTTGTACGCGTAGAGAAATAAACCGCAAACGGCATTCCATATTCCGAATCGCCGTGACCGTTCATGACAAGCGTATCATTGCCGTCCGTAGCGACAGTGAACTGATCTTTCAGGGAGCAGTCATAGGACGCGGTCAGCGAAACGCTGCCTGCGGATTCACAGGAAATGCGCGTCACAAGCACCTGATCGGGATAACTCACGAAGCTTTCCCGCTTATATTTTTTATTATTCGCCGTATAGGAACAGCCGGCAACCGCAGTATTCATATCGAGATGGCGCTCATAATCCCCGACCATGCTGTGTCCGGTATCAATATTCAGCGTACCGACAGACTGATATTTCGCCTCGCCGCCGCCGATCATCGAGGAACCGATCGTCCCGTCCGCGTCCTTATAGTTACCGGCAAGCATCTGCTGCCAGCAGCGTTCCATCGTATCAGACGATACTGCTTTGTTGTTATTGCCCGGACCACCGCTCCAAAATGTTGCCTCGTTGAGATCGAAGCGTTCCATCGGACAATTTCCGTAAACCATGGCGCCGATTCTGCCGTTGCCGAGTGGCAGCGCTTTGTAGAAGGATTCATCATTATCCCAAGCGTTGCCTGAAAAATTGGTACCCGCGGATGTGCTGTAATGCAGAATCAGATCGCTGTCTGACGCCGCACTGACTGTCTGCCCAGTCTTCGCGTTCTGCTCCGGCACAGCGCCGCAAAACGCAGCAGACGCCAACAGGACAGCACATACGGACGCACTCAGTCTGTAAACGAATCGTTTCATATGATTCCCCCTATGAAATGTGAAAAATGGCTTCTCCCCACTCCGGTACACATCTTCTGCGTCCGGATACTATTTATTTGCACTTCATTATAACACAATCTTCCACATCATGTCAATAGTTACAAAAAATATTGCTTACACGCGTTTATATCTAGCAATTCAATCCAACTATTGCGCAATATATTTTCAATAATTCCAATACAACTCAATTTTACGACCCATAGCCAACACAAAACGGCATGGCAATCAGTCGGGCAACGATATAGAAGTATTCCAAAAGCCACTTGTGATATGAAGGTCAAAAGCGGCTTTGCGTCGCTTTGGGCATTGACTATTTATAATATATTTGTTATAATGAACGCAACAATCACTATGAATTTGAAATGGAGAATTTAACGATGAAAATCTACGATATTTCTCAAGAAGTTTTCAGTTGTCAGGTGTATCCCAACGACCCGACACCAGATAAAAAGATGCTGAAATCAATGGAAAAAGGTGAAGTATATAATTTGACGTCATTTAATATGTGCGCGCACAACGGCACACATATAGATGCACCATTTCATTTTATTCAAGATGGAAAAACTGTGGATGAGATATGCTTAGAGGCATTTGTGGGAATGGCTTATGTGGCAGAACATCATGGAATTGTCACTGGCAATGATGCTGCAGAAATAATAGAAAAAGCGAATAAACAAAACCCAGAAGCGGCAAAGAGAATTCTGATGAAAGGAGATGTCGAAGTATCCTTAGAGGCGGCAAAGGTATTTGCTTCTTTCAATATTTTACTTCTTGGAAATGAACCCCAGACAATCGGACCGCAAAATGCTCCAATGGCAGTGCATCTTGTGCTTTTAGGCGCTGATGTTGTCTTGCTTGAAGGAATTCGTTTGTCAAAGGTGTCTGAAGGAGTTTATTTTTTGAATGCTGCACCGCTGAATTTATCAGGTGTGGACGGTTCGCCGTGTAGAGCAATATTGATAGAGGGCGACAGTTAAATCCAAATTTATCTGTGAGATATTAAAAAACCCGTGAAGAATTTTTTCACGGGTTATGCTTCTTTATCACTATCTAAATTCAATCCATGCCGCTTCATTTACATACAAATTCCAGTCAATTAAAATATCAGATGTGCTTTTCTGTTCCGAATCCGTTCCAATGCCACAGCCGATACCGCGTATACGACACCGGAGCCAATCGCCTGAACAAGATTTCCCGGCGCAGTACCGATGAGCTGCGCTTTCCAGCCGCCGTAAAGAATCACTGCCGTGATCCAATATCCAATTACGGAAATCACACCGCACAGCACCAATGCAGTCATACGTCTGCCGTCAACCGGACGCTTTCCGCCGATCAGGGAAACGGTCAGAGCCAGAAGCCCTTTGATGAGAAATGTCGGCAGCGCGTACATCGGATAGCCGGCGAGCAAATCTGCCGCCATACCGCCGATTGCAGACGCGCCAACTGCATATGGCATCGGCAGCGTCACCGCCGCAAGATATATAACAGCGTCGCCGCAATGGATATAGCCGTTTCCGACAGGGATATGCAGTGCCGATGTAAAGAGCGCAGTCATTGCCGCAAACATACCTGCATAGACCATGTAAATCAGTTTATCATTTTCCCTATTATTTTTCATGTAGCATCTCTCCCAAATGGTATAAATATGGTTCAAACAGAATTCCCTCTTCCGCCGGCGTATTCTGGCGCAGCGTACCCTGTGTGACTTCCGATAAAAATTCGCCGGCAATCCCGACCGCCTCCGGCAGCGATTTACCGCGTGCAAGCGCGCCGCAGAGGACAGCAGCAAACAGATCGCCCGTTCCGGAAAACAGAGACTCAGTCCGATGCACTGCGGAATACGCAGCTTTCCCGTCCAGATAGGTCAGATTTCCGATCTGATTTTCTCTCACAATGCCCGTAATGACCGCCGCACCGCAGCTAAGCTGCATCAGCGATTTTGCAAGCGCCTCCGCCTCGTGCAGATGCAGACATTCGCCGCGATATTCCGTTCCGGTCAGCAGACAAGCTTCCGTGATATTCGGCGTAATCACATCCGCCTCCGAAACCAGCTCGCGCACGGCGTCGCAAAGCGCAGGCGTATAGGTGCTGTAGCGTTTGCCCGAATCGCCCATAACCGGATCGAGTAGGATTCGACAGGCAGGATTTTTTCGCTTCTGCATTTCAAAAAATCGCCGGATCATTTCGATCTGACCAAGAGAACCGAGAAAGCCGACAAAAATCCAGTCAAATTCCAGATCGTTCCAGCTTTCCAGATAGTCTTTCAGCGAATCAGTCAAATCAGTAAATGTAAATCGGGGAAATCCGGTATGCTTGGACAGTACGGCAGTCGGCGCAGGACAAGCCTGCACCCCCATGACAGACAATACAGGCAGCACGGTTGTCAGAGAGCATCTGCCGAAGCCGGAAAGATCATTGATACAAGCAACGCGCGGTACCGTTCGCATGGGCTGTCCTCCTTCAATGATAAATATGCGAACCGCGCAGATGTTCAAGGCCGCATCGTAATTCGTATACAGCCATTATATCACAATTCCGTCTGAATTGCAAGACATTTCACGTATATTTATATAATTTATATAAAACAGCCGGTATGCTGCCTGCACACCGGCTGTTTTTCCAAGTTATCGCGAACGCGGACGCATCGGCGGACGACGCATCGGATCAAATGAAACATTTGTCGCATAAGGATTATTTGGATCCATTGCATATTTTCCGAGTTGATCCTGAATCAGGCGCAGACCCTCTCCAAACCGCTGATAATGCACGATTTCTCGTTCACGCAGGAAACGGATGACATCCCGCACATCCGGATCATCTGCAAGTCGAAGAATATTATCATAAGTTGTGCGTGCCTTTTGCTCTGCCGCCAAATCCTCATGCAGATCGGTGATTGCATCTCCTGTGGACTGAAATGTCGCCGCAGAAAAGGGCACGCCCGACGCCGATACCGGATAGATACCGACAGTATGATCCACAAAATAATCTGCAAAGCCCTGTGCCTCTAGCTGTTCCGGCGTCAATCCCTTTGTAAGTTGATAAACCAGTGCCGATACCATTTCCATGTGTCCGAGTTCTTCCGTACCGATATCCGTTAAAACGCCCTGAAGCTCACGCAAAGGCATCGTATAACGCTGATTCAGATAGCGCAGTGAAGCTCCAAGCTCACCGTCTGGACCGCCTAAAGCCAATTAGATACAATCAGAAACAAGTTTTTTGTCGAATCTTGT
>JAEDJD010000029.1 GCA_016296505.1 Oscillospiraceae bacterium
CGCTGCCCTAAGAACCCGCGAGCTTTTGAAAAAGCTCGACCAAAACTTTTATTTCACCTTCGGTGTGCGCACCCGTAAGTTTCTCGACAGACTGAGCCGGAGAAGATTTCATTTCTTCTCCGGCTATTTTTATGCCTCCGATAATGGAATGTTATCAATGATTCGCTTCAATTTCGATTGCTGCATATTGTTCAGACTGCATTTCCAATAAAAGCAATAGAATAAAAACATTCTCCCAAATGAAGAACGACTGAAACAGCGGCTTGAACCTTATAAAGTAAAGCACTGTAAATGCCACCGCATATACGATCGACATCAAGGAGACTATGCGCTGTTTGGGATTTTGGGAGAATATAGCTGACAGAATAAAAGAAACCATAGTCACAAGCATCAGGCATATCGCAAAATCATTATGAAGATCAATCGTTATAGCGGTTGGTGTTTTACTGTAAAAGTTATAAAGAAAAAAGGCTGTTCCTAGTATGCATAACAACACAACTGCATAAATGATTTTTTTGATCAGAACCTTTTTTACTATATAATAGCTAAGCATTGCGATAATGATGACGGCAAAGACAAACCATATAGCAGAGATCGGACGACTCAATCCAACATAAGCCAAAAATGAAATTCCGAGGTCATATCGATGAGTATTTGTTATCCAAGCGGATAATACAGCAATGATATTTGCCAAAAGAAACAGTATTCCTGCCATAATAGGAATTTTATTTTCAGCTTATTCAATTACAAATCCTCCGTAAGTTCTTTTGTCGCGAAATTGATTACAACAAGCATACAATAAAAAGTCAACGTCATAGAAAAACAAAAGCACTTCAGGCCTCAATACCCCAAGTGCCTTTGTAATCATTTTACATTACGATTCGCCTAAAGTCTGCGGATTTAATATTTACTGTTCCGGCTGTTTCGGTTCTTCGGCAGAATCATCATTCTCTGCCTTGATCAGGTCCTTTGTCTCCGCCGCCTTGGCAGCAATTTCTTCAAGCAGCGCGTCAATTTTTGCGTCCTTTTCCTTTTTGATCTGTTCTTCAGATTTCTCAACAGTTTCCGCAACGGGCGCCTGCACATCCGCAGCGTCTTTTTTTCCATGCTTTTCCTGCCATGCTTCCTCACGCGCATCCGCTTCGGCGAGCAGCCGCTTTGACTCCTCGGTATTCACATAAAGCTGATAATCCGAGCCAAGCCGTTTCGCATACGAAAATCCGACAATCAGCAGAATCAGCGCAGCACTCACAGATATCACCGCGACGGCCTGCGAAATCTTGAGCGTCCCCGCATAAAGGCTGTCCGTGCGCAGCGATTCGATAAAAAATCTGCCTGCGCCGTACCAAATCACATACATCAGAAAAATCTGCCCGTCAAATTTACGCCATTTCTTTGAGATAAAATGCAGCAGGATAAAGCCGAGCAGACACCACATGGATTCATAGAAGAAACACGGATGTACCGGCTGATCTGCAATCACAGAGCCATCCGTATAGTTTGCAGAAATCCATGCCTGAATCTTGCCGCTTGTCATGCCGAAAATACTGTCCGTATTGCCGCCGAACGCCTCGTGATTCATAAAGTTGCCCCAACGACCGATACACTGTCCGATCAAAAATCCCAGCGATACGAGATCAAACATCGGCAGCAGACGAACCTTTCGCAATTTGCAGACAATCGAACCAATCAGCAAGGCGCCGATAATACCGCCGTATATTCCAAGTCCGCCGTTTCGGATATTGAAAATGGCTTTCCAATCTCCGGCATAATGATCCCAATGAAACAGCACATAATAGGCTCTTGCACCGATGATACCGCCGATGATACCGCCAATGATGCCATCAATCGCGCGGTCGGCGTCAATACCGAACTTCCGCATCCTTGAAAACACATAAACCATTGCAAGCATCATGCCGACGGTGATAAGAATGCCATACCATGTCACGGTAAAGCCGAAAACGGTAAATGCAGTGCTGCTAACGGTCAACTCCAGACCGAGTTTCGGGAAGCGAATGCGGTTCGGATCGACCGCAGCGAGCATAGCCGAGTACATCATAATTTAGTTTCTTCCTTTCCGGATATTTCGGGTTCTATGACAGAAAGACAGGCGAATTCGCTGCAAAAGCGTTCGCGCAGACATTGCTGTACATCCTCTGCTGTCAGTTCCGCAAGCAATGCAGAACGTGCAAATGGGGAGTCACAGTCCCAGATATAGGCGTCCAGCATCGCAGAACAGGCTGCTTCGGGATTATTCATGCTGATAATGCTGCCGCCGTATGCAGCCCGTTTCAATACAGCAAATAATTCTTCGTCAACGCCGTCTGTCTGCATCCTGCGAATCTCATCGCAAAGCGCTTGCAAGACCGTTTCCGGCTGATCGGATTCGCCTTCAAATAAAACAGTAAACCAGCCGTCGCCGGCAAAGCAGTCCGCATCAAAAGTATCGTTCAGCAATCCGACGCGGAGCAATTCCCGATAGAGCGGCGCCGCAGAGCCAATCAGCAAGTCAGCAGTCAGCGACGCAAGAAGCGAATCGCGCAGTCGCTGCATTCCGGCAGTGGGACGGCTCTTGAATCCAATCGAAAACTGTGTTTTTCCAATCGGCATTCTGCATTTGCAGAACGATGCGGCAGGCGCAGCCGGTTCCGGCGGAAATACTGCATTCGCCTGCATCGGCGGCGCCGGAATCAGACATCTTTCCGCAACAGCAAAAATCTCCTGTACACGAACATTGCCTGCACAACAGAGCACCATATTATGCAAATTATAAAACGCCCTATGGCTCTGCGTCAGCGTTTCTGCGGTAATCTGCTGAATACTCTCCGCCGTTCCAAGAATATGCGGATACAGCGGATAGGCATGGTACATCCCCTCCATAAGCTGCAAGAAGCCCTGATCCGCAGGATCATCCAGCGTTTCCATCAATTCCTGTAAAATGATACTGCGTTCACGCGTCACGCTTTCTTCGGTGAAGTAGGGCTGCTGTACAAATTCAAGCAAAAGCTCCAATGCCTCATAATAATTCTGCTGCGCACGAAAATAATAGACTGTACGATCATAATCCGTAAACGCATTATCCGACGCACCAAGCCGTGCAAATTTCTTTGCAACGTCGCCATCCTCTTTTTCAAAGAGCTTATGTTCCAGAAAATGTGCAGTTCCGGCTGGCAGTTCCGTGACGGCATCCGCGTCCGACATTCGGAAACGACGGTACACAGAGCCGAATTTCGCGCCTAACTGCGCATATGCGGTACTGAAATCCGGCATCTCCATGACGCGAATCTCCAATCCGCTCGGATGCAGAATTCGATAACAAATATCTCCCGTCGCAGGATCCTTGCAGGTAACAATTTCAGATGTCATCTGCGCCAACCTCCTCCTGCTCCGCACGTAGTACAAAAACAGTATCCAACGTAAGCTGCTTTGCAGCCTCTGAAATTTCTTCGCGCGTGACATTCCGCATCGCGTCGGCAATCTCGTTCGGACTGCGCTGATCGCCGCGCCGCAGCTGAAGAAGCCGCTGCGCAGCAAGACCGCTGATCGTATCCGAAGTCTCCGCCGTCTGAAACGCATTGTACAAAACAGCCTTCTGCATCATATCATCGGTAAAATCTCCATCCTGCAGAGCATGAATCTGTGCCGCAACAGCATCCTTCACAATCTCCAGATTGTCAGCGTCAATGCCGATGTCGATAAACAGCGTATGCTTAAACGCCTCGTTTGAAAGCATACAATAATAACAAAGTCCGCAGCGTTCGCGCAGATTGGTAAACAACAAAGAATCTGCAATCCAGCCAAGAATGCTGCACAGTATCAACATCGTTTCACGTTTGACCGCGCCATATTTATAGGTCAGCACAAGCTTTGTCTGCCCGACCGGCATGATTTCCGTTTCGGTGCAAATCTGAGCGCGCATCGGGCTTGGAACTTCAAACTGTATCCAATACGGCTGTCGCGGCAAATCACGAAAGCACGCCATCAGATGCGCTGAAATTTCCGGTTTTGGCACAGGCGTTACGGCGGCAATTTCAATCTCTGCCGTCCGGAGCAGATTCTGCCAGACAGAAAACGCAAGCGCAGGCGTAATACGCTCCGCTTCAGAACGCGTACCATGTACAGGAATGGCGGCAGATTCGCCGGAAAAGGTCAGCGCTGCCGCTTGTCGGAGCGCATAGCCGCGTTTGTCATTCTGCGCGCAATCAATATCGTCGAGCAGATTCTGCTTGCAGATCCGGAATTCCGGCTCACAAAACGCACCTTGCTTCGAATTCGGATGCAGCAGCGCACCAGTCACCAAGCTAAGAACGGACATCGTAATTGGTTCGCCCTGCATCACAAACGCGTCGTCCAGCCATGATGCTGTGAAATCCAATACGGCTGCGTCGCCGCAGAGTGAAAGATTTCCAATAAAATCGGCTGCATACAGCGACTCAAGCTGCATCGTCATGGCGCTGACAGACGGATATTCCGCGGAGGACGCCGTCAGCAGATCCGGCAGCAGCGCGTGAACAGACGCGGATTCCAGATTGCGCGGAATATGAAACTGAATCGTCAGGAGACAGCTCCGAAATTTCGGATCATATATTTCGGTATATCGGATGCCGTTTCCGATCATGATTTCCGGCATGGCGCTTACTCCTTTCCGATCAATCTGAATGTAATACGCCAATATGGATATATTATAGCACGATTTCAAGAAAAATGCAACCGGCAGCAATACTGCCATGATTCTGCAATAAACGACGCTTAATCAGACTTTGAAAAAGCCGCAGAACCAGACAAGCATCCTGATTCTGCGGCTTCATCCTGATGATGTGATCGCTTTCTATTATACAATTTCCATTTGGCACGCATTCATAGCAGCAAGCGCCGTTGCATGGCTCTCCGGTGTCACACCCGCGCAGCAGTCGGAAATAATTTTAACCGGCACTTCCGGGAACGCAGCTTTCAAAATCATCGCATTGCTGATCACGCAGATATCCGTACAGACGCCGATGATCTGGAATTCTTCGATCTTGCGTCTCTTTCCGATTGTTTTCGGCAGATCGGCAGCGCCGAACGTCACCTTTTCAACAAGAATAGCGTCCTCGCCGATTGCATTCTGAACCGTCTTTTCGAGTGCCCAGCCCTTCGTACCCTTGATACAGTGCGGAACGGGCAGTTTCTTACCTTCCTGCGTATTGAGATATTCGGACGTATGCGTATCCAGTGTTGCAACAACAAGCCCATCCGGATTTTCCTTGCGGAATGCCTTGATATATTTGACAACCGGCTTCACAACAGCCGCCGTCTCCGGATTGCCAAGTACACCCGTGGTAAAATCCTTCTGCATATCAATCACGATCAATGCTTTCATAAGCGTTCCCCTTTCCTGATAGTCAAGTCAATTTACGAATAAACTCCACGGCAGTATGTCTGGAATCGGCACGCTGCCGTTACTTTTATGATAGCACATTCCGTATGGTTTGTCAAGATCATCCGATACAATATAAAAGTAATTGCCAAAGATGCCGCTGCGACAAATTTCGCAAAGGAAATGCGGTATAATATGCTGAGAAAAAACAGCTCCGCGCGAAACGGACAAGCCGCGCACATACAAAAGAAAGGATGATTCTGATGATCGAATGGAACCAATTACATGAAAACCCGCACATCCGGCGCGGTGGAAAGCTGCTGCTCTGCACGCTGACCGCCTGCTTGCTTTCACTAGCGCGATTCGGCGGACTGGCTTTGCCGCTGAATGCAGCACTTGCGGCTGCGCTGTCTCCGGCAGAAGGCATTGCGGTACTGGCAGGCGGTGCGGCGGCAGACTTTCTGACGGGAACGCTCCAAAAACAGCCAATTTTGCTTTGCGCGTCGGCACTGGTCACAATTATTCGCTGGCTGCTCAATATCAAGCAGACGCCTCGTGCAGCCGCATTACTTGCCGGATGCAGCACAGGCGCCTCAGCCGTTATATTTGCAATTGCACGTTTAACAAGCAGCCGCGAATGGATCATCTGGTTGGTTTTCAGTTTTTTTACCGCCGGACTTGCGTATTGTATCCGACAAGTATTGGTTCGCGCTGAAACAGATCTCCCCATCCGGCTGCACGAGGGAGATACGCTTGTATTTTCCGTTTGCGCGGTCATCGGACTGACAACGCTCTGCGCACTCAGGCTGTTCCGGATTAACTTCGGCATCATGCTCGCAGCAGCCCTAATTCTGACCGCCGCCAAGCGCTACCGAATTACAGGCGGTGTGATTTGCGGAACCCTCTCAGCACTGGCAATCATGCTTGCAGACAGCAAGGCTGCACCGTATGCCGCAATGCTGCCGGCAGCCGGCTTTGCAACAGGACTGCTTTCCGGCAAACCGGCTGTCATCAGCTATCTGGTATTTCAAATAAGCGGTACGATCGGGCTGATGCTGGTACAATGGGAAGCGGCAGTTGCCAGCGCTTTGGTCAGCGGCATCATCGGTGGACTCATTTTCCTGCTGCTGCCAACCGTACAAGCATCCGACAGGCTGATGCAGTGGAGCGATTCTGACGCAGATCTTGCCGCATTGACAGAAGCGCGTCTGGAATTTCTGTCGCATTCGATTGCCGGTGTGCGCGGCAATGCCGAACGCATAGCCAATGTCATGTCCGGCAGCAATCCGGCAGCAGATCAATTGCAAACGGTCTGTGATACTGTTTGCAGCAAATGCCGGAGCAGAGCGCTTTGCTGGGAGCATGACGACCGTGAAGCGCGCAGTTGCTTCCGACAGCTTTCCGAAGCGGATCTTTCCGAGAAACTGAAGGCACCGTTCGGGTGCGTGCAGCCGGATCAGGTAACGGCTGCTTTTTCGCGTACCAAACGGCAAAACGCTGTCACACGCGCACTTGCGGCAAGACTGCGGGAATCGCAGAAGCTATTGTTCACACAAATGCGCATTACCGAGGAATTGCTGCATGGTGCAGGAAAGCAGTCGCGCCGCACATATCATCGGGAATTGACGCGCTATGTCTCGGATGTCCTTGCAAAATACGGCATACCGATCGTTGCGGCTGCCGTTTCAACGGGCGAGCATCACAGAATGCTGATTGAGTTATATGTACCGGCAGACGAAAAACTCGATTCCGTGTTAATTTCCGAGTGTCTGTGCGACGCGCTGCAAAAGCCGGTTTCATGCTGCGGCGTAGAAAAAGCCGGCAGCGAACAGCGCATGATTCTGCAAACCTCCGGCGGATACAGCGTCAAGACGGCTGCCGCACAGTGCGCGGTTCACGAAGATGAGCCGTGCGGCGACTGCTGGGATACTTTTTCCGATAACGAGGGCGCAGTCTATCTGGCTGTTTCAGATGGCATGGGCTCCGGCAGACACGCCGCAGTCGACGCGCGAATTGTTCTTTCCAATTTCCGGCAGCTTGTACAGTCCGGCATGGACTGCAAGGCGGCGGCACGTATGATTAACGCGATTATGCTGACAAAATCCGGTGAAGAACGCTTTGCAACACTTGACGTCGCGAAAATTTGCACGGATACGGCGGCTGTCACGCTCTATAAATATGGTGCTGGTCCAACTTTTGTCAAACATGGCAGTCAGATTACACTTTGTCAAGCGGCAACAAATCCGATTGGAATTCTACCGAACGCCGAGCCGTATACCACCGTATTGAAGCTCGAACGCGGCGATATGCTCTTTCTGCTGACGGACGGCTTGGACGATACGCTGTTTCCGTATGTCAGGCAAAAGCTAAAGCAGGGCGGCGATTTGCAGACGCTGGCGCATACATTCTGCGCAAAAGCACAGCGCGAATCCAAGGGCGCTCCTCGGGATGATGTCACAGTATTAGCGGCATCTATTACCGTTGCAACAGTTGATGAATAATGGGGAATATTGCAGGAAAACTAAAATTATATTGAGCGCGTATTCGTTAATAATACGCATATTTTTCGTAATAATTGCAAGCGGATATTGTATGGATGCACAAAAATTAGAAGTGAAATTGTCTGAAACTCCGAAAAATTTTGCTAAATTGCAAAAAAGCTTGAAAGTTATGGTGGAATATGGTAAAATGTATATACGTCATTACGGCGATTGCATGGTTTTTGCACAACCTGCACCATTCTTGCCGATTGACTCAATCATACATACGAAACATATAAATTGCGTGAATGCGGTTCTCACAAGCTCCGCCAGAATTGCTATAGGAGGAATCTATGAGTATTGAACAGACAAAACGGAATCCAAACGCTTTTCCGCTTCACCTATTCTATGAAGGCAGAAATTTTGACGCGCAGCGTTATTTCGGTGCGCATACAGAAATACAAGATGGAATCAAAAAGACAGTGTTCCGCGTCTGGGCGCCGAATGCGGTTGAAGTCTCCGTTGTCGGCGACTTCAACGGTTGGGATCGAACTGTAAATCCTATGCAGTCGGTCGCAGACGGCGTATGGGAAACAGCAGTCGATCTGCTTGAACCCTACACGATCTACAAATACAGCATCATGACGCAGGCAGGCGTGGAAAAGCTCAAAAGCGACCCCTACGGCACGCATTTTGAAACGGCGCCGCAGAATGCAACCAAGCTGTTTGAATCTGCGTATAAATGGAAAGACGAAAAATGGCAGAAGAAAAAAGCGGAGACAAATATCTATAAGTCTCCGATGAATATTTATGAGGTGCATTATGATTCATGGCGCACTTATGAGGACGGAAATCCGCTGAGCTATGTGGAATTTGCAAAGCAGATCGTGCCGTATATGAAAGAGCTTTCCTATACCCATATCGAACTTATGCCGCTGTCGGAGTATCCATACGACGGTTCTTGGGGCTATCAGGTAACAGGCTATTTTGCGCCAACCTCACGCTTCGGTACACCGGATGATTTCCGTCAGATGATTGATATGTTCCATGAAGCCGGCATTGGCGTAATTCTGGACTGGGTACCGGCGCATTTCCCCAAGGATGAGCATGGTCTTTTTGAATTTGACGGTACTTGTCTCTATGAATATACCGATCCGCTGAAGCGTGAGCACAGAGGCTGGGGAACCAGAGTCTTTGACTATGGAAGACCCGAGGTTATTTCGTTCCTGATCTCATCGGCGTGCTGGTGGCTCGACGAATTCCACATCGACGGGTTACGCGTGGACGCAGTTGCTTCTATGCTCTATCTTGACTATGACCGCCGCGACGGTGAATGGCGTCCGAATGTCAACGGCGGCAGAGAAAATCTCGAAGCAGTCGCGTTCCTGCGCCTGCTCAATGAAACTGTATTCGCACGGCATCCCGATGTGCTGATGATCGCAGAAGAATCGACTGCGTGGCCACTCGTCACAAAGCCGACCGATATCGGCGGCCTTGGATTCAATTTCAAGTGGAATATGGGCTGGATGAACGATATGCTCAATTATATGTCCATGGATCCGCTGTATCGCGCATTTAATCACGATAAGCTGACATTCTCATTCTTTTATTGCTTCTCGGAAAACTATGTTTTGCCAATCTCACATGATGAAATCGTTCACGGCAAATGCTCCATGCTTGAAAAAATGCCTGGACTGGATGGCGACAAGTTTTCCTCATATCGCGCGTTTCTCTGTTATATGTTCGCGCATCCGGGCAAAAAGCTGCTCTTTATGGGACAAGAATTTGGTCAGCGCAAAGAATGGAATTATAAGGAACAACTTGAATGGTTTATGCTGGATTATCCAAATCACAGCGCATTGCTTGAATTCTCTAAGGCGCTCAACAAATTCTATCTGACAACGCCTGCACTTTGGGAGAATGACGATTCATGGAAGGGATTCAGCTGGATTTCCAATGACGATTACCGGCAGAGTGTGATCGCATTCCGCCGGATTGACGACAGCGGCAATGAAATTATCGTCGTGTGTAATTTTGTCCCTGTCGGCAGAGAGGACTATAAAATCGGCGTACCGTTTGAGGGAACCTATACACTGGTATTCGATTCCGACGCAGTCGCGTTCGGCGGCGGCGGCAGCGCCGCAAAGAAAGTGAAGTCCACAGATTTCTCAATGCATGGCTTTGAACAGTCCGTTTCGCTGACGCTGCCTCCGCTTTCCGTGCAATATTATAAGTTCACACCGAAACGAACACGCACTAAGAAAACAACTGCGGCAACAGAAATTTCATCCCAAACGCAGGCTGCGGAAAAGCCGAAGCGCGGCAGAGCAAAGAAATCTGATACGCCGACAGTTGATGCAAAGCCCAAAAGGACCCGAAAAACGACATCGAAAAAAAATGAAGCATAATTTGAAGGAGGCGTTTGACGCATGAATACAAAAAAAGAAGTCGTCGCAATGCTGCTGGCAGGCGGACAGGGAAGCCGTCTGTATGCGCTGACAAAAGATATGGCAAAGCCAGCAGTTCCGTTCGGCGGCAAATACAGATTGATTGACTTTCCGCTTTCCAACTGTACAAATTCCGGTATTGATACCGTCGGCGTATTGACGCAGTATCAGCCACTCGTTCTGAATGATTATATCGGCAATGGTCAGCCATGGGATCTGGATAAGATGAACGGCGGCGTTCACGTTCTGCCGCCTTATGAGAGCAATTCCGGTGCATCATGGTATGAAGGCACAGCCAATGCAATCTACCAGAATATCAGTTTTATTGAGCGATATGATCCGGAATATGTCGTTGTCCTCGGCGGCGACCATATCTATAAAATGGATTATTCCAAGATGGTCGATTACCATAAGGCAAAAAAGGCTGACCTCACAATCGCTGTTCTGGATGTTCCACGCTCAGAAGCGTCCCGTCTGGGCATCATGATCTGCAATGATGAGATGCGGATTACAGACTTTGAGGAAAAGCCGGCACAACCGCGTTCTACACTCGCCTCCATGGGCATCTATGTGTTCACATGGTCAAAACTCAAAAAGTATCTGATCGAAAATGAGAACGCCAATACCGGTTCCAAGGATTTCGGCAAGGACATCATTCCTGCCATGCTGCAAAACGATGAACGGCTTTTTGCCTACACCTTCGAGGGCTACTGGAAGGATGTCGGCACGCTGGATTCACTTTGGGACGCCAATATGGATTTGCTCGCTCCGGCTGAACAGCTAAATCTCTATGACAAATCATGGCGTATCTATTCGCGGCACAGCAACTTCCCGCCGCAGTATATCGGCGCAAATGCGGAAATCGAAAATTCCATGATCACAGAAGGCTCCGTTATCGACGGCAAGGTTGATTTTTCTGTCATCTTCGGCGGCGTGACCATTGAGGAGGGCGCAAAGGTGCAGTATAGCGTCGTGATGCCGGGAACGGTCATCAAGGCAGGCGCGATCGTGGAATATGCGATCGTCGGCGAAGACTGTGTCATTTCCGAAAATGCACATATCGGCAGAAGCCCCGAGGAATATGAGGGCGAAGCGCGTGAAAACTGGGGCATCGCCGTCACAGGACACAGAATCACAGTCGGCAAGGGAATGCAGGTTGCACCCCAGCAGATTCTGTCCGAGTCGATCTGAGCACGGCTGGAAACGGAGGATTATCAATGGGAATTATTCAAAATGTACTGGGACTGGTATTTGCCAGCATCCATGATGAAGCAATTTTTGATCTCACAAAAAACCGCACTATGGGTTCCGTACCGTTCGGCGGCAGATATCGGCTCATCGACTTTCCACTCTCGAATTTCGTAAATTCCGGCATTTCACAAGTCGGCGTCATTACCAAAAATAACTACGGCTCCCTGCTCGACCATGTCGGCTCCGGCAGAGAATGGGATCTTGCACGTAAAAAAGGCGGTCTCCATCTGCTTCCGCCGTATGCGCACACCAGCTCGACCGTCTATCACGGCAAGCTTGACGCGCTGGGAAATATCTGGAGCTTTGTGGAGCATTCAAACGCGGAATATGTTGTCCTGACAGACTGTAATATCGTAACCAATATTGACTATCGCCCCGCAGTCGAGGCGCATATTGAATCCGGCGCGGATATCACCGCAATCTACGCAAAGGGATATTATGATCAAACAACCGGTTCATCCGCTACCATCTTCGGAATCGGCGGCGACGGTTTTGTAAATGATGTCATGATCAATCCGCCAATGACAGGAAGCTGCAATCTCGGTCTGGATATGTATATCATGAGCAAGGACTTTCTGCGGCGAATCGTTAAGGAATCCATGAGCCGTAATCGAAACAGTCTGCGTCGGGATATTCTGCTCGACCGCAATAGTCAATATAAAATTCTTGCCTATGAGCATACAAATTATTTCTCCAAAATAGATTCTCTTGCAAGCTATTTTTCTGCAAATCTGGCTTTGCTTGACCGCACAAACCGCGCTGCGATTTTCGCAAAAAATGCGCCAATTCTGACGAAAACAAAAGATGAAGCTCCTGTGCATTTCGGAATTGCGTCACATATCAAAAATTCCATGATCGCAGACGGCTGCATCATTGAGGGCAAGGTCGAGAACTGCGTGCTGTTCCGCGGCGTCAAAATCGGAAAAGGCTCCGTCATTCGCGACAGCATTATTGCACAGGATACCGTGATCGGTGCGCGCTGCTCGATCCGCAATGTGATTATGGATAAGAAAGTAATGATTGCTGATGAGCGTCAGCTGACCGGCTCAGTGGGATATCCGCTGTTTATCGGAAAGGGCGCGGAAATTTAATGCGGCTGAACAAAGGAGGCAAGATATGAATATTTTATATGCAGCAAGTGAAGCAAGACCCTATGTTGCATCCGGCGGCCTTGCAGACGTTGCAGGCGCACTGCCGCTTGCGCTGAACAAAAAGGGTCATGACTGCCGCGTTGTGATTCCTCTCTATAAATCTATTGGCGATGATATGCGGAAAGATATGACCTTTATCACATCGATCACAGTCGATGTTGCATGGAGAAAGCAGTATTGCGGCATTTTCTCTGCCGTCCATCAGGGCGTGACCTATTATTTCATTGACAATGAGTATTATTTCAACCGCGATGGCATTTATGGCTTTTATGACGATTGCGAACGGTTTGTATTCTTCAGCCGCGCAATTCTGGAGATGCTCCGCGTGATCAATTTCAAACCGACGGTCATCAACTGCAATGACTGGCAAACCGCATTGACGCCGGTTTACTATCAGATCTTCTATAAGTATCAGGAAGGCTTCGATCATATCCATACTGTGTTCACAATTCATAATATCGCCTATCAGGGCAAATACGGTAAGGAAGTTCTGAATGAGGTCATGGGCATTCCGATGTATCATTCCAATCTGCTGGAATATGATGGCAATGTCAATATGATGAAAGGCGCAATCGAAACCGCTGACAAAATCACAACAGTTTCCCAAAGCTATGCGTGGGAGATTCTTGATCCGTGGTATTCGCATGGGCTGGATCGCGCGCTGACCAATAAGCAATATAAACTGACAGGCTTCCTCAACGGTATCGACGTGGAGAGCTACAATCCGGAAACGGATGATGCCCTTGCATCTCCTTATGCGCATTACAGCGTGAAAGATACTTCCGGAAAGTTGACCTGTAAGCGTGCGTTACAGGCAGAGCTTGGACTCCCGCAGGATGATCAGCCGCTGATCGGTATTTGTACGCGCTTTGTCGCGCATAAGGGTATTGATTTGATTCGCTATGTATTCGAGGAAATGGTGCACGACGGTTTCCACTTTGCAATTCTGGGCAGCGGCGAACGTGTGTATGAGGATTTCTTCAAGGAAATGGCTTGGCGCTATCCGCAGGCGGTCAGCGTTACGCTCGGATTCTATCCGCAGCTTTCGCGCCGAATCTATGCAGGCTGCGATATGTTCCTGATGCCCTCGCAAAGCGAGCCATGCGGTCTGGCACAGATGTACGCGATGCGCTACGGTACAATGCCGATTGTCCGTGAAACAGGCGGTCTGCGTGATTCTGTCCGCGACGCCGGTGACGCAAACGGTACCGGCTTCACATTCAAAACCTATAATGCACATGATATGCTTGGCGCGTGTCTGCGCGCAAAAGAAATGTATGCAAATAAAAATCGCTGGGCAGAGGTGCAGCAGCAGGCAATGAAAGCAGATTTCAGCTGGGCGTCTTCTGCAGAGCTTTACCTCGGACTTTATAAGGAATTGGAAAGCTGGAATCAGTAAATATTACCATACAAAGAGTACCGACAGTGCTGTCGGTACTCTATTTATTGCGATAAAATACGGAGATGTGCCCATTTTTTGCGGTGATATAGAAAATCACTTGTGCAGAATATACAAATTATTTGCGTGAGCTGTACTTGTAATTCCATTTGGAATGTGCTATAATATCATTACCGCTTATGTATGCGGAACATTATTTTAGGAGGGGAACTTTTGTGAAGCACACAAAAAAAGTTGCTGCTGCTCTGCTGAGCGGCGTGTTGGCACTGCAGGGAGCTCCATTCCTCAATCCCAGTGCCGCGGAGGGCGATCTGTACGTAACCGATTTTGAGGATGGAAATGTCGAAGCGTTTTCCAAGCGCGGCGATGAGGATACATCCGTCATTGCATCCTGCACAGAGGATGCGCACGGCGGATCAACCTGTATGTCCATCACGGGACGTTCCCAGGGTTGGAACGGACCATCCATTTCACTTGAAAGCCTCGGCTGCGAACCCGGCGTGCAGTATCTTGCATCCGCTTGGGTGAAAATGAAATGGTATAATACCGTTCGTCTGAGTATGCAGTATACGGACGAGGACGGCCAACCGCATTACGATAATCTGGCAAGCATACAGAGCGATGGTAAATGGGTACAGATTCCTGAAACCAAATTCAGCTTCACAAAAAATATGAAGGATGTTTCCATTTATATCGAGGGCAGCGATGACGCCGATATGTGGCTGGATGACTTTTCACTGACTGCTGCGCCTGTGTATAAAATTCAGGATGATATCCCAGGACTGAAAGACGTATATCACGATTACTTCAAGATCGGCGGCGCTGTCACGGCAAAGGAGCTGTCTCCGAGTTCGACGCAGGATCTGATCCTCAAGCACTATAATTCCCTTACGCTCGGCAATGAACTGAAGCCCGAAAATTTGCTTGATCAGACTGCCACGCTTGCATATTATGAGGAAACCGGCGATAATACAGTACCAATGGTAAAGCTGAACGGCGCTGCAAAAATCATTCTGGATTTCTGCCGCGATCATGATATCCCTGTACGCGGTCACGTTCTCGTTTGGCACAGCCAGACGCCTTACTGGTTCTTTACAGATGATTTTACCCCAGAAGGTACACTTGTCGATAAGGATACCATGCTCAAGCGTATGGAAAACTACATCAAGGGCGTATTTGAAGTATTAGAAGCTGAATATCCCGATGTTGATTTCTATGCATGGGACGTTGTCAATGAAGCTTGGGAAGATGGCGGTCAGCCTCGTCAAAAAGGTAAGTACGAGGATAACAACGGTTCCTCCGCATGGGTTGCAGTATTCGGCGACAACTCCTTTATTGAGCCGGCATTCGAGTATGCAAGAAAATATGCACCGAAGGAAACAAAGCTCTATTACAACGACTACAACGAGTATATGCAGGGCAAGCAGGAAGCGATTATCAAAATGGCGACTTCCCTGAAAGAAAAAGGTCTGATCGACGGCATTGGCTTGCAGTCGCACCTGAATGTCACCAACAACGGCACAACCGATCCGTTCCCGTCTGTTCAGATGTATGAAGCAGCACTGAAAAAATATGCAGAGCTTGGTCTGGATCTTCAGGTCACCGAGCTTGACGCAACCTATACCGCAACTGTCGCAAACGGCGAAAAATTGCAGGCAGAATATTACAGCGGCATCATGGATGCAATCGTAAAATATAAGGATAGCATTTCCGCTGTTGTATTCTGGGGTACAACCGATGATCAGAGCTGGCGTAAAGAGAATTTCCCGCTGCTGTTCGATGAGAAATATCAGGCAAAGCCTTGCTTTGATTCAATCATCGACGGCATCACCTACACA
Source organism: Oscillospiraceae bacterium (assembly GCA_016296505.1). GTDB lineage: Bacteria > Bacillota > Clostridia > Oscillospirales > Ruminococcaceae > Firm-04. The sequence continues at coordinate 15,923 of JAEDJD010000029.1, forward strand.
ACAACAGCTTCCACTTCTACCACTTCCAAAACAACTACCTCCTCAACAAGCTCTGAAACTACGCCATCTACTGGACTGCGCGGCGATGTAAACTGCGACAACAGCGTCGATGTATCGGACGCAGTACTGTTGGCACGTTTCGTTGCTGAAGACAAAACCGCTGTGATCACCGAATCTGGTAAGGAAAATGCGGATGCAAATAACAAGGACGGTTTGACCAGTGACGACGTTGTTACAATTCTGCGTATAATCGCAAAGCTTGAAAAATAAACAAGCATACAAACAGCCCGAAAGCATCATCATGTGCTTTCGGGCTGTATTTGTCAATCAAGTCATTTTTCTATTATATGGAACAGCCGCGCGGCATTATCTGCTGTGATTCGGCACATTTCAGCAAGCGGTATCCCCTTTTCACGCCCCATAACAGCAGCTGTCTCTATCAGCATCGTACTGTCGCAGCGCTGTCCGCGGAAGGGAACAGGCGCCATATAAGGACAGTCCGTTTCAATCAGCAGACGTTCCGGCGGTATACTGCGCAGTGCTTCCAACGGCTTGCGCGCGTTCTTAAATGTAATGACGCCAGTAAAACCGATATGCAGTCCCATTTGCAGAACTTTCTGCGCTGTTTCCGCAGAACCCGGAAAACAGTGCATCACGCCATCTAACGGCGCAAATTCCGATAAAATCGACAGCATATCTCCGATTGCGTCCCTACAGTGCAGAATCACTGGTAAATGCAGCTCCTTTGCAAGCGTAAGCTGTTCCCGAAAAATACGCTCCTGCGTTATCTTGTCATATCCCTCAAAATGGTAATCCAGCCCGATCTCTCCAATCGCCTTAACGCAGGGATTTGCTGCAAGCTTGCGCAGCGTATCCATATAATCCACGGGCGGCAGCGAACATTCCGGATGAATACCAACCGCGGTTACGATCAATGCCGGAAATTGTTCTGCAAGCGCGATCGCGGCAGCAGAATCTGAAAGATCTGTACCGCAAACCATACAGCCGATCACGCCTTTCTGCGGAAAACTGCTGAGCAATTCCCTGCGATCAAAATCAAAAGCCGAATCCGTATAGTGCGAGTGACTGTCGAATATAGCCAACTCAGAATCCATTACATAACACTCCTTTGACAAGTTCACAAGTTGTTCACGAAAAATTGAAAAAAAATGCATTCACTTCTGCAAGTATTGTGCTATACTATAGATGTAAACATTAAACATGATAAATAATACCTCTCTACTTCTTCCCAAAACGCGGCTGACCGATCATCAGCCGCGTTTTCGCTGCATATATACTCTTTTTATGTTTATACAATGTCATTTCAATCTTCGTTGATTCGCGTCATAATTATAACATAATTTTCCGGAAAACACAAGCAATTCTTTTAGACGTCAATTCGCATCACTGCATCTGCCTAATTGCACTATCGCGCGTACAGATACAATGCACTTCAATTCTGTCTGGAACGGCGAAAACATCGTTGTGCAAGTTTCAGCAGATATGGAAATCGTTCTGGATGGACGTTCGACGCTGTCATAGTATAGCAACGTGCGAACACTGATTCCTGTCAGCTTACTGACCTCTCTGACGGTTTTCATAAGATCCCCCTCGCGTATCTTTCGTATACACGATCACGCTGCGTCAGAGTCAATCGCTTCTTGTATTTGTGAAAACTCACGAAACCCAATGCCGTTTTTTGCACTTATTATGAGAATAATTGCCATTGTACTTGACATTATGCACGGAAACGTGTAGAATAAAAGTATAATTATAGACCATACATTCATCTTTATGTAAAGGAGGTTTCTATCATGAAGCGGTTGGCATCCTTTGGCAGTGTGCTTTGGGCGTTTATATTTCTGCTTTCAACATTATCCATACAGCAGGCAAATGCTGTAGATTTGTCCGAGGAAGCTGTGCGAGCTGCTATGCTGGCGTTTGAAAGGCAATATCCAGAGGGTACGCCTTTTGATAACAGCAATTCTTATACATGGCATGGTGGAATCTATCAAGTCGGAACAGGCTGCACTGCCTTTGCGTTCATGTTGAGCGACGCCGCATTCGGTTCACTGCCTGCTCGAAAGTATTATGACTATACGCAAATTCGAGTTGGAGATATTCTTCGCCTGAACAACGATGAGCACTGCGTCATTGTTCTCTCTGTCAATCCAGACAAGCTCATTGTTGCTGAGGGGAACTTTAACGGCAAGATTCATTGGCGCCGTGAAATGCCGATATCAACATTCCAAAGCAGTAAAATCACCTATGCTTTAACGCGTTATCCGGAGAATACACTGCCTGCATCAAAAAAAGGTGACGCAAACAGTGATACTGACATTTCCACTGACGACGCACAGATTGTATTGCAGACATATACCCGAACACTTTCCGGCTTGCCATCCACGCTGACGGAAATACAGTCCCGAAATGCCGATGTCGACGAAAACGGGGACGTGAATATCCTCGACGCACAATACATCCTGATTTACTATTCAGAAAACATTCTTGCCGAACGCCCGTGCTCTTGGGAGCAAATCATTTCCAAATCTTAACAGACGCATAAAATCCCTTTCGAGTTCACACACAGACTTACTGAATGTGTGTCAGCTCGAAAGGGATGATTTTATCTATACGATGCTATCGTGAGTTTAGTCGCAATTTCAAGCATTGCAGATTATAATACGCACAGCAAAATTGCGATTGCCTGCAGAAAGCTGCCTGCATTGACAAACAAATGAAAAACACTGTGAATATATCTATGCTTTTTTCCAAGTCCATATATTACCGCACCAACTGTATAGCAGATGCCGCCTGCAAGCAGCCAGATAAAGCCGTCCGTTCCGAGAATCTGAATTGTCGGCTTAATAACTGCGATAATCGCCCATCCCATCGTCAGATAACAGACCATACTAAAGGTCTTATATTTTTTCAGATCAATCGCCGTAAAAATCGTTCCGATCACAGCACAGACCCATTCGATCCCAAGTACAGTCCATGCCGCAACAGGCAATATTTTCCGCATTCCGACTAAGAGTATTGGCGTATACGTTCCGGCGATCATAAAATAAATCGTACAGTGATCAACCACCTGCATCACCCGTTTTCCTATGCCATCTGGCAATCCGTGATACACACTGGAGATTACAAAAACTGCACAAGTCAGAAAACCATAGATACTGCCGCTTGTAATCGCCCACGCATCCTGATGCTTTGCGCCGATCAGAACGCTGCCGATCAGAATCAACAACGCGACAGCGCCGCCTACAATATGCGTAATCATGTTCATCATTTCTTCGCCGCGCGTATAATCAGGCAGCTGCCGTTCACGCAACGGAATTCTTTTTGTTATGGTCATGTAAATCGCTCCCTTCTGCTTCTATGATATCCCATCCTAGCTAAAAAATCAACCTACCATCCGCAGAATCAGGACGCTTTCTGTTTTTCTCACTCTACCAGCGAAAAGCTCGTATCTACGTATATTCTACAAACAGTTGAATTGCAGTTTCAAGCGGTAGAATCCTGCGTCTACCATAATACAGAAAAAAACAGCGCCTACCGCTACAAAGGAGCGATAAGCGCTGCGCAGTTTATTGAGAAATTTATCTGAGACCAAGCTCTATTGCTAGATCATCATATTTCTGGAACTCGTCGCCGTAATAATCATTCTTCCACATATCCATCATTTGCTCATAACGCGCATTGCCCCAACGCCAACCTTGATCGACAGAGCCAGAACCAGCTAGAACAATTTTCGCATCTGGATACGTTTCTTGAAGCAGTGCGACGCTATTCCAGCCGCAATAGGTAGATTCCATCCAGACTCGCTGCATCATCGGTGAATGAAGCAGCGGCGAAATATCTCCAATGGGATTGTAACTGATATTAACATCGACCAACTCGTGCAGATCTGCAAGCGGTGATAGATCGGAGATACGATTGAGGAACAATTCGAGATAATGCAAATGCTTGAGATTTTTCAATGGCGAAATATCCCATATTTGATTATCAGCAAGAATCAACAGTCTCAATTCCGGCAGCCATTCACAGATCCCTGAAATATCCGAAATAGCCTGATGCCCCAAATCCAAAGCAAGCAGTTCCGGACAATATTTCAGTACGTGAAGATTGTTTGAATACATACGCGGATAATCATAATGAATAATCAGAACAGAGAACGCAACAGCGTCTGTACGTAGAGACCAACGCGATCCGAGATAAACACGCCAAACGACCTTAGCCGTCCGGATTTCGGTGCGAAACTTTGCCAATGTCTCGTTACCCAAACCGCAATTACACATATTCACAATTTCGAGATCAGGAAACTGTGCAATCACACGCTTCAGCTCCGGAAGATCATCTTCAGTCAAGCGTTTGCCGCTGATATCAAATTCCGTCAGCGAGGAGTCGTACTCTTCGCCATCATAAAATACAGTCCACCCAAAAGAAATTTCCGGGAAAGCTGTGGTTAACGAAATACGTTCATCATCGGTCAACTGCTGACCATGCAGATCTACAGTTCTGAGCTGTGGAAAGAGCGCAATTTGATCAAAGATCGACGCATCAAGCTCCACATCTCGCAGATCCAAAGACTCAGCATTTGCCAGAACTTGCTTCCCGTAAACATCATAGGTTCCAATCACTTCAAATGAAACATCAGGATACGCCGCTACAAGCTTTTCTTTTTCTGTAATCGGTATGGTTTCATTCCCGAAGACTACTGTTTTCAGTTCAGATAGATAGTCCAACTTTCGCATAAACGCTCGAAAATCAGTAATGCCGTGCTCGGAAACGTCCAGCGTCGTAATATCCGTGCGATAGGTTTCATTTTCAATTAAAACAACGGTCTGGTAAACAAGCTCTGTATTGGGAAATGCTTGCCGCAAAGCAAACGATTGCTCTGCCTCAACAGGAAAGCTTCCGAGATCTGCTTTTTTCAAATTTTTGAATCGACGAAGATGGTTTTTCAAAGATTCCAAATCAGGAATTTCTCGTCCATTGAATGAAATTTCTTCAGCAAAGAGGTCTGTTTGCCGACCAAACACCTCAAAATGCGTCCGATTGTAGCCCCAAACACAACCGCCTACAATTAACAAAAAAACGACAGAGAGGATTGCCCAAAACCACAACCGTTTGACGAGATCCTTTTCGTTCATTTGATCCAACTTATTTTCCTGTTGTTCCGGCGCGACAGGCGGCATCGGATTATTTTGTACTACCATTTATTTCAGCTCCAGATACGCGCATTTCGTAAAATAAATTACTATATAATGAAAAAGAAATAACCGAAAACCGATCGTATATGCAATCGGCTTCGGCATTGGATTGGGGTAGCAGGATTTGAACCTACGAATACCAGAGTCAAAGTCTGGTGCCTTACCGCTTGGCGATACCCCAGTCAATTTATTATACCACAGAGTTCAATAAAAATCAAGAGAATTTCCTGATTTTTTAAAAAATAACAAAACCCAGAGCAAATACTCTGGGTTTCGGTGCCGGCATCGATCTATCTTCCC
>JAEDJD010000002.1 GCA_016296505.1 Oscillospiraceae bacterium
TGGCTGAGCTAAGATCATTCTGCACGTAAGCCTTGATGACGCCGGTGATAAAATCAGCAAACGCCAATCCCAGCACCGTTGTCAGCATAATGATGTATTTCATATCCATCCCCTTCTGTCATCCGTAAGCAAATTGATTCCGAGCGATTTTCACGCGCTTATGTTGGCAAATCCGTCTACATATGAATAAAAAAATAGTCTCCCACATCAGATGTCAGGCGAAACATCCCGGAGAGAATCGTATTTCAAAAGTTCAATAACGCCCTGTCCCACACTGCTAGGACGCACTACAATTCTGACCAACTTGCAGTTTGTCCCGATTCATTTGTATCACCCCTTTTGCAGACAGTTTGATTCGCCATACTTTTATTGTAACATATGTTGGCGGTTTTGTCAACACAAAATCAAACAAATGTTCTGATTCTTTTTTGTATCAAACGTAAAATATCCGCCCTGTATTTTGTTGACATATCCGGTTACAGTATGTTATAATGTAGACAAATCAGGAAACAAGGAGATGGACTCCATGACAATCGGTGAACGAGTACGTGACGCACGTATCAAAAAAGGCTATACACAAGAGGAACTTGCCAAACGACTTGGATATCAGTCGCGCTCATCCGTCAACAAAATCGAAGCAGGCAGAGATATTCCGCGCGCTATGCTTGGCAAACTCGCAGAGGTTCTCGACGTCTCCCCCGCTTATCTGATGGGTTGGGACAGCGCTTCAACAAACGATTCGCTTACAGCTGCGCAATTATCGGCGCATGATTCCAACATTTACCCGATCCGTTTGAAGCGCTTTCCATTACTTGGCAAAATTGCCTGCGGCAAACCAATCTTCGCTGCGGACGATAAGGAAAGCTATGTTATGGCTGATATGGACATTCAAGCCGATTTTTGTCTGAGAGCCAATGGAGATAGTATGACTGGCGCACGTATCCATGACGGTGACATTGTATTCATTCGTGAAATGCCGATGGTAGAAAATGGAGACATCGCCGCTGTTATGATAGAGGATGAAGCGACGCTTAAACGCGTATTCTACTATCCGGAAACCGGAAAACTGATTCTGAATCCCGAAAATCCTGCCTTTGAACCGCTTGTATATATCGGCGAGGAACTGAACGAAATCCGGATTCTTGGCAAGGCTGTATATTTTATGAGCGCTTTATAAAGTCTGGCGCATATTAGATGATCGCGAATCTCCCAACAAAACTTTTTTCATTTGTTTGTTAGTATTGTTTTGTGTATACAAATCTGATTGTTTTTTGCTACATTATTTTTCAAATCGCCGCAATATTTTTCTTGTATTATTTTGCTCTCTATAGTATGATAAGTTTATTACACTGTAGCTAAATGTGTTACAATGTACCAATCTATCATATCTTTTTTTGAAAGGACGGTTTATATGACAAAACATCTCAAACGAATGGTCAGCATGATTGCCGCAACTGCCATGCTGGCACCCACCATGACGCTCGGCGTCTCCGCAGCGACCTACGCAACCTTCTACGACTACTACGTTTCAAATCCCTCGCAATCAATTATCCCCGGTAAAAGCTGGTTTACCGTATCGTTAAGCGAGGAAGGCAGCAACTACGTTTTATACGATCAGACCAGAAACATAAAATTTGTCAAATCCACATTGGACGGCGATTATAACTTCCTGACAAACAAAAAACTAACGCAAAATAGTCCGAATCGCCCTGCTATTCCAAAAGTAAATGAAATGGTTTCTTTCAGCAAATCAACAAACCTTGCAACGAAGACTGCATCCTATGAGCAGCAGGCTCTTGCTACGCTCTATCAGGTACAATCTGTATACGATCGCTACGCGCGCCTTGGCTATTCTGATTTCGGCGCCGGCAGTTCCAATACGCTGTATGTCGCGCTCAATTCCGCCGCGGGTCAAGCCAACAGCAATGTGGGCAAGTACCATATTAACGGCAACCTGAATGATAACAAAGCCGGCAACCTCGCGGATTACGCATGGCTATGCTTCAGCGAAAAGGCGCAAAACAATGCCGTACATAATTACATGGCTGCCGATGAGGACATCGTCGGTCATGAGCTGACGCATATCATGCTCCTCAAGCGATTCGGCTGGACAACCACAACGAATAATCTCGAAACACAGGCAATCATGGAAGCTTACTGCGATATTCTCGGCGAATTGCTCGACAGCAATACGGACTGGAGAATCGGCTCTGAAAGCTATGTGATCAAGCCGTCCAGCGGCGTGTACTCCCTTCGCGATCTTAGAGCGCCGGCAAATACAAAAGCTCCGGAATCATATTATCAAGGTACTCTGCAATTCAAAAATCATACATTCTATACCAACTACAAAGACTACAGCCAAGCGATCAAACAGCAACCAGGTTTGAATTATATCTACGGTTCAACCGTGCTTTCTCATGCCGCTTATAAAATGTATAACAACGGCATCTACAAAGACCTTTTGACGCAAATTTGGTTCCAGTCGCTCAATTATCTCAGCTATTTCTGCAAACCGCAATTTGCAAGCTTTGCCGATGTCAGAGAAGCAGTTACGGTCGCTGCAAATAGCGTACTCTATAATCGGGGTTACTCTGCATCCGAACATAAGAAGTATATCGGTATCATCAATCAGGCATTTGACGAAGCAGATATTCCGGCAATGCGCTATACTACAACTCGTCAGAATCAAGCTGCAAATACGTCCAATATGGCTGACTTCATCAGAGCTGAGTCCCGTAAATATCCGACCGGTAAATATTGGTCCAACGGTGACATCGAATCCTATTCTTCTACCATTGGTTCTACTTCAATCAACAAGATCATCGTAAATGCAACATTCGATAAGGGCTATAATAAATCGTTCAATTATGAAATCGAAGAGCCGTATTATGAGTGTGCTGGCTTTGCAAAGAAGCTGCAGATGGATTACTTCGGAACCACAAAGTTTTTGCATATTGATGAGAATGAAAATTCCGTCACATATGAGCCGCGCATCGGCGATCATCTCCGTATCACATCAGAAATGAATTCGCGGTATGAAGAAAACGGTGCGCACAGCATCTTTGTCAGCGGCGTAAAACAAAATACCAACGGCACCATTACCCTTACATATGCGGACTGCAATTCGGACGGAAACAACATCATCGGATGGAACAAACAAATCTCCTATGATCTTTCTACGGGCAGGGTGGGAAGCGGTCGCTTTGGCTATGGTTATCAGGTCATGTGGGTGGAACGTCCGATTATGCTCGGCGACGTGAACGGCGACTCTTTCGTAAATACTCAGGATTTAAACCTCATGCAGACGCTGATCAACAGAGGCTCGACTTATTCCACAAATTCCACTACCGATCTGGCATATCGTAATTTTGCCGCAGACGTCAACAAAGACGGCAAGATTACATCGAGCGATAAGACGCTTCTGAATACGCAGTTGAATAATACCAGCGGCATCAGCCTCGTATTCGTGAAATAATACCCTTTGACGCACAACAAAATCAAAGAACCGAGAACATTTCGCTTCTCGGTTCTTTCTTTTATCCATCATAAATCTATCAGGCTATCCTATCATATCCTGCAAAGCAGACAAACACAGTGCGCGGCAATGCCCTCCTCGCTGCCGGTAAAGCCAAGCTTTTCCTCTGTTGTCGCTTTCACGCTGATCTGCGAAATATCGCAGCCAATCGCTACGCTGAGCCGCTTACGCATCTGCATGATATGCGGTGCCATTTTAGGCGCCTGCGCAAGAATTGTCGCGTCAAGATTGCCGAGCTGCCAGCCCTCCTTTTGGATGATCGCAGTCACATGACGCAAAAGCTGAATACTGTCCGCCCCTGCATACTGCGGATCCGTATCGGGAAAATGCTTTCCGATATCGCCGAGCGCCAGCGCACCAAGCATCGCGTCCATGACGGCGTGCGTCAGAACGTCCGCGTCCGAATGTCCAAGCAAACCGAGCCGATGCGGAATATCCACACCGCCAATAATCAGCTTGCGATTTTCGGTCAGCTTGTGAACATCGTAGCCATGACCAATCCGGATATCAGCCATGAGAAAATTCCTCCTTTGCAAGCAGCGCCTCGGCAACTGCAAAATCCTCTGGTGTTGTCAGCTTGAGATTGGAATATGCGCCCTCGGTCATCGTGACCGAAACGCCAAGCGCCTCCACAAGCTGACAGTCATCGGTATAATCCTTGCCCTGTTCCGAGGCAAGCCGCATGGCGTCCTGATACAGAGACAGACGGAATACCTGCGGCGTCTGCGTCTGCCAGAGTGCTGCACGATCCGGCGTTTCTGCAATCACGCCGTTTCGCACGACTTTTATCGTATCCTTGACGGGTACGCCCAGCGTTGCCGCACCGGAAATGCGCGCGTCCGCAATGACTTTTTCAATATCCGCAGGGCGTATTAACGGTCTTGCGCCGTCATGGATGGCGATATATTCAGCCGGAAATGCGATCGCGTTGACGCCATTCCGCACACTCTGCTGACGCGTATCGCCGCCTGCCGTGACGGTCACCGGAATTGTGAGCGGATACTCAATTTCTGAAATTGCGCGCCAGAAATCATCCGCGTCCTTTTCCCGACAGATAACAACAAGCCCCGCAATGCTTTCGCAATCGCAAAAGCTGCGGAGCACTTGATGCAGAACCGTTGTATCCCTAAGCGGATGCAGGATCTTATGAATGCCGCCCATTCTGGTCGCGTTTCCGGCACAGACCAAAACGGCAGCAGTATCTTTTATACGCATGAATCAATCAACGCCCGGCGCTTTCGTGCCGCAGACTGTGCAGAACAGCGCGTCAGAACTGAGTACCTCGCCGCAATTCGGACATACGCTCTGAACAGGAGCAGCAGGCGCTTCCGGCTGTGCAGAACGATCCGGAATCTTATTACCGCACGATGCACAGAACATCGCGTCTTCAGCGAGAACTTGTCCGCAAAACGGACAGATCGGCTGAACAGCGGCTGGCGCAGCCGGAGCTGGTGGCGGTGTCGGAACCGCAGCGCCGCAGCTCGGACAGAATCTTGAGCCAATCTGAACCGATTTTCCGCACGCCTGACAGGCAACAGCGCCTTCCAACGCCTCAATCTCACGATTTTTGGCTTCCAGATTTGTTTTCAGTTCATTGATTGCAGCAAAAATCTCTGCATATTCCGGTGACGGATTTTCACAATTTTCAGTATAGAACTTCTCACCGATATCGCGATAACGGTTACGCAGTTCATTTTCAATCGCCGCAATATCCTTACGAACACGGTTTTTATCCGCGAGGTTTTTGGCGTTGTCAGAAACCTGCTTTGCAGTTTTAGATACAGAAGCGGTCAGTTTGTCAAAAAAATCCATTGCCATAATTCTATTCCTCCTTATCAAACACGCCGCAATGGCGTTTCATCTATTATAGCATATTTAACGGATTTTGTCAACCGACAACCAATGAAGCTACTGATATTCTACACCTCTGTTCTTTCATTCCAGTGATACACGCAATGCTTTTGCACGCTGAGTCAACTGCATACTGTCATGCTTCATGTATTCAGTTTCCATGCCGAAAGTCAATCGAATTCGACTGAATTCTGCATAATTACGCGGTTTTCGCGGCAATCCTGCTCGTCATTTTCCTCCATAGCGAAAGCTATTCTATTTTCATTTTCCCGAATTCTGAACTGTTTACAATCACAGAAAGACTACGGTTTGCAGTTTTCGGCTTGACTTCTTCGGCAAAATATGCTATAATATTATAGAGTAAATCTCATGCTGCGGATGCTCCGCAGACATTCCGTTGAAGGAGGGACTTATCATGCGTCATATCCAGACCATTGAAACTCGCAGCCTTTGCGAGAGCGCAAAGAACGGCGGCTGCGGCGAATGCCAGACTTCCTGCCAGTCTGCGTGCAAGACGAGCTGCGGCATTGCAAATCAGCAGTGCGAAAGCAAACAGCAGAAGAAGCAGTAATTGCAGATACGATATGCGCCGTCCGGCTTTCGGGCGGCGTTTTTCGTTTTTTTATAAAAATCTGTGACCGATTATCACCGTTCGGGACTACATATGCAGAGGGAGGTGAGTTCTTGCAACAAGACAACATCATCATTTCGCTGCTGCAGAAGCGAGATGAAACAGCATTACAGCTCATCAGGACACAAAACGATGCATTATGCTATCAGATTGCGTACCGAATGACTGGCAGCCGCGAGGACGCAGAAGAAGTGCTCAACGATATGCTGCTTGCTGTCTGGAATTCGATCCCGCCGCAGAAACCTGACAATCTCCGCGCCTATGTCACCGCGCTCACCGGCAGGATCGCGATAAAAAAATATGAACATACACACCGTATCAAGCGCGGAGGAACACAATTTGCAGCCGCCCTCGATGAGCTTAGCGAGATCATCCCCTCGGATACATATGTGGAACGGGAGATTGAACAGCGCGAGCTGACCGATGCCCTGACTGCATGGCTCCGTACCCTACAGCCGGATCAAAGGCGCATTTTTATGCAGAGATATTATCTGTCAGAATCTGTGCGGCAGATCGCGGAGCAGAATCAAATGGGTGTCAGCGCCGTCAAAATGACGCTGCTGCGCCTGCGTAAGAAACTCAAAGATTATCTCAGAAAGGAGGATTTATTATGAACGCACTCGATATCATGCAGGCACTGCGCGATGTGCCGGAGGACCTGATCGACGAATGCTTTGTTGATACAGCGAAAAGAATCACACACAAGCAATCCGCAGCAAATCCGACTATTTCCCAATCATCCGTAGCATATAACGTACCCACGAATCGGCATAAAAAAACTGTACGCCCATATGCGTTTTCCGGAATCGTTGCGGCAGCCTGTCTGCTGTTTGCAGTCGGATTCGGCGGCATGATGTTGCACGAGAGCCGGAATACGCAGCCTGTTCTGACATCCGGAGAGCAATCGGCTGATGTCACAGAAGTGCAGCAGAAAACGCTCGCGCCCCTGTCCGCACCCGAATATGTCCCGCTGGAGCTTCACGAACCGCCGCGCACCGGTACAATTGAGGAGGCAGAAGCAGTCAGAATCGCCGGACAGCAGCGCTTCACCGAAAACGGCAGCAAGCCCGCAATCATCGATAAGCGTGCCTATATTGACAAGTATTTTTCGGCAGATTCCGAGGTAGACTATAACGACATCGAAGCGAAAAGCTATCTCTACCACATGATGCTCAACAGCATTGACTATTACCGTACCGCAGAGGGCACCATGAATTGTGCGATCCCGGACGGCGTAACCGAAGTGGTGTTTCAGGTGGATCTGGTCAATCATACCGCATATGAACGGCAGTCGCTGCCCGAACAGCCAACCATTGAAATGTTTATCGCCGACAATATACAATACACAGCAACGCCGCAAGACAAAACATATCATTCGCAAAGAAACCCAATGCGAATGCAGGATTTTATCGTCAGCGACAATGACCGCGCTTGGGTAGATGAAAACGGCGAAACCTTCGGCATATACAGATCGGTTTCATTGTTCCCCGGCATCTGCAGCAGCAGCCTGTTTCCGCAGGCTTACGCAATGGCGATGCTCAGGGATTTTAACAAATGGCAGGTCACAGGCACGGAAATCCGGCTTGACAGAAACTGCGCTGTCCTTGAGGGCAGCTTTCAGGAGGTCAGCTGCAGGCTCTCTATTGATGTGGAAACCGGCATTCTGCTGAACAACGAGATGTCTGGTGAGGACGGAAAACACTACAGCAATTTCGAGTTGACCTCGCTGACGGTCGATGCTGAAATCGACGTCAAACGCTTTGATCCCGACGGATACACCTACATTGACGCAGATGCCGTTTATCTCGATCCGGAACACACCATCAGAGCACCGCATACCGATGTTGATTACGAAATCAATGAAAGCGGTCAGACCTACGGGTCAACGCCGGACAGCGTCTATCTTGAGGACTATCCGGATTTGATCGCAGTCATCGGTGATAACGGCAGGCAGGGTTATATTTACAAAGAAGATTTTATCGGTAATCCACCTGATTCGCCGGAAGAATCAGAAAAAATCGCGGAAGCGCAGCACAACGGCACCTATGTACCGAAAACAGTCAATGTCTATGATTCAGACGGCAAAACTGTTATTGACACATTCACCGAAAATTTAAGATGAAAAAGAACCGCCGCCCGATCATCTGACCGGACGGCGGAATTCTTGTTAGTCTGCTACGATTTCAACCTTTTTCATGATCTGCGGCTGAAGCGGATGATCCATCGGATTTGTCATGACAGAAGCGATCTCATCAACCACATCCAGTCCCTCGATGATCTCGCCAAATGCCGCGTAATTGCCGTCAAGATACGGTGCGTCAGCGTGCATGATGAAGAACTGCGAACCTGCGCTGTCCGGATGTCCGGCACGCGCCATCGACAGTACGCCTCTCGTATGCTTCAGCGGATTGTTCACGCCGTTGGCAAGAAACTCACCCTTGATCTGCCAGCCCGGTCCGCCCATACCATTACCGTCCGGACAGCCGCCCTGAATCATAAAGCCGGAAATAACTCTGTGAAAGCACAGTCCATCATAAAAGCCCTGCTTCACAAGCTTTTCAAAGTTTTCGCAAGAGATCGGAGCGCAGTCGGGGCGCAGCTTGAACTTCATCTGCTTGCCATTTTCCATTGTAATTACTACCATAATACATATCCTTTCTATTATTGCATAAACAGAGTATCCTCTGTCAATTCAACTCAATTCCAGTCACATCGTCAATCGTCAGCGTTGTAAGCTGACCGTTGGTTGGGGATTCAATCGCAGCCAGACGATTCGCTTGATTTGTGATCGCACGCTCATAATAATTACGGATATCACGCGCATTTGCAAAGGTTTTCAGATTGAGACCGCAGCGTTCAATAAAGAATTGAAGCACCGCATCCTCTGCCTCTTTCGTAATCTGCATACCTGATTTTGTGCAGATACTTTTGAAAATATCAAGCAATTCATCCGGCATATAGTCTTCAAATGTAATAATCTTATTGAAACGTGAACGCAAACCGGGGTTACTGTCAAGAAATTCCATCATCAGATCTGAATATCCGGCAACAATCACGATCAGATCATCACGATTGTCCTCCATTGCTTTCAGCAGCGTGTTAACTGCCTCCTGACCAAAATCACCCTTTCCGGTATTCGCAGTCAGCGCATAGGCTTCGTCGATAAAGAGCACGCCGCCCATTGCGGAGTCAATGACCTCTTTGGTCTTAATCGCAGTCTGACCGACATAACCGGAGACCAGTCCGGAACGGTCAACCTCGACAAGCTGACCTTTCGACAGGACGCCCAGAGACTGATAAATTCCGGCGAGTATACGCGCAACGGTCGTTTTACCGGTACCCGGATTGCCAAGAAACGCCATATGCAGCGACATTGCAGACTGTGGCATACCTCTGTCCTCGCGCATTTTTCGCACGCGAATCAGGTTAATGAGACTATTCAGATCCTGTTTCACTGCCTGCAAGCCGGTCAGCTCCTCAAGCTTTGCAAGCTGCTCCTCCAGCGTTAACGGCTTTTCATCCTTTGCAGGCTGTTGATTTTGCTGCTGATTCTGCTGTTGGAACGGATTGATCGGCGCACCGTTATTCTGCGGCGCATTCGGATTCGTACCGTTCGGATAATTGGAACCAATCGGCGTCAGATTTGTCGGCGGTACCTGCGGCGCACCCCAAGGTGAATTGCCGCTTCCCTGTACATATGGCGGACGTTTTGCCATTTCCTCACGACGCTTCTGCTCTCGAATCATGTTCTCCCAATTCGTGATGTATTCCATGCGAAAATTCCGCAGCGCCAGCACAAGCGCGCCCAGATCACGCATAATAAACGGATCGGTTCTGCCGGTATCAACCGTCATGAAATCAAGACCTGCCTGATTGATGAATTCGATGAAGGTCAAACTCATCGGTCCAAATGGAGATGTCTCCAGATCCATTTTCAAGAACGGCATCATCATCGTAATCATGCTATCCTTGAGGCTATATTTTGTGATCTTGCTGCTGACATTGAAGCGATCAATCTGATCTGCCGACATCGAATAGCCGAGCGCGTCATTTAGATAAGCGATCTCTGCCATTGAAATATTCCCATTGCTGCTGCTTAAATACACATAGAATTTCAGCAGCGTAAAGCGCAGATAATCCTGCATCGTTTTTCCTTGTACGCCGACATGATAGCCTTTTTCATCGCATTTCGCGCAGTTGTCGTAAACCTGTGAAAGCTGCTTTGCAACTCCGTCCTGCATGACATGAATCCTCCCTGATTCGTTCATTATATTCTTTGGTCTTATAAATCTCAATGCTTAATTGTCAACAAGAAGAATCAGAACATTTTGTCTGATTTCTGACACGGCTGATTTCATGCCAATGTAACCTTATGGAATACTTTTTTGCCTTTCTTGATGATAAGCGCGTCTGCAAGCGTATACTGTGTTTTCGGATCCGTCACTTTTTCATCATTGACTGTGATACCGCCCTGCTGCACAAGTCTGCGCGCCTCGGAAATCGACGGACATAGTTTTGACTTTACAAGAATCGTCAACAAACCGATTTGTCCATCCGTAAGATCATCGGCTGTTAAGGTTGTAGTCGGCATAGCCGCTGACACACCGCCGCCGGCAAAGATTGCACGTGCAGCCTCACGCTGTTTAGTGGCTTCCTCCTCACCGTGAACGAGCGCGGTCAGCTCATAGGCAAGAACTTCCTTAGCATTGTTATATGCTGCGCCGCTGTCGAGATGCTGTTCCATTTCCTCAATCTGCTCAATCGGCAGGAAAGTCAGCATTTTCAGACACTTGATAACATCTGCATCGCTGACGTTTCTCCAATACTGGAAGAAATCGTAAGGAGAGGTCTTTTCGGCATCAAGCCATACTGCGCCTTTCTCGGTTTTGCCCATTTTCTTGCCCTCGGAATTGAGCAGCAGCGTAATGGTCATCGCATATGCGTCCTTGCCGAGCTTTTTACGAATCAGCTCAGTACCGCCGAGCATATTCGCCCACTGATCGTCGCCGCCGAACTGCATATTGCAGCCGTAATCCTGATAGAGCTTATAGAAATCATAGCTTTGCATGATCATATAGTTAAATTCAAGGAAGGTCAGACCGCGTTCCCACCGCTGCTTATAGCATTCAAAGGAAAGCATTTTGTTGACCGAGAAGCACGCGCCAACCTCGCGCAGTACATCGACATAATTCAGCTTCAGCAGCCAATCGCCGTTATTGACCATCTGCGCCTTGCCCTCTGAGAAGTCGATGAAGCGGCTCATCTGCTTTTTGAAGCACTCGCAGTTATGTGCAATATCTTCCGGTGTGAGCATTTTGCGCATATCCGACTTGCCGGACGGGTCTCCGATCATACCGGTGCCGCCGCCGACCAATGCGATCGGTTTATTGCCAGCCATCTGCATACGCTTCATCAGGCAAAGCGCCATAAAGTGTCCGACATGAAGCGAATCTGCAGTCGGGTCAAAGCCGATATAGAATGTGGCTTTTCCGTTATTGATGAGATCCGCGATCTCCTTTTCGTCGGTGGTCTGCGCAATGAGTCCTCTGCGCTGAAGTTCTTCGTACAGGGTCATTTTCTCTACTCCTTTAATGTAATCTATTCGATTATTATAATCCGCAAAGCGGAGATATTTCCGTGAATCCAGATGTTATATCGCGGTATAGCAAAAGGAATGTATTACCGAATCAAAATCCCCTTGCTGCGGCAGTCGTCCTTGACCTGCGGAATTGTCAGCTCCCCGAAGTGGAACAGTGACGCTGCAAGTGCCGCGGTTGCATCTGTCTGCTCGAACACAGTCGCAAAATCGCCAAGCTTTCCTGCTCCGCCCGATGCAATCACCGGAATCCGCACGCGCGAACATACATCCTTGAGCATCTCCAGATCAAAGCCGCCGCGCACACCATCCGTATCAATCGAATTCAAACAGATCTCGCCGGCACCGCGCCGTTCGATTTCCTGCACCCATTCAAGCAAATCAACCTGCATATCAATTCTGCCGCCGTTTGCATAGACAGAGTAGCCGCCCTTGCCGTTACGTTTCGCGTCGATGCCGACCACGATACACTGTGAACCAAATACCTCAGCGCCCTCTGAAATCAGCTTTGGATTCTTAACGGCAGAGGAATTGATGCTGATTTTATCTGCACCGGCGCGGAGCGTTTCACGCATATCTTCAACCGTTGATATACCGCCGCCAACCGTCAGCGGAACGAATACCTGCTTTGCTGTCTCGCGGACAACATCCAGAAACGTCCCTCGCCCCTCGTGCGAAGCAACAATATCATAAAAAACAATCTCGTCCGCGCCCTGACGGTTATATTCCGCCGCGCAGGCAACCGGATCGCCGACATCCTTGACGCCTTCAAAATTCACGCCCTTGACAACCTTTCCATGCCGGACATCCAGACAAGGAATGATTCTTTTTGCAAGCATATTGCTCTCCTTTAATTGTATTCCGGATCAAACCGTACCATATCGGTCAGTGCCAGATTCCGATAATTCAGATCATCGCGAACAGCAAATCCATGCTGTTCCCAGAATGCGTTTCCGACCTGATTCTGCTTGAACGCAACAAGCGCAACCTTATGGATTCCCTCTTTGCGCATGGCGTCCATGCAGACCTGAAGCAGTCGGCTTCCAATGCCGCGCCTTCTGCATGACTCGTGCACAGACATATGCTGAATATAGCCGCGTCTGCCGTCATGACCAGCAAGCACTGCGCCAATCAGCTTGCCGTTTTCCTCGGCAACAAATGAGGTATTCGGATTGCGTCGAAGATATTTCTCCAAGCCCTTCTCGGAATCATCCAGATTGTTCAGCCCATTTCCGCAGGCTGTCCAGAGTGCATACAGTACAGGAAAATCTTCTGTTCGCATCGGACGGATTTGCAGCGACCCGGCGGTGCGAATTGCCTCTGCAAGATCAAGCGTTCCCTGATAAAGCGATTTGCCGGCTATCGTTCCGTATAAACCAAGATCGCGGCAGGCAATAATATCATCCATCGTATGTACGCCGCCAGATGCAACAATATTGCATTTCCCGTCTGTTGCGTCGCGCAGCTTCCGAAGCTGCTCAACATTCACGCCTGAAAGCGTTCCGTCCTTGGAAATATCCGTAAAAATAAACGTCCTGACGCCAACTTCGATCATCGCGTTTGCCAAGTCGATATATTGCACTTCACTGGTTTCGAGCCAGCCCTCTGTCGCAACCATTTCATGCTTTGCGTCAATCCCGACAACTATTTTCTCTGCGCCGAATTTCGCGATTGCGTCTGCTACAAGCTGCGGATTTTTCAATGCAACCGAGCCGAGAATCACACGTTCGATACCAAGCTCCAGATACGCCTGAATGGTATCCAGCGTCCGGATTCCGCCGCCGACCTCAACTTTTAGATTCGTATTCTCCGCAATATTCTTATATATTGCCGTGTTGACAGGATATCCAATCTTTGCGCCGTCCAGATCGACCATATGAATCCATTCCGCACCGGCTGCTTCAAATTTTTTCGCAGTTTCAAGCGGATCCTCTGCAACCTTTGCAGCGGTCGCATAATCGCCTTTTACCAGTCGAACACACTGTCCCCCGATAATATCAATCGCAGGAAATATAATCATCTTGCCAACTCCTCAAAATTACGCAGCATTTGCAAGCCTTTCTCACCGGATTTTTCCGGATGGAACTGCGCACCGAATACAAATTTTCCGTCTGTGACGAGCGCCGGAACTTTCCCATCATAATCGCAATATGCAATGATATTCCGATCCTCGCAGAACGCCTGATAGGAATGTACAAAATACGTAAATACAGGCTTTTCAATGTTGCTGAGCAGCGGAAAATCCTGCGTAATCACAAGCTCGTTCCAGCCCATATGCGGAATAATTACACGCTTTGACGGAATACGGTGCACCTCGCCGGAAATCAGTCCTAACCCATCGCAAATGCCGTTCTCATCGGAACGGTCAAAGAGCATCTGCATACCCAGACAGATGCCAAGCAACGGCTTTTTCGTCGCATTCTCTCTGATCGTACCGATCAAACCGGTCTGCCGAAGCGACTCCATCGCTGCCGGAAATGCACCCACACCCGGCAGAATTACCGCGTCTGCGCGATGAATCACATCGACGTCCTTCGTAATTTCATGCGTAATATTCAGATATTTGAGCGCATTGCAAACAGAAAACAAATTGCCTGCGCCGTAATCAATCACAGCAATCATGCAAGAACCCCCTTTGTAGAAAGCACCGTACCGTCCTCATTCAATCGTACCGCTGCTTTCAGCGCGTGTGCAAACGCCTTGAACAGCGCCTCACATTTATGGTGATCGTTATTTCCATAGCACATATCCAGATGCAGTGTAATTCCGGCATTGACCGCCAATGCATGGAAAAACTCCTCAGTCAGGCAGGCGTCATACTGCCCGATCATCTGGTTTGTAAATTCGCCGCGAAACACGACATACGGACGGTTCGAGAGGTCGAGCGCGCAGAACGAAAGCGCCTCGTCCATCGGGATATACGCGCTGCCGTAGCGGGCAATGCCGGATTTGTCGCCAAGCGCCTGATTCAGCGCTTGTCCGAGCACAATGCCGGTATCCTCAACAGTATGATGCCCGTCCACATACAGATCGCCGTTCACTTTGATGTCCATACTGATGCCGCTATGCCGTGACAGCGCGATCAGCATATGGTCAAAAAAGCCGATGCCGGTCGAGATATTGCTCTCGCCTTTGCCGTCGAGCTTCACGCTGACTGTGATCTGTGTTTCTCTGGTATTCCGTGTGACTGTACCCTCTCGCATTTTTCCCTCCGAATTCAGTTTATTCGCAACAAATCATCTTTTACAGGATGGGTTCAATTTTTTTGCGTCCATATCCGCAGACGGAATCACAACCCATCTATTGTCTCTATCGTCTTTGATTTTCAGCAGCATAATCCGGTTTGTAAACCGAAGACGCGGATGTTCCGAATCTTTCACATCATCTTCATCCTCATCTGCATCATTGACTGTACAGATCGCAGAGACTACGACCGTAAACCCTTCCTCAGAAGCGAACACAGCCGCAATCCCTTGAAATGAAAAACCGGCTGCCCAAAAGTCAGCAAGACGTTCTGCCTGCTCACGCGAAATTGCTTCACATTCCAAAACACGGATATCATCATAGGATGCGGGCAGAAATCCAAAGGAATATTCTCCCAAAACGGATTTTCCGGTTTATATTTCATTTGCAGCAGCAGGTGGAAGAATACAGTCCCAAACCGAATCACGTGTCTTGCACTTGATATATGCTGTCAACGCAGATTTTGCTTCCTCCGGCAAATTGGAATTTGAAATATCCATATCTCGGAATCTTTCCTTTTTTGCTCAATTCCGGCTCAAAACAATTAAAATGTCTTTGCGCCGATGCGCGCCGGCATTTTTTTTAATGACCGGCGCGTCATCACGGTATCGTTACTCACAGTGTCGCAAGCTCTGCGTACTGATCCTTCAGTGCAGGATAAATCTTGCTGTAGAGCTGATAGTAGTTCTCATAGACCGGAACAGCCTCAGCCTGCGGCGCGCAGGTCTTATCCGTACAGATGATCGCGGCACAAGCCTCCGGAACGCTTCCGTATGCGCCCGTACCGACCATTGCGAGGATTGCAACGCCCAGTGCCGGACCCTCTTTGGATTTGGTAGTCTGAATCGGGCAGTTGAACAGATCCGCAAGCATCTGGCGCCACAGCGGAGACGATCCGCCGCCGCCGCAAGCCATCATATCGTCAACAGTAATATTCATTTCGCGGAAGACCTCAAGGCAATCGCGGAGCGAATAGGTCACGCCCTCCATCACTGCGCGGAGCATATC
Source organism: Oscillospiraceae bacterium (assembly GCA_016296505.1). Taxonomy (GTDB): domain Bacteria; phylum Bacillota; class Clostridia; order Oscillospirales; family Ruminococcaceae; genus Firm-04. Next base: position 15,865 of record JAEDJD010000002.1, read on the forward strand.
GCGCTTCTGATGCATTGCTGAAAGTCCGAAGAATACGCCGCGTGCATTTGCGTCGAGATGCGGTGTGCGCTCGCCCATCAGATACGGCAGATACAGCAGACGATTCGCACCGATCGGAGACTGTTCCGCCTCCTTGTCCATCAAATAATACTCGTCAACGCCCATGCCCTTTGCGGTCTGCTTTTCGGCGTCGCAGAAATTATCGCGGAACCATTTGAGCGAAAGACCTGCGCCCTGCGTGACGCCCATAACGTGCCAGCACCCCGGCACAGCACAACAGAACGTATGCACTCTGCCTTTCGGATCAATCGAGATTTTAGAGCTATGCGCAAAAACTACGCCGCTCGTACCGATTGTTGTAAACGCCTTGCCATCAGAGGCAACGCCTGTTCCGATTGCAGCCGCTGCATTATCTCCGGCACCGCCGACAACCGGCGTACCGACTGCAAGACCGGTCTGCTTTGCTGCTTCCTCGGTCAGTGCACCGGTAATCTCCGGCGATTCGTAGACCTTTGCAAGCAGATTCTTGTCAATATTGAGCTTTTCAAGCACTTCATCCGACCAGCAGCGATTCGGGATATCGAGCAGCTGCATACCAGACGCATCAGAAACCTCAGTTGCATACTCGCCTGTCAGGATATAACGGATATAATCCTTCGGCAAAAGGATATGTGCGCATTTCGCGTAATTTTCCGGTTCGTTATTGCGAACCCAAAGAATCTTCGATGCCGTAAAACCGGTCAATGCCGGATTTGCAGTAATCTCAATCAGACGCTCTGCGCCGACTTTCTCCGTAATTTCCTCGCATTCCTTTGCGGTTCTCTGATCGCACCAGATAATAGATTTGCGGATAACCTTGTTATCCTTGTCGAGCATGACAAGTCCGTGCATCTGACCCGACAATCCGATACCCTTGACATCATTCTGATTTACACCGCTTTTCTCTATAACTGCCGCCATCGTATGCAGCACTGCATTCGCCCAATCCTGCGGATCCTGCTCCGCATAGCCGTTCTGCGGCTGATAAAGCGGATATTCCTCCGTTGCGGAAGCGATCACCGTACCCTTTACATCAAAAAGAACGGTCTTGGTACCGCTGGTACCGATGTCTACGCCAAGATAGTAGTTCATGGTTCAAATCCTCCATTTTATTGAATTATTGCGGGTATTTCCGCCGGAGACATCTGCTCCGGTATCGGCAACATCAACAGTCGGTTTGCTGCATGGACTCTGCTGCGGCTCTCATTCCGCAGGGAACAGCCCAATGGATGATTCCCTTTTCATCCGTTCCGGCTAAATTATAATGATGTTTCACCCCTGAACGCTCTTACTTCATTTCCTGCGTAAACTTTTTACCACGGAAGCTGTACAGCGGTTGTTTCCGTTGTAGTAGACGAAGTGATCGTTGTTGTTGCGGTGCTGGTCGTCGTAGTCTCCTTGACCGGAATCTCTACGCCCTCCGGATGCACCTCCGGTTGCTCATTGGATTCGAGGAAAGCGTCCATATCACGGTTTTCCTCGCTGAAGCGACGTTCCAGAACTGCAACGTACTCGCGGAATACAACCTTTTTGCCAACCTTGAGCACCTCATTCACTTCCGGAACACCGAGAAGCGCAAGCTGCTCATCCGTCATGCGGGAGAGTCGCTGGTCAAAGGTCGGATTCAAGCCAAGCTCGACCATTTTATCAAAATCAAGCGTAACAACAAAGTCCGGCTCCATCAGCGTGATATTGAGCAGTCCAGCAAAACGCTTATCAATCGCATCCTTCTCGGAGCCGTAGCCGAGCTTGTGGCGCTGGGTGCGGCTCAAATCCGAGATCTTAAAATCCTGTGCGAAGCCAACATTCAATCCAAGTATTTTCATCTGCTCGGCATTCAGAACAAATACGGTACTCGGATTCTTTGTGATGAGTTCCTTTGTGATTTCAGCACGAGTCTGCGTAGTCCACTCTGCCTTGAAGCCTTTTTTCAGCGGTCGCTCACGATAAATCTCCTGCCGGAAGCCTTTGGAATACCATGTTGCGTAATCATATTCAATATCCGCGTCATTGGGTTCCACCGCAACATACGTATTGCCGTCGCCCTGATCAAGCACCTGAACCACGGAATAACGATAAGAACCGCTGGGCGTAACGCCGCGCTCGATCACAGTCTCCTCCGTTGCGGGCTGGAGAATGTTCTGCACAGTCGTAAACACGAAAAATCCTAGTACGTACAACATCAGGAACAGCGCGCCAAGGATTGTTTTCGGTCCTTCCTTCGTACCGCTTGCAAGATATGTGACGACAACCATGATGCCCAGCGGAATCAATAGCACAAGATGATTATAATTAAACAGGATAATCGGCAAATAAAACGGCATACACGCCATAATTGAAAGGCGCGTCACAATCTGCCGTCTGGTAAACAGCATAACCGCGCCGAAAAACAGGCAGGAAAGCGTCACGAGAAAACAGTATCTGCCGCGTGTTTCCTCCGGAATATCCAGCCGATAAAACATACTGTAATACGCCATCTGCACGATGCCCTTTAGATACAGAAGCGATACAAACGAAAGCAGAAACTGTAACGCAAACATAAAATAACGCCCGTTTCTGGTTTGAATTGCTTCCTTTACGGTTCTCCATCCATTCCGGAAATGATCACCGATGTCGGTTGCCGTCTGCCGGTTATGATATGAGGCTGGTTTTCTAGCTTTTGTACTCATGATGACACCTTTCGGATTCGGGCATATTTTGCCATAATTTTTTTCGTTCCCACTCGGTCGAAGGCAATTTCCAGAAGGACATCGCCGCCCATCGGGGAGACTTGAAGTACGGTTCCTTCACCGTGGATAAAGCTCTTGACGCGGTCACCCGCGGTAAAACTGAGATCTGCCGGCGCATTGCTGCTTTTATCCGGATACTGGAAAAAGGCGTCCGTTTGCTTGGTGACGCTGCTTTTTCCAATGACAGAAGCCTGTCGTTCCGGTTCTTGCTTTTCTATCACATCCGGATCCATTTCACGCAGGAAACGGGATGTCGCATTGGACGCAGTTTGACCGTATAGCATCCTGTATGACGTTGTTGTAATATAGAGCTGCTGCTTGGCGCGCGTGATGGCGACATATGCAAGCCTTCGCTCCTCCTCGATTTCTTCGGGGCTGTCCATACTGCGTCTGCCCGGAAAAATCCCTTCCTCCAGACCGATCAGAAAGACATTCTCAAATTCAAGCCCCTTTGCAGCGTGAATTGTCATCAGCGTCATTGCGTCCTGCGATTCATCTGCACGATCCTGATCCGTATACAGTGAAATTTCCTCAAGAAATCCGCTCAGCGTTGGCTCATCGCCGATGTTCTCCGCTTGACTAATAAAACTGAAAATACTGGTCTTGAGTTCCTTAATATTTTCGATTCTGGCTTCGCCCTCCGCGCCCTCGTTGCGAAGCATTTCCATATAACCGGATACGACAAGCAGCGTATCGTAAAACTCGTCCAGCGGCAGCGTATCGGCAGCCTCGCGCAGACGATCAAAGACATCGGCAGCTTCCTGAAGCGCCTTTGCACGTCTTGCCAGCGCAGGATAAGAGTCCGCCGTCCGGAGCACCTCCAGCGGCGATATGCTAAGATCCAGCGAAATCTGCGTAAGATCAGAAAGCGTCTGTGCGCCGATGCCGCGCTTCGGTTCATTGATGATACGCGAAAAACGCAGAATATCATATGGATTATTGACGACGCACATATAGGAGATAATATCCTTGATCTCCTTGCGGTCAAAGAATCGAAGACCGCCGTAAATGCGGTATGGGATGCCAGCTTGTGCAAGCTGTCGTTCTAATGTATTGGATAGCGCATGAGTCCGGTAAAGCACCGCATAATTCTGATACGGCTTCCCCTGACGGACGCCTTCCAGAACGGTATCTGCGACGAAACGCGCCTCCGTATTCTGATCGCCTGCGCAATACCAGCAGATTTTATCGCCCTCAGCCAGATCCGTCCAGAGCGTTTTATCCTTTCTTCCCTGATTATTCCGGATTACCGAATTCGCAGCTTTCAGAATCTGCTTCGTCGAGCGATAATTCTGCTCCAGACGAATCACCCTGCAATCCGGAAACTGCGATTCAAACGAAAGAATATTCTCAATGGTTGCACCGCGAAATTTATAGATGCTCTGGTCGTCGTCACCGACCACGCAGAGGTTATGATGCTGCTCCGCAAGCAGACGAATCAGCTCATACTGCGCTGGATTCGTATCCTGATACTCGTCCACCAGCAGATACCGGCATCGGTTCTGATACTTCTCAAGCACATCGGGCTGCGTCCGGAACAATCTGACCGTCAGCATAATAATATCATCAAAATCTACGGCGTTGGAACCGAGCAGCCGCTGCTGATACGCCGCATAAATCTGTGCGATCTTGCTGAGCCGGTAATCGCCGTCGGCTTCCCGCAGCATATCCTCCGGCGTCAGGAGTCTGTCCTTTGCTCTGCTGATTTCATGTGCGACCGATTTCGGCGGAAACGCCTTTTCGAGTGAAATACCTCTGCCGCGATCTTGCAGCGCAGGTTCTTTCAAAAGCTCCTTGATGACGCGCTGCGTATCGTCTGCGTCGTAGATCGTAAAATCAGAATGATATCCCAGACGTTCGATATGCTGCCGCAGAATACGCACGCAGGCACTATGGAACGTAGCCGCCCATACATCCGCCGCAGACGCGCCAAGCATGACTTCCAGCCGCGCTTTCAGCTCTGCCGCCGCTTTGTTGGTAAACGTAATGGCAAGAATTCGCCAGCCGGGAATCGGCGCATAGCCAAGTATTTCCGTCAGGCGCTGTTCATCGGGTGCAATCAGCCCGTCTGCTGTCTGCCGCAGAAATTCTGCATCCTCGGCAGAAAACGGCGGTACTTCTCCGTCATAGGCATTTCCAAAGCGCATCATAAAAGCGATACGGTTTACAATCGCCGTGGTCTTACCGCTGCCGGCGCCTGCCAGAACGCTGACCGGTCCGCACACTGTCCGGACAGCTTCCTGCTGCGGCGGATTCAATCCTTTGGCAGCGAGATACCGCGTCAATGCGGCTTGTTTGAGTTGCGTCATGCTTTGCATGATATCTTCCGGTCTCCATTCCTTTCGTGATTATCAAACCGGATAATTCCTGCCGCGAAACATAAATTATTTCGCGCTGTGGGTATACTTCCGGCAATACAAAATCTATTATAGCACAAATCTTTGAAATTGAAAAGTCTTTACGGAAATTTTTTCGATATTTTTCATAATTTCCCACATTTCAAACATTCGTTCGCGCATTTTATGCAGTTTTCGAGAAGATTTTGACGATATTCTTAAATTTCTGAAAAACCACTTTCTTTTTTTCGTTTTTTCATGTATAATATGAGATGAATAGATATCACACATACTCTTGCGGAAAGGATGGTGTTCCTTTTATGAAAGTCCATATGGACGAACGGCAGCGCAGCTTCGCAAGAACCGCTGTCTGGATTTTTTCAGTCTGTCTATTGATCGGCATTGCGGCATGGCGCTGGGAATCCGTGGTCGCATTTTTCCAAAAGGTGATTTCCGTTCTGGCACCTATCATCATCGGACTTGTCATTGCCTATCTGATGAGTCCGCTGCAAAGCTGGATGGAAAAGAAACTCAAAAAGCTGACCGATAAGAATAAACCGCATCCGCGTCTCAGCCGCGCACTGTCGGTCACCGGTGCAGTTCTCATTTTGCTGCTGATACTCTTCGGACTGGTTGCGTCCATTGTACCGGAGCTGAACTCCAGTATCAAAAATCTGCTTGCCAGCCTGCCCGATTATCTGACCAATTCTACGAAATGGATCAACGCGCATATCGCTACGCTGAAAGACGATCAGCCGCAGCTCTATAACATCCTCACCGGCATCTGGGATACGACGCTGAACTCTGCCAATAACTTTGCAGACCAATTTGAACCGAAGCTCGACAGCATTGCAAGCGGCGGCGCCGATCTGCTGACTACTTTGACTTCCAGCGCGGTCTCCGTCTTTAAATGGTTTACAAACTTCCTGCTTGGCATCATTCTCACAATCTATCTGCTCTATAATAAAGAAAAGTATCTCGCGCAGGCAAGAAAGCTGCTATACGCTATGCTGCCTGAAAAAAAAGTGCATACCTTTTTAAAGATCGGCTCGCACGTAAGTTATAAATTCATGCATTTTCTTTCGGGCAAAACGCTCGATTCCCTGATTATCGGTTTGCTTTGCTTCATCGGCATGACCGTTCTTCATATGCCGTATATCACACTGATCTCCCTGATCGTCGGCGTCACGAATATCATCCCGTTTTTCGGTCCGTTTATCGGCGCTATCCCAAGCGGCGTACTCATTCTGCTCTCCGAGCCAAAAAAAGTGATTCCGTTTGCAATTTTCATTTTGGTTTTGCAGCAGTTTGACGGGAATTTTCTCGGTCCGAAAATCCTCGGAGATTCGCTCGGTCTGCCGATGTTCTGGACGCTGTTCGCAATTACAGTCGGCGGCGGTTTGTTCGGATTTGCCGGCATGGTCGCGTTTGTACCGCTCTTTGCGGCAGTCTATACGCTCTTTTCCGATTTCCTCCGCGAACAGCTTCATAAAAAGGGACTGCCCTCTGAAACGGAAAACTATATGACCAATGAAATCCATAGTACCATTCCACCCGATGGCGAACCCGTTCCAGAGAAAATTACCCCTTTTATGATTAAATTGCCAGACGCGGACGATCCCCCCGTTCCTGTCGAGGAAATTGTTGCGCGGATAGAATCCGAAGATTCCGATTCATCAGACTAATCGCAGATTTTCCTCGTCCACAATTCATATTTTCACGTAATTACACACTTTTAGGAGTGATATACCATGACAAATCAGAATCGCAATGACGATGCCGAAATCATCGACGTTGCTTATCAGACAGCTACAGAACACGAACTTTTCAGTCAGGTTCAGACCAAATCACAGTCGCAACCGCCCATACAGGATGAAAACGAGGAAGCGCTTGTCGAACTTGCACTTGAAGTCATGCGCGATCCGGAACGCTGCTTCTGCCGGAACTGCGGTCAGGCAATCTATAAAAACGCAAGCGTTTGCGTACACTGTCACTATGTTGTAAATCCGCTTGCGCTTCAGCAGGGGCAGCAGCTTGTACGGGCAAGACGCGAACAGTATGAAAGCAGCAAGCTGACCAAATTCCAGCGTTATGTCCATAATCTTACCGGTATCGACCTCGAACCGCAAGCACAGAAAGATAGATGGGCTGTCCGGCGGCAGGAGTATCATTATCATACAAGCGGTCAGGTTTACTGCTCAAACTGCGGATGCATTGTGGATCCGGAGGCGGCGGTCTGCGTCAACTGCAACTATGTCCTGAATCCTCTCGCGATCCGGAAAGCAGAAATGGCAATCAATGATAAAAAAGCAAAAGTTACGCGCAAGGAACTCATCATGTCCGCACTGATTCCGGGGCAAGGCTTCAAGCTGAATAAACAGTATAAAGCAAGACGACCGCAGGTTGCAAAACCCTGCCTGATCGCAGGTATCGCAAATACGGCGTTATTGATTGCCGCTGGAATCATTTTGGGGTTTCTTTAAATTATTGCATTTCAACGGCTGCGTGCGTCTTGTTCGCAGCTGTTTTTTATGTTCTTTTTCATCAGATATTGACAATTTAGATTTCATGTAGTAAAATAGAATGGAAGGCATCTGAATGCCAGAAGATCGAATCGTATACGGAGGATACTGTTATGGATATCTATAACGGCTGGCTGATCGTCAACAGCTACTACAACCCTGCAAAATTCAATTCGCTTTACCGCGTTCTGGAAGAATCTGCGGAAAAGGCTGGTCTGCATTTTTCTAAGTGGACCTCAGATCAGCGTCCTACTATTGTCGGCTCTGCCGCAAAAGAGCCGAAGCCCAGTTTTGTACTGTTCTGGGATAAGGATATTCAACTTGCAAAAACAATGGAGCTTTCCGGTCTGCATCTGTTTAACAGCGCAAACGCAATCGCGCTTGCCGATGATAAAATGGAAACCGCGCTGAAACTCGCCGCCGCTGGCATCCCGATTCCCGATACCATTCCGGCTCCGACCTGCTTCCCCGGCTGCAAACGTAATCCGGATTCCGCAGAGCAAGCCGCAAAAATCCTCGGCTGGCCGCTTGTCATCAAAGAAAATAACGGCAGCTTCGGCGCGCAGGTCTATCTTGCAAAGGATAAGGCAGAGGCTGCTCGCATTCTGATGCATATTGGTGAGCATGACTGCTTATTCCAGAGATTTATCCGTGAAAGCAGCGGAAAGGATCTCCGCGTAACCGTTGTCGGCGGTAAGGCAATCTGCGCTATGGAACGGCATTCCGTTTCTCCTGCTGAATTCCGCTCGAATATCGGTACAGGCGGTACTGCGACTGCGCGCGCAATTTCGCCGTTGGAAGAAAAACTTGCAGTCGAATCCGCGAATACGCTCGGTCTGGATTTTGCCGGCGTCGATATCCTGATCGGCAAAAACGAGGACGAACGATATGTCTGCGAGGTCAATTCCAATCCGCAGCTCCAAAGCACAATTGATACCTGCGGCATCAATCCGGCAACCAATATCATGTGGCATATCCGCAGCCGTATCAAGCAGGCAGAATGATATATCATCGCGGCATTTTGCTCTATACGCCGGATGACGCCGCGCGCAACCGATGGTTTATTGAACAGCTTTGTCTGTATGCAGAGTCGGAGGGATTGTCTCTCCGGCTCTGTCTGGTTGACGGCGAAAATCCGCACAGTCTCCTGACGGAAACCATGGACGCAGATTTCCTGATAAACCGCAGCCGGTTCGGCAGCTACAGCATATATGCAAGAGATGTATTGCGTATCCCCTGCTTCAATCGCGCATATGTAACTGCCGTCACAAATGACAAATATCTGACCTATCTGGAATTGCACCAAGAATTCGGTATTCCAATGGCGAAAACAAGCTTGTTCAGCAAAGATGAATCTATGCGTAATCTGCAATTTCCGCTTGTCGCGAAGCCTGCAGACGGGCACGGCGGCAAAGATGTTGCATGGATTGCAGACAAAGCAGAATTGAAACGGTATGCTGCCAGCTTGAATTCCGCATACCCGTTTTTGGTGCAGGAACCCGTTGTCACGGGCTGGGATGTACGCATATATGTGCTCGGCGGCGAAATCTATGCTGCCGTTCTGCGCACCTCCAATCGCGATTTTCGCAGCAATTTCTCGCTTGGCGGTCGTGCTGAACTCATCGAGCCGGATCCTCAAATGCGCGCTCTGGTTCAGCGTATTCATGCGGTCATGCCACTTGATTTTGCTGGCGTCGATCTGCTCAAAAAAGCAAACGGCGACTATATTCTTGGAGAAATCGAGGACGCAGTCGGCTGCCGGATGCTCTATCAGCTTACCAATCTGAATCCTGCGCAGGATTATATTCGATATATCCGACGTCGGCTTTCCTGATTCGCGCCGCCATTTCCGATACAATTACCTCATACCGATATCCGCCTCCAATTGCAGGCGGATATTTTTCATCATCCCATATATGCGTCAACCGCATCGTATTGTCATCACATAGAAAATATGTATGTTCCGGAGCTGCGCCCGTATCGTCCCATGTACAGTCAATATGATACCATGAATCGTTAAGCTGTATCAGATTCCATGCGTGAGCTTCCCTTTTTCCATGCTCGTCAACTGCTTGACCCGTTATAATCTGCACAGGAATCCCCGCATATTCCATCAGCAGCGCAAACGCCTCCGCATACCCATCGCACGCAGCACGACGCTCCAGCAATGCGCCTGCCGCACTGTGACAATCTGGAAAATCGTTTGCATACGTACAGCTGCGGCAAAGCAGATCGTGCGCGAGCAATACCCGTACCGCGTCCGATTCTGCGGCATTTTCGAGGCACCATAGTTTTGCCGCTTCATGCAGCTTTTGCTTATCCTGCCGCAGCGCATCCTGCGGTTTCGCATAATATGCCTGTACCGTCAGATATTCCCCTGACCGATACCATGTTACGCTTTGCAGCATCGTCCGCGCAAGTATATGCGACTGCACCGTTTTCTGAATCCATGCGTCCGGATCATAAGATTCTGCATCGTTCACGCGAATCCGAACCGCAGAATCTGTTTTCAAAAGCATCTCGGTCAGCGCAGCGCCGTCCGCCGCAGAGACCGTTTCCGGATACGCTTCTGCATTTGAAGCGTCTGTGCGTGCACAGCCCGTATTCATGATCATCATAATCAAACAGCCCAATAATCCCAAGCGCTGCATATGCATCCCCCTGATATTCCCATTATTTTATCTCTATGCAGCAAACGATCACGAAATACCGCCGCACAATCCGTCAGATTGATGAAAATTCCATCGAACAATCAGAATGATTTGTGCAATGATTCTTTTTTTTCCGTTTGCTATTGCCAAAACGGAGAAAATAGTGTAGAATATCGGTATATGGAATGCGTATGTTCATTCACACTTTCTTGGAGGTTATTTACATGATTTCAGCAGGCGATTTTCGTAACGGCATGACTTTTGAAATGGATGGTCAGGTCGTTCAGGTTATTGAATTCCAGCACGTTAAGCCGGGTAAGGGCGCAGCTTTTGTCCGTACAAAGTATAAGAACGTCATTACCGGCTCTGTGGTTGAAACTTCTTTCAACCCCACCGCAAAGTTCCCGACCGCTTTTGTTGAGCGTAAGGATATGCAGTACAGCTACAATGACGGCGATCTGTTCTACTTTATGGATATGGAATCCTATGAGCAGGTTCCGATCAGCAAGGATGTCATCGGCAATGCGCTTGATTTTGTAAAGGAAGAGGAAATCGTAAAGGTTCTCTCCTATAAGGGTAATGTGTTCGGTATCGAGCCGCCGTTCTTTGTCGAGCTTGCAGTCACCTCGACGGAACCGGGCGTCAAGGGCAATACCGCTACCAACGCGACGAAGCCGGCTGTCGTTGAGACAGGCGCAGAGATCCGCGTCCCGCTTTTCATCAACGAGGGCGACCGTATCCGTATTGATACCCGTACCCGCGAGTACATGGAGCGCGCATAATTCTTCTCTGGAAATCCAGCATCTGGGGTGGCGTTCCCTTTTGCAGGACATTGAAATGAAAGGATGGAAATCATCATGAAGCTGACCGAGAAAATTGCGTATATGAAAGGTCTTTTGGACGGCATGGAACTGGACAATTCGACCAAGGAAGGCAAAGCGATTCTGCAAATGGCTGAGGTCATGGAGGAAATGGGCGTCTATATTGACGATTTGCAGTCTCAGATCGACGAGCTGACTGAGCTGTGCGATCTGCTTGATCAGGATCTCGGCGAAGTCGAAACCGATCTCTATTGCGATGACGATGACGATTTCGATGATGATGACGACTTTGATTTCGATGACGATGAGGATGATGATAACGATTTCCGCATCGGCAGAGTTCTTCCGGCAGATTACGACGATTCTGCCTATGTGGACAGCGATGATTATAGCAATGAAATCTATGTTGTCAGTTGTCCGAGTTGCGATGAAACCGTGAATCTCACCGAGCGCGAGCTTGAGGAAGGCAGCATCGTCTGTCCGCATTGCGGAGAACTGCTCGAATTCAATTACGATGACATTGAGCAGGATTGCTCCGACAGCGATTCGGATGACGATGAAGTTGAATCCGATGAGGACGATGTTGATTAAACATCATATCATAATATATAAGCATATTTGTTTCAGGGCGAGGTGAAATTCCTCACCGGCGGTATAGTCCGCGAACCGTGCAAACGGCTGAACCGGTGAAATTCCGGTACCGACGGTATAGTCCGGATGGAAGAAACAGATTGTTCTCAGCGCCAGCGGTCTGCACCGCTTTTATACTGGTTCAATCACGCCCGTGGAACGCATTGTTTCACGGGCGTTTTCTTCTGTATAAAGCCGCATATCTTCTGTCAGAAAGGAACTTTTCTATGAAAAAAACTACCGTTGTCAGCAATTCCGACCGCTTCTCTTCCACAAAGAAGCTCACTGTTCTTGCTCTGCTGAGCGCAATCGCATTCATAAGTGCAATTACGCTCCGCGTTCCCGTCATCAGCTTCCTCAAATATGAGCCGAAGGATATTTTTATTCTATTCGGCGGTTTTCTCTATGGTCCGCTTGCCGCACTCATATGCTCTGTCGCTGCCGCTATGCTCGAACTGCCATTCAGTACGACCGGCTTGATCGGTATGATCATGAATATGCTCTCCTCTGCTGCCTTCGCCTGCACCGCGTCTTTTATCTACAAAAAACGCAGAGATATCTATAGCGCAGCAATCGGTCTGGTCTGCGGTGTCGCCGCAATGAGCGTATCCATGCTGCTCTGGAATTATTGGATCTCTCCGCTCTATATGGGCGTTACACGTGAACAAATCGTTCCGATGCTCAGCACGGTGTTCCTGCCGTTCAATCTTCTGAAGGCTGGTATCAATGCCGGCTTTACCCTTTTGCTCTATCGTCCATTCCTCCATGTACTGCATCTCTGTGGATTCCCTGTCAAGGAACATATGGGCGATAAGAAATCCTCTATCATTCTGATCGCAGCTATTGCTGGCGTATTGCTTGCCGTTTGCGTCAGCGTCGTCATAGTCCTCAATCAGAAATAAGAAATTCACCCGAGGATTGTTCATATGCTGCACGCAAAACCGAAAGTGCGCGTTTTTCAATCCGTGACACATACGAACGGCTGATGCGCAGCGAATCTGCAACCTCGCGCTGCGTCTGCACCGAATACCCAAATAATCCGTACCGCCGGACGATGACCTCCCATTCCCGCTTAGACAGCTTCGTTTGCAAATAATGATAGAGCTGCTTTTCCTGTATGGAGCGCGTCACTTGCTCCTCCAGATCGGTGCTGTCAGGCATGATATCCAGAAGCGTCAGCGCGTTGCCGTCTTTATCATATTCCAAAGGATCGTCGAAGAAAATTTCTCCGGCGGTCTTTTTTTTGGCACGATAATGCATTAAAATCTCGTTTTCAATGCAGCGGCTCGCGTATGTCGCAAAACGCGCGCCTTTTTCCTGCTTGAATGTTGATACCGCTTTGATCAGACCAAGCGTACCAATAGAGATCAGCTCCTCCTGCTCCCGTTCCGGCGAATAAAACTTTTTTGTCATATGCGCAACAAGACGCAGATTATGCGTAATCAGCTTTTGGCGCGCTTCCTCTGAACCTTCGGCAAGCGCCGCAAGAAGCGTCTGCTCCTCGGCACGCGTCAATGCAGGCGGAAATGCGGCTGCATGATCGACATGAAGCAGCAAAAACGTCATTTGTCCGAATAATCCCGACAACAGTGAAAACATATATATCACCTCTCGGAATTATATGCAGCGCCGTATATGCTGATTCCATAAAAATGCGGAGAGATATGTTTCTCTCCGCATTAAATTATACTGCTGGTATTCTCTGCTCAACCGTCAGAATTCCGTTGCGTACACATAAACAATGCGCGCCGTTTGCAGTCCGCAAAAGACTCTCTGCCAGTAACGGTTCAGCTTGCTGCGCCAATGCAGTCCGGATCGCTCTTGCACCGCCATGCGCCGTATCTGCCGCTGCAAGCAATAGCTGCTCCGCCTCCTGCGTCCATGTCAAGCTTGCACCGCAGGCTGCGGCTCTGTTCGCAAGATCACATAGCTGTATCTGCGCAATTTGCAGCAAATCCGCATCCGATAATTGCCGAAATACAATCGCCGCGTCCAATCTGTGCAATAGCTCTGGCTTCATCGTTTTTTTCAGAACCGACCGCAGATTCTTTTCCTGCTGATTTGCCGTATCTGCCGCGTCGCCAAAGCCGATTACGCCCTGCTGCAAGGTTTCTGCACCGAGATTCGATGTCAGTATCAGCATGGTTTCCGAAAAATCTGCCTGATTTCCTGTGCTGTCCGTCAGCGTGCCATCCTCCATAATTTGCAGCAGGAGCGACAGTACATCCGGATGCGCCTTTTCCATTTCATCAAACAAAACGACACTGTAAGGCGCACGCCGCACCCGTTCTACAAGCGTCCCACTCTCATCATAGCCAACATATCCCGGAGGCGCGCCAATCAGCCGCGCTGCATTATGCTTCTCCATATATTCGCTCATGTCCATACGAATCAGACTTCCTGCAAACATCTCATCTGCGATACATTTTGCAAGTTCTGTCTTGCCGATTCCAGTCGCGCCAAGAAATAAAAAGGAACCGATCGGACGTCCTGTTTTACGCAATCCGGAACGACTGCGGCGAATCGCCTGTGATACGGCTTTGACTGCCTCATCCTGCCCGATGACCCGCCGCCGCAGCGTTTCCTCCAGACGCAATAACCGTTCCGATTCCGATTCTGTCAGAGATTCTGCCGGTATGCCGGTCTTGACGGCAACCATATGCGCAATATCGCCCTGCCTGATTGCAGGATATTGCTCCGGATCTTCCTTTTGTCTCCATTGCAGCCGCTTCGCTGCGCACGCTTCATCCAACAAATCAAGCGCCTTATCCGGAAGCGCCCGATCATGCAGATATCGTACAGAATACTGAATCGCTGCACCGATTGCGTCCGGTGCAATCTCAACAGAATGGAAATTTTCATATTGTCTGCAAAGACCGTTGAGCATTTCCGTTGCTTCTGCGGCGGTCGGCTCTGCGATCCTGACAGGCTGAAACCGACGCGCCAATGCCGCGTCCTTCGCAATCTGTCTGCGATATTCCTCGTCTGTTGTCGCGCCAATGATCTGAAGCTCTCCCCTTGCCAGCCGCGGCTTCAGAATATTGGCTGCGTCAATCGCACCCTCTGCGGCACCTGTTCCGGTTATCATATGCAGCTCGTCAATAAACAGCGTAATTTCCGGATTCCGGATCGTTTCTTCAATACAGGCACGCAGACGCTCCTCAAAATCGCCGCGATATTTCGCTCCAGCTAGCAATGCCGTCAGATCAAGCGACAGGATTACTCGGTTTCGGATACTCGCAGGCACCTCGCCGTGCAGAATTCGCTGTGCAATGCCTTCCACAATTGCCGTTTTTCCAACCCCTGCCTGACCAATCAATACCGGATTATTTTTATTGCGGCGCAGCATGATCTGCATGATTTGCTGTATCTCATTTTCCCTTCCGATCAGCGGATCAAATGATTCTGCCGCGATCGGGTCCGTCAGATTCCTCGCATATTGCGCCAAAACCGGACATGATTTCTTGTCAAATTGAGGAAAAGCATCCTGCACAGCGCCGCAGGACGCAAGCTCCTGCCCACAGGCATTCCGCAGCAGTGTCAGCGGAATGCCCATAGCGCGCAGAATTGCAGACGCACCACAATGCTCATCCTGCAAAACTGCCCGAAGCAGTGATTCTGAACTGACAAGCGCAGTATTGGCGTCCTGCTGTATCGTCTGACGCTCGGCATGATGCAGAATCCGCCGAAATGCCGGCGTACAGGCATTCTCTGTCAAATGCACCGGCGCTGCCCTGCCAATCTCCTCCAGTACCGCCTGCTGAAAACGCTGCAATGGTACGCGATGTGTGCGCAGAATCGCCGCGCCGACATTGCTTCCGTCTGCGAGCATCGCTAAAATCAGATGCTCCGTACCGATAAAGCTGTGGCCAAGCGCCTCCGCCTGCGTTTTAGAATGCGCGATGATCTGACGCGCTTTTTTTGTATATGCATCCTTCTGCACGTAAAATCCCTCCGTTTACATTTGCTATACTATATGCGCTTGCTTTGATAATTACCCTTGCGCAATTCTGTCACACATTTTCAACTGTTGCATATCATGAGACTAGGAAGCGGCAACAACCGCTTCTCAAGAAAACGCACCGCGATCCGGACGCGATGCCCCGACTACATTCTCATTATGATAAGGAGTGCTGACTATGTGCGGTAACGATTGCAACGGTATTTGGTGGATTATCATTCTGATTCTTCTGTTTTCCAACTGCTGCGGTAACTTCTGCGGCAATGGCTGCGGTAGCAACAACGGATGCGGCTGCAACACTGGCTGCGGCTGCTGATTTCTGAAACAGAAACAGAATCCTTCTGCGGAATCGCCGTCTCTCCATCCGGAGGGGCGGCTTCCGTCTGTTCTGATACATTCCGGAACCATGCCGCGACTGCACGTGCAGTCTCAACGAATTTCAGCCGCACCTCATACTGCTCCGGATGCAGCGCCATATCATACGAGCTGTCGTCAAAAACACCCTCCTGTGCCTGTGCTGCCGAAGCCGGTATACACATCGCCGGATACATGACGCACCACCAGTTCTGTCCCTCCGCTTTGCCGATCTCTACGCGAAGCGCCTGATATGTTCCGGCAGGCAGCGTCAGATCGCCGTATTTACGCGCCGGAAACGCTGTCTCCTCCAAACGTACTGATACCGGATCCTGACATCCTGCGTCCTGCAATGCACGGATAGCCGTTTTGCGAATTTCCGGAAGCTGCTGCCGGATTGCCTCGCATCCAGCCGTAAAATCTGCGTCTGCCGGTATCCATTCATCCGCGTGCTGCAACAATGCGTCGCGAACCAGCAATTTCTGAATCTGCGCCGAAGTTTCATCGCTGTCTGCAAGAATATGCAGCCGGATGACGCTGTGCTCAATCTGCGACAGTGTTTCTGCTGTATGTCCAATATTCGCCGCCGCTGCAGCCAGCAGCAGTATCAGCAACAATCTCATTGCCTGTTTCATATGGATTCCCTCCGATGTTTCATCAATTTCTGTCCGCATTATTGGCTGCTCTGCCGTTTTTATACAGTAACATATACAGAAATTGCTGCGCACATGGAAGATTCTGCACATTCTACGAGATTTATGCGCTTTTCCTCTTGCTTTTTTCATGAAAATCGTGTATAATATGATGTGGTGAAATGTACGGAAGTATGTTTTATCCGGAATGAGCCGGTGCTTCCGGCATAATTGTATCATAGGAGGAATATTCAATGCTGGTATCTGCAAAAGATATGCTGAACAAGGCAAGAGAAGGCAAATATGCTGTCGGTCAGTTCAACATCAACAACCTCGAATGGACAAAGGCGATTCTGCTCACTGCGCAGAAGCTGGGTTCCCCTGTCATCCTCGGTGTTTCTGAGGGCGCAGCAAAGTATATGTGCGGCTTCAAGACCGTTACCGAGATGGTCAAGGCTATGGACGAATCCCTCGGCATCACCGTTCCGGTTGCTCTGCATCTCGATCACGGCACCTACGATGGCTGCTATAAGTGCATCAAGGCAGGCTTCACTTCAATCATGTTCGATGGTTCTCACTTCCCGATTGAAGAAAATGTTGCAAAAACAACTGAGCTTGTTCATGTTGCACATCAGCTCGGTCTCTCCATAGAGGCAGAGGTCGGCGCAATCGGCGGCGAAGAGGATGGCGTTGTCGGTAAGGGCGAATGCGCTGATCCGCAGGAGTGCAAGCAGATTGCTGACCTCGGCGTTGATTTCCTTGCAGCCGGCATCGGCAATATCCATGGCGTTTATCCGGAAAACTGGGAGGGTCTGAGCTTCGATACCCTTTCCGATATCAATCAGACTGTCGGCGATATGCCGCTTGTGCTCCACGGCGGTACTGGTATTCCTGATGAACAGATCAAAAAAGCAATCTCTCTCGGTGTTGCGAAGATTAACGTCAATACCGAATGCCAGCTCGTCTTTGCTGAGGCTACCCGCGGCTACATCGAGGCTGGTAAAGATCAGCAAGGCAAGGGCTTTGACCCGCGTAAGCTGCTCGCTCCGGGCTTTGACGCAATCTGCGCTAAGGTTGAGGAGAAGATGAATCTGTTTGGTTCTGTTGGCAAGGCTTGATTTTTCATATCTCTGTTGCATCTTATATGAAAAATTTCGTCGCAAAATCGACCTATCATTCAGATGATTGCATATGAAACCGAAAGGTTGTGTAGGAAAAACCTGCGCAACCTTTCTCTTTTTATCATACATCATACCGTCAGATGCAAAGTTGGCTCCAGCTGAATGTGCTTCTTTCAGAAATATTTCAAAACCCCTTGCATTTTTAAATGAAATAGTGTATAATAAAAATACAATTTAACAGACGGGAGCTTGTGTTACAGGCTGAGAGGGAGGTATAACCTCCGACCGATAACCTGATTTGGATAATGCCAACGTAGGGACGACTGTAAAGCGCTGACGCTTGCACGTCGGTGCATTTTTTATATGCATTTTCGGAAGCTATCGGAATCGGTAGCTTCCTTTTTTTATTTCCGTCTGTTTTATTGAAATTAAATTTACGGAGGAAAGCTATGTACAAAACACAAATGGAAGCGGCGAAAAAGGGTATCGTCACAAAGGAAATGGAGGCTGTTGCGGAAAAGGAATACCGCACAGCAGAGGAAATCCGTGAGCTTGTTGCAAAGGGACAAGTTGCAATCTGCGCAAACAGACTGCATAAATGTATTGAGCCGAACGGCGTAGGCTCTATGCTCCGCACAAAAATCAACGTGAACCTCGGCGTGTCAAGAGACTGCAGGGACTATGACATTGAAATGAAAAAGGTTATGGCGGCGGTGGATATGGGTGCGGAGTCGATCATGGATTTGTCCTCTCACGGCAATACGCAGCCATTCAGACAGAAGCTTGTAGCCGAGTGTCCTGCGATGATTGGAACAGTCCCCGTCTACGACAGCGTGATTCACTATCAGCGTGACCTTGCGACTCTGACCGCAAAGGATTTTATTGATGTGGTACGTCTGCACGCTGAGGACGGCGTTGACTTTGTTACGCTCCACTGCGGAATTACACGCAAGACCATCGAACAAATCAAACAGCATAAGCGAAAGATGAACATTGTGTCACGCGGCGGCTCGCTGGTTTTTGCATGGATGAGCATGACAGGCAACGAAAATCCATTTTACGAATATTACGACGAAATTCTCGATATCTGCCGCGAATATGACGTTACCATTTCACTCGGAGACGCTTGCCGTCCCGGCTGCCTTGCCGACGCAAGCGATGTTTGCCAGATTGAGGAGCTTGTCCGTCTTGGCGAGCTGACAAAAAGAGCGTGGGCAAAGGATGTTCAGGTTATGATTGAGGGACCCGGACATATGCCGCTTGACCAGATTGCAGCCAATATGAAAATACAGCAGACAATCTGCATGGGGGCGCCGTTCTATGTGCTTGGTCCGCTTGTAACGGATATTGCCCCCGGTTACGACCATATTACCTCTGCAATCGGTGGTGCTGTTGCTGCGGCAAGCGGTGCGGCTTTTCTGTGCTATGTAACCCCTGCGGAGCATCTTGCGCTGCCGAATGTTGATGATGTAAAGCAAGGTATCATCGCCTCCAAAATCGCCGCCCACGCTGCCGACATCGCAAAGCATATTCCTCATGCAAGGGATATTGACGATAAAATGGCTGACGCGCGCAGAACCTTTGACTGGGACAAGCAATGGGAGTGCTCCATTGACCCTGAAACCGCAAAGAAAATCCGTGACGACAGAAAACCCGAAATTGAAGAAAGCTGTTCGATGTGCGGAAAATTCTGCGCCGTAAGAAGCATGAACAAGGCGCTTGAGGGCGAATATATCGACATTCTGTGAGGTGCGTTATGATTAAGGTAAACGGAGAATGTATTGAACATATATCAGGGAAAACAGTTGCTGAATATCTAACAACCAACAGATACGATATTAAGCGTGTAGCTGTAGAACTGAACGGAGATATTCTGCCGAAAGCACAATACGAAAGTGCACTTTTGCAGGACGGCGACTGCATGGAAATTGTCAGCTTTGTCGGAGGCGGCTGATATGACGGAACAAGAATGGTACAGTACCCTTGCACAGCGGCACGGAGCAGATTTACAGCAGAAAATTTCATCAGCCTGCGTTGCAGTCTGCGGACTCGGCGGACTTGGCTCGAATGTTGCAATATCACTTGCAAGGGCAGGTGTGGGAACGCTTCACCTGATCGACTTTGACAAGGTGGATATCTCAAATCTTCATCGTCAGCAGTATGCAGTTTCACAGCTTGGAATGTACAAGACTGAGGCAATGAAGCAGACGCTTTTGGAGATAGCACCTTACTGCAATGTCAAAACGCATTCAGTAAAGCTCGCAGAGGATAATTTATCGCTGCTTGCAGATTGTGATATTGTATGCGAATGCTTTGATCATGCAGAGTGCAAGGCGATGCTTGTAAATGGGATTTCAGAGAATGCGCCTGAAAAATACATCGTTGCGGCTTCGGGAATGTCGGGTCTGCATTCGGGCAACACGATAATTACAAAAAAGCTTGGCAAAAAACTGTATATCTGCGGCGACGGAATCAGTGATATTTCAGATGACGGCACGCTTTTTGCGCCGCGCGTCATGCTCTGTGCCGCGCATCAGGCGAACACAATTTTGCGAATGATCGCAGGCGAACTTGAAGTATAGAAAGGTATTTTTATGGAAGATAAATTGATTTTAGGCGGACACGAATTCAACTCACGCTTTATTCTCGGTTCGGGAAAGTATTCCCTGAATCTCATTGAAGCGGCTGTGCGTGACGCAGGCGCGGAGATTATCACGCTTGCTGTCCGCCGTGCAAATACAAAAGAACAGGAAAATATCCTTGACTACATACCAAAGGGAGTTACATTACTTCCTAACACATCGGGGGCAAGAACAGCGGAGGAGGCTGTGCGTATCGCAAGACTCGCAAGAGAAATCGGCTGCGGTAATTTTGTAAAGATTGAAATTATGCGTGATACGAAATATCTGCTCCCCGACAACAATGAAACAATAAAAGCGACGGAAATTCTTGCAAAAGAGGGCTTTGTTGTACTGCCGTATATGTACCCTGATTTGTATGCTGCACGAGATCTGGTCAACGCAGGTGCGGCAGCTGTCATGCCGCTTGCCGCACCGATCGGCTCAAACAAAGGACTCGCAACAAAAGATTTTATTCAGATACTTGTGGACGAAATCGACCTGCCCGTTATCGTTGACGCAGGTATCGGCAGACCCTCGCAGGCTTGCGAAGCGATGGAAATGGGTGCGGCGGCAATTATGGCAAATACTTCCCTTGCAACCGCAGGCGATTTACCGCTTATGGCTTCTGCTTTTAAAAATGCGATTGAAGCAGGACGAAAGGCATATCTTTCGGGTCTTGGACGAGTGTTGACAAGAGGGGCTTCTGCTTCCGACCCATTAACAGGTTTTCTAAGAGATTGAGGTACATAATGGACAATAGATTTTTTGTAGACGGTGCGCATCTTTCCCCTGCCGCCCTTGAAAAGAAACATAAGCTTGAAACTGACCCTGCAAGCCGTACAAATCATATGGAATATATGGAGGGAATGGAGCAGATTCAGTCTGATATTATGGGCAAGGTGCTATCTGAAATGAACAGCTACGATTGCTCAAAATATACCGCAAAGGACGTAAAGGCGGCACTTGAACACGAAACCTGCACAATCGATGATTTCAAGGCGCTTTTATCACCTGCCGCAGAGCCGTTTCTCGAACAGATGGCAGAGCGTGCAAGGTTTGAAACATCAAAGCATTTCGGCAATACCGTGTATCTGTTCACACCGCTTTATATTGCGAATTACTGCGAGAATTACTGCGTTTACTGCGGCTTCAACTGCTATAACAATATCAGTCGTATGAAGCTCAGCATGGAGCAGATTGCGCGTGAAATGCAGATTATTCATGATAGCGGAATGGAAGAAATTCTCATTCTTACAGGCGAAAGCAGGGCACAGAGCAATGTTGAATATATCGGCGAAGCCTGCAAGCTTGCACGAAAATATTTCCGTATGGTGGGTCTTGAAATATATCCCGTAAATGTGGATGAATACAAGTATCTCCACAAATGCGGTGCGGATTATGTAACGGTATTTCAGGAAACCTATGACCGCTGCCGCTATTCCGAGTTGCACTTGCTCGGACATAAGCGCGTTTATCCTTATCGCTTTGATGCACAGGAGCGTGCGCTGATGGGCGGTATGAGAGGTGTCGCATTCTCGGCGCTTTTAGGCTTGTCCGACTTCCGCAAGGACGCGCTTGCAAGTGCATTGCACGTTTATTTTCTGCAAAGGAAATATCCTCATGCTGAAATGTCGCTTTCCTGTCCGAGATTGCGCCCAATCATCAACAACGATAAAATCAATCCGCTTGACGTCCATGAAACACAGCTTTGTCAGATTATCTGCGCGTACAGGATTTTTCTGCCGTTTGTGGGGATTACTGTTTCTTCAAGAGAAAGCGAAAGCTTCCGCAACGGCATTGTAAAGATCGCCGCGACAAAGGTTTCCGCTGGCGTATCTACCGGAATCGGAGACCATGAGAGTAAGTATAACGGCAAGAAATCAAACGAAAATGAGGGCGATGAACAATTTGAAATAAACGACTCTCGCTCCCTTGATGTAATGTATAAGGATATTGCCGCCGAGGGCTTACAGCCTGTGCTCAATGATTATATCTATATGTGAGGTGCCTATGAAACAACTTGACACAACAATGTATTTTATTACCGACAGCACAAATTACAGCGAGGATGAATTTCTCTATCGTGTTGAGGAAGCCTGCAAGGGCTGTATAACGCTGATTCAGCTTCGTGAAAAGGACAGAACGACAAGAGAATATCTTGCCCTTGCTGAAAAGGTACACGAAATCACAATGCGTTATGATATTCCTCTCATCATTGATGATAGACTTGATGTGGCACTTGCTGTAAATGCGGAGGGCGTTCATGTCGGACAATCGGATATGCCTGTAAAAATCGCAAGAAAGCTGATGGGTGATGATAAGATCATCGGAGCGACCGCAAAGACCGTGCCGCAGGCGATTGAAGCATATGAACAGGGTGCGGATTATCTTGGCGTTGGCGCAATCTATCCCACCACTACAAAGGTGAAAACGGTGCTGACATCCGTTGACACGCTGAAAGAAATCGTAAAAGCTGTACCGATTAAAGTCAATGCAATAGGTGGTCTAAACAAGAACAATATTCACGTTCTCAGAGGCAGCGGAATTGACGGTATATGCGCAGTTTCGGCAATTATGAAGGCTGATAATCCGTGCATTGCGGCAAAAGAACTGAGGGTGGCTTTCAATGAATTGCAATAAAATGAAAACCGCCCTTACAATCGCAGGCAGCGATTCAAGCGGCGGCGCAGGGATTCAGGCTGATTTAAAAACAATGCTTGCAAACGGCGTTTACGGAATGAGCGCAATTACCGCACTTACGGCGCAGAATACTATGGGCGTTTTTGCAATTTCCGAGGTCACACCTGATTTTTTAGAACAGCAGATAGACGCTGTGTTTACGGATATTTTTCCCGACGCAGTCAAAACGGGAATGGTTGCAAATGCACAGCTGATTGAAGTAATTGCGGAAAGACTGACATTTTATCAAGCGAAAAATATCGCGGTTGACCCTGTAATGATTGCTACAAGCGGAGCAAGGCTGATTTCAGAAGAAGCGATAGCTGTTCTGAAAGAGATACTGTTACCCATAGCAACAGTTATCACGCCCAATATTCCCGAAGCCGAGGTGCTGTCGGGGATGGGAATATCCGATAGAACAGATATGGAAAAAGCCGCAGGACGTATCAACGAAACCTACGGCTGTGCGGTATTGCTCAAAGGCGGTCACAGTATCCGTAACGCCGACGATTTGCTTTATGAAAATGGAAAAATAACGTGGTTTGAGGGTAATCGTATCAATAATCCGAACACGCACGGCACAGGCTGTACGCTGTCAAGTGCAATTGCTTCCAATCTTGCAAAAGGTTATGATTTAAAGCAGTCGGTAAGGCTTGCCAAAGAGTATATTTCGGGCGCGCTGTCGGCTATGCTGGATCTCGGAAAAGGAAGCGGCCCGATGCATCATGGATATTTATTTCAAAACAGACGCCAAATTGTCTAAGTTTTTTCATGCTCTGCGTCGGAGTGCTTCCATATTGTTATGATACGAAACTGCAAAGCTTTTGATTCGTTTCTAAATATTCGTCTTACCTATTGAATTTTTCATTCAAATATGATATAATTCAGTAAAATGATGAATGACAGGAGGATTCTTATGCAGAATCGTTCAACCGCACTGCAATGTGCAATATTGCTGCTGACATCCAGCGCCGGCATGATGCTGCCATCCTGCGGTACCGAGACCGTATCCGCAGACTCTGAAGCGCTCGATCCGGCAAAATGCGGCACGTTCATTGGTGTTGTTCAGAAGCAATTGAACGGTGATATTATCTCCGGCGTGGAGGTCACCGCGGAAAATATCAAAACGGAGCAAACCTACTCCACCAGAACAAATCTGAATGGGAAATATGAGCTGATGGTTCCGGCAGGCACCTATACGCTGCGCTACATCGCAAATGGCTACTACGGTATGAGTACAGATGAATATAAATTGAAAAAAGGCGAGTCTTTGGAACCTGATGACCCGATTCAGCTCATTAAAATCGGAGATAATCCGAACGCGGATGAGAATGTCGGTCCAGTCATCGAAGAATCTTCTTCTGAAATCGTTTCTGAGCCGCCTGCCGCATCCGTTGCGCCGCCCGATCCATCCATTGTGTACGATGACTACGGCGACGCTTACAGCGCTTATATCAACAATATTTTTTCAAATTTAGAGTACCGTGGCTTTGACGGCAATAAAACCGCCGGTTACGCGAATATGATAGATTATGTCAGATATGACATGAATCGTGATGGCGTGGATGAACTGATCGTCAACAGTGGTTCCAGTGAAGCAGATCGCGTCATCAGTTTTTATACGATTCGTGACAATACCGTTCAGCTCATCGGCTACAATTTCAGCGGATTTCATGTAATAAACTATGTATCCGATCAGGACAGCGGACAATTTGCGACGGAATGGGCACATCAAGGTTATGGCGGCGCAACATGGTATCTCTATAACGGCGAGTCGGTACAGGTCACAAAAGAAAGTGGACCAACTGCATATTCTGATACAGAAACGCCGCATTTTATTGAACACTGTACACCGCTAAACGTAAAATCCGGACGTCTCCAAGACTCTGAATGGGTATTTGATTGACTCTATACTTTTGATTTCATAAGTAAACCGCGGAATGAAATTTATCTTTCATTCCGCGGTTCATTTATATTCGCAGTTTATAATTGCTGATCAAGGTCAATAAACTGAACCTGTTCAAATACAGTCTCACCGCTACGATTCGTGATATCTTTCAGTACAGAAATCACAGAAGTATCAATACCGGATGTTTTCTTCGCGACTGCAATCTTGATCCCAGGCGTAACATTACCCGATGGCGTCTCTACCGTTGAGAGCAGAATTGCGTGTGCCGTATTGACCATATTGATAATGGAATTGTATCCTTCTGGCGAATTCTCAGACGGAATCACAACAATAAATTCATCCGAACCGGTACGATATACCGTACCATCCTGAAATACCTTACGCAATGCCTCAACAGACGTGAGCAGCACCTGATCGCCGGCGTCATTTCCGTATTTACTGTTGATCTGACTGAATTCTGCGATATTCACAAATACAAAATAGAAGCACTGGTTATCCGATGGAACAAAATTCGACGCGTCCACAGAGAACGATACTCGATTGCTTGCGTCTGTCAGAATATCCTTGAACATTGCCGTTGTCAGAGACTCTTTGGTTTTCTCGGTTTTCACAATCTGAGAACTCAGCTTGCTGTTAATTGTTTCCTGACGCTTGTTAAGCAGACGGAATACGACCCAGAGACCGCAAATCAAAGCGCCAAATATCGCCAAGAATACGATCATACTGTTACTCAGGCTATAGACCTCGCTCTTTCGGTCGCTGATGAACAAAAACCAGTTATGATCTTCCAGATAATACCAGTTACAAAGATACTTTTTGCCGTCTTCCTCATCGCGATACTCAAATCGACCCTCGGTAGGCGCTTCGCCCTTATTCAGCGAAATGTATTCGCGTGCACGCAGGGTCAGTTCCAGCATTTCTGGAATACCATGCTCTCTGTCGAACATATCCATATTAGAATGAATCGCATAGCGATCAGTCTCTGCATTTACAATACTGTAAACGGAATTTTCCAGACTTTCCACCACAACGCTGCTCAGATCACGGTTCAAACCTTCCGTAAAGATACCGAGACCAACCAGACCAATCGGCTTATGATTTTCATCATAGACCGCTTTATACATGGAAATAATCTGTTTTCCGGTTGCCGGTGAAACGATAATACCAGTATTATAAACGCCTCTGCCCGCTTTAGTCATGGCGTCATGAAGCTGATCCTGTGCAGTCTGATCGGGTATGGTAACCATTCCACGTACAAGCGGATTGGTATGCGCACGAACCGTGGTATCCCATGAACTGATATAAATACCCTCCAAAAACGGAATATCTTTTGAAAATTCTTCCGTATAATACTGCGCACTTTCAATAAATTCTTCGTTCGTTGGATTCTTCAAAATATCAGTTACCTGCTTTGCGTGACTGAATGCAACCAATGTCTTTTCAGCGTTCTCTACATAGTTGTTAATGATAATGGCACGCTCATCATTCAATGCAGCCATATGCGCACGCGCATTCTGTCTGGTTCTGGTAGAGATAAACAGTGTTACAATCAGCAGAAGCACAAGCATCACTACAAGCTGAATCAGCAATATTCGATTGACCGCTGAACTCTGTTTTTTATTTTTATTCGCCATAATCCTAAATCCTTTCCTCTCAAATCATCACAAATACATTATTTTTTTCGGAAGAATCCGAACCGTCTTTTCTTATCGCCATCTTCCGTTTCTGTAATCTGATCCTCCTCGTCATCAACAATATGTAATAAGCTGTTGACACGGTCTTTGATCAAACTGGCGTCGTTTCGCACCTCGGTCGGAAGCGAAACCGAAACAGACGCTACGCGCTGAATGCCAAAATTCGGCAGTGTAGTACGCACTGCCTGCGCTCTGAGCTGATCGCTGAATTCAGCAAGTGGAACTGCTCGATCCTGCATCATGATTTCGCAGTAGATATTGTCCGTATGTAATGAAAGAATCTGCCTCATACAATCAAAGCATGGCAGAAGCGGCATTCCGTTGACAATCGAAATCAAGAGCATCGAATCTATCACAGATTCTCCCATGATCTGCATATTCCGAATCGCTTCGAGTTCAGCATGGACATTCTGAAGCATACCGCCCTGATTCACAAAATGACTGAAACCTGTAAACAATCTCCCCGAAGAAGAACACAGTACGCATACTGTGTCATCCGGCATGATTCGTTCTCCACTCATCATACGCTGCTTTGCTATTTCAGTAGCACGCTGAATAATAGCTTCATAATTCAATTGATTAACCACCTTTCGCGTTTATGGCATAGAACTTGTATGAAATATAACGTAGAAATTGTATTAAATAAAACGTAGAAAATATGTATCGCTTTGCCGTTTATTTTATAATTATACCACAAATCCCACTTCATGTCAACCTATTTCTCAAATGTTGAGAAAAATATTTCAGTATACTTGATGGTAAATAAATTTCTTGAATCCAATTTCATTATAATTAGCAATTATTTTTTAGTAATTATAAAATTGCAGAAAAATAAATCACAAATGATAATTGTAAACATTTTCTAAACAGTATATTTTCATCAGAAAAAGTGAAAATACCCCTTGCTTTTTTTGAGAAAATATGATATAATATACAGTATACTAGGTGTATAATGAAACTCATAATAATTCAATTCATGAATACGCCGAATTGTCAAATCAAAGAGGGTAAGGGGTGCTTTGTATGACCTATATGCTGAATGATATTGATGAGGCTATCGACAGAAAGTTTCTTGTAACAAAAAAGTTGGATAGTCAGGTAGAGCCTGGTACCATTGTCCATATCATGGATGCACACAGCAACAAGGACGGCTCTATCAATGTGTATTATCGCATCACATATACAAAAAAGGAATATACTGTGAAATTTGATAATATCAAGCAGTTTTGTAAGTGGGCGCGACCGGATAATTTTATTGCGCGACACTATGAAAACTTTAATATCAAGGAAATCCAACGTTATGTCAAGATTAAGGACAGAACCTTTGCGTCTTTCTGCTTGCCGCTGATTCTCATTGCCTTGATCGCCGTATGGGTATTCTGCATTATAATTCTCGGAGTCGGAATGCCTTCCATCGTCGCTGGATTGGTTCTTTCCGCACTTTCCGCCGTTGCTATCACCATGGCATATCGCAATAATAGACAAAAAGAATTGATTCGATTCTATCGAAAAGTAAGTTCCAACGCCAACTGGGGTGTTAATTTCAAATAACTACACAAAGAAAATGGACTGTGCAATACTGTACGGTCCATTTTGTTGCGTGTTCAATTATTGGCATAAAAAATCCTTCTCCGTACAAAACGAAGAAGGATTTTATTTTACATACCATTCTTATAGTTGAAATTGTTTTTCGCAACCTTTTTACGCGCTTTGGCGTTTTTCAGCATTTCCTCCTTGGAAAGACCAGTCGCGATCTCCTCGGCAGCATCAGCAGCAGCAGCTTCGGAATCATCTAAGAAGCTGGTCAGCCGCTTACGATATGCACCCGCATCGGAACCGGAAACCGGCTGAGAAACAACGCCACTCTGCGGCAAACCGCCAACTGCATGAACCGGCTGTGACACGATATTCACATTTTGCTGCGAAGCAAATCCTTGCTGCGGATAACCGCCCTGCTGCGGATAGCCGCCTTGCTGCGGATAGCCGCCCTGCATCGGGTAACCGCCTTGCTGCGGATAACCGCCTTGCTGCGGATAGCCGCCCTGCTGCGGATAGCCGCCTTGCTGCGGATAACCACCCTGCTGTGGATAGCCGCCTTGCTGCGGATAGCCGCCCTGCTGCAGATAGCCACCCTGCTGCAGATAGCCGCCTTGCATCGGGTAACCGCCTTGCATCGGGTAACCACCCTGCATCGGGTAACCACCCTGCTGCGGATAGCCGCCCTGCTGCGGA
Organism: Oscillospiraceae bacterium; assembly: GCA_016296505.1. Lineage (GTDB taxonomy): Bacteria > Bacillota > Clostridia > Oscillospirales > Ruminococcaceae > Firm-04. Next base: position 44,796 of record JAEDJD010000002.1, read on the forward strand.
TAACCGCCAATACCGCCGCTGCCAAACGACGGATACTGCCCTGAACCTTGCTGCATATCATTTCCAAGCGTTTTTACCTCGCCGGCAGCATTCGGATTCGAGCTATCATAAAATGGATTGGATTCATCAATCTGCAAATCTGCAACAAACTGATTTGATTCTGATTCTATTTTCTTTTCATGCGCAGGAGCAGATTCAACATCATCAAAGCCACTCAAAAAATCATTGTCAGTCATGGAGGTTAATGCGGACGCAGGCTTCGTTTCAGAATCTGAAACGATAACAAGACAAGCTGCGTTATTTGCATTGGCAGAGACCAGATTTCCCATGCACTGATCCGTCTGTTCTACAATGGATCCGTCGGAGATTTTAACGGTAACAAGTCCGACCGCAATCTGATGATTTGACAATGCACTCAATGCCAATGAAACAGAATCCGCAATGATTGCCGAACCGTTTTCAAAGCCTATTCCAGTAACACCAGATATAATATTGTCGCGCGAAGTCTGAATCAATGTCACAGATGTATCCGGCAGTGTGGCGAATTCCGGAAATCTCTCCTTGACAGAAGCTGCATACTTACGCGCAAGCTCAAGAAGCTCCTTAATCTCCATCTAACTCATTTCCTTCCTACAGATAAAACAAACATTAAGTTTCCGTGTTTTTCATAGCTGCTATACGAGCCGCCCTGCGTTCAGCGGCGTTTGCTTTCAGATCTTCAACCTTCCCTTTCAGCAAACCAACATGATCGTTAAGCTGCTCTCGATCACATATACAGGCAAGAGAAATATCATCCTCTGTTCCAAAATGAGAGCGCTTTGTCAGATTTTTCTTGACAGCCTGTGAAAATGCATCCAGATTATCAAGCTGACTTGATATAATTAAATGATACTCCAAGAAATCGTCTTCATTGCTGAATGATGTATAAAGCCCATCAGATGACGCGAACATCGCAAGCATCTTTTTATTTTCTACATAAAAACTATTGAACATGGCAACAGCATTCCTATTGCACATAGACGCGGTCATATTCGCAGGTGCAGACTCGTCGTAAATCATCGGCATAACCGGAACGCCATCGTCAAATATTGCGACAAGGCTTCCATCTCCGATCTGCAAGCCAAACTGAAAGCCTCGTCCACAGACTGCAACAATCAATGTTGTGCCATAATAGGATTCCTTCGGAATTTCCTTGAATTCTTCTTTCGTAAACTTTTGCGTTTCTGCAAGCCGTACCGGATTCTTCTCAAGATGCTCCTGTACACGCTTATTCCAATTTGCGATGATCTGTTTTTTCATATTTTTCAGAATCAACTTATGATTTGCAGGGAAATTCTGTTCAAAATGCTCCGGATTCTCATAGAAATGCCGAACCGTTTCAAACGCCGCCTCAACGGCAAACTGCGAACCCAAATGACTTCTGAAATACTTTTTGCTGCCGTGACCGTCAGCGATTGCGGCAACCGAATAATATTCATTTACCTCGAATGACGAATAATCCTGACAGACCAGTCCGCTGGTTTCATGGCTTGCACCAATGACAGAAAAGCTGAAACCGTCAAACATTGCAACAAACCTCCCTCATCAATCAAATCTGTACTTGGATGCGTGAAGAATTCAATCATTACCAGCCCGTATCGAAGGAAATCGCGTCTGCGTCGCCAAGATTTGTCATAGAATCCTGAATCTGCTGACCGAGCAATCTCTGCTTGGCAGCACGCACTTCTTCCGGACTCAACTCATGGTTTACATCGTCGGAAAGGGTCATACTCTTACTGCCGATCTGCGCAGAAGTAACGGCGATAATTTTAATCATCTGAGCAAGCTGACCGCCGGAATACGCATGAACAACCGTATCCTTAGAGCCGGTAAACTCTTCAAGCATCTCATCATTCGCCTCGTTACCGATGCCAAGCGCAGCCTTCAGACCATACTTATACCAGCTGTTCTGCTTCAGCTCCTCAAGCGCTTCCTTATAGTCATCGGAGGGATAACCGTCCGTCATCAGGAAGATAACCGGCGCAAAAGAAAGCGACGGCGAATTCAGGAAGCTATTACGAGACATTCTTGCGGACAGTTCGCGGAATGCTTCGCCCATATTGGTCACGCCATCCGCACGCAGCCGGGACCATTCAAAATCCTCAATCAGAATCGGCTCTGTATACATCCAGCGCACCTGCGTACCGAATGTAAGCACAGCCACTTTCACATCGGTATCCGCTTCACCGACTCTGCGAATTTCCGGAATCAATTCCTCCATGACGGTATTCAGTTCGCCGATCTTCTTGCCAACCATACTGCGAGAAGTATCAATCAGGAAAAAGATAACCAGACTCTTTTTGGAAACGCTGGTTGCGCTCAGCGGATCGTCATCATCGAAATCAAGCAGATCATCGGCAGCACTGGAAACAGTCTTAGAAACTGTTTTCGCTTCTCTCAGCGCGTCCTTTGCGCTTTTCTTGGCGGTTGTGGCTGTCTGATCGGCTGCCGCAGCAAGTCCTGCCAATGACGAAGCAACAGGATTTACCGGTCTCGCAGCGACGCTCGAAGCATTTTTCATCAGATTTGCAGCAGCTTCCTCAATCGCTCTTGCTTTTGCCTGCGCAGCGGTTTCTGCACCAAAAGCGCCTCTCTTTTCATTGCTCATAACTCAGATCTCCCTTTCATGATATGCAAATCTATAGCATAGCATCACAGCGATGCCGTTACATCACCGAAATTGATAATCAGACCCTGCCAAACCGGAAAACCTTTTCCAGGCGGAATATCGTAGAAATCGCCATCCGGCATCTTGACGCTCCACGTTTTGTCGGACAAATTCTTGAAACCAAGCACGCCGGGCTTTAAGCGATTCTCGACAAGTTCTCCGGCAATCGTCTGGAAATCCTCTGAATCCGGATCAATCTCGCAGGTATAGAATACGCTTCCGACGTATAATGGCATCCGGTTTTTCCGGTTGCTGAATTTCAATGTATCAAAGATTGTACCGCATTGCGGACACTTGAAAGATTTTGAATCCGGCTGCTTAAACATCGAGCAGAAATTCGTTCTGCCGCAGCTGCACTGGATAATCTCAGAGCGCAGCCGAATAAAGATTTTCTGCCATTCATTCTCGATAATCCGCTTATTCGGATCAGAGATTCCAAGCGTAAAGGAATGAATGAACGCTTCCTTCACATAATCCGGATAGATTCTCCAGAACTTAATCACGTTATCGTGGATGCCGCGAACCGGACGATTGCTTGCATTATCCGGATCGTAAATAAACACGGCATTCTGTCCATAGTGCTTTAATTCCGAGGATTCGGTCAGGCAGACGTCGCGAACCACCTTCTCGCCCTCCATCGGATCGCCGCGGAACAGCAGCTTGAACAATACGACTGCAAGCGAATATTTATCCGTTTGCACATTCGGCTTTGCGATACCGCGGACAACCTCCGGCGCCATATAGCCGGGTTTTCCGCCGATTCCAAAGTTATTGCCGTCCGGTGCAATGTTATCGCAGTCGCAAACAAGAACCGCGCCGGTATCCATATTGATGAAGAAGCCGCCGTCGTTCAAATCCTGATAGCTTTTGCCGGCTCGATGAAGCTGCCGGAACGCATTGACAATATTGATAACCGCAGTTACCATCGCGTAAAGACTTGTAAAACGAACCGGTGTTTTTGTGGAACGACCAGTCAGAGGATTCACGGACAGCTTATACGTATTGAGGATATCCACGAAAGAATCAAAGCTCTCCGGTTTCAGCTCCATCAGGTAACCGAATGTACCGTCGGGTGTTTCTTTCGTCAAATATTTCGGCCACAGGAACTTGTTGCTCGGCGGACCGTCGCTGATATTATTCTGGATATTTTTGCGGAACGACTTGGGGTTCTTCATTTTATCAATGTCATACCATTTCAGCGCCCATTTCATTCCGTTATACCGGACAAGATAGACAGTACCCTGTCCACCGCCGCCGATCACACCGAGAACCTCAGCCTTTCCGCCGTATTCCATTTCGACTTCCTGACCGATTGAAAGCTCAACCATGCGAATCTGTCCTCCTATATGTAATCAATTCAATGTACTCCGATCCAAGTGCAGCTCAGCGCGCGGCGGGAACATATGTCTCGACCGGAATTGCGTTGCTGAGACAGTATTTATAAACATACGAATTCTCCACGCATACAATCGTCAAACGCGGACAATAAGCAAAAGCGTTTTTATCAATAAACTTTACGCTGTCGGGCAGCGTGAGCTTACGAAGCCGCTCGCAGCCTGCGAACGCCTGCTCGCCGATGCTGCTGACCGTATCCGGAATCTCAACAATCTCAAGACTCTTGCAGAACGCAAATGTACTGTCCGCAATCTCCATGATGCCAGCAGGCAGATTGACGCTGACCAGCTTTTCGCACTGGCAGAACGCGGACTGTCCGATCAGACGCAGCGACGATGGCAATTCAATCAGACGCAGATGCTTACAATTCGAGAACGCATATTCGCCGATTGCAAGCAGGGAATCCGGAAGCTGCACGGAGCGCAGATTTCCGAAGCCGTCGAAGCTGAAATCATCAATTTTGGTACAGCCATCGGGAATTACGACATTTCGAGACAGAAAACGGTATTTTGCAGCCGCGGAACGGCTGAACACATCATCGTTTACACTGACCCGTCTGACTCGTTCTTTCGACGCAGGCTCCTCGTCCGACTTTTCCACCACGCGCAAGGGTGATTCATACACCCAGCCGAGCATATAGGTCAGACTGGCAAGGACAAACTCGGCGGCGTTTTCAGAAAGAAACTTTTCACCAAGCATAATGCTTCTGGCTTTGGTCACTGCCATTTCCCGATTCCCCTGCTCCGTCAGCAGAACGCCGAGAATTCCATCCTCGATCATCGTTCGCAGAAGCTTTCGCTCCCTATCATACTCTGCAATAAAATCATTGAGCAGCGCTGTAAATTGTTTTTCATGGAACATCAGGCTGCCCTTATATTTGAGAAACAGCGTATTGGCATATTCTCCGAACAATTTCTTCAGCTGCAGCTGAATATGCTGGGTATTGTCAAAGCCCTCGATCGTCTGGAGGGCAGGTGCTCCGCACTCCGGACAGGATATGCTGTTCAGAGGAAGTTCAGCACGGCATTTTTCACACTGCATAGTCAACTCTCCTGATTTATAAATTTATAAATCTGTTTCTTGATATCAGCCAATATGGCTAAAAATGCGGCAGGGTACAATTCACCCATCTAATTTGATTATGTTGACATTATACCATGTTTTTTTGTGATTGTCAAGACGCAGAAACATCATATTTTCAGTATTCGCTTAGAAAAACTTCTCTTTTCAATTTGCACCCAGCACACTGAAACGTCGTTTCTTTCGATTTTTCGTTTCTTTTCTAATCTATGCGAAGTATAACGAAACACTAATTTTCGCTTGCTGTTTGTGCATGATTAACAAATTCTATTGCTTAAAATTGTATCTCGTATAAAATAAAATAGCTTGAATTTTTTTTGTAAATGTGCTATGATTATATTGACGATATATTGACGAATGAAAGCGGCAGTTTGTCGTTCCCAAAGTCAATACTTCCGATTCTTTGCATTTATTTAAACATAATCTGATATCAGTTTTTGTAGGAGGAAAGTGATATGAAAAAGAAATGCAGAGCACGATTCGCAAAACCTGCGCTTTGCAGTCTTGCGCTCACTGTCTGTCTGACCGTCAGCGGATGCGGACTATCCAGTCTCCCGTCAGGTGTATCTACAGGTCTTGACGATGTCACGGTCTATGTCATCGGACAGTCAAAGGATACCCAATTCTGGGACGACGTCAAACAGGGCGCTCTCGAAGCCAGCGAAGAGTTCAACTATAATGTCATCTATAAAACCGCCGAGCAGATTACGGATGTGGAAACACAACGCGATCTCATTCAGGAAGCAATCCAAGCTAAGGCTGACGCAATCGTGATCGGTCCAAATGATCCCAATGCGCTGAACGAGGATCTGGCTGCCGCAGTACAGGCAGGTATCGAGGTCATTACAATTGACGCAGATACAACCTTTAACGGCCGCCGTTCTTACATCGGTACGATCAACGCGTCCAGCGGCGCAATCGCAGCGCGTAACGCGTTTGCATTTTTTGAGGATATGTTCGAAGATAAGGCGCTCATTGTCACCGAATATGACCAGACTCCCTCCGCACAGGAAAGAATCAGCGGCTTTATTCCGAGTCTGACCGGTCTTGTCAAAACGAAAGCCGGTGCAGAATATGCTGAAAAAATGCAGGCTGAAGCGCAACAACGGGAACAAGAAAACCCAAATCAGAAGCAAGACAATGATCATTTTTCAGATACGCCTGAAGCCGCAATCGTTGCGGAAGCTGCTCAGAATGCCGCACGCGCCGCAGCGGAAAAAAAGGCTCCGCCGGCTGCAATCGCCGAAGCCGCTGGAACGGCAGCAGCTGCTGCTGCAATTGAATACGGCGTGGCAATCAGCGTTGCTGCACAGGCAGCCGGACAGGCTTCCGGCATGAACGGCGGCGACTCTCCTGCCGCCGTACAGGCTGCTATCGCTGCGATACAGAAAGCAATGGAAAACAACAACACACAGAGCGATGTGATTCAGCAGGAAGGCAATTCTCCGATCGACGCAATCAATCCGATTGCTACTATGCTGAACTGCAAGGGAAGCTCTGAGGTCGCAAAGGAACAGGTTCTCCAGCTCCTCAGCAATGACACCGATCACCGAATTAAGGTGATCTTCACAACAGGCGAACGCTCGACAATCGGCGCTTGCGAGGCCGTCGCAGAAGCTGATATGATCGGTAAAGTCGCAATCATTGGCTATAATACGAATGAAACACAGCTTTATTATCTCAAAAACGGTACGCTGACAGGCTTGATTGTGCAGAATCCGTATAATATGGGATATCTTGGCGTTTATTATTCCGGCAAAATCCTCTCCGGTGAAAATGTCGCTTCGATCGTTGATACCGGATCCGCATATGTTACACGCGAAAATCTGAATTCTGATGAAGTTCGTCTGCTGCTCGATCCTGCGGAATTCACCAAGAAATAAGGGAGGGACAAATAATGGCTAAACAAAATTCGGGATTTCGTCAAATTACTTTTATAATCATCGGTATCGTTCTGGCAGTCATCATGCTGCTCAATATGTCGCTCCTTTATCTGAACCATGCTGCTGCATTCCGTACTTTCACTACCACTTCCGTGGAAATGAATTATATCAATAATTCAAACGGTTTGTTACAGCAGATCAACGGCGAATTGAGCCTTATGATCGCCGGTATCGGTAATACACAGGCGCATATGGAGAAAATCTTCACGCTGTTCCCACAGCTCCAGGAGAAAATGGACGCCTATGAAAATATCAGCGGTCACAATGAGTTTGCCGCCCGAAGATTCCGTCACGCGCGTGCGTATATCAACGCATACGAAAGCAAACTCAGTACATACCGCGAACAATTCAATGAAGTCCTGAAAACAAACAACGTGGCGCAGATTGAAGCGTTCCGTTCTTCTCTGAAAAACATCTTCGAGCAGGAAATTTCTCCGCTTCAAACCGCTGCCGCAGAAATGATGATCGCTTCTACCTCCATCGCTTCTACGACCGCCACAAAACGCACGATGGAGTCAACTCGAAATATGAGCCTCATCCTCGCCGTTCTTGCAGCAATTCTCGCAATCGGTGAAATCGCTGTATTCCTTGTCGCTCGTTATACCAAGCGTGCAACCGAGGAAATCAATCGTAAGAGCGCACAGTTTGCCGACGCTTCCTTGAAGCTCGTGCGTTCCCGTGAGAAGATGGAAGACATCGCTGTTTCCAACCTCCTGACCGGCTTGAAAAACCGTTATGCGCTGGAGCGCGACATCAGCGAACGTCTCGCAACCGAGCAATTCCATATCTCCGTATTCGACCTCGATAATTTCCGCAGCATCAACGATACGTATGGCTACGATTTCGGTGACGAATATCTTGCGCAGATCGCAGAGCGTCTCAAAGAAGAATTTGAACAGTTTGCTGATGTATATAATATTACCGGCAATGAATTCTGCTTCGTCTTTAAGAGAACAGTCTCCGATACGCAGGTCATACGCCTTGTCGAAAATATCGTCAATGTCATGACTGCACCATATACGATTCTTAACCTGATGGTTCAGCTGACGGTCTCTGGCAGCACGTATCATTACCTCGCCGGCGATTGCCTTAACGTCAATTCACTGCTTGTCAAAATGGATAATGTACTGCGAAATGCCAAGCGCGCTGGCGGCGGACAAATCTTTCAGGTTATGAGCATCTAAGCGTTTCGTTCCATAGTCCAGAACTGCTGTATTCATATATGGCAGTTCTTTTTTCTCCTGCTATCTCAATTCTATCCTGCATTTTCTCCTGCCGTTAATCAAATGTCTAAAATTATAAAAAATATATCATAATTACTTCAAGTTCTATTGACTTTTCATGAATCATGTTGTATAATAGATGTATGTATTTGTAACCGTTCAAGCTCATGCGACTTCATACGTATCATATTATATATCGTACATCTCGCGTCACGTTTTTTCTATAATACGAAATCAGGAGGAAAAAGGGAATGTCTGAATCTACATTTATGAAAACAGTCCTGTTCGGCGGATATGACCGCGCCGACGTCGAGCAAACATTTGAACGACTCCGCGGCGAATTGTTTCGTCTGCAAAACGAGTTGTCCGATCACCATAAGCTGATCTCTTATTTGCAGCAGGGCGGCAGCGAAACTGCTTCCCTGAAACAGATTATCGAGGAACAGCGAACAAAACTGTCTATGGTTCAGACAGAGCAGGCGCTGTATTATGAAAAACTGCGCGCATCTGAAAGACAAAATACCGAAAAAGATCAGGAAATCGAAAAGCTGAAAGCTAGAATTTCCTCTTTGCAGGATAAACTCCGTGAAAAAGATATGAAGCTCTCTGCTTTTGAAGCAGATGAGGATAATAAGCGTGCGCGCGCCGCAATCGCTGAAATCGAGGGAAAAGCGCATAGTATTCTTCACGGCGCACATAAGGAAGCAGATCAGCTGAAAGAAAATAGCCGCAAACTCGCCGAAAATCTGATCGCAGACGCCAATAATACAGCCAAAAGAATTGTCTATGAAGCAGAAACTCGCTGCGCTCAGATTTCTGCCGCAACACAAAATCAAAGTTCGGAATTTGAGGTCGCTTCCGGTAATCTGCGCGCATCTCTGCTCGCTGACGTCGAACGTCTTTCGGCGCAGATGCAGGCAATCCAGAATCACTTTGAACAATTCCAAAAAGAAAGTTCAAAGTCTATCGGCAATGCCGTTCAGCTTCTGAGCAGTACCGATCAGATTCTGAAAATCGGCGGTACGCCTGTTTTCCAAGCGCCCAATACGGTACAGACAAAACTGCCTGAGCCGCCTGCATATACGGTTGTCTCTCATTCATATGATACAGCCGGTGAGTCAACGCAAGTACAGGGGCAAATCGTTCAGCCTCAAGCGCATGAGCAAGCAAATTCAGAACTCGATCGCCTGCAGCAAATGGCAAATGCCATCGCTGGTATCGCATCCGAAACGCCATCTGTTCAGGCGGCTGCTCCAACTGAATCGAATTCGGCAGCCGCAAAAAGTTCAGTTCTCGATCTCGCCGCGCTTGCCGCACAAGCCGATGCAATTGCAAACAGTAACGTATAACATTATATTTTAATTAAATGAAATAAGGAGTTTAGAAAAGATGAATGAAATCATTATCGTAAAGCCTGAGAAATGCATCGGCTGCAATGCCTGTATCCGTTGCTGTCCTGCTCCCGAAGCCAATATTACCCTGAAAATTTCTGAGGATAAATGTATTACACGCGTCGATCCAGAACGCTGTATCGGATGCGGCGAGTGTATTCGCGCTTGCAAACATGACGCCAGAGACTATATCGACGATACCGAGGACGCGATGAATGCGATCCATCGCGAGGAAAAGCTGATTGTCATGGTTACGCCGGAGATCAAGTCCGCCTACCCTACAAAATGGAAGGGGATCCTTGACTGGTTCCGCAGTAAGGGCTGCAGCGTCTATGACACATCGTTCGGCGCCGATATCTGTACTTGGGCGCATTTGCGGGCGATTGAAAACGGTCAGCTCTCAAACTTTATTACCCAACCCTGCTCTGCGATTGTCAAATATATCGAACTGTATCAGCCGAAACTGTTGACCAGTCTTTCGCCCATCCACTCCCCTGTTTCATGCAGCGTGATCTATGCCAAGGAGTACCAGCGGCGCGATAATCCCATTGCTGTGCTGTCTGCTTGTATCGCGAAAAAAGCTGAATTTGCGGAAACCGGTCTCGTCGATTTTAGTATCACGTTCCGCCGTCTGATGGAGTATTTCGATCGAAATGATATTCGTATTGCTTCTAATCCGATCGAAGATTATACATATAGATTTGATGATATTCAGGGAGAACTCGGTTCAATCTATTGCCGTCCGGGCGGAATGCGCGATAATTTACTTGAGCATTCTCCGGATCTTAGCATCTGCGTTTCTGACGGCGTTCAAAAGGTTTATCGCGAGCTGGATATGTTCACTAGAATGCCGGAGCAGAAACAACCGAAGATCTTTGATGTTCTTTCCTGCGAATATGGCTGCAATAACGGTCCGGCAAGCAATTCGGATCAAAGCTGCTTTGAAATGTTGCGCTCCATGCGCGACATTGAGGTGGAGGCGCGTGCGCGCCGTAAAACCACTGGCGGCGTATTCCGAAACAGTGAGGATAAACTTTTCCGCCGGTTCGATGAAGAACTGAAGGTCAGCGACTTCCTGCGCAGCTATAAGCCAACAAAGCCTAGTATTGTCCCCAGCAACGCACAGCTTGAACCCATCTTTGCGTCACTTGATATGACAACGGATAAGGAACGCTGTATTGATTGTTCTGCCTGCGGTTATCAATCCTGCCGCGAAATGGCAACCGCTATTTTCCGCGGACTGAATACGCCCGATAACTGCATTTATCATACGAAAAATGCAATGTCAGCTACGAATGTCGGAACCGATGTCAATTACCAGCAGCTTTCCACAGAACTCAAATCTGCTGTCGTCGAGATTCAAAACGATGTTGCTGCAATCAGTCAATCTGCAAATTCTACACAGGGTCGCGTCGGTATGGTCGGCGAGCTGCTTCGCAATATTATTACATTCTGCAACAATAATCCAGTCATGAATGAGAGCAGCGTCAAACAACTGACAAGTATCCTAGAAACAACAACGTCTGCGCTCGGCGCATTCAATCAGAACATATTGGATACCCAGAACGCTACTCAGAAAATTTCTGAGATTATTCAAAAACTCAATGGTATGGTGTCTGCGACATCCACCGAAACAACAGAGGAAAACGCCTCGGAAACGACTTAATTGATAATGAAAGCACGAAATCAATGCAAATGCAATGATTTCGCGGCTGTTTGATTATTTGGCGCAATGCTATTTACAGAAATTTCGATACTCCGAGGGCGTCATGCCGGTTTGTTCCTTGAACTGCCGCATCAGATGAAATTCACTGTGATATCCGCATTGTTCTGCAATCTTGCGAAGCGGCAGCGACGAGGTGGAAAGCAGGCTTTTCGCTCGATTGACGCGCGATTCTGCCAAATCTGAAGTGATATTTACCCCGAACATCGTTTTATAACTATGTTGCAATGAGGAAACGCTCATTGCATAAGCCTCCGCAAGCTCCTGAACGGTTCCGATCATCTCCGGTGTATGCTGAATTTGCCAGCGCATCGCAACAAGACGATCATATTTTGCACTCGCTTTCATCGCGGTCGTTTGCGGCTTCGCATGAACGTCACGGCTGAGGTGAAACAGCATCATCTGCAAATACAGCAGCGTAATGTCATAATGATAATCCTTGGAATTGTAAAATTCATAGGTCATGGCACGGATAATCTCTGAACACTCCGCGGCGCCCCCGATCGGAAACGGTCGGTTCAGTGGTATACCCAATTCCCGAAATAACTTGCGGTCAGCCGGATCTACCGTGAAATGAAACCAGTCATCCATGTAATAATCATTGCAGGCGCGGTAAAACTGCGGCGTTCCATCCGTATAAATCAGTACGGAGTTCTTCGGTACGCGCCGCATCTCCTTTCCGATCCGCACCTCGCATTCCGCATGAAACAACAAAAATAACCAGCTTGGACTGATGCCGTCCGGTCGGTCTATGACAAAATCTTTATCATGTGAATGATGATAACCAATACTGTAGATATCCATGGCTGCACCTCCGCAAATGATTCTATTGATAGTGTAACATATTTTAGCAGATAATGAAATACTGTTCTAATAATTTGCGTAAAATGCGCGTGAATTTTGCAGAATATGTTATTTTCATATCTGCTTTTTTGTGCTATAATGATTATATTCCACACATTAAGGGGGGGTTTAAATGTTACGTATCAAGATTTGTACAGTGATAACTTCTGTTGTACTGATGTTTTCTGCATTGACTGTATACAATTGCGCAGCTGCGGAATCAGTCGGCAAAATGCGAAATATCTCAACATTGGAATTGGTACAGGATATGGGAATCGGTATCAATCTTGGAAACACCATGGAGGCCTGCGGCGACTGGATCAACGGGAATACCATTGCTGATTACGAAAAAGCTTGGGGAAGTCCGCTCGTATCCAAAGAAATGATCGAGGGTATTGCAAAAGAAGGCTTCGGCGTCCTGCGTATTCCGGTTGCATGGTCAAATATGATGGTTCAGGACGGTACCTATACCATCCATCCGGAACTCGATCAGCGTATCCACCAGATCGTTGATTGGACCATTGACAGCGGAATGTATGCGATTGTCAATATTCACTGGGATATGGGCTGGTTGAACAATTTTCCCGAAAATGAAGAGGAAAGCATGAAGCGTTTTCGTACCATGTGGACTCAGATCGCGAAAAGTTTTCAGGATTACGGCGATTATCTGATGTTTGAGTGCCAGAATGAGGAGCTGGGCTGGGAAACAGTCTGGAATCCATGGGGCGGAACCGAAGGAAAAGCGGAATCCTATGCGCTCTGCAATAAAATCAATCAGGCGTTTGTCGATGTGGTACGCGCATCCGGCGGCAATAACCCCGAACGGCATCTCCTGATTTCCGGCTATAACACCGGTATTGACCGCACCTGCGACCCCTATTTCAAGATGCCGAATGATCCCGCAAATCGTATGGCGATTTCCGTTCATTATTACTCGCCTGCCGGATTTGCAATTCTGGAGGAGGACGCCGACTGGGGAAAGGCAATCCCGACATGGGGTACCGATCAGGATTACGCTTCTCTCCGCAATGAAATGGACATGATGAAAACCAATTTCACCGACAAAGGCATTCCGGTTATCATCGGCGAATACGGTTGTCCGACAAAAAACAAAGAGCCTGAATCTGTCCGGCGCTTTCTGACTTCCGTTTGTGAAGAAGCTTATACCAGAGGTCATTGCCCCGTACTTTGGTCAACTCCGGGCGGTCATTATGATCGTGAAGCATTTCAGCTTGTGGACAGAGAATTGCAGAAAAATCTGTTTGCAATCGGCGGCAAGGAATTCCAGCCTGATCATCCGGAAATTCCGGTTCAGGGCGATCTCAACGGCGACAAGATTGTTACAATTGCAGACGCTGTTCTGCTGACTAAGTACCTCATTACCAGTGAAGCAACCATTCCCTCAACTGCCGATCTTGATGAAAATGCTTGTATCAATTCCGTTGACCTCACCATTTTGAAACAGCTCATTTTAAAATGATGAATACTATATAATATAGCCTGCCTATCACGCAAAAGCTGCGATCGGATTTCGACCGCAGCTTTTTTGTATCCTCATTCATTTGCAGTTAAATACTCCGCACAGACCTGCTCCACGCGCACACGAGCCTGCTCCGGCGATTCATCCAGCTCGCACCCTGCTGCATGAAGATGTCCGCCTCCGCCGAATCGCTGGCAGATTTCATGTGCGCTGATTGTCCTTTTGGTATGCACCGAGCACCGCGTTCTGCCGTCCGGAAGTTCACGCAGCGTCACACCAATCTGCATCTCCGCAAATTGCTCAATATAAGCATTGATGCCCTCCAAATCGGAATCCGCAACCCCGGCTGCATCCAAATCCCTGCGCATAATGATACCCGTGATCAGCCGTCCGCCGCAGGTCATGTGCAGACTGTTCCGCAGCGCGTCCTCAATCTGCATTCTACCTCTTGTTTTATACATCATATGCCGCTTGCCGATTTCAGCAATATCTGCGCCGCATTCCGCAAGCGCTGCGGCTGTCCGAAAGCTCTGCGCACTCGTAGCCGATGTGCGGAAACAGAGCGTATCCGTCACAAGCGCTGTATAAAGCAAATCCGCAATCTGCTTCGTAATCGGAATCTGCATTTCCACCAGAAGCTTATAAATAATCTCGCTGCACGCACCGCAATCCGGTTCGACATACCTATCATCTGCTTCGATCGAGTTGTCATTATGATGGTCAATACAGTACGTGAAATGCTGATTCTCATATATGCCGGTACGGTTGGGAGAGGATGTATCCAGCGAAAGCCATACCGGATTTTCCAGTTGATCCGGCACAAATGCGTCGGTCAGTCTGCGAAACGCTTTCGGAACCGGATCGCGACCTGTTACCGCTGTACGGACACCAATGGATTGCAGCGCAGTCGCAAGCGCATATGCGGAGCCGATACAGTCGCCGTCCGGACGGATATGATATACAATACATATCTCCTTTTCATTCAGCAAATGCTGTGCCATTGCCTTGAATGGTGTCATACAGATTCTCCTTTCCGATCAGTGCGGATAAAGCAATCCTCTCGGAACATCACACGGCTTTCCATTGCGTGTGTCTGCTCCAAGAGGCGCTTCTCTTACTTATTTACTGGTATTTTCTTCATCATTGTGACGAATCTCAGCGCGCTTGATTTTTCCGCCGAGCGTTTTCGGCAGTTCATCGACATACTCAATGACGCGCGGATACTTATATGGCGCGGTCTCGCGCTTGACATGATTCTGAAGCTCTTTCGTCAGCTCCGGAGAGGGCGTATAGCCCTTTGCTAGCACGACGGTTGCTTTCACAACCTGTCCGCGGATCGGGTCCGGTGCTCCGGTAATCGCAGATTCTACAACCGCCGGATGCGTCAGCAATGCGCTTTCCACCTCAAACGGTCCAATACGATAGCCGGAACACTTAATCACATCGTCGTTTCTGCCGACAAACCAATAATATCCACGGGAATCCCGCCATGCAACATCGCCTGTATCATAGTTTTCACCGCCCAGAACAGCCTCTGTCAGTTCCGGATTCTTATAGTATGCAGAAAACAATCCTGTCGGATGATATTTGTCAATGCCGCAGACCATGATACTGCCTTCCTCGCCGTCGTCCGCTTCCGTACCGTCCGCGCGGAGCAGCCTGATATTATAAAGCGGAGAAGGTTTGCCTGTTGAACCCGGCTTCGGGTCAATCCAAGGGAAATTCGCAAGCAGAACAGTTCCCTCCGTCTGACCAAAGCCCTCGCGCATTTTCTTGCCCGTCAGCTCATAGATCCGGTTAAACACCTCCGGATTCAACGGCTCGCCTGCATTGCAGAAATTCTGAATCGAGGAGAGATCATACTGCGACATATCCTCCTGCAGCATAAAACGGTACATCGTCGGCGGCGCGCAGAATGTCGTCAGCTTATACTTGCTGATGACTTCCAGAATATCCTTTGCATTGAATCTGCCTGTAAAATCATAGACAAACTGAATTGCGCCGCAGATCCACTGTCCATAGATTTTACCCCAGCCGAATTTTGCCCAACCGGAATCCGAAATCGACATATGCAGCTTATTCTCCTGCACCTGATGCCAGTATTTCGCAGTCACGATATGGCCAAGCGGATGCGCAAAATTATGGCACACCATTTTCGGCATACCGGTCGAACCGGATGTAAAATAAATCAGCATGGTATCCGTTGCTTTTGTTGCATCCTCGCCGGTTGGACGCTCAAAAGTTTCCGGATACTTTGCGATTTCATCCAGAAAATAATCCCAGCCCTCTCGCGGCGCCGCAACGGCAATTTTCTTACGGAGGGATTTGATCTCCGGTGCCGCAGCGTCCACCTGACCGCGGATGTATTCGTCGTCGCACGCAATGATAGCAGAGATTTCAGCCGTATTGCCACGATACGCAATATCATGCGCTGTAAATAGCAGATTGCCCGGAATCAGAATGACGCCAAGCTTATGCAGCGCCGTTGCAATCACCCAGTATTCCCACCGACGCCGCAGGATCAATAACACAACATCGCCCTTTTTCAAGCCCAGACTCTTGAAATAATGGCAGGTCTGATTCGAGCGCTTTGCAATATCCGAAAAGGTAAAAATTTGTTCTTCTTTTTCTTGACTGAGCCAGAGCATCGCTATTTTCTCCGGCTCCTGCTTTGCCCACTCGTCAACGATATCCCAGCCGAAATTAAAATCTTCCGGCACATTCACGCGATAATTCTCTTTGAAATCTTCATAAGAATCGAAGTCGATACGGGGCAGATAGCGATCTAACAGCATGATTTTTTGTACTCCTTTATATATGCGGTGCTGCGGATTATTCCGCAATCATCGTCAGAAATCTTGCTTTGGCGTCGCCGACACAACGCTGTCCATGCGGAAATGTCGGATTGAAATAAATGGAATCGCCCTCGTTGAGAATAATCTCGCGATCCTCGAATACAACGGCGATCGTTCCCTTGAGAACCAGATTGAACTCCTGTCCGCTGTGTGTGACGAGCTTTGCCGGTTCATCGGATGGCTCCAGCGTAACAAGAAGCGGCTGCATGATTTTATCTGCATAGCGGAACGCAAGATCCTTGAAGCGGTAGCCCGGAAAACGGCTGATGCTTCTGCCCTGTCCACGGCGAACGATCTGAAATGTATCAATTCTGCTCGGCTCGCCGGTAATCAGCTCGTTGAAATCCACATCGAACTTGTTGGAAATTTCATAAATGACGCTGATCGGAAAATCGCCGTTCTGCTCATAGCTCTCATACTGTGCAACATCGAGTCCCAACTCGGATGCAAGCTGTTCGACTGAATAATCACATACTTCGCGCAGCTCGCGGATACGTGCCGCAATTTCATTGATCGGTTTCATTGCGTTACCTCCGTTGAAAAATATTTCTCAAAACAAACGCGGCGAGAAAAACAGATTTCCCCTGCGCGTACATCTTACTTTTATTCGCTACTAAAATAATTATAGCACAATGAATTTGCGCTTGTCAAGAAACGACGCGGATTCCGGCGTATTGCACAAAACACGCGAATCTGATTCCAACTGCTTCTGAATCAATCAGTATGCAATTTCCGCTCTGAGGATGTGCTTCTGCAATGTGCCGGATTCCTGACGCAAATCCTGTATGAAACGATCTATGATCTGTCCGTTTCATTGTTCATGCCGAGATTTTGCAGGACTATTTATCGAAAGCTGCGGATACGGTATCTCGATTCCAGCTTCGTCAAAGGAAGCCTTGACGGATTCCAACAGCTTTGACGGCGCGCCGAAATAATCGCTTTGATCCACCCAGAATAATGCGGTCAGCGTGACGCCATTCGCTCCAAGCTCTGTGACCGCGATGCTCGGCTGCGGTTCTTTTTTCGTCACAGCAAGCGATTGAACTGCTTCCATCATAATGTCCTTTGCAACGCTCAGGTCAGTCTGATAGGATACCGTAACCGGAACACTGACGCGCAGCGTGCCGTTCTGAGAAAGATTCTGAAGCGCGCCCGAAGCGACAAGACTATTCGGCAGATAGACCGTCCGATTATCCAGCGTGACAAGCGTCGTATAAAGAATAGATACTTCTTTTACAAAACCGGCGTCCGTGCCGATCATGATATAGTCGCCGCTTTCAAACGGCTTTGCAAACAAGATGATAAAACCGCCTGCAAGATTGGACAGACTGTTCTGCAGCGCCAGTCCGATTGCAAGTCCCGCTGCGCCTACAACCGCTACAATCGACGCCATCGGCACGCCCAGTATCGAAAGACAAATGATAATCAGCAGCGTATAAAGCAGAATCCGAATGAGTGATTTGCCGAATCCGGACGCGGTTGCATTGATTTTTGCCCGACTCATCGTATGACCAATCATTTTATTGATACATCCTGCGAGCAGCATTCCAATCAAAAATACAATCAGTGAAAGTATCAGCGTCGGCAGAAAATCTATGAGCTTCTGCCACATTCCGGCAATCAAACCTGTCGTTTGCGCAAGCGCTTCCTGACCGGCTTCAAGCTGTGCTTCAATTTGAGATTCCATTATACATTCTCCTCGGTTTCATCCGGCATATCCGGTACGTCTGCTATTGGCGCGGACGGATCATATTGCGCTGAAATCGCTTTGCCGCGCGTATCGTCCAGCGGATTCAATTCATCGAATACCGCATAGTATTTCAGCGGAACATAGCGGTTCAGATGACATTTTCCAAAATACCACTGCTGAAAACGACACATCTGCGTCAGATCTTCAAAAAATGCATGAACCTCAAGGCGCTGCATCATATCCACGCGCAGACAGTCTTTCAATGACGCCGGCGGCTCATGCGTAATGATGTAATCCACCGTGTTTTCATAGACTTTGAGATTTTCAGCGGCATGAATGATTTCTTCATAGGTCGGCTGCTCCTGCTCCCACCAGTTTTCGGCGGTACGGAATTCAAAATCCTGACTGTGTCCGCCGCCAAATGTAAAAAAGCGTTTTCCGCATATCGTATAGATTTCTCCGCGCATCAGATGAATCAGATTCGGTGCGATTACACGCGCAGTTCCGCCGTTCCATTCCTGCGTCGGGTATTTTTCCAGCATATCATAATTTTCGTGGCAGCCGTCCACGAATGCTACCGTATATTTCAGCTCCGTCAGCTTTTTGCGGAATTTCTGCTCCTGCTTGGAGTCGTTCCAGAAAAAGCCGAAATCACCGCAGACAATCACGACATCATTCGCGTCTGCCTTTTTTAAGAGCGAATTCTGGAATCTGGAAAAGTCACCGTGCGTATCTCCGGTCACATATACCATAATCGAAACGTCCCCTTTCTATTCTCTTTGCAAATATTAGGATTCCAGATCATCCTGCGATACAGCTTTCATTGTCAGACTGATACGTTTCCGTTTGGGATCGGCTTCCAGTACGCGCACACGCACGATCTGCCCGACCTTCACCACATCCAATGGATGCTTGACAAATCTGTTTGCAAGCTGTGAAACATGAACCAGACCGTCCTCGTGTACGCCGATATCGACAAAAGCTCCGAAATCAATGATATTTCGCACGGTTCCAATCAACTCCATACCGGATTTCAGATCTTCGATCGTCATAATATCACCGCTGCGCATCAGCGGCTTCGGCAGCTCGTCACGCGGATCTCTGCCGGGCTTCTGCAATTCCTTGACAATATCGCGAAGCGTTGGTTCACCGATTGCAAGCTCTTTGCTCAATGCAGGATATCCGCGCTGTTCAATCGTATCGGCAAGCTTCTGTAAATCGCCTCCGATATCGCACAGGGATAGTCCGCAGAGTTTCAGAAGCGCTTCGGCAGCGGCATAGCTTTCCGGATGCACGCCGGTATTGTCCAGCGGATTCTTTGCCTCGCGTACACGTAAGAAGCCTGCACATAACTCATATGCTTTCGCGCCAAGCTTCGGTACTTTCAAAAGCGCCTTTCTGCTTGTGAACGCGCCGTTTTCCTCACGATACGCGACAATATTGTGCGCAATGCCGCTGTGTATGCCGGAAATGTACGAGAGCAGAGAGCTGGAGGCGGTATTCAGGTCTACGCCGACCGCATTCACGCAATCCTCGACAACGCCAGACAGCGATTCCGAAAGCCGCGCCGGCGGCATATCATGCTGATATTCGCCCACGCCAATCGCTTTCGGCTCAATCTTAACCAGCTCCGCAAGCGGATCCTGTAATCTTCTTGCGATGGATACCGCGCTGCGAAGCGCAACGTCGTAATCCGGAAATTCCTCGGCGGCAAGCTTGGACGCAGAATATACAGACGCTCCGGCTTCACTGACAACCATATACGCGGTATGCTGGTCCGGAAGCTCGCGGAGAATATCCGCGACAATCTGCTCCGATTCACGGGACGCCGTTCCATTTCCGATCGCAATGGCGGCAACCTGATGCTTCTGAATCAGCGCTTTCAGCTTCATTTTTCCCGCCGCGACAGCCTGCGCGGAATTCGCGGTAATATGCACAACGTCAGTTGCAAGCACCTTTCCGGTCGAATCGACGACTGCAACTTTGCAGCCTGTCCGGAATCCGGGGTCCAGTCCGAGCGTAATCATACCCTTCATCGGCGGCTGCAGCAAAAGTTGACGCAGATTGGACGCAAAAACCGTAATCGCCTGCTCAGACGCCTGTTCTGTCAGCTCCGCGCGCACCTCGCGCTGTACTGCCGGCAGAAGCGACTTTTTATATGCGTCAATCGCCGCGGCATAGACCATCTGACCGGCAGCGCTTTCATTTTTTACGTATAATTTCGTGGCAATCTGTTCGCCAAGCCCCTCCGGCATAACCAGACTCACTTTCAGATAGCCTTCCTTTTCACCGCGGTTAATCGCGAGAATCCGATGCTTTGCGGCTTTCGTAATCAGTTCCGTATATTCGTAGAAATTGCGGTAAACGCTGTCCGTTTCCGGATCCGTCGCCTTGACCGCAATCGCGCCGCGCAGCATAAGAAGATTGCGAAGCCGCTTGCGCAGCTCGGCGTCATCGGAAACGGTTTCCGCAAGAATATCGGACGCACCGGACAGCGCCGAAGCAACATCCGGAACCTCAAGCTCCGGATTGACAAACGCGGCAGCCTCAGCCGCCGGATCGGTTCTGTGATCCTGCTCCAGAATCAGATCGGCAAGCGGCTGCAATCCTCTCGCCTTTGCAACAGAAGCCTTTGTTTTACGCTTCTGCTTATACGGACGATAGATATCCTCAACCTCGACCAGCGTTTTGGCAGCGGAAATTGACGCAGCAAGTTCCGGCGTCATTTTTTCCAGCGCCGTAATCGCGTCCGTGATCTCCTGCTTACGCTCGTCAAGCTTACGCAGATAATTCAGACGATCGCTCAGCGCATGAAGCGTCTGATCGTCCAGAGAGCCTGTCTGTTCTTTTCTGTATCGCGCTATAAAAGGGACGGTTTTTCCTTCATCCAATAGTGCGACTGCATGAGAAATCTGCTCCGCCCGAAGCTTAAACTCTAAGGCAAGCTGTTCAAAAATTTCCATTCCGGCACCTCCTGATTACCATGACTCAAATCTATTTTTTTATTATACCAGATTTTTCCGCTTTTGTCACCCGATTCGTGACGATTTCAGGATTTCAGCACCCGATTTGTATAAAAAAACAAGAAGTTTCACCGCCTCCATTCCGTTTTTCCTTTTTTTCAAAAAAAATCTGTGATTTTGCAAAAAAACACTTGCATTTTTTTGTGAAGTATGCTAAAATAGAGATGTGAGAAAAATGTGATCGTGACAGGCAGTTCTGCGTGTTCACGCGATTTTTCGCTTTTTAGCGTTTTTACATTGGTTTCAGCGAGGTCGTATCAGAATTATGCACAAATGGCAAAATGCCCAAAACGCAATGAATCCAACATCTTACGCAATATTTTGATTGAAAGGGGCTTTTAATTGTGGCAAAATTGAAACTGCTTGTTTTATTCGGCGGTTCATCCAACGAATACAATGCCTCTCTGGCTTCTGCCGCCGCCATTTTGCGTACTCTGAAAAGCGAACAATATGAAATTGTTCCGGTCGGTATCAATAAAAAAGGCAGATGGCTTTACTTTCCGGGCAATTATGACGAAATCGCTTCCGGTAAGTGGATTGAAAATCCCGACTGCGCTTCTGCGATCCTTTCGCCGGATCCGGCGCATCGCGGAATTCTCATTCTGGAGGACGGCAGCTACGCCCTCAAGCGCATCGACGTCATTTTCTCCGTCCTGCAGGGACAGTTCGGAGAGGACGGCGCAATTCAGGGATTGTGCGAGATGTCCCATATCCCCTATGTCGGAAATGGTATTTTCAGCTCCGCCGCCTGCCGCAGTAAGGCTATGACCCATTCACTGCTGTCATCCGCCGGCATTTCTGTGGCAAATTGGGTTTCGGTTTCACAACAGAACCTCAGCCGTCTGGAACATGAATATGACCGGATCGAATCGCAGCTCGATTATCCGGTATACGTCAAGCCGTCCGAAAGCGACCAGTCGATTGCTTCGGGTATCGCCAATAACCGCGAGGAGCTTTCTCAGCTTGTGAAACGTGCGTTTACGCAGGACGGAACGGTTCTCGTTGAGGAATATGTGCAAGGCAGAGAATTCCGCATCGGCGTATTCGGATATGACCCGCCTTTTGCATCGTTTGTCGGAGAAGTTCTCAACGACTCAGAAAACGAAATGGCGATTCCTGCCGACCTCGATGACCAGACGGCAAATATCATGCGTGATCTTGCGATTTCTGCCTTTTCGATTCTGAAATGCAGCTCGCTCGCGCTGGTCGATATTTATTATACCAATCGCGGAGATATCCTGCTCGGCGAGGTCAATACCATGCCTGAGCTTTCCGATCAGGCTGCCTATCCAAAGCTGATGGCGGATCTCGGTATGCGGTATCCGTATCTGCTCGATAAACTGATTGAACAGGCGATCGAACACGCCGACCGCAGCTTTTAAGCGCGACACGGAGGAACCTATGCCCGCTGATCAACTGAAAAATCATATACATGAGGAGAATGCAATTCTCACAATCCTCAGCACCCAGCGTACCGATGGCGAAACCGATAAATCCGAGTTGAATACAACGGCATATTATGCAACCGATGAAAATGAAACCCGGATAGAATATACCGAGCTTGATGAAACCGGTAACGCAATCGGACAGACTGTAGTTACTATTTTAAAGCAGGATCTCGTCACCATTCATAAAATCGGATTTGCCGAAGGCGTTATGATCCTTGAAACCGGTAAAACACATCCGGTCAAGTACGCAACCATGTTCGGCAATATCGAAATGCTGCTTTGCGCGCTCGATATTCACGCGCAGTTTCACCCGAATGGCGGAAGACTTCAGCTTCGGTATCTGATTGATATCGGAGACAGCTACTCCGCGACAAATACGATTGATCTGCACGTCCGTCTGCGATAACCGCGAACGGTTCGTCAGCCAAATACATACGAAATCATAAAAGGAGTGTTGTATTTGAATCATATATCGGCTTCTTCTCATGAAGCAAAACAGCTCATACTGGACGCAATCGGACGCTTAGTTGCCGATGGCGTGTTTCCTGCGGAACCGCTGCCTGTATTCAATATTGAGATTCCTGCGGATCGCTCGCACGGCGATTTCGCTTCCAATGTGGCAATGGTTTCCGCAAGAGCGCTGCATATGGCTCCGCGAAAAATTGCCGAAGAAATCGCAGGCGCGCTGATTCTCAATGGTTCCCCCTTCGACAAGGTGGAAATTGCAGGACCGGGATTCATGAATTTTTATCTCGGACAAAAATGGTATTCGGATGTTGTCCGGAATGTCATTGCCGAGGGCGAACGCTATGGCTGCTCAGATATCGGCAAGGGAAAACGCGTACTGATCGAATTTGTATCTGCAAATCCAACCGGTCCGATGCACGTCGGCAACGCGCGCGGCGGCGCAATCGGCGATACGCTGGCTTCCGTTTTGCAGGCTGCCGGATATCACGCGGAACGTGAATTCTATGTCAATGACGCCGGCAATCAGATTGAAAAATTTGGTAAATCCCTGTCGCTTCGTTATATGCAGCTCTGCTCGGAACAGGGTCAGGAGATTTATCAATCTACTCCCGATACCGATACAATCTGCAAGATGATCTACGGCGATAACGGTAATACGGAAGCATTCCCTATGCCGGAGGACGTCTATCTCGGACAGGATATCATCGCGCACGCCAAGAATTATTTCGATTTGCACGGCAATTCGCTTGCAGAAGTCTCCGACGAGGAACGCCGGAAAGCACTTGTCGATTATGCGCTGCCGCTGAATATTGCAGGTCTGGAGCATGATCTGAAACAGTATCGTATTATCTACGATAACTGGTTTCGCGAAAGTACCGTCCATGCAAAAAATGAAACCAAATTGATCGTAGACAAGCTGCTTGAAGCCGGTAAGGCATACGAACAGGACGGCGCAATCTGGTTCAGAGCAACCGATTACGGCGTGGATAAGGATTTTGTCCTGCGCCGCAGCAACGGGCTTTATACTTATATTGTGCCGGATATCGCATACCATTACGATAAACTTGTTACGCGTCATTTTGATCAGGCAATCAATGTGCTCGGCGCCGATCATCACGGATATGTGCCTCGCCTGAAAGCCGCTTTGACTGCGCTCGGCGTTGACGCCTCAAAGCTTGACGTCATTCTGATGCAGATGGTCGCCGTTATGCGCGACGGTCAGCCGGTCAAGCAGTCTAAGCGAAGCGGAAAAGCACTCACGCTTGTCACGCTTCTGGAGGATATTCCGGCAGACGCAGCAAGATTCTTCTTCAATCTGCGCGAGGCAAATTCGCATTTTGAATTTGATCTGGATCTTGCCGTGGAAAAATCTTCTTCAAATCCGGTATACTATGTACAGTATGCGCACGCGCGTATTTGCAGTCTGATCCGGAATCTTGCCGAAAACGGCGTGCCCGTGCCCGATTCGACGCAGGTACAACTCGACGCGCTGAATTCCCCCGCTGAACGTGAGCTGATTCGGCAGACCGCGCTGATGCCTGCGGAAATCGAAACCGCTGCCGCACAGCTCGATCCCTCCAGACTGACGAAATATTCAGTCGATCTTGCGGCGCAGTTCCATAAATTCTATGACGCCTGCAAGGTTCGTGACGCCGAAACTGAAAATCTCCGTAACGCACGTTTGCTGCTTTGTCAGGCTGTTTGCCAGACGCTCGGCAATGTCCTCCGGCTGCTGAAGGTAACAGCGCCCGAAAGAATGTAACCAATTTGTAATCTAAAAGCTACTAAATTGCAATTTCCAAATATTGTCTTTCGGTATTTTTCACAATGAAAACCATGTGAAATCCGCTTAAAAACAAAATGTTAACATTTTGTTCATAGTTTATTAACAACTAAGGACGGGAAATATGTTACAATCTGTAATAGTTTCAGTTCAGGATTATCGCCCTGAGTGAATCTTACGGTTGACATCAGATCCCTCCTGCCTGAAATCATGGCACTCCCAAATTAAAATCATGAAGAAAGCGAAGGGATCGTATTATGTCTAACAGACCGTTTCAGGGCCTTGTCGTTCAGATGCACGACACCATTCACGCTACCATCGGCGTTGTCGATGAGACCGCAACCATTATCGCGTGCAGTGACCCAACGCGCGTCGGTACAACCAATGAGTTCGTTTCTATGGATATGAATGAATCCGGCGATTTGTTCATCCGCGATGGATTCACCTATAAGCCGTTCGGCGTCCGTACTTCGCCCGATTATGCCGTCTTTGTCGAGGGTACCGATGAGAATGCTGCAAAGTATGCAGATATCCTCGCAATCGCTATGTCCAGCATCAAACAGTATTATGACGAGAAATATGATCGCAATAACTTTATCAAGAATGTCGTGCTTGATAATGTGCTTCCCGGTGATATTGTCGTCAAGGCGCGTGAACTGCATTTTAATGCCGAAATCAGTCGCGTTGTGTTCCTGATTCGTATTGTGTCCGCAAATGACATCTCTGCTTACGATGTCATCCAGAACCTGTTTCCGGATAAGAGCAAGGACTTTGTCTTTAATATTACCGAAACCGATATTGTACTCGTAAAGGAAATCAAATCTACCAACGAGAGCAAGGACCTCGAAAAGCTGGCACGCTCCATTGCAGATACCCTTTCAAGTGAGTTCTATACCCGCGTCAATGTCGGTATCGGCACGAGCGTCATCGGCGTAAAGGATTTGGCACGATCCTTTAAAGAAGCGCAGACCGCTTTGGAAGTCGGTAAGGTCTTCGATACCGATAAAGTCATCGTCAGCTACGATAACCTCGGTATCGCCCGCCTGATCTATCATCTGCCGACTACGCTCTGCGAAACATTCCTGCATGAAGTGTTCAAGCGCGGCAGCATCGAAAGCCTCGACCATGAAACGCTCTTTACCATTCAGCGCTTCTTCGAGAATAATTTGAATGTTTCCGAAACTTCCAGAAAGCTATTTGTTCACCGTAATACGCTGGTTTATCGCCTTGAGAAAATCAAGAAGCTCACCGGTCTCGATCTCCGTGAGTTCGACCACGCAATCGTATTCAAAATTGCTCTGATGGTGAAGAAGTATCTTTCGTCCAGCCCTGTGAAATTCTGATTGATAGAGTTTCTTTGCATATTTGATCTGACATTTGATTTTGGGAGTGCCGAACGAAGCAATTCGTTTGGCACTTTCCATGTTAACAAAATTGACTTTCGCCCTTGGAAAGATGTCGAAGAATCAGCTCATATCGGTTTCTGCCGTTGCGCTGATCCCCAAAACGTCCAAATGAGGAGGAATACTCTTGGTTGAGTTAAAAAATGTATCCGTCAAATACGAAAGCACCGGCGTCGAAGCGCTTTCAGATGTTAGTCTGAAAGTCGAGGACGGTGAATTCGCCTTTGTGATCGGCCGTTCCGGCGCAGGAAAAAGTACACTGATTAAGCTGCTCCTGAAAGAGCTTGACGCAAACAGCGGAGAAGTCTATGTCAATGGTTATAATCTGACCAAATTGAAAAAACGCAAAGTTCCTGAATTCCGCAGAACCATCGGCGTTGTCTTTCAGGATTACCGCCTGATCGACACGATGACCGTATATGAAAATATTGCGTTTGTTCTGCGTGTGATTGACGCTCCGAAAAAACAGATTCGCAAGCGCGTTCCGTATGTGATGTCGCTGGTCGGCTTGCAGGATAAAGCCGACTGCTATCCGAGCGAGCTTTCCGGCGGAGAACAGCAGCGTTGTGCGTTGGCGCGCGCGCTTGTAAACGATCCCGCGCTGCTCATCGCTGACGAACCAACTGGAAATGTCGATCCCGAACTTGCCTATGAACTCGTTGAACTGCTTCAGGGCATCAATGCCTGCGGCACTACGATTCTGATGGTCACGCACGCGCATGAAATGGTACGCCATTTCGGCGGCAGAATTATCAATATCAGCGAGGGCGAGGTCGTATTTGACGAGGTGATTGGAGGCACAGAAATTGAAGCTCAGTAGTTTTCGGTATTTGGTCGGGCAAGGCTTTGACAATGTTTGGAAAAACCGCGTTATGGCTTTTGCGTCGTTCTGCGTTCTTCTAGTCAGCCTCTTGCTTGTCGGTATCGCAGTCTTGTTCTATGTCAATATCAATGCGATTATCGGCGGCATTGAAGATAAAAACGAAGTCATTGTTTATCTCAGTGAGTTAATCACCGATGAACGAATCTCCGCGCTCGGTGATGAATTGCTTGCAACTGATAATATTGCCAGCGTACAGCTCTATACCAAGGAGGAAGCCTTTGAGGACCTCAAGGCGGATATGAGCGATCAGGCGATTGTCTTTGAATCGCTCGGAGATGATAATCCCCTGCTGGACGCTTATCGCATCCGCGTTTCCGATATCTCCCGAATGGATGAAACCCTTTCCATTACAAGAAATATGGCGGATGTCGATTCCGTCCGTTCGCCTGATACATTTGTCGAGCTTTTAACAGAGGTTCGGCGTGTTGTGACGATTGTGGCAGTTGCAATTATTATCGCATTGCTGATCGTTTCAATGGTCATTATTTCCAATACAACCCGTGCCAGCGTATTCTCCAGACGCCGTGAAATCAGCATTATGCAGAGCGTCGGCGCGACCAAATCCTTTATCCGTTTTCCGTTCTTTATTGAAGGTATGATAAACGGCTTTATGGCGGGCGTATTTGCAACCATCTTGACTTGGTTTGCATATGATAGCCTTGTTGATCTTCTCGGTCGGTTTGATGTTCTGGGCACCATCGGTCTCGGCAATGTGATCCCTTTCAGCAGTATTTATTTGCTTGTTATGGTTTCCTATATTGTCACCGGTTCCCTGATCGGCGCATTCGGAAGCGTGCTTTCCACGCGCGTCCATCTGCGTTATCGCGCTGCCAATATGTAATGCGTATTTATGAAAGGTAGGTTTATTATGAATAAGCAATGCAGAAAAGCGCTTGCTGTATTGTCTGCCGTGATTCTTACGGCAGCCTCTCTGACGCTGGAAGCAAAGCAGAATCCGTATAATCTTGCTCAGGCAAAAACGCTAAAGGAAATTGAACAGGAAAAGAAAGATAAACAGGATCAGATTGATCAGAAAAAACAAGAGCTGAAAGCGCTTTCTAATGATTTAAGCAATAAATCTACATATGAACAGACTTTGAAAGAGCAGATTCAGCTCATCAATGGAAAGATGATTCTCATTGATTCGCAAATGACAAATCTGATCGGCGAAATCACCGAAAAAGAACAGGAAATTGCTGCGCTTGAAACAGAAATCCAAGCGGAAGAACTTGCCGTTGAAGAAGGTTTGAAAAATTTTAAGGCGCGTATTCGTGCGCTCTATGTTCATGGCAATGACAGCTTCTTCTCCGCTTTGGTCGGCGCTTCCAGCTTTTATGACGTACTCGCCCGTATTGACCTGATTAAGCGTATCTCGAAGCATGACGATGAGATGATTACCGATCTGCACGAGAATATTCAAACGCTGACCAATCATAAACAGGATCTGACCGTCAGCTTGCAGGCGCTCAATATTAAGCAGACCGAAATCGATGTCCTCAAGGATGAGTTTGACGCGTCCAAACAAGACCTCAATACTGCGCTTTCCGATACGCACGTCGAGATTCAGATGCTCGAAAACAAACAGCTGACTGCCAACAGCGAACTGAAATCACAACAGGATGATCTCGATAAAATCGAGGAGGAAGAACTGAAACTCATCGAAGAAGCAATCCGTAAGGCAATGGAGGAAGAAGCCAAGCGTACTACAACTACAACTACCACGACGACCACCACAACGACCACTACCACCTCTACAACCAAAGTACGTACCACCATTACCACTACAACGCCGAAACCTGTTACGCAGACCACTATGGCGCAGGCTGTCACAGATGCACAGTCTACTGCAAAACAGACTGTCGCAACAGAACCCGTCACAGAGGAAACTCCGGCGCCAACAACTGCTTCTACCACCGCTGCAACAACTGCACCCCCAAAAACCACTACTGTAACTTCTACAACACAGGCACCGCCCTCCGGCAGTATGTTTGCTTGGCCTACCCCCGGACATTATGGCATTTCCAGTCCATTCGGCTATCGAAAAGACCCGTTTACCGGCAGAAAATCCGGTCATAGCGGCATTGATATTATCGGTAATGTCAGCCCGATTAACGGTGCGCCGGCTTGTGCGGCTGGAAACGGTACGGTCATTAAAGTCACCAATGACGGCTGGGGCGGCGGTTACGGCAATAATGTCGTGATCTATCACGGCAACGGCTACTCAACGCTCTATGCCCATTTGCAGCGTGCAACAGTTTCTGTCGGTCAGCAGGTTTCTGTCGGTCAGCAGATCGGTCTTGTCGGTTCTACAGGCAGATCAACCGGTCCGCATCTGCATTTCGAGGTCCGCGTCAACGATACGCCTGTCAATCCGACGCAGTATCTCCCGTAATCTGTAATTTACTTGAAATAGAACGGCAGGAGACAGTCTGAATGTCTCTTGCCGTTTCCGGTATTGTCTCAATCAGAAAGGCGGTGCCTGTCATGCTTAAATTTTCGGTTGGTACGGTGCTCAGTCTCATGGCGCTGACCGCTGCTGCAACTTTTGTCATTACGCTTTCTGCGAGTGAACACGCCTTTAATCAGAAAATTACCCAACTAGATCGCCTTGCCGATAAATATGAACGTCTGGACGAACTTGACGCAAAAGTGCGTGAAGTGTTCTATCAGGACGTTCCGGACGATGACGTTCTCGAAGGTATGCTCGCGGGCTATGTCAGCGGACTCGGCGATAAATACAGCGTATACCGCAGCAACGAAGCATTGACCGCGTATCACGACAATACATCCGGCGTCTATACCGGTATAGGTATTTCCATTCGTCAGAACAACGAAGGCTTTGCTGAAATCGTCGATGTGACCGAAAATAGTCCAGCACAGAAAAAAGGTATCGAAATCGGCGATGTGCTCCTTGAAGTCGAGGGCGTTTCGCTGAAAGCAAGCTATCAGGAAGCAATCAATTTGATTGGCGGCGAGGTCGGTACGTCCGTGACGCTGCGAATCCGTAAACAGGATTCCAATACCGAAAAGAAAATCGCGCTGGTTCGTTCACAGCTGGATGAAATTACCGTGCAGTCTGCATATTTGCCCGATGAGCAGATTGGCTATATTTATATCTCTAAATTCCGCAGCGTGACCGTTTCTCAATTTGAAAGCGCGCGGCAGGATTTGCTGAAACAAGGTGCAAAAGCGTTTATTTTTGATGTTCGGAATAACGGCGGCGGCGTGCTTTCCGCACTCGAACGCATGACCGATCCCATGTTGCCGGAGGGCGAGCTTGCATTTTCCTATGATCGCGATGGAAATGCAAATCCCATCCTGACTTCAGACGCCCATTTTGAACAAATGCCCTATGTCGTTCTGGTCAATGGCAATACTGCCAGCGCCTCAGAACTCTTTGCCTGCGTTCTTCGGGATTATGCAGACGCGGTTTTGGTCGGTGAAAAAACATTCGGAAAAGGTATTATGCAGGCTACGTTCGACCTTTCCGGCGGCGGTGTGACGCTGACAACCGCAACCTATGCAACCGGTAAAACAGAATGTTATCACGAGATCGGCTTAGAACCTGATGTTCCGGCGATTTATGATAGTGAAGCAGAACATGACAATCAGCTCGCCGCTGCCATCGAAACCGCAAAGGAATTGATGAAAAAGCAGGATCCCTGAATCATCGCAACCCAAATTGTCAGAAAGGAGGCGGAAGGTTTCATGAAATCTGAAACTGTACCGATGGGCGTATACTGCCTGAATATCGTTTGAAGCGTAAGCCGTACCTGAACGGTGTATTTCGATATCTGTTACTTGTAATCTGCGTATGCGTCGTATCGGTCTGTTTTCTGTTTCTCCCATTTCCGAACGGTCAGCAAACACAGTTGAAATATAGTTATTATCAGAAGCTTTCCGGCTCTGCCTCCGACGGCAGTTCCCTCGCCGCGGACGAGCTGAATCCCGATCAGTATCAGCTCAATCTGCCAGAGGTCAATCAGTCGCATTTTCAAAGAAAAATTGAAGCCGAAGCTTTGAAACTGCCGCAGAATACGGCGGTGCTTCGTAAGCGCAATGGCTATTCCGGAAAAGGATACGTCGGTAAATTGCCTGCGGCAACCGAATCTGCCATGATCTTCTCACTGTCCGTCCCCCAGACGCAGCATTATCGTATTACGATCTGTGCGGCTGCGCCGGAATCCGGAACAAGTGCGCTCCGCGTCAACAGCGAAATGGTTGGTCGGTTTACCATCGAGGATACCGAATGCTTTACGAAAATCACTTTCTATGGCATCTTCATTGAAAGGGGAAAAACCGCCATTGCGATTGATACGATCGACACAAAGCTCGATATTGACTATATCGAAATTGCTGATGACGCTTCGGTTTATCAGGCGGATTCCACAGTTCATAAATCGCTCTGCAATCCGCAGGCTTCCCCCGAAGCGCAGCGTCTGTATTCTTTTCTGGTGAATCACTGGGAAACGAAAACGGTGATCGGTCAGTATGTATCCGATGAATCCGATCGGGAAATGCAGCTCATTTATCAATTAACCGGACAGCTGCCCGCAATCCGCTTCAGTATGCTCGGGACCGGAGATAACAGAGCCGCTATCGACGCCGCCATCGACTGGAATGTGTATATGCACGGAATTGTCGGTCTGATGTGGCAGTGGAACGCACCCGAAACCAATTCCGTTTATGCGGAAAATGTAAACTTTGATCTGAATCGTGCATTTCGGAATAAGGATATCAGAAAGCTCGCGCTCCTATCCCCAGAGGACGCCGAACAAGCCGCTTCAGGCGGTTCGCTCCGACAGGAAGCCATGCTGCTGCTTCAGGATATCGACGCGCTCGCAGAAGCCCTGCTTCCACTGAAAAATATGGATATTCCGGTGCTTTGGCGGCCGCTGCACGAGGCTGGCGGCGGATGGTACTGGTGGGGCGCAGACGGAAGCGCTGCATATGGAAAGCTCTGGCAGCTCCTCTATTACCGCCTCACCGAATATCACCAGATCAATAATCTGATCTGGATCTGGAATGGACAAAGCGCGGCATATCTCGTGCCGGAGCGTATGTATGATATCGCTTCGGTGGACATCTATTTGCAGCCGCAAATGCAGTACGGCAGCCGCTTTGAACAGTTCCTTTCCCTGAAAAAAATTACGGGCGGACGAAAATTGCTTGCAATCAGCGAATGCAGTGCGCTCCCCGATCTCGAAATGATGCAGATTGATTGTTCGGTCTGGTCGTTCTTTGGCTTATGGTACGGGGAGTATCTCATGAATCCGGACGGTTCTTTCAATGACACCTATTATTCAAGTAATGATTTGTATAATCTATACAACGCAGAGCAAGCCTTGACGCTCAATGATTTTCAGTCACTATACCAATAATCTATTGAATTTCATGCAGATTTGTGTTATAATAGCACTATAGATTTCACGTGTTTTCACACAGATAGAAAGGCATGATTTTTTATGAAGGTTCAGGTTATCAACGGTACGGCAATTCCGCATATGCCATGGCAGGATAAGCCTGCCGACTGCAAAGATGTCATCTGGCGTTATTCGCAGAATCCGATCATTGCACGCGATCATCTGGCAATGTCAAACAGCATTTTCAATAGCGCTGTCGTTCCCTTTGCGGACGGATTTGCCGGCGTGTTCCGCGTCGACGATAAAGCGCGGAATATGGAGCTGCACGCCGGCTTCTCCAAGGACGGTCTGCACTGGGATATCTGCGAAGAAAGGATTGATTTCTGTAAAACAAATCCCGATATTCAGGATTTTCAATACGGCTATGATCCGCGCGTCTGTTTTATCGAAGATCGTTACTATGTGACATGGTGCAATGCCATCGACTGGAAGCCGACCATCGGCTGTGCGTATACGTTTGATTTTAAGACGTTCTATCAGTTTGAAAACGCTTTTTTACCGTTTAATCGAAACGGCGTTCTGTTTCCGCGAAAAATCGGCGGTCACTATATGATGCTAAGCCGTCCATCCGACAACGGCCATACGCCATTCGGTGATATTTATATTTCACAGTCGCCGGATCTCGTTTTCTGGGGAAAGCATCGTTATGTGATGAGTCCGAAGATGTGCTGGGAATCTACCAAAATCGGTGCCGGTCCGATTCCCATTGAAACCGATCGCGGTTGGCTGATCTTTTATCACGGCGTACTCACATCCTGCAACGGCTTTGTATATAGCTTTTCTGCTGCACTGCTCGATCTCGATGAACCATGGAAAACGCTGAAACGCGGCAGAGAATATCTTCTCAGTCCGCAGCAGCCTTATGAATGCGTCGGCGATGTGCCGAACGTCGTTTTCCCCTGCGCAAGTCTCGTGGACGCCGATACCGGTCGCATCGCCATTTACTACGGCTGCGCCGATACCTGCACAAGCCTTTGCTTTACAACCGTCGATGATGTAATCGACTGGCTGGATTCGCATTCTCAGGTTTAATCACAATCCATATGGCAGCGAGGCGTCGTCTTCGCTGCTTTTTATCATATGTACAGCAATTTTGCAAGAAATGCAATATCATTCTGTCATTATACCTTGACGAAAGCTGCAAAATAGAGTATAATTATAGTGCATAGAAAGGAGTAACAGCTATGAAATCTGACTGCTTTGAAAATCGAGAACTTTCTTGGCTCCGCTTCAATCAGCGCGTACTGGAGGAGGCGCAGACGGATACCAATCCTCTGCTTGAACGACTGTGCTTTACTGCTATTTTTCAGAGTAATCTGGACGAATTCTATCGCGTCCGAGTCGGTAATCTTCTGCGAAAGCAAAAAGAAAATCCGAAGAAAAAAGATGAACTCAGTAAGATGAAGCCCAAGGAACAGCTCCGTGCAATCTATGATAAAACAAGATTCCTCACCTCAGTGAGAGACACCGCATTCTATGAAATCATGAACGCACTGCGTTCCGATGGCTTGGAGCGCGTCACAATCCATTCTGCAACCCCGCAAGAGCAGACGATGCTCGCGGAATGGTTTAAACGCGAAATCCGACCGCTTTCCATGCCGGTCATTGTCGATAAAGGCAAACCGGTACCGTTTCTGCGTGATCGTGTGCTCTACGCAGTTCTGCGTCTGGAATCCAAATCCGGCGTGCGTATGGGCATTCTTCCGATCTCGGATCAGTGTCAGCGCATCATCCGACTCGGAAACAGCGGCAGATTTATTCTGGCGGAAGACGTAATCCTCGCCTATGCGCATACGGTTTTCGGTAATTCCAACGTCGTTGACCGTACAATTCTTCGCGTGACGCGCTCTGCCAGCATTACACCGGAGGATATCGGCGTGCTTCGTACCGGCGACACCCGTACCGATATGGAGCTGATGCTCGCGGAACGCAAGCGCTTACCAATTGTCCGTATGGAGCTTTCGGAAACATTCCATCAGCCTGCTTTAGAATACCTCTGCAAGAAAATTGAAATTTCTATGGAGCAGGTATTCTATGCAAAAGCGCCGCTTGATCTTTCCTTTGCCTACGAATGCAAGGATATTGCGTCGAATCCAAAGCTGCAATATGAACGCATGGTTTCACAGAAATCCGATATGGTTGCCGAAAATCGTGCAATGTTTACCCAGATCCGAAAAAAAGATATCTTGCTCAATTATCCCTACGAGAGCATCCGTCCGTTCCTGCGCCTTCTCGATGAGGCGGCTGACGATCCGGCGGTCGTCAGTATCCAGATTACGCTCTACCGTATGGCGCGTGACAGCCGCGTAATCGCTGCGCTTTGTGAAGCTGCCGGTCGCGGTAAAGAGGTCACCGCATTGACAGAGCTGCGTGCAAGATTTGACGAGCAAGGGAATATCGAATGGGCAAAAGTATTGGAACGCGCTGGCGTTCATGTCCTCTATGGTCCGGAAAACTATAAGGTGCACTCCAAGCTCCTGCTGATTGAACGGAAATACCGCGGCAAAATTGAACGGTTTACACAGATTGGTACCGGTAACTATAACGAAAAAACTGCCGCAATCTATACCGATTATTGCCTGATGACTGCCGATCCGCAGATCGGTGCCGACGCTGTGAATGTATTTGCCGCACTCGCGGAAAACCAGCTTCCGCAACCGCAGACCGATTTGCTTGTGGCGCCATTTGGCTTACGTTCTGCCGTTCTCGAAATGATTGACGCGGAAATCGGTCATGCAAATGTCGGAGAACCTGCTTTCATCGGATTGCGTATGAACGGTCTCTGCGATAAAATAATCATGAACAAGCTGATCGAAGCGTCCTGTGCCGGAGTCCGCGTTGAGCTTCTGGTGCGCGGCATCTGCTGCCTCATTCCACAGATCGCTGGTCAGACTGAGCATATTGCCGTGCGAAGTATCGTCGGTCGTTATCTGGAACACGCTCGCGTTTATATTTTCGGCACGCCGGAGCGTATGCAGGTTTATCTTGGCTCGGCTGACTTTATGCCGCGTAATACTGAAAAACGTGTGGAAATCTGTGCGCCTGTCAAGGACGCCGCATTGAAACAGCGTTTATTCGACGAATTCAGGCTGCAATTCGATGATCCGGTCAAGGCAAGAATCCGTACAGCAGACGGTGATTATCATTTACCCGAATCCGAAGCGTCCTCGCAAAGCTCACAGGAAATCCTGCATCGCGCAGCTTATGCCCGCGCCGAAAAACTCTTAGATAAGAAAGAATAATTGCTATGAAAACTTCATCCGGAAAAGAACCAAAATCAATTACAAGAAAACATTTTTTCCTTGTCACATACGGCATTTTGCTGTATATCGGTTTGCAGAATTTTTCTGCCGTCAAGAGTATCCTGATCTGGTTCGTTGCAATTTTGCAGCCTGTTGCATACGGTATCTGCATCGCCTTTGTGATCAATCTGTTTCTGAATCTGTTTCAGCAGAAAATCTTTCACAATATGGCAAATTCCAAGCATGAATGGGAACGCAAGCTCAACCCGATTTTGAGTGCGATCTGTACGGGACTTGTTGCTCTGATTCTCCTTGCGCTCATTATTTTCATGATCATTCCCCAGTTTACGACCGCGGTTAATATGCTGATCGAGAAAATGCCAAGTAGTCAGGAGCAGATACTCACTCTGTTGGAAACACAACTCAATGCTTGGAATGCGCCTCCTATTATCATGAAAAAAATCCGTGAATTTGAAATTGATTGGGATATGATCACTTCTTTTCTCAGCAATCTGCTTGATGGAAAGTTTGAGTCCGTACTCGGCACCGCTTTCAGCGCAACAAGATCCGTACTTTCTACTGCGACCAATCTTGTCCTCGGTTTAATCATTGCAATCTATCTGCTCAGTGCAAAAAAACGTGTGTTGTATGTCCTGCATAAGGTGATTCAGCTGATTACCCCTAAGAATTATGAGGAACGTATTTTCCGCGTTCTGCATCTGACCAATAGCTCGTTTGCCAATTTCCTGACTGGTCAGTTTGTCGAATCTATTATTATCGGCTCTCTCTGTACGCTCGGTCTGTATATTTTTCAATTCCCCTATGCGGCGACAATCGGCATTCTGACCGGCTTAACGGCGATGCTTCCGATCATCGGCGCATGGATTGGCGGCGGTATCGGCGTGCTGCTGATTGCTGTGGAAGCGCCTGACCGCATTATCTGGTTTCTGGTATTCATTCTCGTACTGCAACAGCTGGAAGGTCAATTCATCTACCCACGCGTGGTTGGAAATTCAATCGGATTGCCCGGACTGCTTGTGCTGATTGCTGTCATTCTCGGCGGCGGACTCGGCGGTATTTTCGGTATCATTTTTACCGTTCCTGTTTTTGCCATTATCTATCAGCTCCTCAAGGAAGCGATTGACAATATGCCTGATGGCAGCGAATCAGCTCCCGAACCCGAAATCGTGACAACCGTTCCGGTATCCATGCCTGAATCGGAGATCACCACAACAACTGTGGCTGTATCCGAATCCAATCCGATCGCACCGTCACATACGCCGCAGTCAAATCAAAATCATCCCAAAACACGTAAAAAGAAAAAGCGCCGCTGATCCTCATACTGGAATCATCTATACTGCTTGTATTTGAGATTTCTTGACAAAAGATTGAATTTATGGTATAATTATGTTCAGGCACACATTGTGCTGAAGCTCGACAGACCGATATATTCAATCTGAGAACTTCCATCTATAACTGCCCTTATTTTTCATCATTATCATAGGAGGCGCTTTATGTCAAAAAAATCAAATGTGCAGACGATTGTTGGAATGGGAATCCTGACCGCAATCATCATTGTTCTGCAAGGCATTGGCAGTACAATCCGCTTTGGTACGTTTAGTATTACGCTGGTACTTGCCCCAATCATCATTGGGGCCGCATTGTATGGCTGGAAGGCTGGCGCATGGCTTGGCCTTGTATTCGGCGGTATGGTGCTTGCAACCGACGCAGGTGCATTTCTCGTAATCAATGTTCCCGGTACCATCATCTGCTGTCTGTTAAAAGGAATGCTTGCAGGTCTCGCCGCCGGTTTTGTGTATAAGCTGCTGGAAAAGAAAAACCAGTTGGTTGCCGTCATTTCTGCCGCAGTCGCCTGCCCGGTTGTGAATACCGGCGTATTCGTGCTCGGCTGTCTCGTGTTCTTTCTCGATACGATTAAAGAATGGAGCGCCGCCTCCCCTTACCCGAATGTCGGCGAATATTTCCTGTTTGGGTTTGTCGGATTGAACTTCCTTGTAGAACTGGGTATCAATCTTGTTCTGAGTACTGCAATCGTCAGAATTCTGAAAATTGTCAAAAAATCCAGTGCTGCATCGGCTGAATAATGAAAGGATACTTGCATGAAAATTCTTACTGTTGATATCGGTAACTCCAATATTTGTATCGGATGCGTCAACGATCATCAGGTCGAATTCGTAGAACGTCTGCATTCAGACCGCAATCAAACAGATCTGGAATTTGCTGTGCTTGTGAAAATGATTCTGGATCTGCATCATGTGGATATCTCAGCGCTGGACGGTTCAATCGTATCGAGCGTTGTGCCGCCGCTGACGGATTTACTCTGCAAAGCGGTCGAAAAGCTGACCGGTATCCAT
This sequence comes from Oscillospiraceae bacterium, assembly GCA_016296505.1. GTDB lineage: Bacteria > Bacillota > Clostridia > Oscillospirales > Ruminococcaceae > Firm-04. The sequence continues at coordinate 83,174 of JAEDJD010000002.1, forward strand.
TCGCTGGTTGTCGGCCCTGATATCAAAACCGGAATCCATACGCTGCCGCAGGGCGTTGGCGCGGATCTGGTTGTCGGCGCAGTTGCCGCAATCGAGCATTACAGTGCACCTGCCATCATTATTGACCTCGGAACCGCCACCACCATGACCGTCCTCGACCGCGAAAAACAATTTATCGGCGGTATCATTTATCCCGGTGTATCCATTGCGCTGCAATCGCTCGCATCCAGTACAGCACAGCTTCCGCATATCCAGCTGATTGCGCCGAAAAAAGTCATCAATATGGAAACCATTGATTCCATGCAGGCTGGCGTCATTTATGGCAACGCCGGCGCCATGGATGCGCTCATTGACAGAATGCATTCGGAGCTTGGTTATGAAACAACCGTGATCGCAACCGGCGGTCTTGCACCGCTGATTATTCCTTATTGTCGGCATGAGATCATCATTGACGATGAATTGTTGCTCAAGGGACTCGATTCTTTGTTCTACATGAATATGAACGCATAAAAAACAGCGGCAGATACTGAATTTCGTATCTGCCGCATTTTTAGCGTATCATTTGATAAAGCAGACCGCATTTCGTGCAATACCAGATCAGCTTGCCCGAACGATACAGCGGAATGGTCGCCTGTAAATTCCATTCCGGATATTGCTTGCAGATCATCGCGGTGCTGTCGTTGATGAATGCTACAAACGAAACATAGTGTTCCTTGGTCATTGCATGATCGGATGATATATACCACATCCCATCGACTTCGCAGCAATCCAGTTTCTCATGTTCTTCGGCTTTCCGCGGCTCCAGTACGGAAAGCTGACTGCCGCAGCAAGTCACGGCTGCTTCGGAAGTCGCCGTGATGATATTTCCGCAATTCGGACAAACATAAAACCTCAGTTTCTTCATATTTCCCTGATCACTTTCCCTTTCATCTATTTCTCCTGTCAGCAAAACACGCGCATCTATGTTGAATATCTCGGCAAGCGCAGATAGGAATGAAATATCCGGACATCCCTTTCCGCACTCCCATTTTGACACCGCCTTATCGCTGACATTGAGCATCTGCGCAAGCTGCGTCTGCGTCATATGTTTTTTCAGTCTGAACTTTTTGATTAACGCGCCTGTTTTCATCTGATTCATACTACACCTCCGGATATTGTTGCCGATATATGTATTATATCCGAAAGAACCGCTTTCGTCAACCTACGTATCGTAGAGTATACAATGAAACGGCTGCACCATACGCCATGATGCAGCCCTATATTATTCAGAAACCACTGCCTGATACAGCATACGCTTCGGATATCCCGTTTCCGCGGCAAGCTGTTTGCAAACATCCGCAGCGCGTTCGCCACCGGAAATCCGCTCTCGCGCAATCGTCAATACGGCTTCGAGCGAAGGTTTATCGGACTCCTCTTTGACCTTTTCACCTGCAATGACTAATACAAATTCACCTCGCGGCGGATTTGTTTCATAAAAGCCAACCGCTTGGGCTAGCGTTGTTTTCGTCATTTCTTCATGAATCTTTGTCAATTCACGACAAATTGAAATGGAACGATCTCCAAAATATTCCAGCATATCCTTTAATGTATGCAGCAATTTATGCGGCGCTTCATAAAATACCATTGTACGCGTTTCATGCCGCAGCGCCTCCAGATGCGAATACCGCTGTTTTTTTGTAACAGACAAAAATCCCTCAAAACAAAACCGCGTTGTATCCTGACCGGAAATCGCCAGTGCAGAGATGACTGCGCTCGGACCCGGAATCACCTGCATCGGAATATGCTCGTCAATACAGTTCTGCACCAGAATCGCCCCCGGATCAGAAATGCACGGCATTCCAGCGTCGGTCACGACTGCGCAGCTTTCGCCTGCCGCTATGCGTTCCACGATCTGCCGGATCACCGCCTCCGGACTATGCTCATGATAGCTGACAAGCGGCGTATGGATATCAAAATGCGTGAGCAGCTTTCTGGTAACGCGCGTATCCTCTGCTGCAATAAAATCGACGGCGCTGAGAATATCAAGCTGCCGTTCGGTTATATCTCCGAGATTTCCGATCGGCGTGCCGACAATATATAGTGTACCACTCATAAATATTGCTCTCCAAAATGGCAGATTTGTGCCGCCTCTGAAGTTAAACCCTCACCGGAGCGCACAAATAAAGTCGGTTCAATTTGCAAAAACGGCTTTGCAGCTTTCTTTCCCTCGATCAAAAACAGCCACGGTGCCGATTCCGGCGTTTTACAGACAAGTCGCAAGCGTTTGGGTTCAATTCTGTTTGCGCGCATAGAACACATCACATCTGCAAGACGCTCCGGACGACAGCATAGACATAATCTGCCGTGATAATTGAGCAGCCTTGACGCAGCCGCGCAGATATCCGTAATATCGCCTGCGATTTCGTGCCGCGCAATCTGCTTTTGCATTTCCGCAGACAAAATCCCACTGTTTGCAGCCTTATAAGGCGGATTGCAGGTCACCAGATCAAACTGTCCAAACGGCAAATCGGTCAGCGCACGCAGATCGGAACAAATCGGAACAATTGCCGGCGCAGAATCACATTTTTCTATTCCGAGCCGCAGCTGTGTGATCGCCTCCGGCTGAATATCCACTGCATAAATTTGCTTTGGCGCACGATGCCGCTGCATCAAAAGCGGAATGATGCCGCATCCGGTTCCGAGATCGCAGACAAGATCGCGCTGCCGATAAGCGGAAAAGCCCGTCAGCAAAAACGCGTCCGTACCGAAACTGTGCGTCTCACTCCGGCATACATATACGCCCGCTTTCAGTTCTTCATATTCATAATTCATGTCGTTTCACCGCGCAGTTCTTTGGAAGCGACTGCATTCAGCGTTTCATCCGCTGTAATGCCTGCAAGATAATTATAATATCCTTGTGCCGCAATCATCGCAGCATTGTCGCCACAAAGTGAAAGCGGCGGCATACAAAGCGTAAAGCCATGCTTTTCACAAGCCGCTGTCAGCGTATCCCGAACGCCCGAATTGGCGGATACTCCGCCTGACAGCGCAATCTGCGTATATCCAAGCGCTTGTGCTGCCGCAATCGTTTTCTCTGTGACCGTATCCGCGATCGCCTTTTGCAGAGCTGCGGATAGATCGTCTGTGCAAACGGTTTCCCCGCACTGCTCCGCATGATGCAATAAATTTACAATATACGTTTTCAAGCCGGAAAAACTAAAATCATAGGGATTGCCGTCCATTTTAATTTTCGGAAGACGAAACGCATCGGCATTTCCCCTTTGCGCAGCCTGATCGACATGAACGCCGCCGGGATATGGAAATCCCATCGCACGCGCACATTTATCAAAGCATTCTCCTGCCGCGTCATCCCGCGTTTTGCCGACTGTCCGGAACTGCGTATAATCCAGAACCTCCGCGATTCTCGTATGACCGCCGCTGACAATCAGGCCGAGATACGGCGGCTTTAGATGCGGATGCGCCAGATAATTCGCAGCCGCATGACCTTCCGTATGATGTACTGGAATCAGCGGCTTATCCGTCATCATCGCAAGACCCTTGGCAAAGCTGACCCCGACAAGCAGCGCTCCGATCAATCCTGGGGCGTATGCCACGGCGATGCCGTCGATTTCATCTATCGTCATATCGGCGTCGCAGAGCGCTTTCTGGACGACCTTCAAAATGTTTTCGCAATGTCTGCGTGAAGCCAGCTCCGGTACGACGCCGCCGTATAACTTATGCTCATCCGCCTGCGACGCAATCACATTTGAGAGAATTCTGCGTCCGTCCTCAACAATCGCCGCTGCGGTTTCATCGCAAGAGCTTTCAATTCCGAGAATCCGCATATTGTCCCTCCTTGATCCGTCTTGCGATTTCTGCTTCCAGCATATGAAATCGCTCCGGTTTTCCATTTGTTTCCGGATTATCCATGGATAAATCACGGATATACGTTTTTCCGCCCCATCCATCCACATTTGCACGGCGCATCGCACCGAATACTCTTGTTTTGAAGCCGGACTTTGCGCGTTCCTGTTCACGGATAAAGTTCTTCATCATCTCACGCGAGGTATGTCCGTCTACCGGACAGCGCGACTTCACAATCTCTGGAATCGTATTTCTTGCTGCATGAATGATATCTGCTTCCGGCGCGAAGCTCAATGGACGAATGAGCGTGATGTCCTTACGCGATAGATACGATTTCGGTGCATAGCATCCGATTCTGCCTTCAATAAATAAATTCATCAGGAATGTTTCAATCGCGTCGTCATTATGATGACCGAGCGCCAGTTTATTACATCCATATGCTTTTGCCTGATCGTGCAGCGCACCGCGGCGCATCTTTGCACATAAGCTGCATGGATGCGTTTCTTTTCTATGGTCAAATACGATCTGTCCAATCTGCGTCCGGATTATATGGTATTCGATGCCGAGCCGATCGCAGAATTCCTGCGCCGGCGTATAATCGGTTTGCACGCCCTCGAATTGCGGATCCAGCGTAATCCCAACAATCGAATATTCATATAATCCGAACCGTTGAAAATCATGCAAGGCATTCAGCAAAACAAGACTGTCTTTTCCACCGGATACTCCGACAGCAATTCTGTCACCATTTTGAATCAGGTCAAATTCCTGCACGGCACGGCGCAGATAACCGAGGATTCGCTGCATAATCATACCCCTATCTTACGACAAAAAACGGGATGCGCAGCACTTGCCGCATCCCGTTTTGATTTCAAGTTACAATACAGAATCAGTCGAGCTTATCCTTGATCTCCTCAACAGCGTCCTTTGCTGCGTCAACAGCGTCCTCCGCCTGATCTGCAATTTCCTCTGCGACATCCTCAACCTTGTCAGCGAAATCCTCCGCTGCGTCCTCTGCCTTATCGGCAATATCCTCAGCAGCGTCCTTCAAGTCTTCACCACAAATGCCGCAATCCTCACAAAAGAGATCGTCATCATCATCAAATTCATCAGCATCATAGCGGCAGCTTGCCTCATCCTGACGGCGTTTCGCAATCATGAATGCAGCAGCAGCACCCGCCGCCGCAGCTGCGAACAATGCAAGAGCAGTCGTCTTCTTCATAGTCATTCCTCTTTCTCCGCAAGGTGATTTTCGCGGCTATCGCCGAAGATCGCTGCCCATGCGGCTGCAACGATCCTATTGATGTTATTATACCACAGTTTTGTGATTATTTCAAGCGTTTTTTGTGATTTATCAGAAAAACTTATATAATCGTAATCGAATGCGTATGATTCTGATATTTTTTGCATTCCAGAATATATTTGCCGTTTTCCAACGGGGTCATGCCCATGGTTTCATAGAAATTTGCAACCATTTTGTTTTTTGCAGTCGGGAGATACTCCGCGGCAAGATACCGGAATCCGGCGTCCGCTGTCATTTTCACGATTGCGTCAAACAAGCATTCCTCAACGCCGCGCCGCAGTACGCGGCAGCTCATCAGCCATGTATCAATAAACAATGTATCCGCGTCCTGCTTCTTGCAGATTACAACGCTGATGAGTCCATGCTCGCCATATTTATCGGTCAGCGTCATGTAACGCGTCATGTACGCAGGGTCATTTGCAATATCCGTGATATCGGATTCCGAATAGCGGACAGTGCGCAGATTAAACTGATTGGAACGCTGCGTCAACTGCGCAATACGAGGATAATGGAATGAATCAAACGGCAGTATCTCCGCTTTCATTTCCAGCGCCTTGAGATAATCCTCATACGAACCAAACGCTGCCTGCGCTGCAGTACGGCTGGCTTCCGCCTGATACTGCGCGGTTCGAGCTGCGTCCTCCTCGGAAAAATTCACCGCCTCAAACAAATGCAGCGACGTCAGATATGCAGGAACGGCGGCAGGATCCTCCGGCAGCTCCGGAACCGTAACCTCTGGCAGCATCTCCCGCACGAGATTCCGTTCAAATGGATTGTCGTCCAGAAAAACAAGACTGTCCATACCGATATTCAGCGTTTTCTGAATATTGCGAATATTATGCGCCTTATTCTCCCAGTTCGCGACAAACATTGCAATATCATCAAGCCGCAAAATCATTTCCGGATGTTTCTCAAACGCTTCTCTCGCTGTATCGTCGTTATTTTTGCTGCATACTGCAAGCAGAATGCCACGGCGTTTGAGTTCCAGCAGCCAGCGCTGCAATGCAGCAAACGCAGGCCCATCGCCCAGCTCGCCGAGCTGAATGCCGTCGATGCCGTCGTCCCCGATGATACCGCCCCAGAGCGTATTATCCAGATCAACTACCACGCATTTTTTGACTTGACCGGCAAGCGCTGTAATCGTATCCAGCAGTCTTGCCGCCACCGCCGGCAAAGCGTCCGTACATACCGCCATCTTTGCAAGATACCATGTGCGGTCCTCAAAGAACGCAGCGTTCCCAAGTGCCGTCTGAATATGACTCAAGGCAACCGGATATACGTTCGGATAATCGGCTGCAATCGCCTCAGAAAACAGCATATTCAGCTTGCGCACCTGAAATCCAAGAGAATTGGGCGTCCGGAGCGCATAGTTTCCAAACACAGCGTCCTCGGATTCCGGAAAGTCAAACATCAGAATCTTTGCTTTGCTGTTGGAAGCGATCGCCCGCCATAAGCTGCAAAAACGCTCCATCTCTCTCGCTGCAAACGCGGCGCGCTCGGACAGTACCGTATCATAAAACCGTTTTTTCAGTTTCTCATAGGAGGCAAACAGCAAAATATAGTCCGGCTGAAAGCTGTACACCTCAGAATTCGGATCTAATAGCTGCGCTTCCATCTGGTCGTAATCGGCGTCCAATACGGCAAGCGGAAATCCGCGCCGAATGGATTCGCCTCGTATTGCCGTTGAAAGCTGCTGCGTTGCACAATCTCCGATGACTGCAATGCGCTTTTTCGGCTCTACTGATTCTTTTGCACGTTTTTTCAGCAAAGTATAGCTGACCGTTTCCAATCTTTCTTCCTCTTTTCTTTTTTTACTGCAATGTACTTGTCGGATATATATTCTTATCCGCCATCAATTCCATGACTGCGCTCACGATTGCGTCCGCATAAGCGTCCAGATTATCGTCAAAATACCGGTTATCTTCCGTTGAAGTCATAAAGCCCATTTCAATCAGGCAGCTCGGCATATTCGTATACCGGTTCACAACGTAGTTATTGCTTTCCACATTTGTTTCGTTATTCCGGAAACCAGTCTGAATGCCGCGGCGTTCCGATATACCAACCTGATCCAGCCAATCCATGATGTATTCCGCCAAAAGCTTGTCCCATTTATTATCGCCGACAGATTCATTATTGATCCAGATTTCAACGCCTTTTCCGGATGTCGATGAATTTCTGTGCAGCGATATGAAAAAATCAGCGTTTGCGTCATTTGCAATATTGCACCGTTCTTGCAGCTCTATAAACTGATCTGTTTCGCGCGTCATAATGATCTGCACTTCCGGATATTTTGCACGGAACGCGTCCCGTACTGCAAGCGCCAGATTGAGGTTATCATCTTTCTCAAAGCGCTTATTGTCTACGTCAGTCGCACCGCCGTCATGGCCGCCATGGCCGGCGTCGATACATATGATTGGCTGCCGCTTTACCGCATTGGTTGGAACATTGTCCGGCTGCGTCTCAAACGGCTCAGCGGTTTGTACAACCACACTGGAACTGGTACTCGCCTCAGTGTCTGGCACAGACGGTTCGCTGTGACGACAGCTAACCCAGAATATCAGAATCAGCAGCAATAGCGGACCGAATACCAAACACACACGATCCCAGCGCACCCTTCTTCTTTTTGCCATTTTTGATTCTCCCATAGTATTTTTCTGTATACTTCATTTTATTATACCATATTCAAGCAAAAAATGCAAGACATAGCATATGATTTCCGGTTTTTTCCTCCATAATCAGAAAGTCATCGGAAATACTTGCAAATTCAAGCAAAATATGATATACTAATTTTTGTATGAGAAATATAACCTGAAAAGGGGTGAATATGATATGCTCGAATCTGCCTTGCCTACGCCCTGTTATCTGATTGATCAGGCAAAGCTAAAAGAGAACCTCATATCGCTTGACGCACTGCGTCAGCGTTCCGGATGCCGCATCCTCTACGCGCAAAAAGCTTTTTCATCGTTTCCCTTTTATTCTATGATCTCGCGATATCTGGATGGCGCTTCGTCCTGCTCGGCATATGAAGCACAGCTTGCGCATCTGTTTTTTCATGGCGAAAACCATGTTTATCAGACCGCATTTCTGCCGGATGAGGTCGATCAGCTCGTTGAAATCTGCGACCATATAATTTTCAATTCCCCCTCGCAGCTTGCAAAATACGGCGTTTTTGCCAGAACGCATAATGTCTCCGTTGGAATTCGCGTGAATCCGGAATTCAAATCGCAGCAGATCGAAGAATTTGATCCATGTGCACAGTTTTCCCGTCTGGGTACGACAATCTCCGAATTCCCCATGCAGCAGCGCAGAAATATCAACGGTCTGCTGGTTCATGCGCTATTTGAACAAAATGCGGACGCGCTTGTTCGTCTGACGCACGCTCTCATTGATAAATTCGGCGCGCTCCTGCCAGATATGGAATGGATCAATCTCGGCGGCGGACACCATCTCACCCGCGAGGGCTACCAAATAGAGCAATTTGAAGAAACCGTCGCAATGCTCCAGCGCAAATACGGCTTGAAGGTGTATATCGAACCCGGCGAAGCGATTGTCTGGGAAGCAGGCTATTTCGTCACCTCTGTCGTTGACATCATTCAAAACGAGATGCCGATTGCGATTCTGGATTCGTCTGCCGTATGTCATGCCTCCGATATCACAGAGTTTCATTATCGTCCGCCGCTGATCGGTGCGGAAAAGCCGTCCGTTCTCCCATATACCTATCGGCTGGGCGGAAGAAGTTGTTTGCCGGAGGACGTTTTCGGTGCATATTCGTTCGACCATAGACTCGAAATCGGGGAACGGCTCGTATTCAAGGATATGGCAATCAATACACTGACCAAAGCAAGAATGTATACCGGTATGCCAATGCCGGCGGTTGCCGTCCGCGAAATGGACGGAAATTGTAAGCTTCTGCGAAGCTTTGCTTTCAGCGATTATAAAAATCGTTTCTAGTCGCTTTACGCGTATTCACATAAACTGCGTCCCCTTCATATTCTGACAGTAACCAGAATATGAAGGGGTGATTTTTTGAATGACTTAGTACCGTTATCTGCACTTCCGGATGGAACTCGCGCGATCGTTGCAGAAATACGGGATAAAACAGAAATTCGAGAGCGTCTGTATGAGCTTGGGCTGATTTCTGGTACTGAAATCAGCGTGAAAATGCGTGGAAGCGGCGGTTCACCGATCGCTTTTTCGCTGCATGGCGTGACGCTGGCGCTCCGCAAAACGGATTGCGAGCATATTTTCGTGCGGGTCTGTGAACATGAAAAAACATATATGCTTGCTGGCAATCCCAATACAGGAAAAAGCACCGTATTTAACGCGCTGACAGGCTTACATCAGCATACCGGAAACTGGTGCGGAAAAACAGTCTCAGGCGCAGAGGGATGGTTTCAGCATCGCGGACATCGGATTCACTGCGTCGATACGCCCGGCACTTATTCCATACACTCTGCGACAGCAGAGGAAGCCGTCACCGGTCAGATGCTGCGTGAGATTCGGCATGATCTTGTGATCTGCGTTTGTGACGCGACTTGTCCGGTTCGCGGTTTGGCACTCGCAATCGAACTGATCGCGTCCGGTGAGCACGTCATACTCTGTATGAACCTTATGGACGAAGCCAAACGCAGACATATCGTTCCGGATCTCAGCGTAATTGCCGAACGCTTGCAGATTCCGGTCATTGGCGTGACAGGAAAGAAAAAGCGCACGCTCATCCCTCTGCTGGACGCGGCTGCTGACGATATTAAAAAAACGCCGGCATTTGAAAATATCTCTCATTCGGACGCCGTTCGCATTGCAAATGATATTTATGAAAATGCAACGCACATAAACAAAAAAACAAATTCACGCGACGCGCAAATCGACCGTGTCGTAACCGGCGCATTCTGGAAATATCCGCTTATGATATTCCTGCTGCTATTGGTTTTCTGGCTCACAATGGTCGGCGCAAATTATCCCTCCGCATTACTATCCGCGCTTTTCAGAGAGCTTTGCAGCGGGCTGCATATTTTAATGGATTGGATACACTGTCCGAAATGGATTTCCGGCGCACTCATTGACGGGATTCTGCACGGTACGGGCTGGGTCGTCTCCGTCATGCTGCCGCCAATGGCAATTTTTTTCCCAATGTTCACATTGCTGGAGGATATCGGGCTGCTGCCGCGTATCGCCTTCAATCTGGATACCTGCTGCGCGAAATGCAAAGCCTGCGGAAAACAGGCGTTGACCATGACTATGGGATTTGGCTGCAATGCGGTTGGCGTCACAGAATGTAGAATCATCCAGAGCAAACGCGAACGCCTGATCGCCATTCTGACCAACGCGCTTGTACCTTGCAATGGCAGATTTCCAGCATTGCTCGCCATCGTTACCATATTCTTCGCCGGCAATGACGCGATTTCATCGTTGCGTGCCGCATTGATCATGACGTTTCTGGTTCTGCTCAGTATCGGCATAACCTTTGCAGCGTCCGGATTTTTAGGAAAAACCATTTTGCGTGGTCAACCATCATCTTTTGTATTAGAGCTTCCGCCATACCGCAAACCGCAGGTCGGGCAGGTAATTCTTCGGTCCGTTCTCGATCGAACAGTATTTGTCCTCGGTCGTGCGATTATGACCGCAGCACCAGCAAGCCTGCTGATATGGATTCTGGCAAATATCAGGATTTCCGATGCTTCTATCCTGCAATGGCTTTCATATTTGCTCGATCCGATTGGCGCCATGATCGGTCTTGACGGCGTAATGATATTGGCATTTCTGCTCGGACTGCCGGCGAATGAGATTGTTCTGCCGGTTGCGCTGACAGCTTATCTCGGCACCACTGCGCTGACGGATTACAATTCGTTCAGCACGCTGCATAGTCTGCTGACAGAACACGGCTGGACCACTTTGACCGCAGTCTGCTTTCTGATTTTCACGCTGTTCCACTCCCCTTGCGCAACGACATTGCTGACAGTTTATAAGGAAACCGGCAGCAAACGATGGTCATTGATCGCATTTTTGCTGCCGACTCTGATCGGCGTTATTTTCTGCGCATTGCTTGTCGGAATATCGCATCTGCTGTAAAATTAAGCCGCATACCAAAATATGCGGCTTGCATATAAATGGAAAAGCCCGAACAATCGGGCTTTTCGCATCAAATTACTTCTTGACGACTGCGACAATGAAACCGCCAGCGTTATCACCGGAAATCATTGGCGTGGAACCATCCGGCGCCAACGGGTACTTAATTTCGGTTGTGGTACCGGTTTCAGCAGCAGCAACATAATACATCTCATAGGTCGTACCGTTTACGGTTGCTTCGAGATGCTCCGTGCCGACCGTATGCTTCTTGATTTCCTCAAGATACTCCTCAAGGCACAGACCATTATCATACATATATTTTGCGTGCGGCGCGCCGACATAGCGGAAATGCCACGGCATCACTTCCTGACCGGTCTTATCGGTTTTATCAGCTGGATAACGGACGATGAATCCATAATCTGCTGCGTGCTCGGTCAGCCAAGCGTAGTTGCCGTCCGGCGAATACGGAGAATGGCTCTTTGCAGCTTCATTCAGAATTGCAAGATCGAGCGTCAAGCCGGAAGCACGCTCCGGAATCGTCACCGAATACGGCGGATAGCCCGGCGTACCGGTCGTATTGTAGACCATCACATTGCCAAGACCAGTTGCAGCAAAGAAATCATTGAACCAGTTGGTAATCGGCAATGCGAGCGAACTATCAACTGTCATTTCCGTGCTGACAAGACGCAGATGCTGCGGACTGAAGCTTGCAAAAGTCACAAGATTCGGTGCGCCGACCTGCTGATGTGCAGCGTCCAGAAGAATCAGGCTTCCGCTATGCACAGTATCATTTGCAACCTCGATCGTCTGGGTTGCTCTGTCGTCTACAAAAGCCTCTGTGGTTGTGGTAGAAGATGTCGTTTCGGTCAAAAGTGTTGTCGTGACTTCAGTTTGAAGCGTTGCAGATGTTGTGATTGCAGGCGCAATATCATCTTGCGAACTGGAATCTGCCATTGACTCGACCTTAGAAGCCTGATTGGTGAGATTCAGTTGACCCTGCGTATTTTTGTAGTCGTTTATCAGACGCAGCGAAAAGTCAACCGCAAAGATTCCAAGGATTACAAAAGTCAGAACCAGCGCGATTTTTCCGTAATCAATCCGCTTACCAACGCCGTCCTCATAGTCATCGTCGTCATCATCGAAATCATCGTCTTCATAATTGCCGTCGATATCATCCTCATCCATGTCGACGTCGAAATCGTCAAAATCGTCCTTATTCTTTTTCTTAAACGGATTCTTCAAGGAAAAACCGCTGAACAGACCGGGCTTTTCATCAAAATCAAAGTCCTCGTCAAAATCCTCTTCCTCAAAGAACTGTTCATCATCCGAATCCTTCTGCTTCGGCGCATCGTCTGAATGACGTTTTTTCTTATCATCTTCAAACAAATCGTCCTCGTCGAAGATCATTTCATCCTCGATTTCCGTATCCTTGACACGCTTTTTGAACGAATCGGAGGCTTTCATTGCAGAAGCAGCTTTTTTGGCAGCTTTTTCCTCTTTTTCATCCAACTCGTCAATCGCGTCCGAAACGTCCTCGACAGCTTTTCTTCCATGTTTCTTATCCGTCGTTGTGTCTGCTTCTTCGGCAATATCATCGACATCTGCAGAGATCTCATCCTCAATTTCTTTCAGGATATCCTTTTCGGTTTCAGGCTTCTCTGCATGATTCTTTTCGTTCTTATTTTGTTTACTCATTATATTTTCTTTTTCCTCCGATTCCAGATTTTCATCCGCAGATTGTTTTGTTCTGATTTTCTCAGGTTTCTCTTCATCCGAATTCGCAGTATTATTCATTTCAATTCCTTTGTGATCTCCGTAAAAATCATCCATTGTGAGAAGTGCGGAGACATTTTTGGTCATTTCCTGTCGAACCTGTTTCAGAATTGCCGGCGACGGATTTCTCGCATCCGTTTTCGGAATCTGAAACGGCTCACCGTAGCGGACATGAATTGTACTGCGGAAATGCAGCTCGTCATCATCAAAGAAAATGCCCACCGGAACGATCGGAACGCCGGACTGTGCAGCAATCAATGCCGCGCCGGTTTTAAACTTACCGAGTTTACCGTCCTTGGAACGCGTACCCTCTGGGAAGATCAGTGCATTCTGACCATTTTGCAGACGAAATTCTATTTCCTCAAGCGGATCGGTATCTCCGGTTCCGCGATCAATCGCGATCGCGCCGAGCTTTTTCAGAATCCATCCGACAAAGCCATCCGAAAATAACTCCTGCTTTGCCAGAAAACAAAACTGCGTCTGCGGATTCTGAATCCCGATCAGAATGGGATCCGCCATACTGCGATGGTTACTGACAAACAGATATCCGCCTTCCTCCGGAAGATTCTCCAAGCCTTCAGCGTCAATACGATACCACAACGGCATGACCAGTCGCATGACGCCTATGGCAAATTTATAAAACCCGTTCATTTCTGTAGGTTCTCCTTACATACTTTCAGAAGCAGCGCCTCTGACTCGTCCAGATTCAACTCCGAAGTATCCACCAAAACTGCGTCCGCCGCTTGTTTCAAAGGCGCAATCTCGCGGTTCATATCCTGCTCGTCACGGCGAATGACGTCTGCAAGAACCTCCTCGTATGTCTGTCCGACAATCTGTTTTTCCTGCATTTCAAGGAAGCGGCGCATTGCCCGTTTCTCCGGCGACGCGGTCAAGAATATTTTCACATCTGCGTCCGGCAATACAACGGTTCCGATATCGCGTCCGTCCATCACAACAGAATTCTCTCGTGCAAGATTCTGCTGCAAGACAAAAAGATATTCCCGAACCGCCGGAATGGCAGAAACTCGTGACGCCGCCATTGTGACCTCCGGTGTACGAATCAGACCAGATACATCCTCATCGTTTACGAAAACGTGCTGTTCCCCGTTCATATACCGAAGCGTGACGTCCAGCTCTGGCAAACAATCTACGATTTGCTGCTCTGTATCCGCTTTCCGGCGCAGCATATAGAGCGCGATCGCACGGTAAAGCGCACCAGTATCAACGTAAATAAAGCCCAGCTTCACGGCAAGTCGGCGCGCAAGCGTACTTTTTCCGGCTCCGGAAGGTCCGTCAATCGCAATATTTATAGACATTGAGCAGTCCCTCCCATCGCATAGTATTGATATTCCTTTATAGTATATCATATTTATTTGATTTTTGCAAGTGATTTCTGATGATTTTCAGCGATTTCTTTTCCAAATCAACAATTTATATCAGTTTATGACGATTTTGCTGATTATTTGAGGCGTTTTTTATGACGAATTGACTTTCCTTACCTTTTCATATGCTGCTCCTGAAATCCATTTTGCAACAGAAAACCGATCCCATATTCGGAATCGGCTGCTGTTTCACGCTTGATCTGCGGCATTGTAAAGACAAATTTTCTTGAAGCCATTTTCGCCGAGCACCGAAACCGCTGTTTCAATCTCGGCTTCGGACATCTGCGCTGTCTGAAGAATCGGAATCACCTCATGTGAGCCGGCTGCAATACGCGCCGCTTCTGCGAGCATTTTGATCTTTTCCGGAAACGCCAGTGCAGCAGGATCAAAGCGCTGCGCCTCAATCGTAAACGCTTCTGTAAACTTTGCGGAATGGATCTCCATATAGATCGGAGTCATATGCAGCGCTGCCGGCTGAAACGCTTCCTCCGTCCCCTGCGACACCGCATATAAATCGGCATATAATCCCGCTGTCGGCGCAACGTCCGCAATTCGATTCAGAACCGATACCAACGCTTCTTTTCGTTTATCCGCGTCCTCAATATGATTGCCGATCAACTCTGCGTCGGAACGGAAAAAATGCGGGAATATCGTTCCGGTACAGATGATTTGCGTAAATCCGCCTTTCTGAATCTCGGCTGCAATGCCGGCAAGATAATCTGCGGAAGCTGCGTCAAACGGATTCAGCCATGGCTTACCGCCCTCCTCCGGCTTATTATCCAGCCAGCGCGTCGTGCCTTCCTTGAACACATACGAGCCTTCCATAAAGAAATTCGGAAAAGTATGATCTTCCAGCGTAAAGATCTGACCGATGCAGCTCACATCATAGCGCTTTGCCGCATTGACTATTTCACGCAGCGTCAGCATTTCATCATTGGACGCTCCGCACGCCGCCGCCTTATCCACGCTCGACGCATATTGCAGCATTCCAGAGCTGAGCTTCAATGGCAGAATCATGGAACGATATCCATTCTCCCGACATTTCTTCGCTGCCGCTTCTACGCTGTCCAGATTCTTCAGCGCATCCTCTGCCGCAAAATATGCAACATCAATATCCGACGGAAATCTGCTCGGAAACGCTTCTGTTGTCGTTGTTGCGGACGTTTCAGTTGTCGTATCTGTAGACGTTGTCGTTTGCGGCGTAGTTGTCGCTTGCGTCTGCACGGCAGTTATGATCTCACCGGCAGAATTTTCCGTAAAATACGGATCCGCAGTCGCAGTCGGATTCAGCTTCTCCTGTTGCAGCCGCGTCACGATCGGCCCTACGACATTATATCCTACAAATCCAATCACGACTACCAGAATCAGCGTAAGCACTGTTCCAATTGCTGAACGCAGCGGATGATAGTCGCTGAACACTCTGCGATTCCGCGCACGGTAGGTATAGATTTTCCGTCCTTTCATTTTACGCTTCACGGAAGATACGCTCCTTTCAGTATTGGGTTACGTTATGGGAACAGACAGGCTGCCGCCATGGAAAGCATCGCACTGTAGAGCAGCATTCCCTTCCAGCCGCGCACTGCCGGCGGCATATGATTGCTGAAAAGCAGCGGCGCAGCCATTTTCAACATCAGACAGACTGCAAAATATCCAAGTCCGGAACGAAAGCCATATCGAAATGCAACCAGAATATCATGCGTGTATTCTGTGCTGAACAGCACCGTCCCCAGCACCGCTGACGAAAATGCCGCATTGTAAATCCATGGGATCAGGTACCGCTTGATACGCTGCGATTTATGTGCCGCATAGGCTGCAAGCAGACAGACGATTCCGCAAATCAGCGCATTGCCAAGCGGAAACACCAGCTTTTGATATTGCGTCGGAATGATCAATCGGATGCACGCCGTTAAACCGGAACTGACCGTGCATAGCAGCATCGTCAGCAAGCCAAGACGAAATAATCCCCGTCCGTTTTTAACGCCCCTCGCAGCCGATGAAAGACCAAGCGCATTTTGAAATACAATGTTCTGAAATAGAATCAAAATAAAATCAGCAGCGATTTGCATATTGCTTCTCCCCTCTGCCAAATGCCTGTATCACAGTCAGCATCAGAATCAGGAAAATCAGTCCGCCAGCCGGATGCTGAAGCATCGGAAGCGGCGGCGCAAAGTGCAGCGGTCTGCCGGCAAATGCCGCACACCCAAGCACTTCGCGGACAATACCACTCAATATTACCGCGCATATTACCGGAATCATATTCCGGAACATGGATTTCAATAAGCCCTTTCGGTGGAATATTTTGTCATGCGCGGCGGTCAGATACAGCGCCGTACTGAGAAGCGGAATATAGATTCCGCCGCCGATATCCGGAAATACCCATGCCGTCAGAATTGCAGCCGGCATATACACCAAACTGCCGATTACAGAATACAATACAATACGAAGCGAATACGACAGTCTGCGCGGAATCAACGCGGATAACAGCACGCTGCAAAACGTCATGCTGAAAAAGGCAAAACTCATTGTCAAAGCCTGTCCGACTGACGCGGAAAATACTGCAATCGGCGCTATGAACAATCCGCTGCGAAGAATCGAATCAGAGGATGCAGCCTTCATACTGCCGCCCTCCTCTCCTGCACTGCGTCTGGTACGTCATCATAAAACAGCATCATTCTGCTCAGCCATATCCGCAGCGGCGACAATAATACCGCCAGCAGAATCGGCGCGTCATAAATATATAGTATACGCGTTGCAAAGAACGACGCAAATCCAACTGCAAAGCCATATGCAATTCCCGCAAGCGTCGGCGGCGCATAGTCCGAATCGGCATGAAGAAATATGATCGCGAACAGCGCCTGATTCGTCAAACAGCTTCCGATTACATCCGCTGCGCAATGCTGTAAGCTCGAAAGCGCCAGATTCCCAACGATCAATGCCGCAATCGCCGGTACGATCACCCATCCGGACGCTGCACGGCGCGCGCTCAATACAATCAATACTGCAAGCAGCAGGACGATCGAGCCTGTGCCGATCGGCTGCTTCGGCAGACCGGTCAGCCATTCCAGAACCGATACGGAAAATTTGCCGCTTCTGTTCCATAATATGGAAACGCCTTCTTCCAATATCGTACCGTCTGTCCGAAACAGCGGCAGCGTTTCCTTGCTGACCGGAAACGATGTGACCTCCGAACGACTGTTCAATAGACAAAAACAATATCCAAGCGCCGCCGGCGGAATTACCGGATTTTCCTTGCCGCCAAACATCGCCCTGCCAATGATAATTGTAAAAATACAGGACATGATAAGCAGAGAAACCGGAACTGTCGCCGGAAGCATCAGCAAAAGAATCAGACCAATTACGCCGGCGTCCAGATTGGCGACGGAAATCGGCTTTTTTTGAATTCGCAGACAACAATACTCTGACAAAACCGAAACCGACGCGGCAATTCCTGCAAACAGCCAGATCCGCATCCCATAATCATAGGACGCTGCCGCCAGAATTGCTAGAATCGCTGCGTAACGGTCAAACAGAATTCTATTGGAATTGGGTTTGTGCATATCATGCACCTGCCTTTGCTGGACAATCAATTCAAACACACGGCGGCGAAGCCGTAAGAAAGGATACTTTTCGTATGACAGTACAACGGCTTTCCGAACACTCGGTAAAGGTTCAGATCTCCGCCGATGAACTGCGCATTTTTCTACCGGATGAACCGCAAACACCGGATTCACCGCAAATGCTGCGGATGCTTTCGTTTATGCTGGCAAAAGCCGAAGCTGTCAGCGGAATCGCTTTTTCTGCGCTGCCTGTCACTGTAGAACTGCTGAAAAATCAGGATGGCGGTCTTGCAGTGTATTTTTCAATTCAGACCAATCCGCAGGAACGGCATTCTGCAAAGCCGCATACCATTCGACTCGCTGCGCAGTTTGCCGAGCCGAATATGGTACGGCAATGCTGTATACTGCTGAAAAAAGAACAGGAAAGCATCCGGAGCAGCGTGCTGTACAAATATCAGGCAAACTGGGTTCTGACAATGAAACTCAAACAGATCCGCGCGTCGGCAATTCACCATATTCTGCTGGAATACGGAAAGCCCTTTCGCTTATCTGCGCTGAATCGGGCGCGGCTCGCAGAATACGGCGTCTGTATTTTCGGGCAGGACGCCGTATTACAAGCTGCCTCCTCGGAACAGCTTTAACCGCACGGCTGCTTCAGCGACTGGACTGCCGCTGCCGGATCTTCTGCGCCAAGCACATACGACCCTGCTACCAGATAATCCGCGCCTGCCTGCCTGCAAAGCATACCAGTCTCCGCATTGATGCCGCCGTCCACCTCAATGTGAACCGGCAGATTCTCACGCCGGAGCATCTCGGAAAGCGTCTGAATCTTCGGGAGCGTCTGCGGCATAAACTTCTGTCCGCCGAGTCCCGGATATACGGTCATGATCAAGAAAAAATCATCTTTCTGCATTTGGGATAAATACGGCGCGACTGCCGATATCGGCGTATCCGGCGATATCGCGATGCCGGCTGCAATGCCGCATCCATGAATGCAGCGAAGCGTTTCTGCCGGATCAGAATCGCTCTCAATGTGAAAAGACAGTAAATCAGCGCCTGCCTCTGCAAAGCGTTCTACAAAGCGAAGCGGATCAGATATCATCAAATGCACATCAATCGGCTGCTTGGTATAGAGGCGAAGCGCGGAGAGAACCGGCAGTCCAAATGAAATATTATCGACAAATCTGCCGTCCATGACATCGTAATGCAGCGCGTCCGCGCCGGACGCCGCAACCGTATCTGCGACCTGCGACAGATTCAGCAGATTACTGTTCAAAATTGATGCGAGTACCATATCTATCCCTCCGAATCCGAAATTACACATATACTATATATTATATCGCAATTTTCGTTTTTCGTCAAGCATTCAATCGCATCCTGACCTGAAATCATACTTTTCGTAGAAACACCTAAAATATGGGAATACGTCTGGACAATCCTGTGAAAATAGTGTATAATAAAAAAATAATCGAAATTTACTTATAGTATTCTTCATAATTATCGAAATACACGGAGGATATATGCATCATTTTGGAAAACATCTGCTTCATAGCAATATCTGGCTGCTCGCGTCTGAAATATTATGCCTGATTCTTGCGTTCTCATTCGCAATCCTTGGCAGCCATCCGGTCATTCGGATCATTGGCTTGATTTTCGGTATCACCGCGCATATGCTGCTGATCGGAAGCTGTGCTGCAAAAGCCGCTGCGGACGATGTCGCTTTGTTTCGCACTGCAAAAATCTGCGTCAAACCGTATAAGCCGCTTTCCATCGCATTGATTTTGACGCTCCCTGCCGCCTTTACCTACGCGCTGTTATGCGTAAACAGCGAGAGTATTCTGATGCTGAATCTCTTTCCGCTGCTGAATGCGCCGTTTATCAGCGTCTATCAATTCCTCATCGGCGGAACAGAACCGTTTGCGGAGATATCTGCCGCCAACCGTATCCTGATGGCATTTCCGCCGCTTCTGACTGCTGCGGCATATCTTTACGGGTATTACAGCCGGTATCTTCCTGCACGCGCCGCGCTCGCTGCCAGATCAAACCGCACATAACAAAGCTTCTGCCGCACATCCTATTTATGCAGGCAAACCCTGCATTCAGAAAGGATGATTGCATGAAAATACGTTTGTTTTTGAGTGCCATACTATCCGCGGCGCTTCTGCTGCCGAATCTTCATGCGGAAGCCATTGGATATGGTCAGGGCAAGGAGTGCGACGCGCAGAATTGTCCGATCGGCGCATCTGAATTTCAGACGTCGTTCGGACAATACGGCGCTTATGCTTTGTCCCCCGATGAAAACAGAATCATTCTGACATTCGATCAGGGCTATGAGAATGGCTATACGGCAGGCATCCTCGATACGCTTCGTGAAAAGAATGTATCCGCTGTATTTTTCTTGACCGGCGATTACGCAAAGCGAGAACCGGAGCTTGTCCGCCGCATGATTCAGGAAGGGCATACGATCGGCAATCACGGCATGACGCACGCTGCGCTGCCACAGCTCAATGACGACGCAATCGAAACAGAGGTTATGTCCTTGCATGAATATGTTCTGGAGCAATACGGCATTGAGATGCAGTATTTCCGACCGCCCTGCGGTGAATATGACGCCCGCGCACTCGCAAAAATTCAGTCGCTCGGTTATCGGACGCTGTTCTGGAGCGCCGCGCACGTTGACTGGATCACAGACGCACAGCCCGATCCCGATTCGGCGCTGCAGCAGCTCTCTCAGGCTGCACACGGCGGCGCGATTTATCTGCTGCATTCCGTTTCTTCTACCAATGCGCAGATTCTCGGCGATCTGATTGATGCGCTGCGCACGGAAGGCTACAACGTATAATTGCTGAAAAAAGCTGCTGTATCATGCTATGCACGGTACGGCAGCTTTTGCGATTATTTTATATACCTGTGCGAATGAACATAAATGCACTGATCAACAATACGACAAAGATGATGGAACAGACATTCCCGATTGCTATGATTATCAGACTATGCTTATCATATGCGCTCCGGCGCTTTGGATTTCGCGAAATCAAAAGCAAATATTCCTTGTTTTCATGATATATGTTTTTTCTGCCGAAAGATTCTGCCGGAAATATGCAGGCGTATTCCTGATTATCCACATGATATATGGCATGATCGAATCGCTCCGAATCATCTACGCGCAGGAATTTTCCTTGCACGCGTTTCCGGAATAACAGGGATATATCCGTAATCAGAAAAAATAGAGCAAACAGAACCATCGCTACTGCAACCAGCCCAAGTATGACAGCTGCACATATTACAAAAACCGTTTCTGCGGATACGCCCATAAATATCAACAGCGCAATGACAATCACCACGGTTATCACGACTTCAAGCATAGCGCCTCCTCCATTCAGAAAGTTTCGCTTTCTTCCGGCAAAAACGGCGATAATCCAAGAATCTCAAACGCCTGCGCCTGCTGCCACATCTGCGGATTGATCTGGATTTCAAAGCCCTCGCCCGGTGCGGTCTGAATCTGTTTCGGATCCAGCTTCGGTATGCCAAAGCAAGCCATTGCATTCGCAATGACGCCGCCATGCGTTACGATCGCTACATGGTTGAAATCCTCCTGCATCATCTCCAGCAGAATCTTATGAAAGCCCTGAAACGTCCGGATACACAGTTCGGAAACGCTCTCCCCCTCCGGCGGCTTCGCGTCCATGCCGCCGCGAATCCATGTCAGGTATTCGGCATTTTCCATCAGTTCTTCCGCAGTTTTTCCCTCAAATCGTCCAAAATGCAGTTCACGAAACTCCTCGGCGACTACAATCTCGCGATCCGGAAACAGTATCTCTGCGCTCTCTGTACACCGTTGCAGCGGACTCGTATATACGCGCTGTACCTTTGGATATACATATTTATCCGTTTTATCGTACAACTCCGATCTGCCGCGGTCGTTCAGCGGAAAATCCGTTGTTCCGATATATTGACCGCGTTCGTTGGCATTCGTTCTGCCGTGTCGGAACAGGGAAATGTGATAATTCTTCATAATTTCATCCTTTCATATAAATTCTGTCGATTATAGGCGGAATTCACAAAAAAATATACAAAACTTTGTCAGTATTTTTTTGATATTGGGGCTTTACAAATTATACTATATGTTATATAATTGTAGAGTATGAAAGACTGTATTGCGGTCTTTCGGACTGTGTACAGTCTCTGGAACGAAGGGAGTATGAATTGCAATGAATGACGATTTTCCGCGCATTATTACGCTGCAGCGAAAGGAACGTAAGATTAGCCAGAAAAAGGCTGCCACCGATCTCGGCATTTCACAGGCGCTGCTCTCACACTACGAAAAAGGTATTCGGGAATGCGGTCTGGATTTTCTCGTCCGGATTGCAGATTACTACAATGTATCCTGCGATTATCTGCTCGGCAGAACGCCTGAGCCGGGCGGTAAAACCTTAACGCTTGAGGAAATCCCCGACGACGACGGCAATAACGAAATGCCTTCCAATGAAGCAATCCGCTTCTATCGTAAGATCATTAACAATTCCATCAGCCTGCTATTTTCGTTTTCGCAGCGCGCCAACTCCGTTACCCTGATTCGCGAGGTCTCGTCCTATCTGATGCTTTCGGTCTATAAGCTTTTCCGCATCATCTATAATGCCTGTGCGCACAATGACCAGAAGCTGTTTCGCGTGCCAAAGGTTGTGGCGAATGACAGCGCCAATGCGATTATCTCTCTGAATGAATCGAATATTAAGGCGGCGTCCAGCGGCATTGTACTTGGCATGAACGACGCCGTTGTTGACGCGGAAACACTCTATGTCACAACGGCAACGCTTTCCAAGGATTTTTCAGAATATGCCTCGTCTCTCCTGAATCTGATTCAGATCAGCGAGGACAGCATCGCTCGAACCAGAGATACGCTCCAGACCCAGCACAGACCATAACTTCCTTTATTATACCATATTTTCAGAAAAAAGAAAAGTCCCTGCCGGAAAAAACATACAAAAGAAAGGTCAGTACATATGAAACGCTTAAACGGCATTCGATTGCTCCAGAGCAAACGTGCGCAAAATAAACAGATTACTGTTCTTCCGCTGCCGAAGCGCGTCCGTCTCCCGATGCTGATGCATATGGGCGAACCGTGCGTACCGGCTGTACAGGCTGGCGAATATGTTTATGTCGGTCAGGAGATCGGTAAAGCGGAATCGGAACAGTCCGTCCCGATTCATGCGAGCGTTTCCGGTACGGTCGCGCAGATTTCCGAATATACGCTGACGGATGGCAGACAGGTTCCGTGTATTGAAATCGAACCGGACGGTATGCAGGTGATACATCCCGACTGTGTTCCCCCAACAATCTCAACCCAGCAGGAACTTGCTGACGCCGCAAGAAATTCCGGCTGCGTCGGACTCGGCGGATCCGGTGACCTTACTTATCAGAAATTCAGCCGGCAGGAGAACATAACCGTTCTGGTACTGAACGGCGCGGAATGCGAAAAGCATCTCGCTTCTGATTTGCGGCAAATGGTCGAAAATGCTGAACAGATTATCTCCGGCGCCGCGATGATTCAGAAAATCATGAAAATCAAAGAGGTTCTGATCGGCGTACAGTCTAACCGTCCTGCCGCGGTACAGGCTTTGTCGCAAGCCGCTGAATCATACAAAAATATTACGGTCTGTCCGCTGCCCCCCTTATATCCGCAGGGCGAGAAAAAAGTCCTCGTGTTTCATACAACCGGCATGGTTGTGCCAGAGGGCAAAGAGCCGGAGGATATCGGCGTGCTTGTGCTGAATGTCAGTACCTGCGCTTTTTTGTACCAATATAGTCAGACCGGTATCCCACTCGTCGAGCGCGTTGTCACCGTTGACGGCAATGCCGTGCCAAAGGCGCGTAATCTGCTCGTTCCGATCGGAACGCCGATTTCCGATGTCCTCAATCACGCAGGCTGCGAGCTTGACCTTGTAAAGCAAGTCTATTCGGGCGGTACGATGATGGGCGTCAGCTATCCGACCATGCAGGCTTCCATTGTAAAGCCGCAAAACGGCTTGATCGCCATGAAAACGCTTCCCAAAGAAAAAAATGCGTCGGATTGCATCCGCTGCGGCAGATGCGTCCGCGTCTGTCCGATGCAACTCAATCCAACCGATCTGGATCGCGCGTATCAGCTTCGAGATGTCCGGACGCTGACTGCGCTGCATACCGGTCTTTGTATGAGCTGCGGCTGCTGTTCTTATGTCTGTCCAGCCAACCGTCCGCTTACCGATACCATCCGACAGGCGAAAACGCTGCTGTCGAATGAATGAAAGGAGATTTGATTTGCATAAGCTTTCTCTCGAATCAGCTCCGCATATCCATAGCAAATCGTCGTCCACACTGATTATGCTTCTGGTGATTCTGGCGCTGCTCCCGTCCGCAGTGAACGGCTACGTCAATTACGGCAGACGAGCTTGCCTCATTTTGTTGACAACCGTAATCAGCGCCGTCGTGTTTGAAGCAGTGAGCAGTTTTTTGATTCGCCATAAGCTGACCGTCAAGGATTTGAGCGCGGTCGTGACCGGATTGACGATCGGTATGCTTCTGCCGCCTGACTTCCCACTCTGGAAAGCGGCGCTCGGCAGCTTCATTGCAATCGTCATTGTAAAGCAGCTCTTTGGCGGTATCGGCAGAAATCTGGCGAATCCTGCCGGTACTGCTTGGATTGCACTGTATTTGCTGTTTACAAAGGATATGACTACTTGGCGGATTCCGGATAGCGGCGCTGTGACTCGCGTTACGCCCATGCTGACCGGAAACGCGCCCTATTGGGATCTGCTGCTCGGAAATTACGCAAGCTATATCGGTACGGGTTGTGCGATTGCATTGCTGCTCGGTGCGGTATTCCTCTGCTTTGCCGGCATCCTCTCTCCCGCTGCGCCGCTTGGTTTTCTCGGTGCGTTTGCGCTGGCGTCGTTTGCTTCTGGCTGCGATCCGCTTTCGGAGGTTCTCACTGGCAGTATCGTACTGGCAGCTTGCTTTATGGCTTCAGATTATACCACTACGCCGTTTTCTGCCTTCGGTAAGCTGCTGTTTGGCATCGGATGCGGTGTTCTGGCATTTTTAATCCGACAGTTTGGCGGCTATGCCGATAGCGCTGTATTTGCGGTCGTGACGATGAATCTGTTTACGCCTTGGCTGAATCGTATCACAAGAAAACGCCCATTCGGCGCAGAAATCTTGCATAAACGCAAAAAACATATGGCAAATCAGCCTGAAAATGTTACAATCTGATTACAAATCTTCTAATTTGCAATTTTGCACTTGACAAAATTGCAATTTTTTTTTATACTGATGTCATACCACACGTTTGCTGACTGAATGGAGGGACTGATATGAAGCAAATTACATTTAATCTGCCTGATGAACTGGCTCAGAAATTTGAACTCGCAATGCAGCTGACTGGCGCGAACCGCGACGCGCTCGGAGAGGAATTCGTCCGCAGCTACCTTGCCAGAGCGTTACAATCTGCTGCCGATGAGTTCCGCGTGCCGGAAGCGCCAAAGCCGCAGCCCAATGTACAGCCGCAGCAAACCGCCGCGCAGAATGTTTGTCCGGAAACGCACTCCAATGTGCGTGCTGACAGTGCTGCACAGGCGCAGAATCGTTCTGCCGTCAATCAATCCCGCATTCCCCGTACTGAATGGGAATGGGGCAAGGCAATTAACCGGATTCCGCGCTGGGCTAGAAATCCGCAGCAGAATAATCATAAGATTCTGCGCGCTTTCTTTGAATTAAAACACGAAATCG
Source organism: Oscillospiraceae bacterium (assembly GCA_016296505.1). Taxonomy (GTDB): domain Bacteria; phylum Bacillota; class Clostridia; order Oscillospirales; family Ruminococcaceae; genus Firm-04. The sequence continues at coordinate 108,859 of JAEDJD010000002.1, forward strand.
GCAACGTGACGCTCGAAGCGCTCCGCCGCCGCTGCTCTGAACCCAATGAGCATCCGAACACCTATGTTCCGCATTTTGACAACAATTTTTCGCAGATGAAATTCGATAACGGCAATTCGCACGGAAAGGTTTTTGAGGAGCATAACGGCTATATTACAATCTGGGATCGTATCAGCGATACGCTCCAGAAATACCGTGATTTCTTTGAATAATTCGCATCAGGAAGCGGAGTTTTCTTCGCTTCCTTGTGTCGTTTGGAAAGGCGGCGTTTTCTAAATGAAACTGAATCCAATCCTTTATATTGTTTGCCCGCTGCCCCTTATCTGCTGCGGCTGTTCTTCCGAATCTGCCAATACCGCCGAAATCGGCAAGCAGTCAGAAACAACCGCTGTCGCTTTGCATTCTCAAACTACAACGCAAACGACCGCAGACACCGTTTCACAAGAACATACCACGCTTGCCATTGCTGGCGCTCCCAAACGATTTCAGGGCGGAATCGGCGGCGAACAGGACGCCAATACGCCAAAGCCTGAATTTTTTTCGTACTGGTTCCAGCCTGACGCGTTTTCTGCAAGACTTGCCGGCGGAAATTACCAGACCGTTTCCTATCATCTTTCGGAAGCGTTCCGGCATAATATCGACGAGGAATATTTTCTCTTTGATTATGACGCAGACGGTGATTACGACCTCTATCTGCCTGCTGTTTATGACGATCAGCGCGTTTCCAAGTATATGGTTTTTCTTTGGGATTCTGAGAACGAAAAGTTCTGCACAGAGCCGCTGCTAGACATTGACGCAGAATGATTTCTGCTGCTTTGCCCGTATTTTTTCTGAAAGGGGTTTATCATGAAAACGATTCGTACATTTTGTTGCGTTCTGCTTTCCGCGCTGCTGCTGACCGGATGCGCTTCATCCGCAGCGGACTCCACTCTGGATTCTGTCGCGGAAGCATCTGCTGTACCATCAGAAAAAAGTCTCGTTACGCTCGGCGATTCCATTTCAATCGGCTACGGACTTTCCGACCCGGTGACGGAACGCTATACTACGCTGTTACAGCAAAAACTGCAGTCGCGAGATCATTTGATATGGAACGACTATAATTATGCCGTTTCCGGCGATGACAGCAGCGACCTCATTCAAAAGCTCAATAACGGCAGAGCGCTGCGCGCCCCGTCTGCGGATACGATCATCCTTTATATCGGCGCAAATAATCTGCTCGGTGCATATAAGGATTACTTCATGGAAAAAGCCGCGGAAAATAATGTTGATATTTCAAGCCTTACGTCGATGTCAGACGAGGAAATCGAGGACCTGCAACAGAAATTTACCGACGAAATGCAGGATATGGACGCCGTTATGCAGACCGTACAGGCAAAAATTGACGAGAATCTGCTGCAGCTTGACAGCGATCTCGAAACAATCTATCAATGGCTCCGGCAGCGGAATGCGGAAGCGGATATCTACGTTTTGAATATCTATAACCCCTATACGGAGGGTATTGTTTCTGAAATGACGCCAGAGAGTACTGAGTTTTCCGAATATGCGCAGACGCAGATTGATCGCGCAAATGCTATCATTGCGGAATTCTCCGTCAAACACGACGATCTGATTCCTGTAGACATTGCCTCCGCGTTTGCAGCGTGCGACCCGATTCCGGTCATTGGAAACGCCGGCTCCGAACCTGAAGCCGAAGATCACGCAATGGAAGCCTATGATCCGCATCCGAATTCGGATGGGCAAAAACTGATTGCGGATACCGTCTGGAAGGTCATGGAGTCGAAAACATGAAGCATCCGTATTATACGATGAATACGTATATGCATGAACGGTTTGGACAGAAAATGCGCAAAATCTGCATTGACGGCGGATTTACCTGTCCAAATCGTGACGGCAGATGCGGTACCGGCGGCTGCACTTTCTGCGGCGAACGCGGCGCCGGCGAACAACTCGACGCCTCAAAATCCATCCGGCAGCAGGCAGAAGCCATGCTGCAAAAAGCGGCGCCCGATTCCGCTTGGATTTTGTATTTTCAGAATTTTACAAATACCTATGCGCCTTTGGACGTTCTGCGGCAGCGCTACGATCAAGCCCTGATTGACGATCGCATCAAGGTGCTCGATATCGGAACCCGTCCTGATTGTATCACGGAGGAAATCGCCGATCTGCTTGCGGAATACGCGCAGAAATACGAAGTCTGGACGGAGCTTGGTTTGCAGACCGCAAACGACCGTACCGCAAAGGCGATCAATCGCGGATATGATCTGGAATGCTTTTTGCGCGCTGTCAATCTCCTGAAATCACGCGGTCTGCCGGTCATTGTACATATCATTCTCGGTCTGCCCAACGAAACGCTCGATGATATTCGCCATACGATTGCTGTTCTGAATCAATGCGGCATTGACGGCATCAAAATTCACAGCCTGTTCATCATGAAGGATACGCAGCTTGCCGAGCAATATCTGCGCGGCGAATTTGCGCCGATTTCCATGCAGACCTATATTGATTGGACAGTCGAAGTCCTGACGCATATCTCACCGGATACCGTTGTCCACCGTATCACCGGAAATTGTCTGCGAGATCGGCTGCTCGCTCCGGATTGGATTTTGCAGCGCGATCTGATGATCTGCTCCGTTGACCGGATTATGCTGAGAAATGGCTGGGTACAAGGATGTTTTTATGAAAAGCCGTCTGTTTCATATGGAACAGAGAAATTGGAAATGATTTGTCGAAAGGACGCAGATACATGAAATTCAACCAGAAAAAAGCGATCGTTTTCGATCTGGATGGTACCCTGCTCGATACGCTGCAAGACCTGAAAGATAGTCTGAACGCTGCGCTGAAACAAAATGATCTGCCGGAACGTACTATCGAGGAAGTCCGGCAATTTGTCGGGAATGGTCTCGGAAATCTCATTGCGCGCGCGATTCCCGATGGTCGGCAGAATCCGCTGTATCACACGGTACTCGAAGATATGCGGCTGATCTATGCCCAGAACGCCAACCGCACTACCTGCCCCTATGACGGAATTCCTGCCCTGATTGACGCGCTGCTTGCACGCGGCTATCGGCTTGCCGTAGTCTCCAATAAGCCAGATGAACAGGTAAAAAGCCTTTGTCAGCTTTATTTTCCGTCCATACCGATCACGGTCGGACAGCGTGCGGATGTCCGTCTGAAACCTGCGCCGGATTCCGTTCTGGAAGCAATCCGGCATCTTGGCTGTTCCGTCGAAGACGCCGTTTATATCGGAGATTCCGAGGTGGATGTCCAGACAGCGCAAAACGCGCATATTCCATGTATCAGCGTACTCTGGGGCTTCCGCGATCAAACGCAGCTCCTTGCAGCCGGTGCCGTTCGCTTTGCAGAAACTCCGGCAGAAATGCTCGGTCTCCTTGAATCGTTTTTTGTATATTGAGATGAAACCGCTGCGAGAACATTGACTTTCTGCAGCGGTTTTGATATAATAATAGATATTTATCGTTCTTACGGGTATTTTGAAGATTATGAGAGAATGGAGGATGCGGTATGTGGAATCATCAGACTGACCGAATATTTCTGGAAATGCGTGAAGACGCGGTTCTGATCTTTGAACAGGATTCACTGAAGCTGCTCTATCTGAACCCTGCGGCTGCCCAATATTTTCCCGAAACTGACAGCAGCACTGTATTTTCTGATTTATTTCATCACGAAAAAATTGAGAATATGCTGAAAGCTGCTGCGGCGTCCGGCAGACTGATCGCATTGCCCATGGAAGAATCCATATGGTTCTCTGAGCGTGCTATGCTCCACTGTATCTGCTCCACATGGGAGGAGCAGAATGCTTTCGTTCTGACGATTGATAAGCGACATTACAGTACGTCGCCCGAAGCAATGCAAATGATGAAAGCTGTTCTGACATCCGCTTATTTTACTTCCGTTCGGATTGATACCGTATCCAAACGCGCCGCGATTATCAGCGACAAAAATCTGCTGATGAATACGCAAGCCTGTTTCCCTTCGTACACCCAATACATTGAAAAATATGCCGAGACCGTTATCCATCCGGAAGATCGCGAACAGTTTCGTACTTGCTTTTCCGAAGCGCAAATGCGACTCTTTCTCGAGGCGAATACCGCCCCTGCCTGTACCATTCGCCGCGCAGTGGGCGAGGAATATCGCTGGGCTAGCTTTACGCTCGCCGCGCTGAATCAAAATGTCATTTTGCTGTTCGGAAAAGATAACAATGAACAGCATCTCGTACAGGAACGCTCCGACCGGTATCGCAGCGAGTTGGAATCCGTTTCTCTCCGCAATAGATATATCCTAAGCGGCGTCAGAGATATTTTCCGGCTGATGATACACGTGAATTTGTGTACCCATGAAGCTGTATTATGTTCTGTGCATCCGGAGCTGGAACCGTTCTTCTCTCTCGATCGCGTTTATCAGTACGATGATATCGCTGCCAGACTCATGCATTTTGTGCATCCGGAAGATCGCAAGCAGCTTCAGATTTTTAATGATCTCAAGAGCTTGCCGAATTATCTGGATCCGAATGAATCTTCCTTTAATCTGACATATCGCCGGATTTCTGCGCAGCAGGAGCCAAATCCCAATTATAAATGGACGCGCTCTGTATTTACCGTCATTCAAACAGATAACGGCACGCCGACAGAGGCAATCTATGCCGTTCAGGATGTTGACGCGCAGATGCGTAAGGAAATCGCCGCAAAACGCGCGCAGGAAACACTCTCGGAACAGTTTTATACCCTCATCCGAAATCGCTATATCTGGTTCATCGACAATGACTACAGCACAAAAATTTCTAAATATTACCGCATCGACAACCATAATGTTCTGCCGCCAATTGAATGCCCGTTCGGTCAATTTTTCGAGCAAATTATCATGCCGAATGTACACCCGGATGATTTCAAAAAGGTTGCCATTTCGCTCCTGCCGATGACCGCGGAAGAAAATTATCAGTTTGGAAAACGTCAGATCTCGATTGATTATCGCAGCAAAATAGGCAATGACTGGCGCTTTGTACGGGCGGAAATGTATCTGCAAAAGGATGAGGACGATGTTCTGCATACCATGATCTATGTCTCCGATATCGACGACGAGGTTACCAGCAGAAATAATCTGACGCGCTCTGAACACGAACAGCTCGAAATGCATCGGAAAGTTGACCATATCCTTTCGGATACCTTTATTCATGTCGGAGAGGTCGATCTCGACGCCGATACCATCCGGCATTATCGTCTGGTGAATGAAACCCTTGTGCCGGAAGACGATATCAAAAGCTTTCAGGACTATTGCGAGCACTATGCTGAACGCTTTATCCATCCGAATCAGCAGCTTGAATTCAATCGTTTCTTTTCATACGAGAGCATTTTGCGCGCTGCTCGCGAAAATAGCGCAGAAACAAAGAAACTGTTCCTCGTTTCTCCAGAGGAAAACGGAGACTATCTCTGGTGCAATATCGGCATAAAGTTCCTGACCAATGAAAGCGGAAAAAGCTTTGCTTTGACCTATGTTGAAAACGTCAACGATGAGATCAAGAATCGGGACTCCCATTTGCATTTATTGCAGCAGAAAAAAGAGCAGCTTCTTGCAAGTCTTAGAACAACTGAACGCGCTAGACTTCGTCGCGCTCACGTTTTCATGAATATTGCAAGCCATTTCCAGCTCGCCCTGAATCAGATTTATGGCGCATTGGACCGCCTTGAACGCGATTTGCCGGAGGACGCGCGTAAGCATCATGATACCGGTTTGATCTTCACCGCCTGCGAGCAGCTTTCCGCTATGACTTCCTGCTCTAAGGATTTGCTGCTGCTGGAAAATAATCAGCTCCCGCTTTTGCGTGAGCCGACAAGCCTTTTACATACCATCCGCAAGATTCGCCTGAGTTTTAAAGACTTGTTTGAGAAGAAGAATATTCATGTGTATACCTACACCACGCAGATCCATGACGAGATCATTCTATGCGATTCGCGGCGCTTCTCATTTATACTGGAAAACGTTTTCTTTAATGTGCTTCGCTCTCTGCCAGACGACTCCGAAATCACATTCCACCTCGCCGAAACGCCAAGCATGGGCGAGCAGAAAGCTTGGTATGAGTTTTCTCTGATGATGCAGGGAGACAGCGTTTCATTCGATATGCAAAAAGGACTGCTCTCCCCCATTCCACAGAATGATCCCATGAACTCCGTAGAAGCAGAATTCTTCCTCAATAATCCCGATTATCATCAGTTTAATATTTATCTGAGCAAACGGCTCATTTCGATTATGGGCGGTACGCTGGAGCTTGTTCCGCTGCCCAATCATGCAAGCGCCGTCGTACTGCGAATTCCGTTTGATATCCAAAAAAAACCAGTTGTTTTTCCGCTGCGCAAAACGTTCGGAAAGCGCGCGCTGGTCTGGGATTCCCATCAGGCTGCTGCCATCGCTACCATCGAAATGCTGCGCGAATCCGGAATCCAATGCGATCTGCATTCCGATTTCGAGGGAATCTGCGCGCATCTCAAGCTCGCGGAAACGCAGAATTCTCCCTACGAAATCATCGTCATCCGACAATCCGATCTCGGTATGCAAAAGGAAATCTGTATTCCGAAGTTCCGCGCCATCTCTCCTTCTGCTGCAATCATTCTGATTGACGACATTCATACCGAACAGCAAATGGATACCCTCGAAGCCGAACGCATTTTTGAACTCAAAGCTCCGGTTTTCCGTTCGGAAATGGCTACCGTCCTGCTTGCGGCTTTCGACAATCCATCACCAGCAGATCCCATATAAATACACAACCGGACATGGGGTTATGCTGCCTCATGTCCGGTATTTTCTTGTTCATTTACATTCTCAACAATCGGATTCAGACGCTCCGCAAGCGAACCAATTGCTGTCGGAGCAAAATAATCTGTAAAGCCGCAGCTTTGCATCACATCCCGAAAGGAATTCTCTCCGGACAGACAGGAGTATCCGCTTAGCTTATCGTATATTGCAAGCGCCTGTTGATGATCTGTACTTGCTAGCGTATACATCTCAAGCGCGGACAGCGCGGATACGCCGTAGCTGATATAATATCCGGGCTGCTCAAACAAATGCGAAACCTGATATAGCTCCAGATATACGCCGCATTCCTCCATGATTTCTGCAAATAATGCCGCAGTTTCCGATGGCGTGATCGTTTCCAGCCGCTGTGTAACCTGATATTCAAATTCTCCGACCGCAAACCCCGAAATCACCGAATCTAGCAGATCCAATAATACCAGTAATTGCTTTTGCTCTGCATCATCCCCGAATATCTCGTCATAATACGGCAGAAACAGCGTCACCATACTCTGCGACTGCGCTTCTGCGATATCCATATTTGAATTTTGCAGATATATCGGCGTTACATCTCGCCAATCTGCATGGAAATGTCCGAATTCATGCGTCACCGTGATCCAATCATAAAAGCTGCCGTCAAGATATGTATACATCAAGCCGCGTCGTTCATTCGGCAGATTCAATGTAAAGCTGCCGTCATAACAGTTTTCACCCTCTGCCCTTGTATACAGATTCTCTGAAAACAGCTTCTCTGCCGACTCCGCTATGCTCGGAGAAAGCTGCTTCGCATATTGCTCTAACAGCGCATATGGATCTGACTCCAAAACGTCCGATGTCAATAATCCATCTTCATAAAGCAGCAGTTCTTCTGCAGCGGTACGAATCGGTAAAAAATATTCCTTGATCTCCTGATATGCTGCCGATGTCTCCGCAGCAGAATAATCCCGATGATACAGATCGAACAAAGCCTCTGAAACGTCCATTTCCTTCAGCATATCCAGATAGATTTTCGCACAGCGTTTATTGGTTGCGTCAATATCAATATCCGCTTCTTTTGAAAGATCATAGTAGTCGTGTATGCGTTCCGACTGCAATGCCGCGTCCGAACGTGCGTATGCCATAATCCGACTCAGATTATTTGCTAGATAATACGGGATATGCTCCGCTTCGATATACGGCTCAAATAACGCTGTATCTGTGGAATGTTTGCAGCCGTTCGCAAAAAACCATGCCGCAATTTCTTCCGAAACATAAAAATCCTCAATACAAGCATTGCTCAGTTCATACAGCGCGTCATTCTCCCAATCTGAATAGGAGTCGATCTGTACGCGGCAGTATATCGCATAGGCTTCATCCACCGCCGCCAGTACATCGTCAATCTGCGCCTGCAAATCCGTTTCTATGTTTTCCCACGAATCCCTGTAAGCCTGAACCAGCTCTTTCATTGCTGCTGTATCAAACCGCCTTTCATCACGTTGATTCGATTCAGCAGAATCCACAGGAATATCGCTCAGCTCCGGTACAGCACAGCCGCATAATGGGATACAGAATGAAATGACCAGAAACAACACAATCAGCTTTCGTTGCCGCATAAAAATATCCTTTCTGTTCAGGTGTCTTTCATACGGATTGCAAGAATCGTGACAGTGGTACAAATCAGATGGTATAATAACAGGATGCCGCCGCAAATTTCATGATAAGCTCCAAGCAGAACAAAAATCAGAATGAATAAAAATCCAAGACAGGCTGTAACTGCCTGCAATATCATACCAAGATTGGCAGCAGTCCGGATGCGCTTGGCGCCGATGACGGTCTGAATAAATCCGGCAAGTCTGCCGGCACAGAGCATGGACGGGCTGCCTGTCTGTACCGCTTTTGTCTCCTCGTTATAGTCTTCTTCATAGCGTGCCGAAATAATCTTCACGCTCTCCTCCCGAATACCAAACAGCTTCGAGATCCGACGCTGCGAAAGCATCGCGTCATTGCTGCGCAGCAAAAGAAGCATTTTCTCACGCTCCAGCTCTTTCAGCCAGTGCCGAATGGATTTGCTCGCCGCCAAACGGACAATGAATAACGCCGCAACGCTGCCGGAAATAGACAGATACAATACATCCTGTCCCTCGGAAACCATTTCACGAACCTTCGCTGTCGCCGGTATTCCCTCAATGCTGTGCTCGATCATCATGTCACGGGTTCCGAGCAGGACGCGCTTGTTATCAAGCCAGCCGCCGATGCCTTTTCCCTCGTCATAGACATAATTCTCAAACGTCTGCAATGTCTGATCGTCAGTCAAAATCGCTCCGGCAAAAATATCTTTCAGGATACTGCCTGCGCGTTCCGTCAGACTTGCCGCATACCGCAGCGCTTCCTCCGTATGCGCCTCGCCGATCACCTGAATCGAATCGAGTTTCGTTGTTCCGGCTGGGAACAGCGAAGCTGCGTCCGCCATAACCGTATTCACATCAAAGAAATCGTCTACGCTCTGGTATCCGAGCAGAATTCCGCTGTTTCGGATGTAATCCTTTACACCAGAAAGCATCGGCAGATTAGAAATCAGCGTAACCGCCGTACAGGCGCAAGCCGAAAAGCATAACGCAAAAATAGACGTACCATAGCAGACCGCACTCTCCACCTGATCGCGGCGCAGCAATGCAATTCCGATCGCAAATAAACCGCCAAGCAACGCAATCAGCGGCACGGCTGTCCGACAGAATTTATCCGCAATATCAGTCGAAAACGTGTATTTCAGAAAATCCTCCGGACTCTCTATCGGCTGCATAGAAGCAAGAATCGGGAACTCTCCGGATGTTCCGCGCGTCAGATTTTCCGCACGCTTCTCATCCTCAACATACCGGATTGCATATTTGGGATTCCCGTCCGTCAGGCGTTCAAAATTATGCAGCGCGCGCGCCGCGATCATCTTTTTTCCGACTGCATTCATCAAAAGTGAAAATAATCCAATCGAAATATACACAGATACAATGCCCGTGCGCAGCATATTCGGGCTTGGCAGAATCAAAAATGCGGCAATCTCCGCGGTCATCATGGACATCGCTGCCAATGAATCGCAGTCTGCACGCAGACGCAGCAGCTTGAGATAGCCGTTTTTGAGCAAGCTGGCAACGAATGGAAGCGCTGCCATTCCAAGCAAAAGCTGTATCGTCAGGAACGCGATCGGCGCTTCCTGACTGCTCAGAAACGCTGGCATCGGGAATGACGGCAGCCAGTCAAACAGCGTAATCAATCCGCTGCACAGCGTCAGAAACCCCAGTATGAACACTCTGAGCGAAAGATTCAGATTCAGTTCGTTCAAATCGTTCCGGATTGCCTCTGTGTTATCTTTTTGCTGCTTGGCTTCCTTCGGTAAATCGGTTCGCTCGCGCCGTTCATTCTGATACCGCACATCAATATTGATATGCTTTCTCGCCTCTGAATTGCTGGTTGAAAGATTCAAATGCGTATGCTCTGCCTGACCGATAAATCGGATGGATCGTGCGGCTTCACGCGGATGCTGTTTCAGATTTTCCGGTATCCGTTCCAGAACCTCCGGCGCGTCGCGATTCACACGGCGTTTTCGCAGCTTGGACGCCGGCAGAGTCTGCATAGTGGAAACCGGTGTGACCTTCTGATACGGCTGACCATTGGACGAAATCTGTCTGCGGCGCAGTTCCTTTGCCCGTGTGGAATCGTTCATTCTGCGAATCCGCGGTCTGTATTCGCCGCCGTCCTCCTCCGAGACCATGACCGCATGATCATACGCCTGCGCAGTTTTGGCAACGCGTCCCTCGCGCTGGACAAGCGTTTCCGGCTCTACGTGCGCAATCGAATTCATAAAGGATACCTGCGGCTTCTTGATATCGGCAGGCGTTACGGTTCGTACAGGCTCTCTTTTTCGAGACTGAACGGATTTCGGTTCGTCTGCATTGCTTTTCACGACACGTTGATCCGACTGATTCAACGGCTGAACCGGCTTTGGCTGGTTCTCCGGAGTGGACTGCGGCGGCACATCCTCAGAGCCGGTCGGATTCTGCTTTGCGGCAGCAGGCTTTTCAATCTCCTGCTCCGTTTCGGACTGTACGCCGTTCGATTGCGCTTTCATCGCGGCAGCGCTTATATTTTCAGATTGATTTTGTTTGTTTTTACGTTTTTTGGACGACATCCCGTATGCATCCTTTCTTTACACAATTTCTATCACTTTCTCTTTATTGTGACTCGGAGCGCTGCCGTACTGCTTCGTACATCAGAATTCCGGCAGCGACAGAAGCGTTCAGCGAATTCACTTTCCCGAACATCGGCAGCGAAATAATCGCGTCGCACTGCGCTTTGACAGGCTCGCTTAGTCCAAACCCTTCAGAGCCGATCACCAGTCCGATTGCGCCTTTCAAATCCGTTTTTGTTGCCGGTGCTCCGTTCATATCCGCACCATAAAACCATAGACCTTGTTTTTTCAGCGCAATCATTTCAGTCGCCAGATTGCTGACTCTCGCAACCGGCAGCCAGCTTGCCGCGCCGGCTGATGTCTTGAATACAGTCTGCGTCAACGAAGCGCTTCTGCGCTTGGGCAGAATAATCCCGTCCGCGCCGGACGCCTCGGCAGTTCGGATAATCGCGCCAAGATTATGCGGATCCTCAATCCCATCGCATAGTATTAAAAACGGCTTCGTGCCTTTCTTTTCGCAGATAGACAGAATATCTGCCACAGAAACATACTTTGCGCACGCGCCCTCGGCACATACTCCCTGATGATTCCCTCCGCCTGCCATGCTGTCCAGTTTCCGCGCGTCCGTGACCTTAACAGGAATCCCCTGTTTTTTTGCCATGCTGCAAATTGCGCCAAGACTGTCGTGCATGGACGCTACAAAAATCTGATTGATCGGATTTCCGGCTTTCAGCGCTTCCGTCACGGCATTTCTACCGTAAATATAATCGCTATTTTCTTGATTCATTGGTTTCATAATAATCCCTCTAACGCATATCATTCCTATTTTACAATTATACCACATTATGCAGGAAATTTCAATGGTAGAAAATGAATTATTTTGAAAACGCTTCTGCATTTTTATTCCAAGGCGGCTGGCTTCTGTATTCTATATTTCAGGCAGATCGTAATATGCTCCGGCGAAACCCGAATACATGACAAATATCTATGATAATTGCGCTCTCCTTCATGGACGCCATCCTCGTTCAGTACCTTTTTAACAGCATCCGTCAGCACACTGCATTTCACAGATGGCGCAGAACAGGTTCCAAAGCGTTTGCGCATACTGCAAATCGCTCTGCCGTCCGCAGCATTTCCAGAAATGTGCATCTGCGAGCCGCATACCGCACAATATACGAATCCGGCAAGCGCGTGCTTCTGATATATGCGGTGTCCGTTTGCTGCAATCATCTGCTGTACCTGTGCAAACTGCTGCTCCGATATGATCGGCTTAACCGGAAAGGATATATATTCCGATTCCGGCAAGCGGATTCTTCGATTGCTTTTATAATTGTATTTCTCGGTTTTGTGCAGCAACAAACGCCCTGCATATGCCGGATTCATCAGAATTCTCCTGACAGTTGCATCGTTCCATGCGAGTCTGTTTGCGATTTCCCGACAGGATAAGCCGGATACATAATCCTCAAAAATGCGTCTTACAATCTCCGCCCGCTCCGCATCAATCAGGATTTCATCCGCATTACGATAGTAGCCGAATGGCAGAGTCGCAGAGGTGCAAAATCCAGCCCGCTGCTTCGTTCGGATCGCCGCCCGAACCTTGCGGGATATGTCTCTGGCATACCAGTCATCCATGACTGCCCGAATCGCAAAAATATCATTGCTCGGTGATACGATACTCGTATCTACGCCGTCCGCAACCGAAATTAACCGTACTCCATGCTTCGGAAACCATTCCTCTACCAGTTCTCCAGTATGAATAAAATTCCGGCTCAGCCGCGACAGATCCTTGACCAGTACAGTCCCAATGTATCCGTCCTCGATGGCTCTGTACATTTTTTGCAGGGATTTTCTGTTTTGCGTTGTGCCGGAAATCCCCTCGTCAATAAACTCATAGTGAATCGGTATTTCATGGGTCTGCGCAAATTGCAGCAGCAGTCTCCGCTGATTGGATATGCTTTCCGATTCGGTCTCTTTGCCGTCCTCTCTGGATAGGCGAAGGTATATTGCACCCTTTTTCTTTGTATCCAAGCTTGCCACCTTAAACACAAAATATACGAAAATAAACTGTTTTATGTGTATTATCACATTTTTGCTTTTTTTCCTTGACTTTTATCCGTTCTTGTGATATAATAGCTTTGTTGAGAACGCGGAGTGGAGCAGCCTGGTAGCTCGTCGGGCTCATAACCCGAAGGTCGGTGGTTCAAATCCGCCCTCCGCAACCATATTAGCACCCTAATTTTGATACAAAGTTAGGGTGCATTTTCATGCCATCAAAATGTAGATATTTCGTTGTTTTCGAGGGAATACAAAAACGATTGGTCGGACTGTAGACCGTTTTTGCCCCCGAAATACCGCTTTCAGATGCATTACCCTGCCAATAAAAAAACGATTACTTTGCTATCGTTTTTTTATTGGCTATTTCGTTAATCAGGGGGTGCATTTTGAATTTTGGCGGGTTTGAGCGTCATCCGGGCATAAAAAAACGAGCCTGCGGGGTTGAAAAGGTCTCCACAGGCTCATTGTATGCTGGGTGTTAATGATTTATGTCTTTTTCCTGTCGATTATAGTAACATCTCTGGAACTCGGTATGATGAAGTTTTTTATACGCTCGCTGGTTGCAAGAATTTCATTGCAGGTGTGAGAAGTTAAGGAAAGAAGCTTAATTACTAATGCTCCAAAGAACAAACATTCTCCAGAGGCACTTTCTATTTCTTCAATAATACCATGCGCTATTTTATTTCTGATATTAGCACTAGCTTGCTCATTCAGCAGTCCACGGAAAGCGAAAAGAATATCATTGTCATAAGAATCAAGTAATTCAGGCAAAGCGAAAACTGATTTTAACAAATAGACTTTTTGAATACCTTTATCTTCGAGTGTGGTTGTTAAGGATCCTGATTCTTTGGCTATATATCTAAACAGATTCTCCATCTGCGGAGCGAGGATATGCAACGCCTCATAGTATTCCCCACGTAAGAATAATCCTAATGCGTTGCGGAAAATTTTACTTCTTCCTTCTGGTATGATACAATTATTAGAAGTTAAAAAGTCAAGCATATCATCTCTTATCTCAAAGGCGCTTCTTATATAGTGAATACAATTTCTTACCCAAATATCACCAATAATTCGTTGTACCCTTAAAGCATTCTGAAACATATGCAATTTCAATAATTCCATGTCGCTTTCTGGATTTGTATCATCTAATGGTGCAATTTTAATAATTGTTTGTCCTTCGGCATTTAACAGTCCTGTTGCAAAAAGACTTTTTGTTATATCTTGCTTGTGTTCTTTGATTGTTCTTTTCTTTAAATCCTCATATGATTCGAATCCGATGTATTGTGTAAGTCTTACTATGCATTCTTCGAATGTTAAACCAGCCATATTATTAGTTATATTATCAATAGCTTTATGCGTATCAAAAGTCAAAAATAAAGTATGCATACTTTGAGGAATCGTCTTTTGAACCTCAACCAGTCTCCTATGAACTGTCTCTGCTTTTTCAGATTCCCCATTATTCCGATATGTATTAACTGCTTTTTTATAAAAGGCGTCCGCTCTTAATGCTTCTAATCCATTTGATGAAACAAGCTTTTCAGCATATTCAAAGTAATACTTTGCTAAGGATACATTAGTCTGAATCGCATCTTGATCTTTTTTCAATCGGTAGAAGCATTGTGCTTTTAGCTTATATGCTTGTTCAACTAAGAGAACGTCCTTGCCATTAAGCGAAATGATATTGTCTATTACAGGTATAATAAGTGACACATCTGTATTCTTATTTTCAAAAAATAATTCCATTATTCTTATAGAAATGAACAAGTCTATATTCATTGCATCATTCGTTATAAAATTGCAAAACCAAGTATATAATTGAGCATAAATCGATTTCGAATTCGTCTGGGTTGAAATACATACTGCTCTTCTAAGGTGATTTAGTGATTCATGATATTCTTTTTTGCTAAAGGCCGTTTTAAATAGCTCAAAATATGATTGTGCTGCAATTTGAGATGCTTTGTAGTCTCTTTTTTGTGTCCATAGAATATCTGATAAAAGTGCAGTTAATCCAAGAGGCATTTTTGAATAATCAATGCTTTGTAGCAATTGGTATTCACTTTCTTGAATATCTAAAATAGAGAAAGTTCTATATCCATTGTGTCACATATTACCGTCTTTCGGAGGATATATCAAGCGGCTAAATGTACAGATCATTTCGGCGTATTTTTGCCGTATCTCTGGTACTTTTACATACTTGATATCCTTGCGTTTTTATGGTAAACTTGGATACAATGGAATAGGATCTCTCATTTTCGGAGGCCCCCAGTGAGGTATAAAATCAGCGGTCAGGACAGCGGGGAGCGATCCCCGCCATGCCGCCGCTTTTCTTATCGGTACAGATACCTCGTACTGCGTTCATAGGCTTCGTAGAGGAATTCCGGATTGAATCCGAATGACCGGTAGCCCTGTACACAAGTCCAGAAATATCTTGGTGTCGGTTCTCCGAGCCGACGCTTTTCATTCATGATGTACAGAAAGCCGTTGGTCTGGAGCGTCCTGCCGCTTTTCGCTCTGCGCACCGGGAGGCTGATCTCTTTCTTATAGTAGCAGACCGGGCAGCCCTCGTAGCGGTCGAGCATTCGCTCGTGCTCCGCAGTGACCTCCCAGACTGCGACCGGAACAACACCGTCTGCCTTCGGCTCGATGGTCAGGTAGAATCCGGTCTTGCTGCCTTTGAAGAGCAGCTCGTAGCCTTCAATCAATGCTGTTCCGACAACCCTTGCACCGGGGCATCGCATCTGCATCTGTCTGCGGTTGAGGTTGCTGCCGTAGGCGAGGTAGTATCTTTTCTTGCTCATGTGATCTCCTCCGTTCAGGTGTTTGGCGGGCATCCGCCTGCCGTTGTGTGACATATTACCATACCCTGCGGAGGTTATCAAGCGGCTAAATGTAGAGATCATATCGGGCGATTCTGCGCCGTTATTTGTTCATTTTATGAGTCGCCATAAAACGCACCGTGTGGGGAGGAGACCGAAACGGGGTGACTTATCGGCGAGAACCCCGCAAAGCCCCACACGGGCGAACATGGCGCGTCTGTGTGCGTTCAGCGGTCGGTGATGGATTCCTGCCGTGCCTGTTTCAGAACGGCGGTGTCCAGTCCATTCATTTCATAGCCCTTGCGGATCACATCGTAATAATAGGGGCTGGGCGGTGCGATGCCCTTGGGGTTCATGATGTAGACCATCGCATCGACCGTCTTTCCATCCAGCTCGACCTGCACAGTATCCCGGCGGTAGAGCCGAGGATACCCCTCGTAACGGTCAAGCGGGATCTCATCAGCGGGCTTGATGTCCCAGAGTAGGACGGGAACGCTGCGGTCGGGGTCAGGCTCGATAGTCGCCACGCCGTTGAACACCAGTCGGTATCCGTGGAGCGTGCTCGTGCCGAGAACTTCGGCGGTGGGGCAGCGCTGCTGCATATGCTCGATGTGAAGATTTGAGCCGTAGGCTAAGTAGATCATTTTCCTTCCTCCTTGTCATTGGTGATAATGGTGAAATCGTCCACCCCATCGATCAGCGAGAGCGTTCTGCCGTTCTTCCAGATCATGTGAATATTGCCCCCGTCATCAACGTACTGAACCTCGCCGATCGTTCCTTCCGGAACCGGTGCATAGGGATCGTCCATATGGTTCAGGCGGATGTGTGTGCCTGCAGGATAACGCTCCCGCAGTCGGCGCAGTTTTCGGTCAGTTCGGAACATTCTGACAAGCTCGTCCTGCGAAATATCAAACGTCTGATATGGACTGATGCCTGACGGTACTTTGTAGGATGGGATATATTCTTCATTGATGAAATTCAAAATGCCACTCGTATCAGAATAATTAAGCTCTCTGAGACGATATTTTGCTGCTTCCTTTGAAACATTGAAGTATGCCGCAATTTCCTTGATGATCGCTTCATACATTGCAAACTCGTTCATCCATGCGTATTTTGGAAGAAGCTCCTGCATTTTCTCATCAACCCACTCATCAAGCATCAGAATACGGGGTGTGAGACGGTTGGCCTGCCATTCCATTTTGCTGATCTCCTTGAGGTCATCTTCATCAAGCGGAAGATGCTCCTCTTCGATCGGCTCAAAGTATTCGTGCAGTTCCTCGATATAGTTCTCCTGAAACATGAAAAACAGGCTGTGCAGACCAAAATGGCAGCACTCGTGCATTGCAGTATTATGCGCCTTATTCAGATTGTCACGGCAGAGTGTGCGGTCGATCAGAATAGTTTTATCCGGAACTTCCTTCAATATTACCGAACCGTCCTTTTTAAAAAGTATAACCTTCTTACCATGCAGAAATAAAGCGCCCTTGTGCTTTCCGTCTATGGACAGGCCGCTTTTATATGCGTGCAGACCCATTTCACGGATCATCGCCTTAATATTGATATGTCCGGGCTTCAAGAAGGCGACGGGATAATGCTCCTTTAAAAACCAGTGTGCGATATCTTCAAGGCAGTTTCTGTCAATGTTCGGCACAAGATAATTATCCAGACGCAGCTCGTCCATGTCATCTTCCAGACGATATGGCATAAAGTACTGAAACAGACTGCTTCGCTTCTCGTAAAGGTCGTAGTAACCTCTAACACGATAGTCGGCAACGGATCTTCTGCGTTGAGGCGCAAACTCGTCTCCTGTGTAGATATCGACATATACTCGTATGATCATATCTACATAAACTTCTGACCACGATCTTCTGTATAAAATCGTATTCAGAGTTTTAGCTCCTGTCACTCTCAGTCCGACAAAATCGGGTATCTCGCCAGTACCAAGTCCGTACTCATGAAGATGTTCCTTAAGATAATAATGGTAGGCGGTTTCGTAATGCGCACGCAGCCAGTCTGTAAACCGCACCATCTTTTTCAGCTTATGGTGGACGGTGTTGTACTGCGGCTCGGATTCGCCCGGATCTGCTTCGCTGATGATCCAGATAAGAGGATATCTGATTGATGCTTGAAAAGTTGTTGTCATTCCAGCTCCCTTCGTAGAAAGCGCGTTTTCATGCGTTATATGGCGGATTCGTAAGTGGTTTACAAGCCTGCCTGTGGGGTGGCATACACAAGCCGGAAATATGGATATATGCTGTTGGGTTAATAAAAGAATGTATGTTCTTGTTACACCGTTGCTTTGATTATAGCATGTCCGGCGTGCATTGTCAAGAGAAAAGTGTGTCGCTAAACTGCGACCAATCACGAAATCGTGACATACTGTTTTCAACAATCAATTTAACAGATATAAAACAGGCTTAGATTCGGAATTATCGGGCATTAAAAATATGTGCATAAAAAATGACAGTCTGACTGTTGACAAAAGTTTGTGAAAGTGGTATAATAATCCTATATATCGTTTGTGCAGATTTGACATTGAGAAGCTGTACCCGTAGAGAAAGATGGCAGGTGATAGAACATGGAGAACACAAAACTGAAATTACTGCGTATCTTGGAGATTCTGCAAAAGGAATCGTCCAAAAGCAAGCCTCTGACCACACAGCAGATATGCGAGAAACTTGATAAAATGGGAATGCACTGTGAGCGCAGAACACTGTACAAGGATATCAAGCTGTTGAAGGACTGCGGGTATGACATAGAGGTCGTGACCTCCAAGACAGCAAATCTGTACTATTATAAGAAAGCACCGGCTTTGAGTTTTGCAGAGCTGAAGATACTGATAGACGCAGCCGAGGCGGCTTCTTTCATTTCTGAAGAGCTGACCGAGGAGATCGTTACCAAGCTGGCGGCTCTTGGCGGTTCACGAAGAAGGGAGCTTCTCAACGGCAACCTGATACACTTTAATAGCAGGAAGCATAGCTATCATGATCTTTACGATACGATCACAATGATAGAGACCGCCATACAGAGAAAGCTGCGCATTTCATTTTACTATTTCGACCTTGACGAGCACGCTGAGAGAGTTTACCGATATGATAAGAAATTGTATGCAGTTGATCCCGTTGTTCTGATACACAGTCAGGACAATTACTATCTCCGCTGCTACAATCCGGAGCATGATGAGATGCGAAACTATCGTGTTGACCGTATGGCGGAAGTTTCTATAACGGATAAGCTGATTAGTGCAAACGCGATTGTGCCGTCGGAAGAAATCGCCGAATACACAAAGCAGGCATTCAAGATGTACAGCGGCGAGCCTGTAGAGACTCTCCTTGAATTCAAAGATGAACTACTTGATGTGATCTTTGATAAATTCGGAGAGGACACACCCATTGTTCGCAAAAACGAAGATTCTTGTATTGCTACGGTTGTCTTGCAGGAAAGTCTGACCTTCTGGGGTTGGTATTTCCAGTTTCCGGATAAAATGAAAATATGTTCTCCGGACTGGCTGGTTGAGAAATGCGAGAAGTGGAGAGAACTGAGGTATAAGGGGTAAACATATATGGATGAAAATGAAGCTAAAGCCTATCAGCGGAAAAGGAGGTGCCGCTTGATTATGTAAAAAGTATGCTAGAATTCGTTGAGAGAACTGCAGATAACGCCGTCAAAGCCCCTCTTGTCGAGCCGCCTAAACCTCGCCCGATTCCTGAAACTACAGTTCTGTTCTGGGCAAAGATCGCAGAGGAGCAGTTTCAGCAGATCATGCCTGGCCTCGGAATTCCATTTCCGCCTGTGTACACCTCGACCGCAAGCAGCTATTCTCGCACGCGAAAAAAGATCGTTAAGAGCATCGGCTGTCCCCACACCGAAGAACCGCCGGATTCTATCATGGAGTATATTCACGGAGAGACCGGCAATGCTATCCTGATCCGCAGGGGGCTTGTAGCGGACTTGCCCGTGCGTGATGACTTTGAACTGCGTGCGTATTTTGAGCATTTCTTCTGGCATGAGCTTGGCCATTTTTATGCAATCAATGCTGAGACAGATAACCTGCACAGCTACAATGAACCCGGTCTGATTGATGATTCTCCGTTATATGATGCCGCAATTGACGGCTGCGGATACAGCGGCGAACGCAAAAAGCAGGAAGGATACTGGCTTTGGCAGGAGTTTATCGCAGAGGTCATTGCCAACCATGTGAGCTACACCATACGCTCCAGCGGCGAAAACTATCATCCGGAGTTGCTTGACTGGACTGCAGATGTGTGTGAAGGAATCGTGAATCAACTACAGAATCTTCTTTGGGGAACGCTTTACTTCTATTCCGCTACTATAGATGAATACTCTCTTGCTCATTACTTTGCAAGACTTCTCTCGGACGATCTGACTGGATTGTATGTGAATGCGGCAAACGAAGGCAAGCTGAAGATTGATGACGGTGTTTATCCCGATGAAAATATAGAGCCGACCTGCATCAGTGATGTGCCGGAGTGCTATCAGCCGCATCTATGGAAGCTGCATCAAATTCTTAACGAACAACTTGGCAAAGAGAGCTTCTGGCTGATTGACGAGGATACGCTTGGAAAGATCGGAAGCTGCATCAGTGACATGATGGTTGAGAAGGTAAGAGAGATGGCGAGAGATTTATCGGAGTGATAACATATCATGATAGTGAATGGAAAGGGATTGAAATACTGGTCTTATAAGGACTCGCGGGGACACATTGGTGAGTCAGGGCAACTCTATATAGCCAAAGATGGGAATGGTCGCTCCTGCTTGGTTAAAACACAGCCGGCAGATGTGACAAACGAATTTGTTGCTCACAGATTGGCGAAACTCATGGGCGTGCCGACATCGAATGCATTTCTTATAGACAATAACGGAAATATTGAGGTTGGCATCACCTATGAAAAAGATTTCAAGCGAGCATCTGTTCAGGATTTGCTATTATTGTCCGATGAAAATCAGTTCCTTGTAGATTTTATGGCGTATATGGCTTTAATGGATCTGCTGCTGATAGATGACAATCTTCAGCTTGCGTTTTCACACGGAAAACTGTATTCTTTTGATTATGCGATCTCATTTTGCATGGATGACCTTACTTATGGTGCGATGTGTATTGTTAATGATCATCAGTTACTATTCGATCGCTTCCGAAGCAACTTTCAGTTTGGCAGAAGGTGCGTTGAGGCTATTAATCTGTTAGAACGAAAAAGCGAAGCAGGAAAACGGATTTTGCAAGAAGCATATATTGATACCTATGTACGGTTTCTTCATATCAATCCGGAAAAGCTTCGATTGATTTGGAATGACCTGTATGCTGTATTTCCACCTGTAGTCGCCGATTTTTATAGAACATGCATCGAAGATCGAATGAAAGCTCTGAATAGTATGATTGATCTATAGATATGCGCTCAAAGGATACCAGCCACACCAGAAATATCTTGAAAAGCAGCTTTTATGAAGCACACATTGCCCGAATTCTCAGGAAATATGTGACAAACATTCATTCAAATGGACACAATAGATAATTGACGGTACCGTTTCATCACGATATAATTATAATGGTAGGGTATAAACCTATACATTCTGATGCAATGGGAGGTTCTGTATGCATACAAAATTCACAAAGCTATTCGCAGTAATTGTTACCACAGTCATGCTTGTCGTCAACATATGCTTCAATTATCAGGATAGCATAAGTCAATGGACAGCTTCTGCCGCAGCCGCTATCTTGGGGGACATCAACGGCGACGAGCGTATCAACGCAAAAGATTTGACACTTTATAAGCGCGCCTTGCTCAATAATACCGCCTTGTCATTGGATGTTGCTGATCTCAATGCTGATGGAGCTACTGACATCAAGGATGTCTATGAGTAGCAGGATTATTTGCTGTGTAAAAGAGATATGTTTACGGCGAATCAATCGCAAGCGATCGTTAACATGCTGAATAAAGTAAATGATCTGGACTATTCAATTGTTACTCAAAATGAGCCAGCAGAAACATCGCTCACGGCTGAGATTGCCAAAGAAATAGATAATGCTGCTTCCCCTGTTGCTGTTTATGAGTTGCTTTACAACACTGTTGACACAGAATTTTATTTCGGATCAAGAAAAGGCGCAATAGGTACATACGATCAGCATGGTGGTAATGATATAGATCAAGCGAGCTTGCTAATTGCAGCACTTCATCGTTTAGGGTATGAAGCTGATTATATTAGTGGCTTAGTCAGCATCACACCCATGCAGGCTTTGCAAATAACGGACACCGAAGATATCGATGTTGCCCTGAATATCCTTAAAGCTCAAGCATCACCTGATATCAAGAAGGTCGAGGCTGTTTATAATTCACAGAATGAAATTATTTCAATAACTGTTGAACACACATGGGTTAAAGCGAATATTCCATCTAAATATGTTAAATCAGATGGTACTGATGAATTTGTTGAGATCTATTTGGATTCCAGCTTTAAGGAAAAGCATCGATCATCTATATCGCAAGGATTAGAGGATATAATTGGTGCTGAAAATAAGAAGATTGTCGAGGATAGCTTGTCTACAGGTCGTTATGATATACTAAACGAGGCTGTCAATTCTGCGCTGGAGAATGCCAAGACAGCGGAGGACTATCTATCCAATAGAGAATATACAAGATTCACCTTGCTGCCCTCATTTGAGTTCGAAATTGTAAGTAATACAGTCGACGGAGAAGAATACTTGTCTGGGCGAAGAGACCAAATTCAGATTGCAATTGCTGGCGGAAACGCTGTTGTTTTAAACGCAGTTGACTTATATGGGAAAAGACTAGTTATAGAATATGATTTCGATAGCGATTATGAATTATACAAGGAACAGCTTTTAAATGTTCCGCAATCGATCTTCGATATAACGCAATCAGATACCAAGGCGGGAATAAAAGTCCAGCCATATATTAAACTGGATGGCACGACTATTGGTACAGGCGGTTCAGTGGAAATTGGAACTGAACAGAAAATGACCATAACAGTTTATTCTTGTGGAACGGTTCAAGAGTTGAAATCCACCAACATGCTCTCTGGATCTATGTATGCCATAACCATTGATACACAGAATATAGCTTCAGGAGATCTTTTAACTTCTATTCAGTCAATGTCGCAGGAATTGGAATCATTGGATTTTAGAAGTTCGTATATAGATAGTGTTCTAGGAAAATATCTTTCCGCAATCGGTCATATCTATATGTCTGAATCCGACTTGAGTAAAACAATGTACGCAGAGCAATATGGAATTCATGCGGAAAGATATTTGAGCGTCTGCGTTACAGCATTTAATCTTGAGATTATTCCCAACATTGTCGGACAACTGGAAGTACACGAGTCAGGAACGATCGGATTAGATGTTAAAAGCGATTCGTTTAATGCGATTTCACTTAAAAACAATCCAGATGATATTGATAAATTCTATTTAAACGTTGGAATTAAAGGCTCATATCTTGAAGGGGATGTTCTTGAAGCCGTTACAGGGATAGAATGCGTGTCCACAATGAAAGCGATAGACGCAGCGAGAGAACAAAACATCGATGTTGTTACAATTTCAAAAGCCAATTCAAATTATAAGACACTTCTCAATACATTGAAGAACAATAATATACCAACTTATGCACTTGATGAAATAACAGAAAAAGTTGAGACGGGCTGTGAAGTGGTTACGCCAACGAAGAATGTTCGTATCAATTCATGGAATGGCATAGGCTATATCATTAAAAATGCAAACGAGTATAGCTTTATGCTATCTAATGGAACTAATGGCGGTGAAACAACAGAAGCGGTAACAGACCTAAATGCCTTGTGGAATAAAATCGTATTCTGGGCATTTGTTATTGCTTTGGTATTAGCTATATTTTCTTTTTGTACAGCAACTTGGGTCTTCTTCTTTGGCGAATATGCGCTTACAATAGGAACTTTTATCGCTATGGGATGGGCTGCTTTTTCTGTGGATGCCGCAGCAAGAGGATTAGGCGATGTTATAAACGGCACAGTAACAACAGAGGATGAAGTAAAAGTTACAATTACATCCCTAGGAAATTTTGGATGGATTATATTCTGGTTTTTAGTGTATTGGTGATGATTATGATAATACTGATGATACTGTTCTTGCTTATGGATGCATTGGGACTAGCATTTGCAATTGCTCCGCTAGTAAAAAAAATAAATGTATTTCGCCGTCAATGCGAAACTACAGGAATAGTGACGAGCATAACTAGTTCAACCAATCTATACAATAATAAAATATCAATTGTTAATATTGATTATAATGTGAACAGCAAAATGTATTCGTCCTCATGCAGACTCTTATCCCAAGACTGTGCGAAATTTGTTGGAGATTCCGTGCTTATTCTTTATGATAAGAATAAACCAGAAAATTCGCATATTTCATTTGACTCGGATTCGGGATTGTATTTCTTTAAGCGTCTTATAGTAGTCATGGCTGCAATCACAGTGTTTTCGCTTGGAGAAAAGAACATTCTTTTATATCTTTCTTCTAATGCCTCTAGATATATTTCTACCATTATGTTCTGCGTCTTTTGGGGAATGTTTTTCCTTGTTATAGGCGTGTATGCAGTTATATATTTATTGTTGTCCCGTTCGAGTAAAGCTACAAATGGGATTGTTATGGAACAATCAAAAGCAAAAGGATACCACAGTTATAAAATACAATATACTGTGAATTCGTGTGTGTTTTCATTTATTTCCAATTCAAAAATACAGATGAAACTAGGCGACTCAGTAAAAGTGTCGTACTTGGAGTACGCTCCCTTTATTGCTCAAATCACTAAATAGATCTTTGGCATCAAGCGGTTGTGGTCATCCACAGCCGCTTCTTCTTTTCTCACCTCAACACTTTCTCTCAACCACACCTTGAAAATCGACCGCCGATGTGCTATAATTGGTAGTAAGAACTATTATGAGTTGTAAGAGCTATGACGGTTAAAATGAACGGAGGTCTGAAAATGGATACTATGAATCAAATAGCATCATCAGATGATGTTGCTGTCCCTCTTCTTGACCGCAATCTCTAGCGCGCCATAAAGAAGATGGAGCGCAACACCTTGGAAGGCTTGCTCAACGACATCTTTGAGCGAGGTCGCAGAAGCGGCATCGAGGAGGTGCAAAGCAATATTCTTCCGGACGAAGATCGTGTTCTTGATCTGCGTGAGGTCGAGAAAGAAATCCGTACTATAAAGGGCATTGGTGAGAAACGTGCCGAGGAGATAATGAGGATCTTTGAGAAGCATCTGGGAGTGTGACTGCCTCCCACTTTGTGTTGACTTCTAATGCAATGTAAATGTCAAGACTTTATGTTCCCTTTCTGGTATAATGGAGACATCAAATAAAGGAGGTACTCAGTACTATGAGTAAAAACAAAGTTCTTGACAATGCTTTATCTATCATTGATAAGCACATCCGCCTCAATCACAAGGATATTTCTCGTAAAATCTACGCTGAGACTGGATTTTGTGATCAAGATTTCAACAAATTCATCTCTGTGGCTTCGTCCGGTGCACTCACATTGCGTAGTTATATCCGTAAGCGCAGACTTTATTTCGCTGTATGTGATATGATTAGTAACTCCGACAAGTCACTTTCATTCATTGCACAGGACTACGGCTACTCTGATCAGTCAGCGTTCTCAAGAGCAGTAAAGGCAGAATATGGTGAAGCTCCTGCGGAACTCAGGAAAGCGAAAAAGGAGATTCCTGATAACCGTTTGAGTTTAGAAAGCTATATATCGAATAGCAGCAGGCTTGATTCTATTATCGAACGGCTTGGAGCCGATAATCTGAGTAACACAGACTGGCAGTATTTTGAGACATTTATTCATGCAACTGATGAACTTGGCTTTGACACTTCAACCTGTTGCCTGATCTCAGAACTTTCTGAGAGGCTGTCGATTCCGTTTGGACATCTTCTTGAGCAGTGTTTTGAAATGGCTATTGAGAATGATCAGTATGATGAGTTTCATCCTGATGAAAAAACGGAGTTCATGATGGATCTGGGAATCGAGGATGATGAAGAATTACAGGAGTTGTGCCAACATTATAACTGCAAGTGGTATGACCTTACTTTTGTTCAGGTTACGTTTTATCGGCTCGGAATTGATTCTGAAGAGGAATTGGAGAGAATTTGGAAGTATTACGATTGCAAGTGGATGTTGGGCGATCCTTATCCGGTAACACACCAGATGGTGCAGGATTACCGCAGCAAGCATAAATAAGTGAATAGTCAAAGGAGGGCAGAAAATGTACATTGCCTTAGATAAAGAACAAAAACGCATTTCAATTCGTGATGCGGTTCAGGGCGATACATTCTTCTGCCCTGTTTGTCTTGAAAAGATGTTTGTGAAGTCAGGCACCGAAAGAGCTCGTCATTTCTCGCATTTTCCGAATTGCGAATGCAACGATAGCTGGAACGGACAATATGATATGTCCGACTGGCATTATGAGTGGCAGAACCAGTTCCCGCCTGAGAATCAGGAAGTGGTTGTTCAGTATGATGATATCCGCCACAGGGCAGATGTTCTGACTGGCAGAACAGTTGTGGAGTTTCAGCATAGCCCTCTCTCTTCTGGAAAGTTTAATGACAGAAACGTGTTCTATCATGGAAATATCGGGTATAAGGTAGTATGGCTGTACGATATGCGAGAGGATTATGAGCAGGAATTAATCACAGAATCGGTTGCGAATCAATTCACATGGAACAAACCGCGTTCAACATTTCGGAAGTATAACCTGCGTGTCGGTGAAATTGATCTGTTTTTCCAGATTGCTGATGAGGGAGAATGTATCCTTCATATTCAGACTTTTACCAACGATGGCTTCCGTATCAAACGCAAGTATACGAAGGATGCCTTTTTAGCGTATGTCGGCTTGATCAATGGAGTTTGCCCTCCGCCGCTTCATCTTGATACGCAGATAGATAAGGACTTCCGGGCGTTTTCTGAAAAGTACAACATTAAATTGAACCCACAGCAGCAGCGGGCAGTTCAGGCTGTCGGTGGTGCTAATCTGATGATTGCTGTCCCTGGCAGCGGTAAGACCACAGTCATGGTTGCAAGAATGGGCTACATGATCTACTGTAAGAGAATTGCACCGGAGAATATCCTTGCGATCACATATACAGTTAGTACAACTAATGATATCAAACGGCGCTTTGCTGAGAAATTTGAGCCTAAAATGGCCAGCCGCCTTAACATCCGCACTATCAACTCCTTGTGTGAACAGGTAATCAATACATATGTTCAGATACATCAGCGTTCACGATTTACAATGCTGAAAGCAAATGAACAGGTCACAATTATAAGGTCAATATACACTGCTCTCACAGGCGATAACTTTCCTCACGAAGCAGATATCATTGAGGCACAGACGAAAATTAGTTATATCAAGAACATGATGCTGACAACGCCCGAACAGAGAGCCGAGTATTTGAATGGTGAGCCATTCTATGAGGAGTTCTTTAACCGATATGTCGAGATGCTCAAATCGCAAAAACGCATGGATTTTGATGACCAGTTGATCTATGCCAGAGATTTCCTCATGGCGCGGCCAAAGGTTCTAGCGTGGTTTCAGGCGCAGTATCAGTATATCTGCGTGGATGAGGCACAGGATACATCAAAAATACAGCATGAAATCATAAAAATACTTGCATCGAAGCGGAACAATATTTTCATGGTTGGAGACGAAGACCAGAGTATTTACCGTTTCCGTGCAGCTTACCCTCGTGCGCTCCTTGATTTCACTGACACATATACCAATCCGTACGTTCTGTTTCTTGAGACGAATTATCGCTCTACTAGACCAATCGTCTCTGCCGCACAGAGGTTTATCAGTCAGAATATGAATCGGCATTCCGAAAAGCACATGGTAGCAAGCAGAGGCGACGGAAAGCCGATAGAGCGTATTACGGTCAGAAGAAAGCATCAGCAGTATTCCACTGTTGTCGCAATAGCAAAGGAAGAACACGGTCAAATGGCAGTACTTTACCGCAACAACGGCAGTGCGATCCCTTTGATGGATCTGTTTCTTCGTGAGAATATCCCATTTAATCGGCTGAAGGATGCTGGTGAGAACTTTTTTACCAGTAAAGTGGTACAGGATATCGTTTATTTCCTTCGGTTCGCAATTAATCTGAACGATGCCGAAGCCTTTAATCAGGTGTATTATAAGTGCGGATATGGATTCAACAGCAAAAAAGCATATTGGAGCTGCAAACTCGCGCCACAGAAAAGAATCACCATCGCTGATGAACTGATAAATCAAATGGAGCGTTGGCCGTCACTTCAACGCAAAGCAGAGGAGTTTCGGAATAAGTTCAAGAAAATAGCTGCTTCAAAGCCGCATGATGCCATAGACTTGATTCGTAATTTTTGGTATTATGACTACGCCAAGGAGAAGGAACTAGACATAGGAAAGGTAGATATTCTGTATGCTTTGGCTGTTCATGAGGAGACTATCAAAGGCTTTCTGGAACGACTGGAACTGTTGCCCCGACTGATTGAGAGCTACAGATGCACTGATGAGAACCCTATTATCTTATCAACTATCCATTCAGCGAAGGGTCTGGAATTTGATACCGTCTACATCGTGGATGTTTATGATGGATGTCTGCCGCATTCCAGCCGAGAAGATGCACAGGAGCAGGAACGCATAGACAATTACGAGGAAGAAAGACGCTTATTCTATGTGGCGATCACAAGAGCCAAGAACGAACTGTATCTATTCCATGTCAACGAATGCGAATCCAGTTTTGTGAATGAGGTTGCACCGCCAGTTAAAATGTCAAGGGAAATCACCAAGTCTCATCCCGATGTTCAGATAATCAAACCACGGGTTGCAAAGTCCCCTACTATAGAAGTTGAAGTCCCCTCATTCTCGCAAATTGAAGCCTCTTCTGTTCCGACAGCTCCCGAACTTGCAGCATATACCACAAACACACGAATCAAGCATGATGCATATGGAGAAGGCGTTATAGTCGGTTCTGAGATAAAGCCAAGCGGTATCCATATCATAGAAGTTCTGTTTGACAACGGGAACAAGAACCAGTTTCAGCTTGATGTAGTGGTGAATGCTGGACTAATGCATTTAGCGTAAGATTAGTACACGGAGGTGACCACACTATGAAAAATCCATTACCAGAGAGACTATCAATGATAGAGGACTTCATGTACACCGAGCCGAAGGAATGGCAGAAGAAGATTCGCACGGAGATACAGCATCTCCGTCAGGCTCATTCCAAGGCGATGAAGAAGAATAACCGCATCACCAGCGGACTGCTCGACTTAGAGCCTGCGATGGAAAAACGGCGAACCGCCGCCCTCCTGTCTTCGCTCGAAAAACTGAATGAGCATGACCGTCAGCTTGCCGGTGACTGGATTACGCTCAATATCTTCAGTGAGAGCTATGCTCCGGTACAATATGACGGCCATATCCTGACGGCAGCATCAATATGGATTCTTGACCGACTATCCGAACTGAATGTCCCACTGGACAAGATATATATGCTCCTACCTACAGATGGGGAGCTGATAGATGATCTATTCGAGATAGACATATGGGACTGCCAGTACGAGGAAGACCTCATAGCAAGTGTGGAATATGTCCTGCGTTACAGAAATCAGGATATTGCTCCGCTTGAAAGCAACGGCGGCGATGGTGAACGCATTCTGACCAGCAACCTCGCTGCGGAGGGAAAAGACCATGCCGATGTTCCGAGCAGGCAGAAGTTCGAAGCATTCCTCGCTCTATTACCACAATGGATGAAAGATGAGGCTATTGCTCACTTTGAAGCTTGCCATCAGGCATGGACGGAACGCTTCTTTACAGGTATCGGCTATTTTCAGGGACAATACCTTGACAAAGTGCGTAACATAAACACGATCCGCAAAGAAATCAACGAAATACGGGACAAGCTGGAGAGAAAAGCAAAGCAGTTCATGGCTGAACGGGAGCGTCTGAGAAAGAGCAGGAAGGCTCAAATCAAAAGCAAGCCGAATACTCCGGTCAATGCGTTGCTGATGAATCCTTTGAAAGCTCCTGATCTCCCCATTATCTCACAAACAGCTCCGGCATATGCACCTTCACCGCTGACGGCTCTTATAAACGGCTCTGACAGTATGAGAGATGCTGAGATCGTTTCGCTCCTTGACAGGATGAAGGAGCTGGATGACCTTCATGAAGCGGCACTAAAGGAACTGGATGATGTCATAGACAAGCGCGGCAAGTTCTTGTATATGATAGTACACCGCGGCTATCTGACATCCGATTTTGTCAACGAGTATTTTCCAGAAGAACTGCATGAAGCAATGTTGCAACCGGTTCCGATTCCTAATCCGTATGAGATGTGCTTTGCAATGCTGTATGCCGTTGAGATTGGCAGCGATATTCCTTGGCTATACGGCTCCTGCATCGGTATGCTGTCTGAGGTGATAGACTATCTGCCGTGGGGAATGTCCGACTATAGCGAAATGGAAGACCCATACTGGGAAGAAGTACTGCCCATGAGTTCTAAGACACCTGACTTCCCGGATTGGTATGCAAGGGACTACTGCTGGAAGGGCGATGATGAATACGAGGCGAGAAATTTAGCACAAATTGTCTATGAGATCACAGGCTGTCTGATGCCGAGAGACCTGCATCGTTATGATTCAGAGCTGAAAGATCTCGGAAAGTACGGTATCAAGCAGAATAAGGCAATTGCGATGCTGTATTGTATGCTTGCTCTCAGCAATTCCAGAAGGAGAACACGGGCTAACAACTTTGAACCAGACTATACGAGGACATTGACTGAGAGCGAAGATAGAGATAACGCAGAAACAATTACTTCAGAAGAATGGAACGCTCAGAAGGCAGCGGATGTGGCGAAACAGCTTGAACAGCAAAAAGCGGCAGCTGAGGCTGAACACAGAGAGCTTGCGGATCTGCGGGAAATCGTGTTCAATAGAGATGAAGCAGAGGATAATACAGTCGATGCCAATGAAACAATTGATAGCAAGGTATATCCGTACACGGTGCAGAAAAGCACAGTTGTATTCGGCGGTCACGAGACATGGGTAAAAGCTTTGAAACCTCTGCTGAAGGGCGACATCAAATTCATAGCAAGAGAGATGAAAATTGATGTATCGCTTGTCCGGTACGCAGATGTGATCTGGATTCAGTCAAATGCGATCCCACACAGATCGTACTACAGCATCGTTAACACGGCTCGAAAACTCGGAAAGCTTGATGCAATTCGAGGCGAAAATGTGGCGGAGGGCATGAAAATGGATTGACGGTAATTTTGCGTTTTTCAGAATCGTACGGAAACGGTACTGCATTGCTCTCGGCTCAATGGGCTTATCAGTGCCGGTTAGGACGTATTCATTCGGCTTCCCCTTGAATTTAAGCAAAAAGCTCATCATGCAATCCGGAATCGGAATCTGTCTGCGAGAAGATTCGCTTTTCGGGTCGGTAATGATGAGCTTTGTTTTACTTGTTTCGGTCGGACACTGGATACGCTGCATAGTTTTGGTGACGGAAAATATCCGTTTTTCGAGGTCAACATCGCTCCACTGCAGAGGACAGATTTCTCCTATACGCAGTCCTCCGGTCAGTGCAATAGTGACTCCGAGAGTGCTGCGATTCTGATGCTGCCCTATATACTGCAGTACAGATGAATCAGATCTATTCAAAATAAGTTTCGAGAGTGCAGCTAAGCCTAAAAAATCCGACTTTTCTTTTGAAATCACTGATATGTATATGTTCAATGAAACCCTGGATTCTGAGTCGGTTTCTTATACAATCAGCGAAAAGTGGAGCGGTTTTGATGAAGCAACAACCACCACAACTCAAAGCACAATCCTCTTCAACCTTCTTCTCCAGCTTCGGCGATTGACCCGTTGACTTTCGTCCTCTGCGCTCGATTCGCAGTCCGTCCGGACCTTCTTCAAGATAGATGCGTTCCCATCTTGCTACAATCTTGTGGTCTGAAATCTCAAATTGCCGTGCTGCTTCGCAATAACTTAGCTTTTCACGCCCCATCGTTTCTACAACTTTAATCTTGAACTCCGGCGTATACCGCTTATTTGCTTTCCCTTTTGGCATTAAAATGCCCCCTTTCGTTAGACTTTGATTCGGTATATCTCTATTATACCACATTGTCTAACAAAAGGGGAGCATTTCATGTCAAGAACTGACAAGTATTTTTACTGGTTCGTAAAGATTAGCGGTAGATGTTCAATGCATCTTCAAGAAGCAACGGATGAAACGAAGTGTTTCGTCCGTTGCTTCTAAACTATCATTATTCTATTTTGCAAGAAGCAACTCTTCCCATGTGGTCGGTGTACCAGCAAGGGCATTCTGCACATAGTAGAGCAGGATCAGCTGAGCATCAGCTGAGTCAATTGTGCCGTCGCCATTGACGTCTGCGGCTTTTTTCTGGGCGTCTGTCATCGCAGGTTTATTGCCTGCGATGATCTCTGTGTAGTTCATAAGGACATTCTGAGCGTCCTCGGTGCTGACCTTGCCGTCACCGTCGAAATCGCCGCTACCTTTAGGATATCTCGTTTCTTCCGATGCATACCGATTGAAGAGGCTGCCCTCATCGTACCAGATGTCAACATCAACTGCATACACGCTGTCAATTTGTGTGAGTGCTCCGAAGAGCAGCTTGTAATCCTCTGCCCAGACAGAATCTACAGCTTTTCCGTCCTTGAGAAGTTTGACACCGCCCGGCTGATTCAACTGCACGGTATAGTCCTCACCAAGGAATGTAAAGTTCTCCTGCGTAAGCGGAACTTCAGAAAACAGGCGAATCTGATATGCAAGAGTGAAGTTGTTGCCCGGTTCATACTGATGCAGCAAAGTGACAAATTGCGCCGTGCCGCTTGCAAGAATTGCATCCGCCGCCGCGCCTGCATCTGCCTTGTTCATGCCAGATGCGTGTGGCGGATTTGCGAAAGCTTTATTCCCAGCCTCAGCCACAAGATAGCTACCGTCCTCTTCTTGAAAAAGCGTATATGTTTCAGAGAATGCTGCGGCAAACGAATTTGCATCCTCTGGCTGAACGGAAAGCGCATAAAATGGAAGGTAATCTTCTACCTCCAGTCCATCCGGACGGATCCGCTTGATCTGCGGATTATCGGGATTTTCCTCTTGCCATGTTTTTGTGACGATTGTCCCGTCATCAAGAATCTCTGTTTTGATCTGCATTCCTTCCGGCATAGCTGTTAAAACTGCACCTGGTTTATTCTGATCATAGTACTGGCTAAAAGCCGATGCGGATATAGACGACGATATGAACATGATCAGTGCCGCCCCCATTGCAGCAAATTGTTTTGTATTTTTCATAAGGATCTCTCCTTTCGTCAATTATAGATTATTGATATCATGATGTGTGTATATAGCTGTTGGAGAAATAGAAAAAGAGAAGATTTGGAGTCACTCGAACACCATATGTTCCATCTCCTGTCTGAGTTTGAATATTATATGTTCCGCCAGTTGTGATTCCTAGTAAGATATTATAATCTGTATTATCATATGTTGTATTCATATAAACTGGTCCGCCACTATCTCCAGGACTGATAACGCATGTTGCATGAAATCTTTTTTCACACGAGGAAGGATAATTATTTATCGAAGCAGTCACATCAAATGGTCCCATAATACCTTCGCTTAAATACCTCACGCCATTTGCTGGTTGCCCATATACATATCCTGGAAATCCACTTGCAAATACCGATTCCGCATCTGTGGCATTTACATTCAGGAAATCGTCTGTAGCAACTCCAAGGTTAAATTTACCGTAATCTGATAAATTTTCCGTAACATAAACCAATGCATAGTCATACGAAGATCTTAGTGGTTCAGAATTACCATTAATGTACGACACCGGAACATGGGCTTCTACAATTTGGCAAGTTAAATCCGGTACAGAATAATTATCTGTATAAACATTTACATATCCATCAGACATAAAACAATTGTTTTCACGGCTATAAATATTATGTGCACATGTTAAAACTAAATGATTTCCAATGATTGCACCACTTCCGCTTCCACTATTCCTAGATATTTTTACTACTGCTGGATTATCATCGCCTTCACGATTGTCTGGGTAAGGAAGAACTGTATTGCGCGCTAAAGAAGTCATATTCGCAGAACGTGTACTCCAATTCAATGAGTAAGGGATAGCAGGATTTGGTGTTCCATTTGAAAAAACACATTTTTGATACGATCGATTTTCATAGGCCGTTAAGGGGGCACTCCCACTACCTGGTGTTCCGGGTGTAAAACTATATGAATATGTAATAACATATACATAAAATTCAAGGTATAACATTGCATCGTTTTGATCTATTACTGAATCGCCATTAACATCAAGATCTTTGAAATCTCCATCATATTGATAACTGCCCGTACAAAAAGTCAATATACATTGAACATCACTCACATTGCACGCATTATCATTATTAATATCGATTATTTCTGACGAAGATACAGGTGGAGTGTTTGTACGCAACACTTTTTCGACTACTTCTTGAGCGTCAGTGCAACCTAATTCCTGTAAAACCAAATCGAATGACTCGACCTCTTCATTGCTCAGTTGTGAGTATATGTAATTTGTCTACCGCTCGATTTCGTATGACGAATATGTAGCTGGAAGAGAAAGCAAACCAGTATTCGCCGTTATAATACTAGTGCACAGTGCAAGTGTTTTATGAATACTCATTAAAAATCCTCCCTATACATTGTTATTGTTGGTTGAAATCAGAATTATCTCGATTTTCGGAATTCATCTAGAATACACTAAACTACATATACATCTAGATCACTTAACTTTTTTTACAAAATAAAATAACTTGAGCAAGATGCATACATAATTACTTACTTTTAGTCAACTCTATGTAAAGATGAATTATGAGTAAACATAATATCTTCTCTATTGTCAAATTAGATTTAAGAGAGCGTTTTTCTTCATGTTTTGTTCCTTTTCTGTATAATCTTGAATCAACTGACTAGGCGACTGTTAATTAAAGGACATGCATCACCCCCGAAGTTTGGTTGAACGACTGCGATTTCGGAAACCACCAACCGGTTTCCTTGGCATAGTGTGTGACGACAACCCGATAATAGTAGCCCGATGTAACGGAAACGCCGTAGTCATTGACATAATAAGCGCTTACATTTGTGCCCGTCAAATCAAACTCCGGTATACAGGTTGTCCACCCACTAACGCCGTTTGCACTTTGTTGTACCTGAATATCGGTAATCCCAATCTCAGCCATAACAGCACTTCCTACAGTCGATGAAGAAATATAAACTTTACTGGAATCATTGTAGCAAGCTAGATCGTAGTCTGAAATCAAATTTGCATCTTGTGGTTCTTACGGGTTTCCGGAATTTCTGCCTGATTCTACCATTTCGTGCGGTTCTGTTTGTTCGGCAAATACCGAAATAGGTGAGAGTATACAGAGAGCAGCAGTCAGGCACGCAAAAAGAATACGATGAGAAGCCATAAACAATCCTCCCTTCATGTGCTTCTATAATATTCAATGTCACGAGATCTGCCATTTTTCTACAAATCACAAAACCTTGTGAGATCATACAAAAAACGCATCAAACATTTGTGCAGTTTGATGCGGCGTGTTATTCAAAATATGAACAAAGAACCTATAAGATTCGTCATACCCGATATAATTGGAACTCATATGATAGACGATATGTGCATCGCTGTCACAGAATGCAGCATGAAAGACCTCGTCCTCCCATGAGATCAAAACAGTTTTTCCGCCAATCGTCTCTTCGTGAATTTGATAATGATCGCTTGGAAAACCAAAATCTATGCTTTCATAAACTTGCTGATCCACAGCATATTTATAGTGCAGCTGCAGATTATTGTGCTTGCTGCTTTTATAAGTAAAGGTTACCCGTTTAATGGGTGCATCATTTGAAGTTAAATCCTGCAATTTCATATCTGTCGGTATATACGCGGGTGTCAGCGGCGAAAAACCGAGTTTTTCGCACTCTGTACGAATACCGTATGGATCATCTGCGGAAGATTCTAGTCTGATAATCGCCGGATCAAGATCGGATGGACGAATCGAGATAGCTCCCTGTGTGATCTGATAGATCGTTTTAGGCAAATTCTGTCCAAACGTATGAATTGTCCATGCATTCAAACAAAGGCAAATCACGACACAGGCAGCAAGTGTCACAGCCGGGCGCATCCAGCGGCTTTGACGTAGTTTCCGGCTCTTTTCAGCACTTTGGGCAGCGAGCTGATTGATGTTTTTTTCAGCGATTACAGATAAATCATCGGTTGAAGTTGCCTCATAGATTGCCGCAGACAGTTGTTCAATCATTTTGTAGTCGCGTTTATTCGCCGGCTTTCGGCTTTCTTGTTCCAGCAGTGATTGCATTTCCGCAATCATTTCTTTATCAGCTTTGACTTGATTCATATCATTCACCTCACTTTCTGTTCATGTTCTTTATATATTCAATGTCAGCAGAACATGCAAATTTCTATCATTCTTTCAGTTTTGTATGAGTGCACAATGTGTAAGGGGGTGGTGGTTAATCTTTGTTTGATTTGACCTTCTTCTTAATCCGATCAATTTCTTTATATAATTCATACAGCGTCATATTGTGTTTCTTTGCCAGTTCGTTTCGCGATCCAAATGTTGCTTCATAGTATTCATGCAACAGCGCGGATTCCGTTTCTGTCAAACAGTCGAGTGGTGTTTCTGTTTCCTGTCCAGGTAATCCACCGTGATCTGCAAGTTCGATCTCATCAATCGGAATCTGATCCCTATATTTTTTCTCTTTCCGTCGGTAGTTTCGGATTAGACGATCAGCAGTTTTATAGAGCCATGTTTGCATATTGTTGCTTAGATTGAGGCGATTTTTCTTTTGAATCATGATAAGAAATACATTTTGTGTGCAATCCTGCGCAGCACTAGCATCACAATTCAGCTTGGCATAACAATATTTGTAAATTGGCTGATAATATTTTTCTGCAATGATGACACATAATTCGTCCTGATTCAAAAGCACTCACCCCCGTTCATTAGTTTCTTATATCATACCATGAATGAAATGAATTGTCAACACAGTTAGCCGAAGAAAAACAGCACCGCTCTTCAGCCGATGCTGTTTTCTAACTTATGTTTTATATCGGATTATAGCTGCTTTGGATTTACTCTCCATTTGAACAGTCTACAGGGCTGGGACGAACCGACTTTATCACAAGCCTTCAATCCGAATCGCATCATGGTATCGTTGCCTATGATGAAAAGCGCTGATAAAGATAAAAAAGCGCTGATAAAGATAAAAAAGCGCTGATAAAAACTGCTGCAAAAAAGGATATGATCATTGCCTATTTGACCGATCATGTGAGTGCAACAGGCGCGGAGTTGTGTGAGCTGCTCGATTTGCAGCCGACCCGCATTAGAACTATTGTCCGTGAAATGATTGCAGAAGGCATCGTTGTCGCGGAAGGTGGTAATCGAAACCGTACCTATAGGTTGAAAGCATAATTTTACGTTATGAAGCAACTCCTGCACGGGACAGCACCGCGCAGGAGTTTGCTAATTAGTCTCTCCTCAATAAGCCCCATATTTTCAAGAGGTCTCTGTCAGACCATGTGGCATCTCGAAATCCAGAAAGAATAGAAAAAAAGCAAAAGCATCGTCGCAAGGCGGTCATGTTCATTGCAATGATGCTGAGAACGATCGATGCTTGGCTCAAATGGTCGTAGAATTGATTACGAAAGGAGAGCATTAACCACGATTTTTATGATATAACCTTTTTACGAGTTGCAATCCCTTATTGTGATGTTGTCATATGTGAAAAATATTGGGGCAATATATCATCTCAGAAACTTAAATTGGATAAGAAATATGATACCATTATAACAACTGATCTAAAGTCTCTAATGAACTATCAGCCGCGGATGATCCCTGCTTTATTTGTGGAGGACGGCACAATGAAAACGAATGAAGAGCTTGCAATGATGATCCAGGACGGCGACAAAGCACGCATTCCGGAACTGTGGGAACGCATGCGCGGTCTTTACATGAAGAAAGCGTTTGTGTATTTCCACAATCACGCTGCACTCTGCGCGCGCTGCGGCGTTGATCTCGACGACATAAAGCAGCAGTCTTTCTTTGCTTTTCTGCGCAGCATAGAGCAATACGAGCCGGAGTGTGAACTTGCGTTTACGTCATATATCAATTATCCGTTTCAAACTGAAATGCAGGAGCTAACACGGACACGGCACAGCGGACAGTTGCAAGATTGCTTGAACCGTTGCAGCGGCCTTGACACACCAATAGAAACCGACGAAGGAACCGCCGACACAATAGGCGACTTTGTGCCGGATCCTGCGGCGCTTGACTTTGTGGAACTGCTCGACGCTCAGAGCGCCGCCGCAATGATCCGGAACGAAGTCAAGCAGCTTCCGGAAACAGAATGCGCTATAATCACCGGCGTATTTTTCGACGGTCAGACGCTCGGACAGATAGCCGACGCGCTCGGAATCACTTTCCAGCGTGTTTCACAGCTGAAAAAGCGCGGGCTAGTTATGCTGTCAAAGCGGCGCGTGCTTGTGGATCTCTGGAACGAGATGCACCACACTCAGAAGCTGCGAAAGCTGGAAGCCGCTGCGAATGCTTCCCGCCCTGATATGTCATTCATAGCCCGGAGCATTTACAAGAGAGTTAACGGCGACACGAGCAAATTGAATATTGTTGAATGCGCAGAGCTGCACGCTGAAGAACTGCGCGAAGCAGCGGAAGCAAGCGGCGAAGAATGGACGCGCGAAAAGCAGATAGCTGCAATCGTTGAGTATTTGAGGCAGCCGGAGCCGGTGCCGGGCTGATCCAGTACCCCGGGGGGAGTGTACCCCTGTTTGCGCTGTCCTGGACTGCGGCCAGTCACTGCTCATTTTCTCTCTCTGATTTCCCCCGTTTTGTGCAATTTGCCGCCCGGATTGCAGCGATTTTGCAGCTGATCCAGCCGAAAAGCAGCACATTGCACAAATCAGCGGCCTTGCGCTTCTGCGAAGTACCGGAACAAGATTTCAGGTAAACAATGTTGCGCCCCTCCGAAACCAATCAAAAACCTCGTAGATACGTAATTCTACGAGGTTTTTCTTTGTCTAAAAAAAACGCAGTAACTGATTTGACTCCAATTTGACCCCAACCGGAGCAGCTAATCATTGGTATTGAGATGCTCCCTTTTCTTTTATAGTATATTTCTATTCTGTAGTAGATATGCTACTATTATATCTTTACTCACTTTTCGCTGTGCCTAAAGTGTCAAGCATCAAGGAAGGAATAAGCAAAGCAGCATACAGACAGGTTATCTATAATTGGATTGTTGGGATGCTGATAACAGCAGCACTTCGAATACAGGCAATTAATCCAATATAATAAAAGCCTTCATGACTGTTACGGTTCCTGTTTAGAATTCTCTGAGGCAAATCTCATACCTGTCTCGGAACGATTATAGGTAAAACCAAGAAAGCCCAATTTCATTGTGAGATTGGGCTTTCTTTTCGGTGATACATGGAAAGTGAAGAACATCACAGGCAGAGACTTTATGCGGAGAATGGGCTTGTCGGCTAATACTTTTTATCGCCGTGTCAGGGAGTATGAAGCCACCCACGGCATTGCAGAGCCGACCTCTGCTTGAAAGCACTTTCAGGCGAACGGAAATGCCCTTCAAAGCCGTCCGAGCTTGCGGAGCGGAAAACTTTACCGTCCGAAAAGAAAAGACCTATATTTTATTCCTCCGGCTGAACAGAAGCATATTCCATTGCCTGACGCATCTTCTTTTCATACATTTCTGAAGGTATCAGGGCGATGCCTTCTTTATCATCGGTCAGAACGATCAGTCGCTGACCGCCTGTCAATCCGAATTTTTACCTGACTTCTTTTGGGATACCGCCTGATGCATCGCCTTATGTAGAAATCGGTTAATATTCATGATGGTTTTGGGCGATAATTCTTCTTCCTCTATCTTACTATCAAAATTTACGGGCTTTATAAGCGCAGGACGTCCGAGCTGAACCTTCCTTTTCCTTGCAGCTTCTATGCCTTCCCTTTGACGACTGCGAATCTTGTTACGCTCATTTTCTGCAATACTACCCAAGACTTCGATTAGAATAGCATTGATCATATTACCGATCTGAACAAGCATAGTGCTGACGGTGAGGCTCTTGATATGATGAAGCTGCGTTTACAGATGGCAAAATCTTCTGTCAAGAAATATCAGGCGGCAGAGAGATACATCTGCGAGGACGGCAGAGCGCATGGGCTGTTTCAGTTTTCCGGCGCAAACCGCACACAGCGGTGGGCAGGGCGCGGCATCCAGTTACAGAATCTCCCGCAAAACCATATTGCAACGCTCGATGAAGCACGGGAGCTTGTGAAGATGGGGGGCTTTGATATGATCGAAACGCTGTACGGCAACACACCGGATATCCTGTCACAGCTTATCCGCACCATGCTCATTCCGAAATCCGGCTGTGAGTTTATTAGGTATCAGCCCGAACAAGCAATATCGCACAAAGGTTGATACACTTGTCGTAGGCAGTGATGAAGTTTTCAATTGCTTGCAATCAAATCCTGATGTCGGATTCAGTAAAGAGCTATTCGGAGAAAATGCAAATACGGACAGGATCATAACATATGCAGCCTCATTTGGAAATGCAACATATGATGCAATATTGCAAGCGGAAATAATGGATGATATTTCGGGGCTTATTTCAAAATATGCGGCTGTTTCGGTAAGAGATAAGAATTCGTACTCAATAATGAAGCAGATCCTTCCGGATAAAGAGATCAGCGAGAATCTCGACCCTGTTTTAATGTTTGACTTTAGCAAAAGGAAAAGGAAACCTGTTGATCTGACAGACTATATTGTGGTTTATGCTTATAGTATTTCACACTGGGTGAAAAAAATGATCGAAAATTTGGAGGTTACTAACATCATTTTCATAACTCATCTGGCAATAATTCGCTTAACTAATTTAAGTGAATCAGAGAAGAATTGATTCTTTCGATAAGCAAAATAATAGCACACATTAGGAATAACTAGACAAATTATGCCTTTTGTAATTAGTCCACCGAACCCGTCAAGATTTATCAGGCAAGTTGTGCTGTATGTAATTACCGAAATGACTGCAGTTACACAGGCATATAATGTATGCGAAAGGAAGTATCGTTTTACATCCATATTAACAAAGTAATACTTGTAAAGAATTAGCGATCCCCAAATGAAATTTACAAATAATATAGTCAGATTTGTTGCTGCAATAATACCACGAACTCCAAAACGCTTTCCGAGAAAATAGTTTAATACGATGTTCAATATCGCTTCAACTATTACATAGAATCTGCCCTGCCAGAACAAGCCCGACGAGTTGGAATATATGCTGCGCATATCTCCCATGGTTAAAGAATAAAAATAACAACATAATTGAACTACTATCATAAACGGGAACATCAGCTTCTCGCCTACCCAAAGTTGCATAAATGGTTGATATAAACACAGCATACAAACCGTGC
Organism: Oscillospiraceae bacterium; assembly: GCA_016296505.1. Lineage (GTDB taxonomy): Bacteria > Bacillota > Clostridia > Oscillospirales > Ruminococcaceae > Firm-04. Next base: position 150,275 of record JAEDJD010000002.1, read on the forward strand.
ACCAGCCAGAAATCCACATATATAAAAATGTTACCGTTTGAAAATCCTTGTGATTTTGTTCTACAGAGTTTAACGCAACTCTATTGCCAACACCTGCGTTAATTGCTGAATGTACTAAAGCTAATATGGCAATAATGGAAGACATGATGTAATAGTAATTATTATACATTGCAACTGTGGTAAGCCCTAAAAATGCCGACAGGAAAATATTGTCAAATGAGTTTCGGCTTACCATACAGACTTTTCCCACAAGCAAACCAAGAACATTCTTCTTAATGCCTTTTAGGTCATCTTTTGATAGACTCCCCCTGCATTTATATTGCGGATACATTTTTGTCACAATAGTGGCATTTATAATGTTTGATATTATTGTTATGACAGGAATAACACAAACGTATATGTAATAGTTTTTTATTGTGAGTAAAATGGAAATCTGCAGCAAACTTGTCAGAATGTTCATTAAAACGGACAATCTGCTTTTAATATCATTTCTTTGATGAACATAAAGCAAGCAGGTTTTATATGCAAATAAAAAATAACCAATACCCGTATTAAATAAGTTTATAAGATACAGCACATAAAGATTGTATCCCTCCGGCACACTGCCATTAATCAGCTTTGGTAAAAATGGGATCAGTAACAGGCCAATTCCCCACACCGTTAATCCGATAACTCTATAAATTGTTTTATAGAATTTCATCAGTGCGCACACTTTATCAGTATCATTCTCTGCAATGGGCTTATACATATTATAAATAACCGCATTAGAAAATCCCAATTCAGCAATATTAAGAATATTAAAAATTGAGGTGAATAATCCGTTTAAACCTAATATTTCAGACCCCAGTATATTAATGAATAAAGTTCTTACTACAAATGGCAAAAAGGTCACAATAATCCGTTCCGCCAATCCCCATATCATATTTCTTTTTGCATTTTGCACTATGTTTAACTTCACTTTATATTCCTCTCGTTATAAGTCAGAATTTAGGTGAAAACAGATAGTATTACAGTAGTTTGTTTTCAATCTGATGTATCAGCTCTACACCTTCCCACCCCTCAAATTTCAGTGCATAAAGCAAGTCTGATTCTTCAAGAATATTAAAATCTTTCATTAAGAAATTCTTTCCAATCCTATCTTCCCCTACGAATTTTTTCCATGCCGTGGCAACAAGACAACCTGCATACTCATTAGTCAAATTATAGATGCTATCCTTGAAAGGTGAATTATATACCAGTGTTTGCACAAAGACTTCATCTCCCGATACAGAATATCGAAGCATTTTCTTTACTATTTTTTCTTTTTCAAGAATATATTTCGCACAATTTTCTGTAATCGACCAATATGCCAGACCTTTTTTAAACTGCATATTGAATTTTGCAAATCGATCAATCTCCAACTTTTTTTGCATCTGTATGTATAAATTCCTGATTGACAGCAACAGATGATCAAAAAGTGACTTGGGTTTCCCTAATTCATTAAATAAAAACCGATATTTCGCTCGGGATGAATAATCCAAGTTATTATCAAAACCTATAAATTGCTTTCCATAATTTTCATTAAAGAAATCAAAAATATACTGATTGCTTTTTATTGGAAATGATGCTCCGGTAAGAAGGTGTAAATATTGATACTGTTCATCTGATGATAGCGCAAGCTCTAGCAAACGATATTCGCACTCTACTTGGGAATATCCAGCCCACCTCACATCCATTCTTTCTAAGAAGTATACTTTTGACTTATTTGATATTATTCTTGTTTGCTCATTGCATTTTTTATCTATATGAATATACAGATCATTATTTTCATGATCCAGTGCGAAAACCAATGATTGTAATAAATCCATTCTGTGGTGCGCCATGATTAAATAGGCGTGTTTGCTCATCGTGTTCTCCTTTTAAGTATTGCTATACTATATTTTTCTCAAGGAATGTTTCTGATGTGGCTTTTAAATTGCCAAGCGGCTTATTCTCTCTTGAATAATCAATTGCTTCAAATTGACCAATATCTTTAGCGTTTCTCGCCACCCGATCCTTTTTATCTAATATTGTTAAAATAGAATCCAGTCTCGGATCCAAAGTATTGTCCCTATGTTCATCCATAAAATAGAAATCCTTTTTGAATATGTTCGCAAAAATTACACCATGAAAGGATTGAACAAATACTTTATCCGCGTATTTCATCAAATTCAAAAAAGTTTCAGGCCCACTCATTGGGAATAGCCTAAAATCATACTTTTGCGGATCCTTCGCAATCCACTTCGAAGCATTAATAACATAGACATCCAGACCAACCTTTTTTGCGTATTCCGAAATGATCTTGTTAATCTCATCGTCGCGATATGCCCAGGAATAGAAGAAGATGTATTTCCCATCCACCATGGGCGCATCAACAATTTCGTTCCATTCCTCTCGGCTCAGAATAAGCGTTGGATCCAGAACCATATCTATCTCTTTTCCAGTAAGTGATTCTAATTGGTTCTTGCCAGCTTCTTCTCGAACCGAAATGCTCGAAAAAGAGCTAAATATTGCTTTAAGCTTCTCCGGACTGTACTTTTTAACCAGTGTTCCGCCGCCCAAACTCGGAGCATAGGCAACCTTACGTGACTTCTTTACCCATTCCAAAAAGAAGGCATTGTCAAAATCCGACATACCCACGTTCCAGATCTGATCGCTGCCACAGATGATGGTTGAATACGTTCCATCCAGCTCCTTAAGTTCGTCCTCTGTATGATAGACATTTTTTCCCATCTTCAGATAGACTTCACGAAAGTGCTTATAGTCTTTCTTCTGCCCTGCCAATGCCCTATAATGCGTCAAACGCAGCCACAATCCTCTTGGATGGAACCATATATTCTTTGGAAAAATATCATATAGTCTTTTCGACTGTTCAGATTCAAAATTAATTACCTCTGCATAGAATCCCATGTATTTCTCAAGATATGTTTTTAAGGCATAGGTCTGCAGTAATGAACCGCAGTTATCAGATGCTGATAATGTTAAAATTCCAACTTTCTTATTCATCTAATTATCCTTATTCTGTACCTGTTGGTTTTCAATAATTTTTATAATCATCTATTGTAACAAAAGCAACAGTCCAATTATCCATTCGAATTCTTGTGCCTCTTTCGTATAATTAAATCATAGATAAATCGAGCATACTTGATTAAATATACTTTAAGCCTTACATTATTGCTCAAATTATCCCGGATTGATTTGATATCCAATGCGCATATTCTCTCATAACACTCTCTATTATCTCCACCATTCCTTGCTATCATAGCGTACATAGCTAAAAGTGCCAGTAACTCTTGCCTTTCAATGCTTTGCAATATACTGTTGTTGCCTACTCTATTTTTACAATACGATAGAACCTTTAACTTATCTATATATCTATTTATATCAGCAACGTGCATTGTTGATGTGTTTCTTTGGATATAATTATATCCAACACAACTTAATAGCTTTATCTTTTTTGATTTCTCTATGACATCAAATACAAATTTCAGATCTTCGCCTATTTTTATTGTTCTATCAAATAAAGTGTCCTTAATTATTTCTGCACGAAATACTTTTCCCCAGACATGATTTTGGATCAGTTTTTCTAACCCAAAGAGTTTTTCGTGCATTATGTCTTTTTCAGTTATAACCACATCTTCTGAAACGAATTGGTCGTAACTTGTATTATCACCATCTATTCTTCTATAGTTTCCCTGAACAAAATCATACCCACCTGAATTCAACTCTCCGATGGTCTTTTCAAAGAAATCCGGCTCTACTGTGTCATCACCATCTACAAATGTAATGTAATCTCCACTGGCTATGCTGATGCCTGTATTTCGAGCGTTGGATACTCCCTGATGCTCTATGGAATAAAGCGTGATTTGACCGTATTTCTTCTGATACCCCTGTATAATAGACTCGCTTTCATCCACAGAGCCGTCATTGATCACAATAATCTCAAAATCAAAAGAAAAACGTATGGATAGTAGCGATTCCAATGTAGTGGCTATATAGTTTTCCAGATTATATACAGGTACAATTATTGATAGTTTCAAACTTCACCTTTCCCCCCCTGTGGCTATATACGAAAAAAATTTTTTGCTAATTTATGCTTGACTTTTCATATCTGGTCTTCCAAACCGATTATTATAACCATTTTATATATCCTCACAAATTCTCTTCAGTTCGTCCTCCCAGATCTGAGATATAGAATCTATTGAAAACTCTTTGGCTTTTATACGAGAATTATTTGCGTATCTATTTCTCAACTCTTCGTTTGTCGATATTAAGTACATAGCTTTCGCATATGCATCCAAATCAAATTTTTCTACTACCAATCCATTCCAATCATCCTTAATCAGTGGTTTTATGGCTTGAATATCAAAACAAATAGTTGGCACACCCATCTCCATTGCTTCCAATACAATCATAGGCATACCTTCCCATCTGGAAGATAATAGCAAGCATGATGCCGTTCTAAAACTGCTCTGAATATCGCTCGTATAAGAAAGCACAGAAATTTTATCATCTAAATGTAAATCATGGATAATTCTTTTATAATTTGATTCTTCTTCTCCTGCTCCAATAATTTCCAATGGCCATCTATTTTCTGTTAAAACACAATATTTCTTATATGCATTAATTAATAAATCAAAACCTTTGGCATAAGCAAATCTTCCTGCTGCAATAAACTTATGGTGGGATAAATCTGATGGCAAATCGGTATCAAAACTTTTAGGATTATAAATGTACTTCACATTAATTTTCATGTATTTTTTAAATAGTTCTTGATCGTATTCATTTAAAACGATATATTCATTCAACTTACAAATTAGTGACTTAGAAATCCTATCCTGATGCCAATAATATCGATTCTTAGTGTTGAAGTATGCATCGTAAGAATTGTGTTGCCACCCCACTAATTTACAGTTAACTCTTTTTCTTATGCAGCCTAAAAAGTAAGCCCAATAGCCCTGAACCCCGATGACAACATCAAATTTATTTATATTGATATATTTAGATATTTCCTTTTGATATCGCTTGGGGTAGTATTCACTTTTTATTCCAAATCCATCTAGAATACCTGTAACTCTGTTTAATAACTTTAGTGCCTTCTCATAATAATGGAAATAGTAATCAATCCCTAAATCTGAGAAAGAGAGCACCTCTACGTTTGGATCAATGTAATACAATCTTTCAGAACAGTCAGAACGCGAAATTACTGTAATATCATTAGATTTCGATAGTTCATTTACAATGATTGAAGTTACTCTTTGCGCTCCGCCTAATGTTGTTATACTATCAGTCAAAAATAATATTTTCATACCTTTCTTGTACTCCCTCCTCTTCTCAAGATCAATTTAATTCAATACTCACAACTTCAGCCAAGCTCCTATCAGTTATGCTTGTTGTTGAAGCTGTATTCAGTCTTTCGTTAAATGAAAACTTGACTGCAACCCTTAATAGAGAGCAGATATAGCATTTACTCTTTCAAATGTTTTTTCTCGTCAATGGTCACATATTCAATCAAGTCAAGACACATCTGCCTTGTAAGCGTTTCTGCTCCTGCATAGCTTTTAAGACGGCGGATAAACTCGTCCACATCACGCTCGTCCTTTTTTGACTCAGCTATCTTATGGTGCATATCCGTAATCGATGTTTCAACAGTCTGTAACTCCTGCTGATACTCACCAAGGAGCTTTACACAAATTTCTTCGGGTATTCTGTTCTGAACCTTATCCTCATACACGGAACGTATCAGTCGATTTAATTCGATCTGTCGCTGTTCCTTTTCGTGAAGCTGTTTCTGCCAGGCAGTAAGTTCTTTTTGACTGTTATGCGACTTCTGTTCAAGGAACAGTTTTCGTGCGTTATCCTCGTCAATGGTCATATCAATCATACGGCGAATATCATCAAGAATAATACTTTCAAGCAATTCTGCTCTGATATAATGTGTACCGCAAGCCTGTTTTCCAGACCTTGCATATCGTCCGCAGATATAAGCAGCCGAATCTCCAGACTGCTTCATTTTATTTTTGCAGTCAGCACAGTAACAGAATCCTGAAAGCGGCAGTGTCACACCCTTTTTGGTACGCTTGCCTCTGCTGTGAGATTGCTCTGTGGCTCTTACCTTGTTCCAGAGTTCCATAGAAATAATCGGTTCATGATTATGTTCCACAATCGCCCAGTCTTCTCTGTCTTTCTTTATGACCTTATGATTTTTATGTGATACCGTTGTAGTGCGGAGCTGAGTGAGGTTGCCAATATAGATTTCATTGCAAAGGATACGCTTTACACTCCAGTCACTCCACAAGCTTTCTGTGTCATTCGGTACGGGCTTTCCATCTCGCTGACAGGCATAATCGGAAGGCGGTAGGATATGTTCATTGTTCAGTTCTCTTGCAATTGCTTTCAGTTTCATACCGCTTGCTCTCATTTCAAAGATACGGCGGACAATTCCTGCGGCATACTCATCAATGACAGGAGTACTGTTTTCATCGTTTGATTTGATATATCCATAGGCAGCATAAGACGCAAGATATTTTCCCGACTTTGCACTTGCAGAGAGGACAGCCCTGATTTTCTTTGAGGTGTTGGCAGCGTGCCACTCATTGAAAACATTCATAATCGGCATCATATCCATACTTGCACTATCCGAATTGAATGTGTCTATATTGTCAGTCAGAGCAATAAAACGGATATTATACATTGGAAAAATGTAGTCCGTATACTGACCAACTTGGATATAATTCCTGCCGAAGCGTGAAAGGTCTTTACAGAGTATCAGATTAATAGTGCCATTCCTGGCATCTTCCAGCATTCTCTGTACGCCTGGTCTGTCGAATGTTGTACCGCTGATACCATCGTCGATATATGTATCATAAATACTCCATCCCTGTTCCTGCACATATTTTGTCAGAATTTTTCTTTGATTTTCAATTGAAGGGGATTCACCTGCACGCTCATCATCTTTGGACAAGCGAAGGTAAATGCCCACATTATATTCAGTCTGCTTTGGTAACATAAACTCTCCTTTCCTCCAAAGCAGCCTATTTCGGCATACCCATTATAGCGCAGTACGTCGAAAAAGGCAATAGCTTTCAGAAAAAAGTTTATGCTCCACTTGGAACTCTGCCAAGCATTTCGTTCATAGCACGATTCATTGCATAGTCGTACATCACATCATTGATATTTCTATCACCGATAAAGTGACTTATCACAGTAAATTTCTGTCCGTCCACTTCATACTTGTTGGTATGCGTTGGACAGTCATGGAACCGAAAATTTTGTTCCTGCAAAGTATTGTTGTTTGTCATAGCGAATTTTCTCCTTTAGCTTCTCTATCTCTATGCTTTTAGAGTGAGGGCTTCGCTTTCTTCTTTCTCTTACCCTCTTAAGCTGTAAAGACCGATGTTCCGAATATCGGCTGAGTATTTTTACAGCTGATAAAATTATAGCGCCTATAAGGATAAAAATCCAGTTCCAAATTCAACAAACTTTTTGTCCTGAAAAGCAATTCAGTTCCGCATTTTCTGTAAAATTATCAATAGGGATTGATAGATACCTTTTAAACTGTTTTTAAGCCTTCGGCATTTTCACCAAAGAAAAAGAAAATGCACCGAGCGCTGAAACTCAGTGCATTAATAATTTCATATGATAATTTATTACGCAAGAACAAATTGCTGCATTTCCCGGATCGTCATATCAATCGGATCGATTTTTCTCTCTTTGCAGTATGCAAGAATAGCTCGATAATCATAGTGAATATCGCTGTCTGAAGAAGCATGAAAGTCAACAAATCCTCCAGCTGCATCGGCAACATCGTCTAACTCACAAATCTGAATAAATTCTTTCTCTGACATTTCAATCCCTCCCGAAATTATAAATCTGAATCAGTTTTCTTGCGGCTTCTTCATCAATAATCATTCTGTACGGATGAGGATGACCGATAAAGATAGCTCCAAGTGACCTTGCATAGTGGCTGACAAGACTGATATTTTTCGCATCAAAATATACAAATCCATCAAAGCCAAGTTCATAGGAACGCTGCACAGCAATCGCAAACAAGTGACCTCCCACGCCAATGTATTCTTTAGCATCATGTTTGTTGTGAGGTGCGCTTTCAGCAATCTTTACATACACAGCTTTATCACGCTGCATAACCTGAATTGCAATCAGACCTTGTATTCGTTCATCATCATTGACAGTCAGTTTGTAAATTTCGCAATTCGTTAAATCTGAATCCGTCCATTTGAAAAACCACCTATTTAAATTCATTAATTCTGCTTTGCTTACAGCAGAAAATGATGTTTCAACAATTTTACTATCCTTCACATATTCAAGGCATGGTGTCAGCTGATCTATTTCTATGTTCACAGGCATCACTTCCTTTATAACTATTATACCATATTTCAAAATGTAAATCAATATTCTGCTATAAGAAAAAATTGCATTAATGCCTTTTAATTTGAATGCAACGATTGATAATCAATCGACATTCAAAACATCGTCTGAATAAATCAGCCGATGAATATTGTATTTTCACAAAAACTGCCACACTCCAATTTCAGCAACTACGCAATGCCGGATTACAATTACAACAAAGAAAGTCGCAAAGCTTCAATTTCTCACTAAAATCGTGAGAAAAATACAGAGCCGCAGGCTCAATTTGAAAAATCGCCCAAAGGGCGATTTTTCAATCCCAGCAAGCACGGCAACCCCGCATTACAAATTTTGAAAATTGAATGCGGAGATGCACAGCTTGTGAGAGGGAACACCCCTCAGGCCCCGAAATCAGCAGGAATAAAAATGCCAATGAAGCTGCATGGAATATTCTTGAAGACCGCCGAAGAAAAGAACTTGAAAAAGTCCTCTCCGAAACTGATAATCTGACTGAACAGGAACAGTTGTATCTGGACTGTCAGAATCAGAACAGAAACCACACTCTGAATATCCGTTTTAACAATGCTGAATGTGAACGTATTGAGAATCAGTCTCAGGCTCTTGGAATGAAAAAATCTGCTTACGTCCGTGACTGTGTTATGGCTCACGAAAAAGTGATTTTTGACCGTGATAGCAGATTTTTAAGTCTGAATGCTCTCAAAGCTAAACGTGATAAGCTTATATCTGAAAAATCCGCAAAAAATATGGAGTATACCGCTGAAAAGAAAAAATTTGACCAAATGGAAAAGTGCCGTGCTCAGATTGAAAATTATCAGAGCAGACGGTACGTTGCAGAAAGGAGTATGGGAAGGAAGAAGGGGGAATTGGAATAATGGGCATAACAAGAATATCATTAAAAATACACAGTCTGAGCCGTGAAACAAGATAGCATCAGATTCAATTATTTTCTTCGCTGAATGGATTGAAACTATGCCGATAATTTTATCTGAAATTTTATATATGCCATACATATTTTATTGCACCGGGATTATCGGCAGTTCAATAACATCTCCGGATTTTTTTATTGTTGTGACTGTCTGATGACTTTCATCTGATGCAGATACTGTTGTGGTGGTCTGGATTTTTTCCCCGGACGATGGAGTCGTTGTTACAGACGGCTTACTGTCCGCATTTTCCGGGAATGTTTTGTCCTCTCCGCCTATAACCGGCAGTTCACCAACTGACATGGTTGTATCCTCTGATATATTCAGACCGGAATCCAGCAAAACAGTATCCGCTCCGGTATTACTGCTTTGGTTTTCAGAAGATTTTTTTTCTGTTGTATTCTGCGTTTCTGGCTGCACTGCCTTGTCGGAAGCTGTCTGCACCGTTTCGGTAGCCGTGCTTTCACTTTCAGACGCAGACATTTCCACAGACGGTGAAACGCTGTCATCGCTGACCGCTGATTCTTTTTTTCCGTCGTCAGAACAGCCGGTAAGCAGGAGAGATATCGTCACTAATGCCAATACGATTTTTTCATTGTTCCTCCTTGAAAACAAGCACTGCAAAATGCAGTGCTTGCTTTGATTTTTTAGTTGTGCTTAAGCAATGGGCAGTTCGTTATCGTCAGGGACAATACCACTTGTAGTAATAACGTCCTCACACTCAAACTCCACGATTTCAATTTCAGCCTTTTCGTATTTCTCTTTCATGCTCATAATCTCCTTTTTTTAATCTGCATTTATATATGCAAGTGCATTCTGGTTGTAGATGTAAAGTGCCTTTACGAGATTTTTCAGGTTTTCGTCATCAGATTTTTCAAGTACGGTCTTAGCATAGCTGAGAGCAGAGTAATTTGTGATTACATCTTCGCCATTTATGCTTACTGTAAATCCAGTTCCAAGCTTATCTGCACTGATATTTTCAATATCAATGTAGTAATAGTCCTGTTTTTCCACAGGTGTTACTGTGCTGCCGTTAACCGTAAATGTAAATTCTCCGATACTCTTTCCCTCTGCAAGCTTGAAATAGTGTCTTACAGTTGTTTCGGATTTCAGCAGCAGGCTTGAACCGTAGTAGCTGATACCCTCCGGTGTGTCATTCTTTGTAAATGTATAACCGCTGAGATTTTCGGCTGTAACGCTGTTTACTTCTGCAACTTTACCGTTAGTGCTGAAAAATGCATCTGCGGCAGTACCGTATGTTTCCATAGCCGTTACAAGATTTGCAAGCGGTGTGTCTTCATCTTCGCTGTTCTTTAATTCAGCAAGATAATCTGAAACAGAAACCGTTGCATTGACAGCATCGTTAATATAGAAAATGATTTTCTCTGCCATATCCTTTGCGGCAACCTGATATGTGAACTTATAAAGTCCGTTTTCGTCCTTTGCAGGTTTTTCAACCACAGTATTGTTAAAGCTTGCCGACCATTCGTAATTATCATCAGCGGCAACGTAAATATTGAAGTCGATAGTACCGTCAAGGGCGGCGTTCTGACCGTAAATCATAACATCATTTGCAAATTCTGACTGGTCACTGTTTGCAAGGACTTTTTTACCGCCGAGAACGGGGTAAGAATCAGCTGTGCTTAAATCCTGTCCCCAGACTGAGCCGTTTTCACCCTGTGAAAGGAGATATGCCACCTCGCCGCTTTTGAACTGTGTTTCGGTTTTAACCTCTGCCGAGCCATTTAAATCTGTGCCATTTATACCGCCTGTTGCTTTTCCTGAAAGGTAATAGCAGTTTGCGATTGTAGCTGTTCCACTATAAGCATAATTATATCCGCACACACCGCCGACATATTTTGCACCGCTGACGTCAACTTTGACACCACCTTCGTTATAGCAGTTTTCGATTGTTGCTGTTATTGTTCCTTTTCCAGAACCGGAAACACTAGCATAATTTATTCCGCACACGCCGCCGACTATAGATGAACCACTGACATCACCTTCGTTATAGCAGTTTTCGATTGTTGCTGTTATTGTTCCGTTTCCAGAATCAGAAACACTAGCATAATTATATCCGCACACACCGCCGACTATAGATGAACCACTGACATCACCTTCGTTATAGCAGTTTTCGATTGTTGCTGTTATTGGTCCTTCTCCAAATCCAAAATCAGAAACACTAGCATAATTATATCCGCACACACCGCCGACATTAGATGAACCGCTGACAGTGCCTATGTTATGGCAATCTTTGATTGTTGCTGTTGCTGCTCCTGTTTCTTTTCTTGTTTCAACAGAATGAACATAAGCATAATTATATCCGCACACGCCGCCGACATAGTCACGTGAACCGCTGACAGTGCCT
>JAEDJD010000012.1 GCA_016296505.1 Oscillospiraceae bacterium
ATCCGGCGATATGCCGCGCAAGAAGAAAAAGAAACGTCCGGTTGACGGGGCAGCGGCAGCAGAACGCCGTCCTGTATCTGCGTCGGAACAAACGGCAGCATCCGACGATGTGCCGCGCAAGAGAAAAAAGAAACGTCCGGTTGACGGGGCAGCGGCAGCAGGACGCCGTCCTGTATCTGCGCCGGAACAATCGGCAGCATCCGGCGATGTGCCGCGCAAGAGGACAAAGAAACGTCCGGTTGACGGGGCAGCGAGAGCAGAACATCGTCCTGTATCTTCGGAAAAGCTTCGCCCTCCGGTACAGGTAGCGGCAAGTCGCAGTATTCCAGCAAGATATCCTGCGGAACGGTCGAGACAAAATGCTGCATCCGCTGAAAAAAACACCAACACTCGTTTTCTCAGCACAGGAATGTTTCTGATTTTCGTTGTGCTGTATGTGGTTGTCTGTCTGATTGTGATGTACAGCATGATGAAAAAAGCAAACAAATATCTTGCGGAATACGAAAGCTCTCGCCCGAAATATACCATGGAAAGCTATATTAAGACATTGGGTGAAAGCTTTCTGGCAGATATGATGACGCAGGCAACTGCCGGTCTTAACTTTACCGCGTATGAAAAGCCGGAAATGCTCTATGAATTAGCACGCAGTCAGGCTGGGACTATCGGAGAATTTACGTATCAGCGCGCGGAGGATTTTACAGATTCCCGTCCCAATTATTATATTTTGCAGGATGGCGAGGCGATTGCAAAAGTTCCGCTTGCACGTTCCGGCTGGACGGAAAAGTATAGTTTTCCGGAGTGGCGTGTTGACGCGCCGGTTTCTGTGATTTCGCTTCAGGCTTCTCCAGTATTTACGCTGACCGTTACAATGCCGGAGGGGGCGACTATGCAGGTGAACGGCGTGGATGTGCCGGAGGATCAGTATCTTGAAACAGAATCCGAATTTCATCTCAGCCCGACAGAGCTGTACTTTATGCAGCAGCCGATGGCGCGCAAATGTGTGATCGGTGGATTATATTGTGCGCCGAAGGTGACTGTGACCGACGCAGACGGAAATGTTCTGGAGCCGTATAAAACACCGTCTCCCGATCATGCGTCACAGGAATACGTATTTCCGATTGCAGACAACAAGAATCCGGATCCCGCATTGACCGACCGCGTTACAGCGCTGACGAAGGCGTACATGAATTACGTCATCAATACGCGCTGCGAGTTGGACCAGAATCTTGCCGTTCTCAGCAATTATATGCTGGCAGGCTCTCCGTTTTCTAATTTGATGTATACGATTGCTTCGGATATCTGGTATAATAATGATCCGAATATGCGTGAGGATCATGTTTTTGAAATCACACATATCAAGCAGTATGCGGATAATGTCTGTACGGTTGATGTTCGTCTGGAATCTACGATCGGTAAGGTTGCCGTCAATGATTACGCCTGTACGGTTCGCTGGGTGATGGTCAATACCGGCTATGGCTGGTATGCAACGAATTTTTCGCTGCATAAGTGAACATATATTTCCAAAAGCCGCAGTATCTGATACAGATGCCGCGGCTTTTGCATAAAATAGGGGTTGACAAACCGGAAAAAAGAGATTATAATGAGCATATAGAAATGCGATGAAGGGAATAGAAAAGCTGGAATTCCGTCTTGCAGAGAGCTGCCGTATGCCGAAAGGCACTGCTGAAAGGCAGCAGACGTCTCCGGTCATAAGTCCTCCCTGAGCAGCCGGACAGAACAGCGTCTTGCTCATTAAGTCCGGACGGGTTCTCCCGTGACAGAGAAATGCGTTGCATTGACGCATATGAGTGGGCGCGTTTGCGTCAAAAAGAGTGGTACCGCGGAGCATACAGATGTATCTTCGTCTCTTTCTTGCCGAATGAAGCGGCGTGAAAGAGACGTTTTTTCATATTCCCTATATGCCGGAGAACGGATAAAAGGAGGCGTAATCATGCAGATGACAGGCGCACAAATTGTGATTGAAACACTGGTCGAGCAGGGCTGCGATGTGCTGTTTGGATATCCGGGCGGACAGGTCATAAACCTATTTGATGAACTGTATCGCAGTCGTAACCGGATCCGGCATATCCTGACTGCACACGAGCAGGGTGCTGCTCATGCAGCGGACGGCTATGCAAGAGCGACCGGTAAAGTCGGCGTTGTGATGGCGACCTCCGGACCGGGCGCGACCAATCTTGTGACCGGCATTGCGGCAGCTTATCTGGATTCCGTGCCGATGGTGGCGATTACGGGAAATGTTCCGTGCAGTCAGATCGGCAGAGATAGTTTTCAGGAAGTTGATATCGTCGGCGTCAGTATGCCGGTGACAAAGCATAATTTTATTGTCAAGCGTGTGGATGAGCTTGCTGAAACCATTCGTGCGGCATTTCAGATTGCAAAATCCGGCAGACCGGGACCTGTTTTGGTCGATATTCCGAAGGATGTGCAGGAGGCGGTCTGTGATCATACGCCATATACGCATCCGATAGAGCCTGATAGAATCAGACCGGCATCGGATGAACGGCTTAGAAAAGCGGCGAAGATGCTTGCAGAAGCGAGAAGACCGTATATTTATTTCGGCGGCGGTGTGATTGCAGGAAATGCTTCTGCGGAGCTGATTGCGCTTGCGGAAAAGCTCGATGCGCCGATGGGCTGTTCTTTGATGGGACTCTCTGCGGTACCGTCATTGCATCCGCTTTTTCTCGGTATGCAGGGAATGCACGGTCATTTTGCGTCTTCTGCGGCAGAGGACGCGGCGGATCTGGTGCTTGCGCTCGGAGTACGGTTCAGCGACCGCGCAACCGGTGAACAGGGACGATTCTCCGCACATTTCAATATTATTCATATTGATATTGACGGTGCAGAGCTGAATAAAAATATATCCGCGGCGCTGACGATTCGAGGCGATCTGAAGGACGCTCTGAAACGGCTCTATGAACTTGTAGAACGGCGACACAATCCTGTTTGGCGTAAGCAGATTGACCGGCTCCGGCAGGAGGAAACCGCACGAACGGCGTATTCTCATGCACTGTTGGAAAAGAAGCTGTGCGATTCGGAAAACTATTTGACGCATTATCAGATTATAGACGCGGTCAGCGCGGCAGCGCCGGCGGATTCTGTGATTGTCACAGATGTTGGACAGCATCAGATGTGGACTGCGCAGCGGTATCCACTTCGGCAGCCGCGTTCTTTTCTGACGAGTGGCGGACTTGGTGCGATGGGCTTCGGGCTTGGCGCGGCGATCGGTGCGAATATTGCAACCGGCAGACGCGCTGTGCTGTTTACGGGCGACGGCAGCTTCGGCATGAATCTCAATGAACTGGCAACTGCAGTTTCGGAGCAGACGGATGTTACGGTGATCATTATGAATAATGGTGCGCTCGGTATGGTGCGGCAATGGCAGACTCTCTTTTTTGACAGCCGCTATTTCGGTACAACGCTGAACCGCCAGACGGATTTTGTCAAGGTCGCTGAGGGCTTTGGCGCGTCCGGCGCAAGGGCATCGACGCCGGTACAGCTTTCCGACGCGCTGCATCGAGCTTTTTCGCAGTCCGGACCGTTTGTGATAGACGCGCATATGTGCAGCGATGAGCTTGTGCTGCCGATGTTGCCGCCGGGCAGTTCGATTGATCATATCATTACAGAGATAGAATAAGTAGTATACGGATACGGAGGAGCATATGGAACAGCAATATGTGATTGGCGTACTGGTTGCGAATATTTCAGGCGTACTGTCCCGCGTATCGGGGATGTTTACGCGGCGCGGCTTCAACATCGACAGCCTGACCGTCAGCGAGACAGAATCAGCGGGGCTTTCCCGTA
Source organism: Oscillospiraceae bacterium (assembly GCA_016296505.1). Taxonomy (GTDB): domain Bacteria; phylum Bacillota; class Clostridia; order Oscillospirales; family Ruminococcaceae; genus Firm-04. Next base: position 3,823 of record JAEDJD010000012.1, read on the forward strand.
TTACGGTTGCGTTTCGCGGTGATGATGATATCAAGGAGCGCATTGTGACGCAGCTTGAAAAGCTGCATGATGTCAAAGAGGTTGAGGTACTTGATCCGCGTGAAACCATGATTCGGGAATTGCTGTTGATTAAGGTGCGCAATGACGCCGAAACGCGGCAGGATATCATAGCGGCAGTAGAAATATTCCGTTCTAAGATTGTTGATTATTCCAAGGAGGCGCTTGTCTGCGAGTTGACCGGTGAAACGTCAAAAATTGACGCGTTTATTGATCTGATGAAGGCATATGGCATCATGGAGATGTGCCGGACGGGTATCGTGGCGCTCGAACGCGGTGCAAATTGTCTGCGGACGCGCAAAGAAGCCGCAGTAGAATGAGACTGAAAGCAGATGAATGATATGAATTGTATGTTGGCAGGAATGGTACGGATGCTCACAGCTCCGGTGCTGCTGATTCTCTGGCACAAAAAGACCGGTGCGCGTATCTATCCGGCTCTGGTTTCCTTTGGCGTATGCGTTCCGGCGTTTATCATCGGATATGTGATTCGCTCTTGCTTCGACATGGAAAGCTTTGTAGGCTATCGTCTCGCAAATGGACTGCTCTACGGCATTCTTGAGGAGGGCGCGAAGTTTCTGGCGATGAAATTTCTGCTTGAGAACTATGACAGCAGAAAGGACGCCGTGACATATGGTTTGGCGCACGGCTATCAGGAAAGCTTCTCTGCCGGATTATCCTGCTTCGGGCTGATCGGCAGCAGCATTATCGCTTCGGATATGTTCGGAGTCAATCTCTGGATCGCAGTGAATGGCGTGGTATTTACTGTGTCGCTGACGGTTCTGATTTTCTATGGCATTCAGATGGGAAAATCAAAGCTGACGCTGCCGGTTGCGATATTTGTACACGCGTTCAGCAATGCGATCGGGGGGATATTTTATTATGCGGCGGCGATTGTCATATTTGCGGACGGTCTGATTACCGCCGGCGTCTGCTATGCGGCATACCGCTGCTGGAAATCATTATGGGAGCTATCTGATGATGAAGCAGTCATCCTATAGTCAAAACGTATTCGTCTTGAAAAGGTAAGATACAATGGGAAAAAATAAAAAACTACAAGAAATTGATCTGGCGCTCAATTCGCTGGTCGTATTCCGGAAGCTGCTGACAAATGACGTCATGCTGCCGCTGCGTGCGCTGCTCGATACGGAAACCATGGATCCGATGATCCAACTGCGGCAGTATACGGAATTTATTACGCGGCTTTATGCGCGCAGCATGAATCTGACGGAGTATATCTTTCGGTTGATATGCGAGGATGATAATTTCTATGTCCGTGCTGTGGCGCGCGGCGATGAAATTGCGGAAATGCTTGCAGCCTGCGTGCAGAATGAGCTTGCAATTTTGCAGCGCCTTGCGCGAATTCGTCCGCATGAACTGCAGAAAGAGGTTTCCTACTATGGCGTTCTGCCGGAGTGGAAAAATTCGGATCTGGATTTCGGAGCAGAGTATCATGCGCGTCTGCGTCAGATCGGGAAATATGGCTATGGCATTTATGCTGCAAATCCGATGTTTGTGATTCGTGATGAACAAATCGTGCCGGTAAAATATCCGGATCGTGTGCAGCTCTCATCGCTGTCGGGCTATGAACCGGAGCGTCAGGCGGTGATTGCAAACACGCTTGCGCTTCTGAATGGAAAATACGCGCAGAATGTTCTGCTTTACGGCGACGCTGGAACCGGTAAATCCACAACCGTCAAGGCGATCGTCAACGCGTATTTCGGAGAAGGCCTGCGTCTGATTCAGATTTCCAAAGCCGATCTGCCCATGCTGCCGGTTATCATGGAACGGATTCACGATAATCCGCTGAAGTTCATATTGTTTGTGGATGATCTGACCTTTGCCGCCGGCGATGATAGCTTCGGCATTTTGCGTGCGACGCTGGAAGGCTCGGTCGCGGAACGTCCTGCCAATACGGTGATCTATGCGGCAAGCAGCAGTCAATATCTGAAGCCTTCGGATTTTGCAGACGCGAATTCTGTATCGCCGGTGCCGGATGTGATACCGGAGCAGCAGGCTTTGGCAGGAAGATTCGGGATACGTGTTTGTTTTCGCCGTCCGGATCGGGCAGCGTATCTTGGCTTTGTGCAGGAATTGGCAGAGCAATATGATTTGCATATGGATTCTGCCGTGCTGCATCAGGCGGCGGAGGAATTTGCACAGCGCAGCGGAGGCCGTTCACCGCGTGCTGCAAAGCAGCTGATCGAACAATTGAAATCTGCGGAGTAAGCGAAAAAACAGCCGTGAAACAGCGTAAGAATACCTGTTTCACGGCTGATGTTCTATCCTTGAAATAGCCTGCATAATCAAGTCGTCCGATTACCACATAGTATCGGAGTCGTCGTTATATTTTGATTCGGTTGAATCCCATAAAAAACGCTGCACATCTTCTTTCAGCTTGATGCCGCGGTTACGGGTTTCTGCTGCGAGCACGTTCATATCCTCGTAGAGATTGTCCATATCGCTTGACAGTACCTTTGTTGTTTCCTGAAGCGCTTCAATGCGGTCTTCAAGGATATCGGCGGTCTGATCAATCGAATCCGCACGATCCGTAAGCGAATCCAGATGCCGCTGAATATTATGCAGCAGACTGCGCAGTTCTTCCTGATCGGCAAGCATTTTCTTCTGGGTTTCATGCAGCGCCTCAATGGCTACGACAGCCTTTTCCAGTGTCGCATGATCCCGTTCCTGATGCGCGGTCAGCTTTCCGGTCTGCTTTTCCATTTCTTCTGCTTCGGCTTCAAGCTCTGCAAGCCGCATGGACATTTCATCCATTGCAATTCCGGCTCCTTCCGTCATACGTTTTGATGTCATTATACCGTATTTCGCAGCGGATGTCAAGCAATGATTTATAGATAGTATTGCAGCACTTCACGCAAGCGATTTCTTGCGCGGGAAAGCGTTCGCGAGACGGTTCCGATGTTGACGCCGTATTCTTCGGCGATTCGTTTCATTGTTTTCATTTTTATATAGTATTCCTGCATATAGGTACGCTGCACTGGCGTGAGAGCGGCTTGCCATGCATGACGCAGTGCTTTGACGATCATTCTGCCGCCGTCCGGCTCACGGAGCAATCGTTCTTCTGCTTCGGCGGAAAGTCTGCCCACGAGTTCCGGATCAAAAGCGAGCACATCGCAGGAGACTCTGCGGCGGCGGCTCAATTCTGCTCCTTTTCAGCATAGAATCCGATATCACGCATACAGCTCGTGATTTCATAATATTCGGCGTGCAGCAAATCAATACGGCGCTCTAGAATTCGCTGGGCGTTAGCAGATTCCAAAGTATTTTTTTTATGATTCTGCATCGCTTTCAGTTCCAGTTTCAGTGTTTGAAGCCGCTGCTTCAGACGGTCTGCCGCGTCGCTGTACTGTTGCAGCATGACGGTGTATGGCTGATCTTGCACCCATGCTTCCTGTTGATTTTGATTCATAAATGATTCCTCCTGTTTCGCGGGAAATGCGTCCTGAATATGTTTTTTTTGATATAGAACATTTGTTCTTCATTTTTATTGTAACAAAGAATTGCGGCGTTGTCAAGCAGGTGTTTCTTGTATGTGCAAAATAATGCACACCGCTAGTTGCGATTTGCTGCGGTGAATCAGCGGCATTTTCAATCTTTTCGCCGCGATTATCGCAAGATTTGCATACGAAAAAGCGATATCGTAATATAATAAACGGCGGATTGACTAAATATCCATGCAAAATCCTACGATATAGCAATCACAATAAACAAAAACAGGCGGCGAATCAGACAACTTCGCAAAAGAAAGAATGCTTCGCAATAATTGAGCGGTTTTCTTGAATTTCAGCAAAAAATGCTCTAGACTTGCAGAAGTTTTTATGCTAAACTTAAATTACGAAAGGATCACGTACTGGGAGTGCGTGGTGAGGTATTCATAACACTTTTGGAGGGGTATTATGAGAAAATTCAGGCTATTTTGCGTTGCCTCCGCTGTAGTCATTGGTATGTCAATGCTGCCGATGACATCGTTTGCAGCGGCAGGCGAAAAGTTCTCTGTCGGCAACGGCAGAAATCAGCACATCGGTAACTCGGAAGGCTACAGCTATGAGATCTGGCTGGATCAGACCGGCGGCAGCGGCTCTATGACGCTTGGCAGCGGCGGTACGTTTGATACCGAGTGGAGCGCACAGGTTAGCGCAGGTAACTTCCTCGCTCGTCGCGGACAGACTTACGATCGTACAACAAAGGCCGATCAGATGGGTGACATCGTTCTTGATTATGCGGCACAGTATTCCGCACAAGGTGGTAACTCCCGTCTGTGCGTCTATGGTTGGTTTACCGATCCGCTGGTTGAGTATTACATCATTGAGGACTGGAAAAACTGGCGCCCGACAGGCAACAGCAAGACCATTACAATTGATGGTGCTGAGTACGAAATCTTTACTATTATGCACACAGGTCCGACAATTCTTGGCGATACCAGAACATTCCCGCAGTATTTCAGTGTGCGTAAGCAGACCAGAAACTCCGGTACAATTACTGTTTCCGACCACTTCAAGGCATGGGGTCAGAATGGTATGGAGATCGGTAACCTGACTGAGGTTGCTCTGAATGTCGAAGGCTGGGAGAGCAGCGGCAGAGCAAATGTTACCAAGCTCACAATCAGCGATCAGAAAGTGTCCACAACTCCGACACAGCCGCCTGAGCCTGTTGAGCCGGATGCAAACGGCTACTACTTCAACGAGGGCTTTGAAAGCGGAGCAGGCGATTTTGAAGGCAGAGCAGGTGCTTCTGTTGCAACCAACACCAGTGCTTATGCAGAGGGCAAGTCCTCCCTCAAGATTACCGACAGATCGCAGGATTATACCGGTGCGACAATTCCGCTTGATCCAGCTGCATTTATCGCAGGCAAGAGTTACAGCTTTAATGCTGCGGTTATGCAGGATCAGGAAAGCTCTACCTCGTTCAAAATGTCTCTCCAGTATAACCTGAACGGTGAGGAGAACTATGACGAGATCGCAACTGCAACCGGTACTTCCGGCAAATGGACGACGATCGGCAATACCTCTTACACGATTCCGTCCGGCGCAACCAATCTCATGCTCTATATCGAAACGCCGAGCAGCACAACTGATTTCTATGTTGACAGCGTTTCCGGTGCAGTTTCCGGTACAAAGTGCAACATCGACCTTAGTGGCGCAAAGCCGCAGGGCGGCACTGTAGTAACCGGTACAACCGGCGGTTCGTCTACAACCACGCCTATCGTGACTGGCGGCAGCGGCATCGCAGCACATCAGAACAATGATTACACCTACACGAAGGGCGGCTCTGGCTTTAAGGATGTCATGGGTCCGTACTTCCGTCTTGGTACCTGCCTGAATGCAATGAATGCAAACAATCAGCAGGTTCAGAACTTCATTAAGGAGAACTTCAACTCCATTACCTGTGAAAATGAAATGAAGCCGGATAGCATCTGCAAGCAGAACCTTTCTAATCTTGCAAATGATGAAATCGGCGTTGACCTCAGCGGCGCAGAGTCTATCTTCCGTTTCTGCGAGCAGAATAACATCGCACTCCGCGGTCATACTTTCGTTTGGTATTCTCAGACTCCGGAATGGATCTTCAAGGACGGCAACAACTATGTTTCCAAGGACCGTATGAACAAGCGTCTTGAGAGCATGATCAAGAATACCTTTGCATGGCTGAAGAAGAACCATCCGAACCTTAAGGTCTATGCTTACGACGTCTGCAACGAGCTGTTCAAGAATGACGGCGGTGGATTCCGCGGCGACGGCGGCGAGTATTCCAACTGGTGGACTGTTTATAAGAGCGATGAGTTCGTAATCAATGCATTCAAGTACGCAAGACAGTATGCTCCGGCAGACTGCAAGCTCTACCTGAACGATTATAACGAGTATTTCACTTCCAAGTGCGACGATCTCTACAACATGGCGAAGAAAGTTCTCGAAGCTGGTCCGTACATTGACGGTATCGGTATGCAGTCCCATATGCACGCTGCTGACTTCGGTAAGTCTGGTAGCGCTCACAAGAACACCGCTAGCGGCTGGAACACCTATGCTGACACAATTGATAAGTTCAACAGCCTCGGCCTCGATGTTCAGATCACTGAGCTTGACGTAACCAACTGTGCAGATCCTGCAGGCGCAAGCCTCTTTGTCGACATCTTCAGAGCAGCTATGGAGCGTCATGAGAACATTTCCTCTTTCACTCTGTGGGGTCACTGCGATTCCGCAAGCTGGAGAAATAACTACGAAGATGGCGGTAAGCCGTTGCCGTTCGATGGCAACTGCCAGCCGAAGGCGTTCTACAATGATATCCTTGCTCTTGCTAAGGAAATTCCGTCTGAAACAACTACAACCACCACCACCACAACAACTACTACAACTACCACCACTACTACTTCAAAAACCACCACGACGACTACCACAACAGCGCCGAAACCTTCTAAACTCGGTGACGTAAATGAAAATGGTACAGTCGATGTTTCTGACGCGGTTCTGCTTGCAAGATTCATTGCTGAAGATTCTACTGCAAAGATTACCACAACCGGTAAGCTGAATGCGGATACTAATAAGAATGGTAATCCGGATAGCCAGGATATGGTTTTGATTCTTCAGTACATCGCGAAGATGATTTCGTCGTTCTAATTGATTCTTTCAATACTCCGTCTGCGGCAGTATCCCCATCTAGTTGAAATTACTGTGTGCAGATAATAGAATCAATTCTAAAAAAGAGAAGGACATGAGCCAAAAGGTTCATGTCCTTCTTGTTATATATTTATACTATTTATGTGGATTAGTATGCGGCAAGTTCGCGAATCACAACTCCTGCAATCAGCAGACCCGCTGCGGAGGGGACAAAAGCATTCGAGCCGGGAATATTCCGCCGTTCAACGCCCTCCTCGGCAAGACATTCGGCAGTTATTACCGGATTGGTTTGCACGGGAAGCTCCTCAGAATAGACAACTTTGAGAGACTGTACACCCCGTTTGCGCATTTCATAACGCATGACTCGCGCAAGTGGACAGACTTTTGTTTGATAAATATCGGTTACACGCAGCGCAGAGGGATCAAGTTTGTTTCCGGCGCCCATGCTGGAGATGACAGGGACGCCGGCTGCTTTTGCGCGCATAATAATCTCGATTTTTCCTTTGACTGTGTCGATTGCGTCAACAACATAATCATATTTTGAAAAATCAAACTGGTCTGCAGTTTCCGGAAGAAAAAAACATCGGTGCGCATTGACCTGAATACTCGGATTGATGTCAAGCAGCCGTGCTGCGGCAACATCCACCTTATATTGTCCGATCGTGCTGTGCAGTGCTATGATCTGACGATTTAAATTGGTCAAGCTGACTGTATCGTTGTCGATGAGATCGAGTGTGCCGATTCCACTGCGGGCGAGTGCCTCTACAGCATAGCCGCCGACGCCGCCAACACCGAATACCGCGACGCGGCTGCCATACAGTTTTTCCATTGCAGTTTCTCCAAATAACAATGCGGTTCTTGAAAACTGATTCTGCATATTGATATCTCCTTTTGATGATGTGCTAACATGATTATACCCCGAAGCATACGATCTGTCAAGACAAAATATCCTCCGGCAGCAATAGCCGGAGGATTCGTATAATATGAAATGAAGAATTATTGCAGAGAGGGGATCATCTTTGCGATATATTTGAGGATGATGACGATATCTTCGCCATCCGGCTTACCATTTTGATTCGTATCGGCATTTTGTTTTCCGACTGCTGTAATATGTGCTGTGGTATCCTCAGCAACGAATCTTGCCAGCAGAACTGCGTCTGAAACATCGACCATACCGCTTTCGTTGACGTCGCCAGAGAGCGTTTTTTCTGTCGCGGTTAACGAACTTTCAGTGAGCGTTGTAGTCGTTTCGGTTTTAGAAGATACCGTAGTTTTTGTAGTAGTTGCGGAAGAAATCGTGGTTGTTACAGTTGTTGTGGTTTCGGTGGTTGTAATGGAAGAAATCGTTGTAGTCTGCGGTTTTTCCTCGGTGAAAACAGAACAGGTTTTGGATGTTTCTTTCCAGCCGTTTTTGCCGTTGACGATGACCTCTCCCCATTCACTGGAAAGCGTGCCGCCTGCATTTGCATTACTCATATCGAGATACTCCACGGGGCTTCCATTTCCGTACCAGCTCCATGATAACCAGCCGATATTATTTTTCTGTGCGTATTCCATGATGTAGCCTTCGTCTACATCGCCGTCGGAATGCTTGTAGCCGAATTCGCCGATGGCAAGGCAGAGTTGACGGGTATTCATGCTGTCCATGATGTTTTTGATCATGCTCTGCGTACCGCCTGCATAGCCATACATATGGACGGAGAACATGGTATTATGCTCTGGATCGGCAGCAAGCACTGCCGCACCGCTATTGATTACAGTAGATGCAGACTGTCCCCAGCCTCCGGCGTCGCACATGATGCAGTGCTTCAGATCGGCGTCACGAATGATCTGAACAGCTTTGATATAGGCAGATTGCCATGCAGTGTCATTGGCGCTGCCCTGCCATTCGTTGGCAATATTGATAATGACAGTATCCTCATGTCCTTTGAGTGCGGAAGCAATGTCGTTCGCAAAATAATTTGCGGCATTATAGAGCGATTGTGCGTCATCCTTGCCTGTTGCGTCGTGAACCTCAAATACGGCAACGAGCTTGTTCTTTTCGCAAAGCTGAATGAGATTCGCAATTTCACCGGCGGTATTTTTGGTATATTGATCGCCGTCGCCAAGTACGATACGAACAGTATTTGCGCCATATTGGGCGATTTCTGCAAGCCCCGCTTCGGTTAAGCCGTCCCAGCTGTACCATGTATAAGCATAGTTTGTACCGCGCATGATAAAGGCGTTCTTGTTTGCGTCACGGAGTACGCTGCCGTCTACGTAGAAGCCGTCCTTTGGCTCGACAGTTGCCGAAGCGCTGCCGCCAAGCTTGAGGTCGGAGATCGTGACAGATCCTGAAACTGTTTCAGCGCCGTAAACGGGCATAACCATCATATTGATACGGTGAACCGCAAATAGATCCGCTGGCTTAGAGGGCGTTTCGGTTCCGTTATAAGCCCACTCCTCCGCGCTGAGATAATAGGTCAGATCGACGGATTGACCAGCTTCAACGGTTGTATTGGTTGTGGCTTGATACCATGCCCAATCTGCGCCAGTTCCGAGCGCAAGCGTAAAATTGATATCGCTATCGCAGTCATTTTGCAGTGTGAAGGAAAGCTGAGTATAGTCGGACCAATCCCATCCGCTGTCGTTTTGCGTGCAGAAGCCTGCGGTATTGTCGCCGTTGTCTGCGTCCGTAAATGTTACGATCGTTTGATTGTTTTCGTTTGTCACGGAGTCGGTGCCTTCCTGATAACCGCTGGTTTTTTCCCATGTGAATCCACCAGCGCCCGATGCTGCAGCGACATGGATTCCGGATGCAGCCGAAAGTGAAAAGGCTGCGGTCGCGAGTGCCGTTAGAACGGCATGAATCTTTTTTGTTCTCATAATATTCTCTCCTTGAAAATGACGGTGTGCGGCAGAACGTCTGCCACTTACAACCATATTATAGACAGAAATATTCTTGCTGTCAAATGATTTTTGATAAATTCAGCAAAAGAACGAGAACAGTATGCATCTGTAAAGTTACGAATAGCAGATTTGTCAATGATAAGGTTACAACTTTTGTTTAATCACCGCTTGAAACGGCAATATAATTATTGAAATAAGCAATATAAATTCATATGTTTCTTAAAGAATTGTTCGACTGCATGAATTCGGCAAAAACCGTGCAGATTCACGCATTATTTTGCGTTAGTTTCCGAAAATGCCGTGGCATAAGCAGCGGAGACTTGACTTTTTTTTGTATTTGGCGTATACTTATTCTGTATTGATATACCCAGAATTTATTGGCAGAATTCGCTGTGAATTCTGCGGAAAGTGAGGAACTATAATTTGAACAGAAATACAGACCGTTCCGGGAAGGGCGGATTCCCACGTGGGAAATCGCAGCGGAGTGGCATTCCGCTTGCAGCAATCGGCAGAAAGATCAATCCGCTGGAACTTGTCAGTGAAAAGCTGGAAAAGCAGGAGCGCGCAAAAGCCGAGAAAGCAGCGAAAAATCAGGCAGCCGTTTCAAAAAAAATCAGTGCGGATGGCGCCGGAAAGCAAGTGGGTACACCGCGTCAGGCAAATGTGCAGCGCGCGCCGCAGACGCAGCCGAAAGAGAAGCAGCTGCGCGCAAAGACTCCCGTGAAAATTATTCCACTCGGCGGTCTCGGCGAGATCGGCAAGAACATGACCGTGATCGAATGCGCCAATGATATGTTTATCATTGACTGCGGTCTTGCTTTCCCCGACGCCGAAATGCTTGGCGTAGATCTGGTGATTCCGGACTTTACCTATATTGAACGGAACGCCGATAAGCTGCGCGGTATCGTGCTGACGCATGGACATGAGGATCATATCGGCGGACTCGCATATCTGCTGAAAAAAGTCAACACGCCTGTTTACGGCACACGCCTGACGCTCGCGCTGTTCGAGGCAAAACTGAAAGAGCATCAGCTCAGCGGCAAGGTTTCGCTGAACGTCGTTGAGCCGCGGAAAACGATTCGTATGGGCTGTATGGCTGTAGAGCTGATTCATGTCAACCATTCGATTCCGGATGCGGTTGGTCTTGCGATCCATACGCCGGCAGGCGTTCTCGTGCATACGGGCGATTTCAAGGTGGATTATTCTCCGATAAACGGCGGTATCATTGATCTGGGCAGATTCGGTGAGCTGGGCAGTCGTGGCGTACTTGCGCTGATGGCGGATTCGACGAATGCAGAGCGTCCAGGTTATACGCCGACAGAGCGAAAGGTTGGCGTGTCCTTCGATAAGCTCTTTGCCGAAGCAGAGGGAAGACGTATTATTATTGCGACGTTTTCCTCGAATATCCATAGAGTGCAGCAGATTATTAACTGTGCGGAACGAACCGGCAGAAAGGTTGCTGTTTTTGGCAGAAGTATGGTGAATGTCATTTCGATTGCGCGCGAGCTGGGCTATCTCGAAGTGAATGAGAATACGATCATTGACATCGACCTGATGAATCGGTATTCCGCCGAAAAGATCGTGCTGATCACAACGGGCAGTCAGGGAGAACCGATGTCCGCATTGACGCGTATGGCGATGGGAGACCACAAAAAGGTCAATATCACACCGCAGGACTTCATTATTATTTCAGCAACGCCCATTCCCGGCAATGAGAAATATGTGACGCGCGTGGTGAACGAGTTGATGAAATCCGGCGCGCAGGTCGTTTACGAAAGAATGTATGAGGTACACGTTTCCGGTCACGCCTGTCAGGAGGAGCTGAAGCTGATGCTCTCGCTGACAAAGCCGAAGTATTTTATTCCGGTTCACGGCGAATATAAGCATCTCAAAAAACACGCAGAGCTTGCAATGGAACTTGGCATGGCGCAGGATCATATCATCGTCGGGCAGATCGGCGATGTCATTGAATCGAACGGCATGGATATGAAGATTGTCGGGCAGGCGCCGGCAGGCAGAGTGCTTGTGGATGGTCTTGGCGTCGGCGATGTCGGCTCGATCGTGCTGCGTGACAGAAAGCATCTGGCGCAGGATGGTCTGATTATCATTGTGATCGGTATTGACCGTGCAGAAAATGAGATTGTATCTGGTCCGGAGCTGATTTCGCGCGGGTTTGTCTACGTCCGTGAGGCAGAGGCGATGATGGATGAAGCACGGCTTCTGCTTGCGGATACGCTTGAACAGTGTTCGTCCAATGAGCTGCGAGACTGGAATGCGCTCAAAGGCAAGCTGAGAGATGTGCTGTCTGATCATATTTTCCAAAAGACCAAGCGTTCCCCGATGATTCTGCCGATTATTATGGAGGTTTGAATATCGGATATGCTGAATTCACGGAAAGGCAGGTGCTATCATGAAAAAAAATCAGCCGTGGAGACTGATTGCGGCTTCTGGACTTCTCGCGTTTGCAGGTCTGATTGCGCTTATCATGGCATATTCACAATTCAGGAATGCGCTGTTCTGGGTGACGCTGCTGATGTTGCTTGCCGCCGCAGGATGGTTGGGCTATGAAATCTATCTGATACGGAAAAACACTTTGCGGTATATTGCGCGGATGAATACGACGCTTACACGGACGATGCAGACGGCGCCGGCGCATATGTCGGTACCGCTCGTGATCGTGGATAAGCGGCATGAGATCATATGGTTCAATGACGCATTCTCTGAACAGATTGCCGGGGGCGGTGATATCTTTGGTTTGCAGCTTCAGGCGGTACTGCCGTTTCGTCCGGATGCAATCGAGGACGGCGAATCTATGGAACTTGCGATGTATGATCGGCAGTTCCGAGTTACGCGTACCGATTATATTCGCAAAGACGGTCAAGCGGCGCTGTTCAGCTTGGAGGATATCACAAATTATGTCACATTGCGCAGGGTGTATCTGGATACGCGCACTTGTGTTTTGTTAATCAATATCGACAACTATGAGGATTTGTTCAGCGGAACGCGGCAGAGTGAACGCGCTGTTGTACTGGCTGCACTGGAATCGCTGTTTGACAAAATGCTGGACGGTACGGAAAGTATCTTCTGTCATCTCGACGAGGATCGCTTTATGGTACTGACAGAAGCAAGGCATTGTCTCGAAATGGAGCGCGCGCATTTTCCGCTGTTAGACGCTGTGCGCAAGATTAACGTCCGTGGCAGAAATATCATGACGCTTTCGATCGGCGTCGGCAGATGCGGCGATACGCTTCAGGAGAATGAGCGTAATGCGCAGCAGTCGCTCGATATGGCGCTCGGCAGAGGCGGCGATCAGGCTGCCGTCAAGACCGATAGCGGATTTTCGTTTTACGGCGGCGTTTCGCAGGGCATTGAGCATAAGAATAAGGCAAAGAACCGCGCCATTGCAAAGGATTTGCTTCGCCTGATGTCGCACAGTTCTCATGTGTATATTATGGGACATCGTGCGAGCGATCTTGACGCGGTCGGCGCTGCGGTTGGTGTTGCGTTTATTGCAGAGCAGACCGGTATCCCATATAATATCGTCATTCGTACCGAATCGACGCTTGCCGGATTGCTGACCAATCAGATTGCCGCGGAGATGCCCGGCTGTATGATTGCGCCGGAAACCGCACGGCAGCAGATTCGCGATACCGATTTGCTCGTAATCGTCGATACATTCAGCAAGGATATCGTGGAGGACGTCGAGCTTTACCGTCTGGCGCGTCATGTGGTTGTCATTGATCACCACCGACAAATGGTAAATTATTTGGATAATACAACGCTGAAGCTGCATGATCCGCACGCTTCTTCGGCGGCAGAGCTTGTGACCGGCATGATTCAGTATTTTGACTGGCGTGAGGAAATGCCGAAGTTCTGTGCAGCAGCGCTGCTTGCGGGTATCATGCTCGATACGAAAAACTTTGTCATGCAGACCGGCGTACATACATTTGAGGTCGCTGCTTTTCTGCGTGAACGCGGCGCGGATCCGATTGCCGTCAAGACGTTGTTTGCGGAATCGCTGGAAGCTTGTCAGCATCGTTCCAGACTGGTATCCGGCGCGAAGCTGCATGGAAAAAATGCGATTTCGTTTGCGGCGGAGGAGATACCGGATATACGCGTCATTGCTTCTCAGGCAGCAGATGAGCTGCTCGGCGTCGAGGGTGTGGAGGCGTCTTTTGTCTTATTCCAGATCGGCGCACAGGCTTGTATTTCGGCGCGTTCGCTCGGTAAGGTGAATGTACAGGTGATTATGGAGCAGCTCGGCGGCGGCGGACATCAAATCATGGCAGCTGCACAACGCACGGACTGCACGCTTGCAAAACTCGGTGAAATGCTCATCGAGGTGCTGAATCAAGTTGATACAAAACCGAAAATAGAAGAAACAGATTCTGAGTTGAAAGGATGATATTAGAATGAAAGTAATTTTGTTGCAGGATGTCAAGGGTACCGGCAAGCAAGGCGAGATCAAGAATGTTTCAGACGGTTATGCCCGTAATTTTCTGCTCGGCAAGGGGCTTGCGGTGGAAGCAACCAACGAAAACTTAAATAAGCTTGCCGGACAGAAAGCCTCCGCACAGCATAAGATTGATGTTGCGATGCAGGAAGCAAGGGAGCAGGCGGCAAAGCTTGATGGCAAAACGCTGACTATTCGCGCGAAGGGTGGTCAGGGCGGAAAGCTCTTTGGCGCCGTCACGCTCGGCAATGTTGCAGATGCGCTGAAAGAGCAGTTTGGCTTCACAGTTGACAAACGCAAGCTGTCTGTCAGCAGTGAGATGAAGAACGCCGGAGACTATAGCGCAGAAGCAAAGCTTTACAGCGGCATTTCTGCCAAGTTTACGGTTTCTGTGGTGGTGGAAAATGGCTGATCCTGCCGGCTATTCGGGATATTCCGATGTGTTTTCCGAGCAGTCGCTGCCTTATAGCGATGAGGCGGAGCAGGCAGTGCTTGGCGCAATTCTGGTCAATCCGGAAATGATTTCCGTTGCACTGGAGCATATTCGTCCGGAGTATTTTCATCTGGAGCAGCATAAGCAGCTCTTTCATGTGATGCTCTCGATTTTTCAGAGCGGCGGACCGGAGCAGCAGCTTGATCCGGTTGTCGTTGTACACGAAGCCGTTCGCGAGGGCGTTTTTGAAAATGAGAGCGAAGGCAGAAACTATCTGCGCAATCTCATGGAAAGCGTGCCTTCTGCGGAGAACATTGTCAGCTATTGCAAGATTGTTGCAGAGCGATACTGTGCGCGCTCCTTGGCGACTGTTGCACGGGAGCTTCTGCGTGAAATTGCCGTAGGCTCGGAATCCGCGCAGACCTTGCTGGATTCGGCAGAGCAGCGGATCTACGATATCCGGCAGGGCAGGGATGTCCGTGGACTTGTTCCAATTCGGGATGTTGTCGTTTCGACGTTTGATTATCTGCGCAAGATTACCGGACCGGAGCGTGAACAGTATATTGGTGCAAAGACCGGTTATCCGGAACTGGACGCCGTAACAGGCGGTATGAATAATTCCGACCTTGTGATACTTGCCGCCCGACCGGGTATGGGTAAGACCTCGTTTGCGCTGAATCTTGCTTCAAATGTGGCAAGACGTACCGGAAGAAATGTCGCGATCTATTCGCTCGAAATGGGCTTGGAGCAGCTTGCTTCCCGTATGATTTCCACAGAGGCTCTGGTCAATGCGCATAAGCTGCGTACCGGCAGAATGGAGCCAGCGGAGTGGAATCGAATTGCAAGCAGCGCGGATGTTCTCAGCAGAATGAACGTGTATCTTTCCGAAGCAACAGGTATTACCGTTCCTGCCATGAAAGCGCAGCTTCGCAGAGTGAAAAACCTAGGTATGGTGGTCATAGACTATTTACAATTGATGGACGCACCGCTGAAATCGGAGAACCGTGTTCTCGTTATTTCCGATATTACGCGAAATCTGAAGCTGATGGCAAAGGAACTGAATGTTCCGGTACTGTTGCTTTCACAGCTCAACCGCGGTGTCGAGAGCCGTACCGATAAACGACCGATGATGTCCGATCTGCGTGAATCCGGTTCGATCGAGCAGGACGCTGATATCATTATGTTTCTCTATAATGATTTTTATTATCAGAAGGACAAAACAGACGCGGCGGTCGAGGTGGAATGTATTGTCGCAAAGAATCGACACGGCAGCACCGGTACGATCAAGATGATATGGGATCCGCAGTTTACGAGGTTTTCACCGCTTGAGCAGGGCGAGGCGCCGCCGGAATGAGTATGGAAAAACTGCTGCTTGAAAAAGTACGTTCGGGCGCAGGCAGACCGCATTCCGGCGTCTGTACGGTCGCGTTTTCGGGCGGTGCGGACAGTACGGCGCTGCTGCTTTGTCTGTATCAGCTCCGCTCAGAACTTGAGATTGATCTGCGTGCGGTTCATGTGCATCATGGCATCCGAGGCGCCGAGGCAGACCGTGATGCAGCATTTTGCGCGGAATTGTGCAAGAAGTATGGTATTCCGTTTCAGCTTGTGTATGTCGACGCACCGGCGTATGCCAAGACGCATCGGCTTTCTATTGAAACTGCTGCGCGGATTCTGCGCTATGCAGCGTTAGAAAAAGCAGCTCCAGACGGCGATATTGCAACAGCGCATCATGCTGCGGACAATGCCGAAACGGTTCTGTTTCATCTGCTGCGCGGCAGCGGTATGAGAGGACTGCGTGGGATTTTACCGCGATCCGGTAGAATTATCCGACCGCTTCTGACGGCTGAAAAATCGGAAATCCTGACGTTTTTGCAGATGTGCGGAGAATCCTATGTTGAGGACAGCACCAATTTTACCAATGAAAGCAGCCGGAATCGGCTCCGTGCGGAACTGATGCCGCTGATGCTGCGCGAAAATCCGGCGGCGCTGAAGCATATCACCAGAATGACAGAAATCCTTGCTGAGGACGACGCATTCATTACCAGTGAAGCGGAACGTGTATATGCAGCCGCATTCGATCCAATTGGTATGGGTCTGCATGGTTTGACGCAGTATGCAAGACCTGTGCGGATGCGCATATATATGCTGCGGCTTGAACGAATGTATAAGCCCGCGCATATTGATCCGGCATATGAAATGCTCTGTTCAATTGACGATGCGCTGACGCAAGGCAATGGCTGCGTAAATCTTTCACGGGATGTTTACGCAAGGGTACATCGGGGCATTCTGTATATGCAAACGCATATCCGACTGAACGAGCCGGTTCCGATGCGACTCGGCGAAAATCAAGTGTTTCCGGAAAAGATTTGCGATGTGCGCTGCGGTATGGGTGATGCATTATCACGGAATCTTCACACAGCAGACACAAAAAAGACTTTGGATTTTGATAAAATAAAAGGGAAGCTGTATTTTCAGATGTGCAGTCCGCAGGATGATTTGATTCTGCCGGGGCGTAGATTTCATACGACGCTGAAAAAACAGATTCAGGCGCTTGTGCCGGCGCCGGAGCGCGATACGCTCCATATTCTCTATGACGATCTGGGCTGCGTCTGGTGTGAACGGATCGGCATTGCGGCACGCGTAAAACCGAATGCAGACAGCCGCCGTATCCTGACGCTGGAAATCAGGGCGGCTGAGAACTGACAACAAAAAAGGAGTGGATCTTAACTTGGGCAAAAATCGTGGCTTGCTGACTTATGTGGTGATTGCGCTGGTGTTCATTGTTGCGATCTGGGTGCTGCTGCCCATGCTTTCAAGCAGTCAGCACGTGACAAAGTATTCGGAGATTCTTGCATATTTCGACGATTTTCAGGTGACGGAATATACCTTGGATCTCGGTACCGGAGAGCTGAAATATAAGCTTGCGGGTGAAGAGAGAACGCATACCTATGAGGTTCCGAATGTATCGCTGTTTTTGAATGATATTGAGACTTATCGAGAGGATTATAATGCAAAAAATCCGAATGCGGAGCTGTCGCAGGATTATTTTAAGGTTACGGATAATTCATGGATGCTGACGGTCGTTCCGACAGCGCTGCTGATGATTATGGCGATCGTATTGTTTGTCGTGATGTTCCGACAGGCAAACGGCGGCGGAAAGATCAATTCTTTTGGCAGAGCAAATATCAAGGCGTCAAGCGGTTCTGCCAAAAAGGCAACCTTTGCCGATGTGGCTGGTGCCGATGAAGAAAAAGCTGAGATGGCTGAAATCGTAGACTTCCTCAAGAATCCGAAGAAGTATGACGATATCGGCGCTCGAGTACCGCGCGGCGTGTTATTGCTCGGCCCTCCCGGAACCGGTAAAACGCTGCTTGCAAGAGCCGTAGCAGGCGAGGCAGGCGTACCGTTCTTCCCGATTTCCGGTTCGGATTTCGTTGAAATGTTTGTCGGCGTCGGTGCAAGCCGTGTGCGCGATCTGTTTGAGCAGGCAAAAAAGCACGCGCCCTCAATCGTATTCATCGACGAGATTGACGCAGTCGGCAGACATAGAGGCTCTGGTCTCGGCGGCGGTCACGATGAACGTGAGCAGACGCTGAACCAGCTTCTTGTCGAAATGGACGGCTTCACGGAAAAGGAAAGCGTGATTGTCATTGCGGCAACTAACCGCCGTGATATTCTGGATCCTGCATTGCTGCGACCGGGTAGATTTGACCGTCAGATTACGGTGAATTATCCGGATGTCAAGGGCAGAGAGGAGATTCTGAAAGTTCATAAGGGCAAGAAGCCGATCGGTCCGGATGTCGATTTCCATGAAATTGCGAAGGATACGCAGGGCTTTACCGGCGCGGATCTCGAAAACCTGCTGAATGAAGCTGCAATTCTTGCCGCAAGAGAAGATCGGAAGGCAATTACGGCTGCGGATATTGATGAAGCCACAATGAAGGTTATCTCCGGTCCGGAGAAGAAGTCGCATATTCCGACTGCACGTGATAAGCGTATTACGGCAGTTCATGAGGCTGGTCATGCGGTTGCAGCATATCACCTCAAAACGCAGGATCGTGTGCAGCAGGTCAGTGTAGTACCGCGCGGAATGGCTGCCGGTATGACATGGACGCGTCCGGATACCGAGGATAACCACATGAGCCGCACGAAGCTGCTGGAAACTATTGTCATGATGATGGGCGGTAGAGCCGGTGAAAAAACAGCGCTGGAGGATATCTGTACAGGCGCATCCAACGATATCGAGCGTGCAACCAAGCTTGCAAAGAATATGGTTACGCGATGGGGACTTTCCGATGAACTGGGTCCGGTCGCATACGGCTCGGATAATGACGAGGTGTTTATCGGCAGAGATTATGGTCATGTTCGAGATTATTCCGAGGAGGTTGCAGCGCGCATTGATACAGAGGTTCGCCGCATTGTTGAGGAAGCCTATGAGCGTGCGCTGACGATTTTACGTGAGAATCGCGAGCAGCTTGATGCACTGACTGATTTCCTGCTGGAATATGAAAAGGTCAATGAGAAAGAATTCCTGCAAATTATGAACGGCGAGCTGACAGCCGAAAGCCGCAGAGCGGAAGAGTCTGCCAAGAAGCTGATTAAGGAACAAAATAATAATTCGGATACGGATGTCGCAGAGGATGCAGCACCCACAGGTACCGCAGACAGCGAAACGGAAACTGAATAAACAGAAAATCCGCGAAACCTATGAAATAAAAGGTTTCGCGGATGTTTTTTATGCTTCTGTAATTGCACCGTAACAATGCGGGCGGCGATCGCGGAACAAGCCCCAGTCGAGCTTTGCCTGTGCGATTTCGTCCAGATCATAGTTGTGTGTGATAACTGCTTCCGTATCGCGTGACGCCTGCACGGCGATTGCGCCGGTTTCCGTAGTCAGGAATGAGGATCCGTAAAAGTACAGCGATGATTCCTGCATTCCGTTTTCAGGGCAGGGCGTGACGCGCTCCAGACCGATACGGTTTGCCGCAATTACCGGTGTGATATTTGCAGCGGCGTGTCCCTGCATGGTAGTCTGCCAATGTGGTTGACTGTCGGTATCGAGGATTGGTTCAGAGCCAATTGCAGTCGGGAAAAAGAGCAGTTCTGCACCGTTTAAGACAAGTGAACGTGCTGTCTCCGGAAACCACTGATCCCAGCAGATACCAATACCAATTGTCGCATAGCGCGTTTTCCATGTCCGGAAGCCTGTATTTCCGGGTGAAAAATAGAATTTCTCCTGATAATAGTGGTCGTCCGGAATATGCGTTTTGCGGTAGACGCCAAGTAACGAGCCGTCTGCGTCAATGATCGCTTCGGAATTAAAGAGGCGGCTGCCGTCGCGTTCATAGAAGCTGACTGGCAGTACAACGGCAAGTTCTTTTGCAAGCTCCATGCAGCGGCGTACAGCAGGATTATCCTCGGTTTTTAGTGCAAAATTATAATATTTGTAGCGTCGTTCCTGACAGAAATACTGCCGTTCAAACAATTCTGGCAGCAGGATGATCTGTGCGCCGTCAGCGGCTGCTTTTCGGATTGCCTGTTCCGCCTTGGCAAGACTTTCTGCCGGATTCGGGCTGCACTGCATCTGTACAGCCGCCACAGTAACCGTTCTGCGCATCGTTGCACGCTCCTTTTTTGGTAAACCGGATCAAAAGTCTCGTTTACCCATATTATTTCTTTGTCGCCTTGATGATTTTCATGCGTGTGAATTCTTCGCGCTCCTTATCCTCAAGCGCATCGGAGATCGTCCGGATGATTTCGCTGTAGCGCGGAATCAGGACGTTTTTCAGCGCATTTGCTCGTCGCTGCGTTGCTTGAATGGCTGTTGCAAGCCGGAATACACCGGTATCTACCTCCGCGAGAATCAACGTCATATTGCGCACCTTGCAGAATGCAGCATATGCTTCGTCAAGCTGTACATTTGTATCGAGGAATCCGTAAGGGATATTTGCATTCAGTTCATCCAGATGCGTCACCTTCGGAATCTCGACGCCCATGACTGTGCGCGTTTCAATCTGGATGCTGTCGTCAATCGGGATGACGTTTGCAAACCGATCGACGACGCCAAGCATGATATTGGCTTCCTGCAATTCGGCATAAGCGGTTTCGTAGGTTTTCTCGATGTTACCGCGCAGCTCTTTGGCACGGTCTACAAGCTGCATCAGCTCACGAATCAGTACGTTTCGCTTGCGATCCATGAGATCATAGCCGAGCTTTGCAAGCACCAAAGACCGTTTTGCAGCCATCAGATTGCTTTTTGTGGGGAATACCTGATTTGCCACGTTATCCCTCCACTCTCTGGAGAAGCGCTTCAGCGGCGTCTGGATTATAATGCGCGTCAAGCATTTGATCGTCTACACGGTCTAGCGCAGATTTCGGCAGAATGGAAAGCAGCGTCCAACCAAGATCAAGCGTTTCTTCCATAGAACGGTTTTCATCGAAATCCTGTGAAAGAAAGCATTTCTCAAAATACTTACCGAAAGCGAGATATTGCTTATCCAATGGGGAAAGCTCCTCCTCGCCGATTACCGAAGCCAGAGAACGCGCGTCCTGTACCTGCGCGTAAGCTGCAAAAAGTTGATTTGCAACGGCAGAATGGTCGGCTCTGGTATAGCCTTCGCCGATGCCGTCCTTCATCAGACGGGAGAGCGATGGCAGTACCGAGATTGCCGGATAGACGCCGCCCTGTTCCAAACCTCTGTCCAGAACGATCTGCCCCTCCGTGATGTAGCCTGTCAGGTCGGGGACGGGGTGCGTGATATCGTCATTCGGCATCGTCAGGATCGGGAGCTGCGTCACGCTGCCTTCGCTGCCTTCGATGATGCCTGCACGCTCATAGAGCGAGGCAAGGTCGGAATACAGGTAACCCGGAAAGCCCTTTCTGCCCGGAATTTCACCTTTCGAGGATGAAAATTCACGCAGCGCCTCGGCATATGCCGTCATATCGGTCATGACAACGAGAATATGCATATGCTTTTCATATGCGAGATATTCAGCGGCAGTCAGTGCGCAGCGCGGCGTAATGATACGTTCAACGATCGGATCGTTTGCAAGGTTCAGGAACATCACGACATTTTGCAGAACGCCGCTTTCCGCAAAGCTGCGGCGGAAATAATCAGCAACGTCGTTCTGGATGCCCATTGCCGCAAAAACAATGGCGAACTCCGCGCCGGAGTCTTTTGCAATTCTTGCCTGCTGTACGATTTGCACGGCGAGTTTATTATGCGATAGACCTGTACCCGAAAAAATTGGCAGCTTTTGACCGCGAATCAGCGTCATCAGGCAGTCAATCGAGGAAATGCCTGTCTGAATATAGTTTCTGGGATATTGTCGTGCAACCGGATTTAGTGGCGAGCCGTTGATATCCCCGAATTTTTCCGGCATAACCTCGCCAAGACCGTCAGCCGGTCTGCCTGCGCCCGTGAACACTCTGCCGAGCAAATCGCTCGACAACGGCATTTCCATCGGTCTGCCAGTGAATTGCGTGCGCGTATTGGTCAGCGAAAGTCCATGCGTTCCCTCAAAAACCTGCAAAATCGCCTTATCGCCCTCAAGCATGGCGATTCTGCCGGTACGCTCCGTACCGTCATCCAGTACGATGCGCGCCATTTCATCAAATTTTGCGTTTTCAACATGATCGAGTACGACCAGTGAACCGCTGATGCTGTGAAGCCCGAAATATTGCAGACTCATGGGTTACAGCACCTCCTTTTTCTTGGCGCGCAATGAGTCAAGTATACCGTCGATCTGCTGCGTGAGGACGTCAAACTGTTCAAGCTGGCGGTTTGGAATATCATATTTGACCTTGATTACCAGTTCCATGACGCCGCTTGATTTGATTGCATCGAGATCGACGTGCTCGGAAATCAATTTTTTTGTGCGCTGATATACGTGAAGAATCAGCTCCATCATGCGGAACTGCTTATCAAGCGGGACGTAAGTATCCTCGGCGTGATAGGCATTCTGCTGTAAAAATCCGACGCGAATCAGGCGTGCAATCTCGATGATGAGCTTTTGGTCGTCTGGCAGGACATCGGAGCCGATTAGCCGGACAATATCCATAAGCGATTGTTCTTCTTTCAGGATTGCGCTGATCTCCGTGCGATATTCGTTAAATTTTGGATGTACTTGTGCTTCATAGTAATGTGCGAGATCATCGAGGTATTCACTGTAGCTCATATTCCAGTTGATCGCTGGATAATGTCGCGCATAGGCGAGCGCCTTATCCAATCCCCAGAAGCAGCGGACATAGCGGCGTGTATTCTGGGTGACAGGCTCAGAGAAATCGCTGCCCTGCGGTGAAACGGCGCCGATGACAGTCACGCTGCCCTCTCTGCCATTGAGCGTTTCATAAGCGCCTGTACGCTCATAGAACTCGGAAAGACGAGAGGGGAGATATGCAGGATAGCCTTCTTCTGCCGGCATTTCCTCAAGACGTCCGGAGATTTCACGGAGCGCCTCTGCCCAACGGGACGTAGAATCTGCCATAATTGCAATATGATAGCCCATGTCGCGATAGTATTCCGCGAGCGTAATGCCGGTGTAGATCGAGGCTTCACGTGCTGCGACCGGCATATTTGAAGTATTTGCGATCAAGACGGTGCGTTCCATGAGGGATTTTCCGGTGCGCGGATCTTTCAGCGCGGTAAATTCCTCCAACACCTGCGTCATTTCGTTACCGCGTTCGCCGCAGCCGATATAGATAATAATATCTGCGTCGCACCATTTTGCGATCTGATGCTGCGTCATGGTTTTACCCGTACCGAAGCCGCCCGGAATTGCCGCCGTACCACCCTTTGCGATTGGAAACAGCGTATCCAGAACACGCTGGCCGGTGATCATCGGGCGTGAAGGCGGAAGACGTCTTGCGGCAGGTCTTGCGCGGCGAATCGGCCACTTCTGGCAGAGCGTCAGCGAATGAACCTTGCCTGCGGCGTCCTCTATTCGGATAATTTCATCGTTGATACGATATTTTCCGTCTTTTGCGGCAAAGACGACCTTGCCGGAAAGATTCGGCGGAACAAGGCAGAGATGCAGGATTGCGGCAGTTTCCGGACACGAAGCATAGGCTTCGCCAGCGTGCAGTATCGTGCCAACGTTGACCTTGATGGATACATCATATTCCTTTTCGGTATCGAGAAGCGGCACGGACAGACCATCACCGATGAAAGCGCCGGAGGCTTTTTCCAACGCGCGAAGCGGACGTTCGATGCCGTCAAAGATATTGTTCAGGATGCCGGGACCAAGTGTAACCGAAATCGGCGAACCTGTTGGCTCGACCGGCTCGCCAGTTTGCAGACCGGATGTGCTTTCATAGACCTGAATGGTTGTTTCGACATCCGTTAGACCGATGACCTCGCCGATCAGCCGCTGCTTACCGACATAGACCATTTCCATCATGGAAAAGATCTTTGTATTACGGATTTTCACAACAGGACCGTTGACGCTGTAAATGACAGGCTGCTGCATCATTCGTCACCCCCGCCGATTTTATGATTGCGATAGAAATTGCGAAGCTGCGAAGCATAGGCGTCATCAAGCGTATGATTTTCGCATCGTCTGCGATCTGCGGAAAGAATGGAAAGTCCGCCAAGCAGAATCATAGGATCTGCACGAAAGCTGACCTGTTGCTGAACAGCCGATGCCAGCTCGGCTTGCAGTTTGAGATCCGCTTCACGCAGCAGAATTTCCGCGCCTGTTTCAGGCTGATGCGCGATGAGCAGCTTTTTGAGCCATGGCAGATAGTCCTCCGAGGCAGTGAATGCATTGAGTTTCTCGCGCAGCTCCGCAAAGAGCTGCATCAGCAGCATTTGACGGCGGCTGAGAAATGTCATTTTGCCCTGATAGCCGATCTGTGACATTTGCTTCTGATATTTTGCAGTGATTCTGGATTTTGCTGCTGCGAGCGCGCGGTCGTGATCCGCCTTGCAGTGTGTTTCGGTATCGAGCAGATATTGCTGTGCTTTCTGCTCTGCCTCCTGTTCTGCGCGTGCGATTTCCGCGTCAGTGCTGCGGTTGACAGCGTCCATAAACTGCTTGAGTTTCTGATTTGTTTCCATTTCAAAACTCCAGTCCGGTCATTTTATATGGATTGGTTTCTGCGTATACAGTATACATTTGCTGCACTGGCGTCGGAGACGCTGTGCGCGGCAATGAATGGTTCAGATACGGATACCGACCGTTTCCGCAAGATAGCGTGAGATTGCGGCGGTCATATTAGAAGTGCCATGCCGGTCGGGAATGACGACAAGCAACGGCTGCGGCATATTCATTTTCAATTCCTGCACCTCTGCCGCACAAAGGGCAGCGAGTTTTTCCGTGATGAGGACAACTGCAACGCCCTGCGTATGCATCTCCTGACTGAGTGCGGAAAGCGTTTCCTCGCGTGTATGCACGATTACGCCCTCCACGCCGGCAAGACGCATCCCGATCAGGGTGTCGGTATTGTCGCTGATAAGTCGGCAGCGCATCAGATCTTGGAAAGAATCATAATGGCAATCAGCAGACCATAGATTGCAACGCCCTCGCCGAGCGCTACGAAGATCAGCGCTTTTGCAAAGGACTTCGGTTCTTCGGCAATCGCACCGATTGCAGCCGGCGCTGCGTGACCGACGGCGATGCCGCATCCGATCGAGCCGACGCCGACAGCGAGCGCTGCCGCAAGATAACCAAGCCCTGCTGCGGAATTGCTGACGACAGCAGCGGTTTCAGCAGCTTCCTCGGCAGAGACAAAGCCGCCGAGTGGCAATGCGATTGCACAGAGCATGACGGCGCCGAATGCACAGAGATTCGTGAGCATAGCGCGGCGTATAGATTTTCCATTTTTCTTTTTGGTAATTGCCGCATAGACGGGAAGCGCAAGCGCTGCAACGATCAGCAGCGGCAGAAAGATCAGTTCAAGAATTTCATAAACAGACATGGGATTTTCCTCCTGAATATTCATTGATTCAACGATGCGGATTAGGCGTTTGCAGTCTGCTCAGGCTGCTTGAGATCATTGATCTCATCAAATGTTACAGTAATTGGTGCGAACGGTTTTCCGTCGCCCTCGTAGCAGCGTGAGAAAATCTCGTAGAATTCCAGACGCAGCACCTGGATACCAACGATTAAGCCTTCCAGACACATGACAAATAAGTTGCCGATGATAATTGTGATCCATGATTTGTGATCCTTGCCGATCATCTCGGAGAGGAGCATGACCACGCTCATCAGACCTGCATGAGAAAAGACAAATCCTCCGATACGGATAAAGGAAAGCGTATTGGTTGCATAACCAAGCAGAAATTCAAAGCATTCAAAAAAATTTGACGCGATGAAATCGCCGATGCCGGGCATTTCATAACTCTTATGTGATACGAAATGACCGAGCGGCTCGCGGAAGAACATCATCAGCAGCGGCAGTACCAGCATCAGAATGATGACAGGCTTACAGGCAAGCGGTTTTCCTGTTACAATGCCAAGCACGACGAGCAGGAGTCCGGAAAAGAAGATCAAGCCTGCGACGCCATTGTTTCCGCAAACAGCGTCCTCATAGTCGCGGTGCCGCAGCTTGACAACGATGTTGACGAGAATCGAGATGATGACGAGCGCTGCGCCGATGCCAACTGCACCGAAAATAATGACGTTCGTATTCTCCATCGCCTTCAGCGGCAGGAACGGTATGCCGAGTTTTTCATAGAATGGATCGAGCAATTCCTCGAAGCCGAAAATTGAACCGTACAGCGCGCCAAAAATTGCGCTCGATACGCCGATACGCGCCATAATTGCGCCGAGTTCAAAGTTTTTCTTTTTATGCAGGAATGCGCCGATCAGCGCGAGCAGGATACCCTGTCCCAGATCGCCGAACATAATGCCGAAGATCAGCGTATAGGTGATCGCGACAAAGGTTGTCGGATTGTAGCCGTTATAATTCGGCAGACCGTACATTTCCACGAACATCGCAAATGGCTTTGTAAACCAGCCGTTTTTCAGTCTGACCGGCGGCTGTACCTTTGAATCTACCCACGGAGCTTCATAGATTATACTCAAATCGGGCACGCTGCCAATATGCTTTTGGAAATTTTCCTTTTCGGAGACCGGCACGTAGCCCATGAGACTGAATTTATCCTGTGTAATCACGCACTGTCCGCGCAGCTTCCATACCTCGCTCTGATACTTTGCGAAGCGGTACATCTGTCCGAGCAGTTCCGATTCGGTCTGATAGATCTTAGTTTGCTGCTTTTCAAGCTCAGCAAGCGCGGCTTTCTTTTCGGTCAGCTTGACCTGCAATTCGCCAAGCGCTTCCTCCGGCGTACCGGAAACATCGTCCGGCAGCTCATAACGTTCGAAAAGAAGTCCTTTCATGATCGCGTCAATGGCAAGGATACGCTCTTTTGTGGCGAAATAGAAGCCCCAGACATATTCGTGCGCGGTGTGATACGCTTGAAAGATAAAGCCCTCATCGCTGTAAAAATCAAGCTTCGTCACATTTTCCTCGGGCATTCTGCCAAAGCGGTAGAGGATGTGCTTGCATTTGGTCAGTTCACCGAGATCCAATTCGGAACCGGTGAGGTTTTTCAAGTGAATCGCCGCGCTTTCATAATCTGCGATCTGCTTGCGCGTTTGCGTCA
Source organism: Oscillospiraceae bacterium (assembly GCA_016296505.1). GTDB lineage: Bacteria > Bacillota > Clostridia > Oscillospirales > Ruminococcaceae > Firm-04. The sequence goes on from JAEDJD010000012.1 coordinate 30,889, forward strand.
GGCGCTCGCGTACATTTTTGAGTTTGCCGGATATGCGATCTGTTTCGGAAAGGATGGATTCCGGTGTAAACGCTGTTGGCGAAAGTCCGGTATCTTCTCCGAGCGCTACCTGCCGCAGATCCAATTCCATGAGCGCGCGCAGCGGTTCTGCATAGGGATTCTGTTCGGCGCGGCTTCCGCCGGAATTTTCTGTGCTGCCGAGCAGTCTTGGTGCATTCTCAATGTGAAAGACCTTGCTTTGCAGGCAGGCGATAATGGCATCGTTCAGACTTGGAACTGCGCCTGTAATGCTGACGAGTTCCAGCTTTTCAATGGACAAGATAACACCTCCTGAAAGGAATGTGCGGTTTGAAAATCCATTTGCCGCTTACTCCTTTGTGATTAAAAGGGATTGCAGATACGATACGGATTTTCCGTATCGGATACCTTCAATAATAGTAATGAGATTATTTACCTCGATGAGATAGAGAACATGAACCGCATAAAGACTGACTGCGGCATGACTGGAAAAATGCAGCGCGGAACGGGCTGTCTGCCAGCGCAGCGATTGAAATGCGTGTTCAAGCTGTACGGATTCAGAAGTTTCGGAAGAATTCCAGTTTATCATTCTGCCGTAGCGCGTATTTTTCAGTACCGCGATGAATGCGCTGATATCTGGCACGACATAGAGTTCTTCACAGACGCGCTGCGAAAGCCGTCCTTGAATTGGCAGCATCATATTGCGCAGCGTTTCCTGATCGGCATGAAAGACGCGCTTGAGCCGGTAGGCGTTGATAAGATTGATGAGATCGACCTGTTCCCCGATCAGCTTGCGCAGCGCGGCGAGATCGGTGCCTTGGACGGTTTGCTCTGCCTCCTGTAAAACCCGTTCCAGATAGCAGGCGCGCAGCGCGATTTCCAGCGCAGTATAATTGTGCTCGCTGCCGAACTTTGAAAGGTGTTTTTTCATCACAGCGGCATAGGGTGTTCCGGCAAGTGCTGCGATGATCTCACCGGGCGTTTCTGCACGCGCAAGCTTTTCCTGTGAAAAGCCAAGATATGGACCAAGCCATGCGTCCATGGCAGAGATATACGCCTGCGGACCGCTTGGCATGAGCTGAATCTTCTTGACAAGCTCCCGAATCTCATAATCATAGATAAAAAAACGGAAAAACGGCGTATTCTGCAAATGCTCCAGACTGCAAAACCTCAGACACTGGGTAAACAGATTGCGTTTGAGCAGCATTTCGAGATGACCGCGATGCGTATAGGCAGGTTCCAGATCGGCAAGCAGTCCGCGATAGCCGTCCGTTTCTTTCAGATAGGATACAATCTCTGCGACGGAATGCATATTCATGAGATTCCGGTAATCCGACGCACGCAGTCTGTGTCCGTAAGCGGTACGGATTGCAGCAACCGTTGCATGATATTGATTTGACATTGGTTTTACGCCTCCGCTTCATGCAGCGTTTCGGAAAAGAGCGCTGCCAGCAGAGCGTCATGCTGTTCGGAAAATTGCTCTGACATTGCTTCTGCCCGATGATCAAAGTCACTGCGCACAGCAGCGATTTTCTGCTCAAATTCAGCGCGCGTCTGCTCCTCCAGTTCTGTAATGCTGTCTCTGGTATGATGACGCTGCGCCTGCTTCATGGCATTTGCCTGTTTGCGTGAATCCTCAATCTGTTTGCGGCATTGCAGTCGGGAAGCGCTGAGGCGTTCCTCGGTTGCGGCATCTAGCTCCAGGATTTTCCGAATTGTCTGATCCATGAATACCGCTCCTTTCTATATCATGTGCATTTTTGTGCAAGGTGACGAACAGTTTGTCGAAAATATGCAAAGAATAGAGGAAAATTTGCATATAAAAAATAGAGTATATAGTGATTTTAATGAAAAAATCGGAATTCTGCACAAACGCGAGTTCTTGAAATACAGAAACATTATACTCCAATTCACATGAAAAGTCAATAGCAACCGCCATATTTCAGACGCGAAAAAACGGCGCGTCATCCAGTATTTATCATGGAAAATAACGGGCTTCTATGTGCAGACTTTTGCACATAATGCCCTTGCAATTTACTGGACTGTGTGCTATAATGAAATGATCGAAAACGAAGCGGTTTCAGCATAAGATGGTCTGAGAATTCAGCTTCGCAGGGAGGAAAATACTATGCTGCATCTGATACTCGGCGGCGCAGGCTGCGGAAAATCCGAATATCTGATCGGGAAAATCCGTGAAACGGTGGAAGCCGGCAATCCGGTTCAGACGCTTGTGCCTGAGCCGTTTAGCTATACCTATGATAAACGACTGTATGCTGCACTTGGCGCAGTCGGCTTTAATGCGATCCGAACGGGCAGCTTCAAGATGCTGACAGAGGATGTATTGTCCAATATCGCAGCCGTACCGCGCGATTCTGCGGATCATGTTACGAAAATTGTGGTGTTATATAAGCTGCTGCGCAAGCTTGAAAAAGAGAGCGTGCTTCGTTTTTACGGCGCACAGGCGAAAAAGCCGTCTTTTCTGCCGGAAATGCTCAAGCAGCTTGATGAACTGATGCAGTCCGGCAGCGAACCGGAAACGCTGTTTCAGGCGGCAGCGGATACCGAAAAGGAAAACGGTATCCTTTCAGAAAAATTATATGATATTGCACGTATTTATGCGGATTATCTGGCAGAGCTGGAAGCGCATGGGATGCGCGACGCGCTGCGTGATCCGGTTCATGCGGCGGCGGCAGCGGATGGCAGTCAGCTGATGTGCGGCGTACATATTTTTCTCGATGAATTTGAATCCTTTACCGGCGATCAGTATCTGATGCTGGATGTGATGCTGCGTGACGCGGCTGAGGTTTGGATTGCGCTGCGGTCGGATGATATTGACGCGCCGGATTTTACGCGCTTTGACGCGGTGAACCAGACGGCGCGCAGATTGCGTAAAATGGCTCAGTCGCATAACCTCCAAACAGATACGATTCTATTGACGGAGCAGTATCGTTTTCAATCGCCCTCGCTGGCGCATTTAAGCCGGTATATTTATGCACTGCATCAGAAGGCGTTTGTGGATAGACCAACCGTGACAATTTGTGAGGCGCGGGATATGACGCTGGAAGCAGAGTATGTCGCGGCGCAGATCAGGCAGCTTTTGATGCAGGGCGATCTGCGCGCGCAGGATATTATCGTCGTGATGCATGATCTCGGCGGCTACGGTTCCTTACTTGAAGCGGCGTTTGAACGCTACAAAATCCCGTATTTCATGGATCTGCGGCGGAGCGTACTGCATACGGCGGTCATGAAGTTGCCTGTTTGCCTGTTGTCTCTGATGCATCGTATAGATACGGAACAAATTATGATTCTGCTGAAAACAGGTTTGATACCGCTTGGTTCGACGGAGACGGCAAAGTTCACGGATTTTGCATATATCTGGGATATTGAGGGTGCGACATGGGAGAAACCGTTCCCGACGGAAATGGATCCGGAGCAGGAAATGGAGCAGCTTCGCGCCAAAATTATGCAGCCGATCCGGAAGATGCGTTTTGGGGGTCTGCCGCGTGACGGTCAGCCTGTAACGGGTGCGCAGCTTTGCGATGCGCTCTATACCTGTATGGAGGAACTGGATATACCGCGGGCGGTTGTCCGGACGGCAAAGGCGCTGCATGACTGCGGTGATGTGACCGGCGGCAGAGCGATGCGGAGACTCTGGAAAGACATGACGGATATTCTGGACGCGATGTATCTGGCATTGGAGCATACTGAGCTGACGCCGCAGGAATTGCTTGATTTGTTGATGCCTGTTCTGCGGAATCATCAGCTTCCGGTTCCACCGCAGACGCTCGACGCGGTTACGGTTCAGAGCGCTGCGGCGGCGCGTTATGACGCGCCAAAGGTTGTCTTTGTGATGGGCGTGAACGAGGGTAAGTTCCCAGCCGATATTCAGGATAACGGATTTTTTTCGGAGCAGGAGCGTGCTTTTTTGGATCGCTGCGGCGTGGAACTGTCGCGTTCAGTCCGCGATCTTTGCGCGGATGAACGGCTCATAGTCTATAAAACGCTATCGGCGGCGTCGGAACGGCTGTGGCTCAGCTATCCGCTTGCAACGGAGGATGGGAAACATCTGATTCCGTCACCGCTTCTGGAGGAAGTGCGCAGCCTGCTGCCGCTGACCTTGCAGCCGCCGCATTTTGTCTATGCAGCACAAATGGGCGCCGCATTTTATGTGTCTACAAGGGCTGCTGCCTATTACAGCTTTGTTGAGGATTATGAAATGACGCAGACCGAGCGCGTCTCTGTTCGTGCGATGCTGGACGCTGTTCCGGCAGAAGCGGCGCGTATGGAGCGTCTGCGCCGCCGATCCGATTTTTCCCGTCTGCGGGTGAAGAATCCTGAACTGCTGAAACGGCTTACCGGTGAACGGCTGTATATGTCCGCAACACAGATTGAGAACAAGATTATGTGCCCGTTTATGAGCTTCTGCAAGGATAATCTGAAGCTGTATCGGCCGGAGAAAAAAGACCTGAGTGCCTTAAATGTTGGCAATATGGTGCATGACTGTATGGAACGCTTGTTCCGCGAGCATCCGGAACGGGAGGATTTTCTCGCTATGACGCCCGATGATCTGCGCGCCCATGCCAAGCGCTGCACCGATGATTTCATGGCAGCGCAGCTCGGCGGTCAAGAGAATCGGCCGCAGCGGTTTCTCCAGCAATTCGGACGGATTGCTGGCAGGCTGTATCATCTGCTCCGTCACACGCAGGACGAGATGCGGCAATCGCAATTTACGACCGATGCTTGTGAATTAACGATCGGGCAGCTTGGCGCTGAATCCGGCATCGCGCCTTATACGCTGTCGCTCTCGAACGGCATTACATTGTATCTGCATGGCAAAATCGACCGTGTGGATATTACCGGCGACGCGCAGGCAGGAGAACAATATCTTCGTATTGTGGATTATAAAACAGGACTTCATAAAAAAGAATTCAAGCTTGCAAATGTCTATTATGGTCTGAATCTGCAAATGCTGCTTTATTTGTTTGCGCTGTTGGATGATCCGGATGTATATCCGGATGCAAAGCCAGCCGGTGTGCTGTATATGCCGGCGAGTACGCCGGAGGCGCAGGAGCGAGAGGGCATGAAGGATACCGAAACATATTTGCGTGAATATTTCTGTATGAGCGGAACGGTGCTGCGGGATATGAATATTCTCACAAAAATGGAGGAGGCGCTTGCCGGTGTGTATATTCCTGCAAGACTTGATGAAAAGGCGACGGCGGCGTCCGGTACGCTGACTCTGACCAAGGATTCGCAGGTTTTTACGCCGGAGCAGTTGACTCGTCTGCGTATATATGTGGAAAATCTCGTGCGAACTTGCGCGGAAACATTTCTTGAGGGCGAAGTGGCGCCATGTCCGATGCAGGGCGGCGGTAACGGATATTATGCCAACGCCTGTACCTACTGTAAATACCGCAGTATATGCGGTCTGACGCCAGAGGATACCGACCGTATCCGGAAGCCGCAGCGGCAGGATACCGTCAAGAAGGAAATGCAGCGCATACTGGATTCGGACGCGGAACAGAATCGGAAAGGGGACGGACAGGCATGAGCCAATGGACACCTGAACAGGAAGCGGCGATTCTTGCACGCGGCGCATCTGTCGTAGTGAGCGCGGCGGCAGGCAGCGGAAAGACAACCGTGTTGGTTGAACGCTTGATTCGCCTGCTGGAGGATCCGGCGTATCCGGCAGAGAAAATGGTCGTTGTGACCTTTACAAACGACGCGGCAGGTGAGGTGCGTGCGCGTCTGAATCGCGCGCTTTCAAAGAAAATACTTGCCGATCCGGAAAATACATGGCTCCGGCAGCAGCAGATCATGCTGCAAAGCGCAAGCATCTCAACGATTCATAGCTTTTGCCTGCGGCTTTTGCGCGAGCATTTTGCACAGCTGGATCTCTCGGCAAATTTCCGTATCATGGAGCAGAGCGAGGCAGATGAACTGCGTGCGCAGGCGGCGGCGGACGTTATGGAGGCATTGAGCGTCCGCGCTGCTGCGGATGCTGACGCTGCACATCAGCAAAAGCTGCTTTTTGACGCATTTTGCGGTCAGGATGATACGCCGCTTGAACGGTTGCTGATCTCTCTGCACGGATTGACGGAAAATGAACCGTTCGGCGAAACACTGCTTGCCGAATCTGCACAGAAATATGCTTCACCTGACGGCATCCGTCAGGAAGCGCTCGCAATGATTGGGGATACCATAACGGAGATTCTTTCATGTTATCCGCCTGCGATTGCGCTTGTCGAACAGATGAATTCAGAAAAATCTGCGGCATTGCTGCGCACGGAGCAGCAGAATATCCGTGCGATTGCAGACGCCCTTGTAGTTGAAGATTGTGCGGAAATCGGCAGAATGCTGCAAGGCAGTCTGTTCGGTACGCTGAATACGCTGCCGCGCAAAAAAGGTGAATTTGAAAGTGAAAAAACAACCGTCCGCGCCTTGCGCAGCTATGCAAAATCCTTGTTTGAGAAGCTTGCCAAGACATGGGCGATACCGCTGCAATTTGCAGATCAGGATATCAGCCGTCATGCGGAATTATTGCGGATGCTGTCTGATCTGGTGCAGGAACTGGACGAACGGTATACAGAACGCAAGCGCGAACGGAATGGCGTAACATTCAATGACGCGATGCGGCTTGCGCTATCGTTGCTTGCGGAGCGTCTGCCGGATGGTACGATTCGCAGAACGCCGCTTGCTGCGCAGCTGTCGGAGCAGTATGTCTGCATTATGATCGACGAATTTCAGGATGCGGATAATACGCAGGATCTGATTTTTCGGATGCTTTCACGCGGCGGCAGCGCCGAACGGTATGGGTCGAATCTGTTTGTGGTCGGTGACAGCAAGCAGTGTATCTATCGGTTCCGCAATGCAAATCCGGAAAATTTTTACCGCGCTATGCGCGAAGGCGCGGGATATATTTCACCGATGCTGAACGAAAATACCTGTATTCATTTGAATAAAAATTTCCGCAGTGCAGCGGAAGTTGTCACGGTCATCAATCATGTTTTTTCACAGATGATGTCCGAGCAGGTTGGCGAGATTGGTTATGACGAAACACAGGCGCTTGTGCAGGGTGCGAACTATTTTGCGCAGCGCCGCAGTGCGGAGATTATGCTTTTGCCGCAGACGGGCGAGGAAACACATACTGAGCCGGCTGCGATTGCGGCGCGGATTGCGTGGCATCTGGCGCATCAGACGCTGGTGCAGGGGAGGGACGGTGAACCGCGTCCCTGCGAACCGCGTGATTTTCTGATTCTGATGCGATATAAAACGAGAATGCCGGTATATGCAGCCGCATTGGAGGCAGCCGGTATTCCGGTATCGGGTGCGGAGCATGAAGATTATTTGCAGTCGCCGGAGATTCTGCTGCTGATTGATTTGCTGCGGGCGATTGACAATCCGCTGCCGGAGGTGCCGATTGCGTCTGCGATGCTTTCCCCGATGTTCGGATTTACGGTAGATGAATTGCTGCAGGTGCGGCTCTATGCACCGAAGCTGCAGCTGTTTCAGACGATGCTGCGGATTCGTGCCGATGCTGAAATGGCAGAGTATGCGCCGGAATTGACGGAAAAATGTCGTGCGCTGACAGAGTTTCTCGATGCGATGCGGAATTTTTCGGCAATGGATACGCCGGAGCAGTTGATACGGCGTATCTATCGGCAGACGGATTTTCTTGGTATGATGCAGATGTCGGCAGGCGGCGCGCAGAAAAAAGCAAATCTTCGCGCATTGACGGCATATGCAAAGGCATTCGAGGAAAATCGTGGCGGTGGGCTTTCCGCATTTCTGCGCTATCTGGATGCGATTCGGGATCGCGGCGAGGACTTAACGGCTGGCAGCGTGCCGGCAGGGACGGAGAATGTCGTACAGATCAAGAGCGTTCATGCGTCGAAAGGATTGGAAGCGCCGTTTGTGATTCTGGCAGACGCCAATCACGTTTTTTCCAATAAAGACGCAATAAAAGTAGTACAATATCACAGCAAAAACGGCGTCGGTTTTCAGCTTCATGATCCGGAGACAATCAGCAAGGGCAGATCGCTCCCTTGGACGCTGATCTACCAGAAAAATCGCAGGGAAATGGTCAGTGAGGAAATGCGGCTGCTCTATGTTGCACTGACGCGTGCGCGTGAATATCTGATTTTGCCGCTGCCGTATACCGATAGCCGCTGTGCAAATGTCATCGCACCAGAGGCATACTTACAGGCTGCCGGCGGAGGAATTTCTGCTTCGCGCGTCGGCAGGGTGGGATGCTTTGCGGATTGGCTGTTCATGGCGCTGATTCGGAATACATCCTGCGAGCAAATGCGTCGTGATCTTGCAGTTGACTGCGGCGCGGACGGATTACCGCCGCTGCCGGCCGCCGTATGGACGGTTACGCCCGAAGCGGCAGAGGCGGCTGCACAGGAATTGCAGACCGCAGAGCAGATATTGCCCGATTCCAGATTGACAGAAGCTCTTGCTGCACAGTGCGCATGGGAATATGACGGGAGACTCGCCGCATTAACTGCAAAATATGGCGTTTCGGAGCTTGCCAAAAAAGAGGACTTCGACGCGCCGCTTCAGAAACCGCAGTTCAGGAGCAGCGGCAGTAAAATGACCGGCTCGGAGCGCGGTACAGCGGTGCATACCTTTATGCAGTATGCGGATTTTGCAGCGGCTGCTTCGGATTTATCGGCGGAAATCGCAAGATGTCGGGAAATCGGCAGATTGTCCGCACGGCAGGCGGCAGCGGTCTCGGAAAGCAAAATTGCGGCTTTCTTTACCTCGGAACTGTATCAGCGGATACGGAATGCGCTGCATATCTGGCGCGAGCAGAAATTTATGGTTCGTATTTGTGATTTGCAGCTTGATGGTTCATTGGCACAGATCGGCGCGGATTATGCCGGAACGGATGGCATGGTGACGGGTATTATGGATTTGGTGTTCGAGGAGCAGGACGGGATTGTTCTTGTGGACTATAAAACGGATACCGGTAAAAATGAAGCGGCATTGCTGGAAGCCTATACCGAGCAGATCCGGCTCTATGCAGAGGCATTGAGTCTGCTGATGAAGAAACCGGTCTGCGGCTGCTGGCTTTATGCGGTTGCACTTTGCAAATCCATTCCGGTTACGCTATAATGAACAGTATGTGCGATGAAAGGAGAATTGATATGACAACGGCGATCGAACAGCTTCGGCAGGCGGTCAAGCAAGCAGAAAGAATCGTATTTTTCGGTGGAGCAGGCGTATCTACAGAAAGCGGAATTCTTGATTTCCGGAGCGTAGACGGGCTTTATAATCAGAAGTATGATGATCCGCCGGAGACCATTCTCAGTCATACATTTTTCGTTCGGCAGCCGGAGAAATTTTTTCGTTTTTATCGCGATAAGATGCTCTGTCTTGACGCAAAGCCGAATGCAGCGCATAAAAAACTTGCGGAATGGGAGCAGCAGGGCAAACTCAATGCCGTTATTACTCAGAATATTGACGGGCTGCATCAGGCGGCAGGCAGCAAAAAGGTTCTGGAACTGCATGGCAGCGTGCTGCGGAATACTTGTATGAAATGCGGCAAGCGCTACGATGTCAGTGTGATTGCGGAAAGCGGCGGCGTACCTTGCTGTACAGACTGCGGCGGACGCATTAAGCCGGACGTCGTGCTTTACGAGGAGTCGTTGGATGATGCCGTTATGGATGAAGCTGTGCGCTGTATCCGTGAGGCGGATATGATGATCGTTGGCGGAACTTCACTTGCGGTATATCCTGCTGCCGGTCTGGTTCATTATTTCAAGGGCAATATGCTGGCGCTTGTCAACCGCGACGCGACGCCGCTTGACGCGTATGCGGATCTCGTTCTGCATGAGAAGATTGGTGCTGTATTTTCAATGCTTTGAAATCAGGTTTTCCTGTTGTTATCAAACTGAAACCGGAATGTCACAAGAATTTCACTTGACTTTTGTATTATAAACGTGTATAATTAAAATGAACGTGTGACAGCACGGGAATTTCGGAGAGGAAATGCTCTGATACAGAAATCCTGAAAGGAGTTTAACATGAAATATATGAATAAAAGAGTTTTGGCTGCGTTGCTTGCAGTTGCTATGACATTGCCTGCTTTTGCCTGCGGCGAGAAGATTGAATCGGGTGATGATTCAATGGCTGAGGTCAGCGATTCCGCAAACGACAGCAGTAAGGATGAAAACAGCGATTCAGGTGCTGATTCAGAAAGCGGCGACAGCCAGAATGCAGACAGTCAGGACAGCGCTGCGGTTGAGGATGACGGCGTTGTAATTGACGATAACGGCGCACAGAATCACAAGCTGGTTTTTGAGACACCGGAGAATATCGAGGATAATTCTATTGTTTCGACAAAGCGCGCCGAAGATGGCAGCGTTTATATTGCGAAAACAGATATTAACGGTGTTGTTGTGACAGAGGCGAACGGAAGTGAAGTGACAGAGCTTTATACAGGCTCTACCAATGCTGCCTCGTATGCCAAGGACTATACGCCGAATATCAAGACCTATCAGGCATATTGGCTTGACATTTCTAAGCAGAAGGACTTTGTCTTTGACGGCAGTTTGTTGGAGTTTGAGATTCAGGTCAAAGAGAATACGCCGGACGGTGTTTATCCGGTTGAGGTTTATTTTGCAGACCTTTCCAATTACAGCGCAAATACGGATGAGAATGCAGCAAAGCTCGACGCGGTCAAGTTCGTTCCGGGCTATGTCTGCGTCAATTCCGAAAAGCCGGAAATCCCTGCAGTCGGAACCGATATGACGCTTACACCGGAAACCGTTACCGCAAAGCCGGGCGAAACCGTTAGAATGAATTTGCGTGTGGACAACAACCCCGGTCTGGTTGCATTTGTCATTCGTCTGCACTATGATGATAATGCCATCATTATTAGCGACGCAGGTGCCGGCAGCGATCTTGGTAAACACGCCAAACTGACCACGAATACACTCGATGATTAAGTAAAATATCATACAATATTCCAAATGTATCAGAGCAAGCGCCTGAGAATCAGAACGGTTCTCAGGCGTTTTTTCGTAGAAAACAGAAAAACGAGAATACGCAACTAGGGGTGCGTTGAATTCCAGCTGGACTGAGATTTAACGAAAGAACCACATAGCAACGCAAAGCCACTTTTGACAAAAATATCAAAAGTGGCTTTGTGAAATGATTAGGAGAAAATTATTGTTTATTGTAGGTAACCCATTCGTAGTAAGCGGTCAGCGGCTTATTGCCGTTATACGGCTTGAGCCATTCGTCAACCGTCTTGCCCGGCCATGCGTTCATCATGATTTTACTCGGCGTCACAGGAACGTCACCGGTCATGGACCAGACTTCCTTGCCGTCTATGTACCATGTGATTTTGCCAGGCTGCCAGTCGAAGCCATATCTGTGGAACGCCTGTGATGCGTCGAAACCGAGGTCGATCATCTTTTCGTGACCGCCCTGACCGTTGCGGTAATAGTTGAGCTGAACTTTTGTGGTATCCTTACCGAGGATTTCGATGTCGATCTCGTCCCAAGGATTCTGCTGACCGTTGACGACGTCGGATGGACCTGTGTAGGTGAAGAACGAGGAAACAACGCCGTCATTTTTAATTGCCTTCATTGAGGTTTCGTAGTAGCCATAGTGATAGAAGTTGTTGGTGCGGAACTCACCGCCGGAGTAGGAAGGCATCCAATCCGGATTGCCATCGTTTGCATTCCATTTCTGGTCGATAATCAGGCGGAGCGTGCCGTCCTGAATATATGCGTTTCTCTTGTACCAGTAGCAGTCGAACGGCTTGCCATTTGTCCAACCGTCAGAAGCGAAGAAGTCGCCTGCCTGACCCGCGGAGAAGTTTGCTGCCATCGTTGCATTGGCATTCATACCGGAATTGCCCTGCTGTTGATTACCTTGCTGATTGCTGTTACTTTTCTGGTATGTAACCCACTGATAACGTGCGGTCAGCGGCTTATTGCCGTTATACGGCTTGAGCCATTCGTCAACCGTTTTACCCGGCCATGCGTTCATCATGATTTTGCTTGGCGTCACAGGAACGTCACCGGACATGGACCAGATTTCCTTGCCGTCCACATACCACGTGATTTTACCCGGTTCCCAGTTGAAGCCATAGGTATGATATGCTTCGGAAGCGTCGAAGCCGAGGTCGATCATCTTTTCGTGACCGCCCTGACCGTTGCGGTAGTAGTTGAGCTGAACTTTTGTGGTATCCTTGCCGAGGATTTCGATGTCGATTTCGTCCCAAGGATTCTGCTTACCGTTGACAACATCAGACGGACCGGTATAGGTGAAGAACGAGGAAACAACACCATCGCACTTGATTGCCTGCATGGAGGTTTCATAATAACCGTAGGAATAGAATTCATTGGTACGGAACTCGCCGCCGGAATAGGAAGGATTCCAGTCCGGATTCGAGTCGCCGGAATTCCATTTTTGGTCGATACGCAGTTCAAGGTGATCGCCTACGATTTCAGCATTTTCCTTGTACCACCAGCAGTCGAACGGTTTGCCGTTCGTCCAGCCGTCAGAAGCGAAGAAGTCGCCTGCCTGACCTGCTGAGAAGTTTGCAACCATCGTTGCATTTGCGTTCATCTTGGTTCCAAGATCCGGAATGCTGCTGGATGTTTGCGGGAACAAGATTGCGTTTTTCAAACGGGAAAGGTCTTTCGCATTGATGGTACCATCATTGTCCTGATCCATATTCTTTGTCAATGAAGACTTGCCAAGCAATGCGTCGGAAAGCATCGCTGCATCGCTGCGGTTGGCGGCACCGTCGCCGTTCAGATCGGCATTCATGCCTGCGAGCACAGCTCCTGTCAGGATGCCGACTGACATCAGCAATGCACCCGATGCAGCCATAATTCGTACTCTTTTTTTCATCCCAAATCCTCCTTGTTTTATCGCGCTTCTCTCATTGCAGCCGTTTTATATGTCGGCTTTTTTCAGTATAGCACATTTGTCTGTATCATGATATCAGAAATACAGCTTTTTTGTCAAATCGGTATTGCTTTTTTTTGCTATATAATGTATAATAGAAACGGGGTGTTCAGTATGGATATCGAGCAAAAGCTGACGCATCAGGCGTTCCTAAACCGTGAACTCAGTATCTCACATTTGGCATATGAACGGGAAAATGCTTTTTTTAATAGTATACAGCAGGGAAATGTTGCCGAAATGCAGCGGCTTTATGCGCCGCTCGGCACATCCAATATGGGCAGACTCAGCGAAGATTCGCTGCGGAATTTACAGTATCATCTGATCATTACTGTAGCGCTGATTACGCGTTCCTGTATAGAAGGCGGCATGGAGATGGAGGAGGCTTATAATCTAAGCGATATTTATATCCGTGCGATTGACAAGTGCGCCTCAGAAGATGAAATCAATATGCTGCATAGCGAACTTGTGTTGGATTATGCGCAGCGAATGCATATTATTCGGAAACAGAACCGCTATCCGAAGGCCATTGCCATTGTCGTAGATTATATCTATGACAATCTGCATACAAGGCTGACGCTTGCAGAGCTTGCAAATGTTGCAGGGCTGTCCGTACCGTATCTGTCCAAGCTTTTCCGCAAGGAGGTTGGCGTCACGGTCTCGGAATATATCAAGCGCAAACGCATTGAAACTGCGGAAAATATGCTGCGGTATTCTGATTTTTCCTGTTTAGCGATTTCGGATTACCTTTGTTTTTCTTCAGAGAGCCATTTCATCCAAGTGTTTCGCACATATACAGGCTATACGCCGAAACGCTATCGGGAAGCGTTTTTCCGGATCCGGCGGTAAGTCGGCTTGACATTGCCTTGCGGATATGTTATAATCATAATATCGTTTCACATACCGTCATCATGCCAACAAATATGGCAAAAGGAGTAATCAATGACGCAAAAACAAGAGAATTATGAAGCAATGAAGCAGCGAATCTGCGAACGTCTTGCTGCTCTTGGTCAGTCGCATATCATTCAGCATCTTGAGCAGTTGGACGCAGCAGAACAGGCGGCAATGCTTCGGCAGATCGACGCGCTTGATTTCAGCGTTCTTGATCCGGAATGCGCAGATGAGAAGCGCGGTATGTTTGCACCGCTTTACGCGACCACATTGGAAGAAATTGATCAGAATCGTTCTCGGTTTACGGAAGTTGGTCTGGACGCAATTCGCTCTGGAAAGGTCGGTGCAGTGCTGCTCAGCGGTGGACAGGGTACCAGACTTGGCTGCACGCACGCAAAGGGTATGGTCAACATCGGAATCAGCAGGGAATTGTTTATCTTTGAATGCTTGATCCAGAATTTGAAGCGCGTGACCGATCAGGCAGGCGTTTATGTGCCGTTCTTCATTATGACAAGCGCGGCGAACCATGATGAAACCGTGAATTTCTTTGAGGAAAAGAATTATTTTGGCTATAGCAAAGCGCATATCCGTTTTTTTCAGCAGGAGCAGCTTCCGACGGTTGATACGAATGGAAAACTGATGCTTTCTGAACCCGGCGTGATTTCGACCGCGCCCAATGGGAACGGCGGTTGGTATGCGTCTATGGAGAATACTGGAATTCTGCGTGAACTGCGAAACAGTCAGATTGAATGGCTGAATGTATTTGCTGTTGACAATGTATTACAGTCGATTGCCGATCCTTGCTTTATTGGCGCGGTGATAGAATCCGGCAGCGTATCCGGTGCAAAGGTCGTTGCAAAGACTTCGCCCGATGAGAAGGTCGGCGTGCTCTGTCTGGAAAACGGCAGACCCTCGATTGTGGAGTATTATGAAATGACGGAGGAAATGCGGACGCGTCATGAGCCGGACGGTACGCTCTCCTATCGGTTCGGCGTGATTCTGAATTATCTATTCCGTACCGATCAGCTTGAAAAAACATTGTCCTATAAGCTGCCGCTGCATAAGGCGTTAAAACAAATTCGCTATATGGACGAAGAAGGCAGGATTGTCGATCCGGAGCAGCCGAACGCCTATAAGTTTGAAACGCTTGCACTCGATCTGGTCAAGCTGCAGCCCAATTGCCTTGCCTACGAGGTCGCGCGTGAAAAGGAATTTGCGCCGATCAAAAATAAAAAAGGTGATGATTCTGTTGATACGGCGCGGGAATTGCTCCGCCGCAACGGAATTGTGCTCTGAATTGCCAAGCGACTGCGTGCTGGAATGGTGCGCAGTCTTTTTCTATCCAAAAACTGTCTGCTTTTGTTCCGGTAAAATATGCGCATTCCTGAAAAGACTTGACAAAACGCCTTATTTCATGATATACTAGCTTTTGAGAGTATCCGTTTGGTTATTGCGATTTCTGCCCGATTCGGCATGGAGCATTCCGGATGTGCATACTCTTTATCATTATCATGAGTTGTGGAGAATCTGATATGTTAGAAACAATCCAGAAGATCGGTGCGGCATTCCGGCTGCCCGGTGCGTTTGACGCTTTTGAAACCATTACGAACGGCAATATCAATGCGACGTTCAAGGTCACATATAACGATGCGGACGGCAAACCGAAGTCCTATATTTTTCAGCGAATCAATACGGTTGTATTCAGCAATCCCGTGCAGATCATGCAGAATATAGACTTGGTTACAACACATATCCGGAAAAAGAATCCGGACGGTGTGACGCTGCATTTCCATCATACCGCGGATGGCAAAAACTATTTGTTTGACGACGCGGATAATTTCTGGCGTGTTATGAACTATGTGGATTCCATTACGTTCAATACCTGCGATGATCTGGCAGTGATTGAGGCGACCGGAAAGGCGTTTGGCGATTTTCAGAATCAGCTCAGCGATTTTGACGGCGCACAGCTTTTCGAGACGATTCCGGATTTTCATAATACGAAAAAGCGTCTGGATACGCTTTTTGTACATATCGCTGAGGATCCCTGCGGTCGTGCAGCCGCGGTGCAGGACGAGATTTCTTTCCTGACCGAGGTGCGCGAGAAGGCGGCTGCTCTTTCTGTTCGTTTCGCAAACGGAGAATTTCCGGTTCGCGTTACGCATAATGATACCAAATCCAATAATGTTCTGTTTGATAAAGAAACGAAAATGCCCCTTGTGGTCATTGATCTGGACACGGTAATGCCGGGTATGGCAATGTATGATTTTGCAGACGCCGTTCGCTTTATCGCCAATACTGCCGCTGAAGATGAACCGGATATCAGCAAAGTCAGCTTCGATACGGAGAAATTCCGCGCATTCTGCAAGGGCTTTCTCGGCGCTGTTGGACAGTCGCTGACGCAGGCAGAGCGCAGCAGTCTTGTGCTGGCAGCCTTTTCGATTACGATTGAGCTTGCTTCGCGGTTTTTGGATGATTATCTCACCGGAGATCAGTATTTTAAGATCAGTTATCCGCAGCATAATTTCGATCGCACGAGATGTCAGCTTGCGCTTGCAAAGGATATTCTTCGCAAGCAGGATGCGCTGGAGCAAATCGTTTCGGAACCCTCTGTAGGCTGAGTCGTTGAAGTCTCCGGAACAGTTGGAAAACAGATATTCTGTTGCTTTCTGTTCCGGATGACTTCCGATATTTGGTGACGCCCCTCGCTCACTGCATTGACACAACGGATTATGGCAAGACGCCTTGATCCGCTGTGTGAGCGTAGTGAGATGAGGCTTGGGGAATTGAAGAGTCAAAAGAAAGGTTTTTCGTTATGAAAATAAAGCTCAAAGAATATGCCGGTATGTTTACGCACCGGAAAATGCTGCTTGTAGTTGTAGACGCCTTCATTCTGGTAGTTGCTTCTTTGATTGCAAACTTTCTGCTTTCACTGTTTGAATGTGGGATTTCGACATCTGATCTGATTGTGCCGATTGTCATGGGAACGATCTGCTGCTTTGCGTTTCTTTTTATCTGCGGCGCATATAGTAAAATGTGGCGTTATTTCCGTATTAAGGATTATCTTTCCTGTGTATTTGGCGTTCTCTGCGGTCTTTCCGTTACCTGTCTGTTTGCTAAGATCCTTGAGCAGAAGATTCCGATTCCGTTTGTGATTGCGCATATGATAATCGCAATCTTTGGAATCTGCTTGTTTCGGCTTTTATTCCGGACGGCTTTCATTGAGATTGCCGAGACATCGAAGAAGCTTGATAAATTGAAGCGTACTATGATTATCGGCGGCGGTACTGCCGGCAGGATGCTGCTGACCGAAATCGAAAATGCCAGAAAATCGCCTTATGACGGCGATAAGGTATCTGCAAAGTATCTGCCCGTCTGCATTATTGACGACGATCCCAATAAGGTCGGTCAGAGTGTTATGGGGGTTGAAATTGTCGGTACGACAGCGGATATTGTTCATTTTGCAGAGGAAATGGGGATTGAACAGATCATTTTTGCCGTTCCGTCTGCGCCAGAAGATGAGCGTATGCGTGTGCTGGATATCTGTTCCGAAACAAAGCTTCCAATCAAAACAGTACCGTTTATCGGCAACTTGATTTTTGATGAGAATAATCAGACTTCGCTGCTGAAACAGGTGCGCGATATCAAAGTTGAGGATCTGCTCGGCAGAGAACCGATTAAATTCGATAATAACGATATCCGGAAGTTTATCAGCGGAAAGGTCTGCATGGTTACGGGCGGCGGCGGTTCAATCGGTTCAGAACTTGTCCGGCAGATTGCGAAGTATAGTCCGAGCCAGATTATCATTGTTGATATTTATGAAAACAATGCCTACGAGATTCAACAGGAACTGTTGATGGAATATGGCAAGGGATTGAATCTTGTAACGCTGATTGCATCCGTTCGCGATTACTACCGCATCAACCAGATTTTTGAACGCTATAAGCCGCAGGTCGTATTCCATGCAGCAGCGCATAAACACGTGCCGCTCATGGAGGTCTCTCCGATGGAGGCGATCAAGAACAATATTGTCGGTACGTTTAATGTTGCGTCGCTTGCGCAATTCCATCTTGTTGAGAAATTTGTCATGATTTCGACCGATAAGGCGGTAAACCCAACAAATGTTATGGGTGCGTCCAAGCGCTGCTGTGAGATGATCGTACAGTATCTTGCGCAGCAGGATGATACGACCAACCGTACAGAATTTGTCACAACCCGATTCGGTAATGTGCTTGGCTCAAACGGATCGGTGATTCCGCTGTTTAAGAAGCAGATCGAGCAGGGTAAGCCTGTGACTGTGACGCATCCGGATATCATTCGCTATTTTATGACGATTCCGGAAGCGGTCTCCCTTGTCATGGAGGCTGCGGCGATTGCGCATGGCGGCGAAATCTTTGTGCTGGATATGGGTAAGCCTGTTCGTATCGTTAAACTTGCAGAAAACTTGATTCGGATGTACGGCAAGGTGCCGTATGAGGATGTCGAGATCAAGTTTGTCGGTTTGCGCCCAGGCGAAAAAATCAAGGAGGAACTTCTCATGGATGAGGAGGGACTTCAGAAAACCGCGAATAAGCTCATCTATATCGGTACACAGATCGAGATTGATACCGACACTTTTGCAGAACGTCTCCGAACGCTGCGCGACGCCGCAGAGAAGAATGAAGAGGCGGTTGCAGTATCTGCGCTGCATGATATGGTTCCGACCTTTATCACGCCGGATGAGTTCAATAAAATGGAACTCCTGAAAAAACAGAAATCGCAGGAAAATCATGCTGAGACTGAGAAAAATCCCGTATCATAATATAAAGCACCGGAGATGTGTGAGCGTCTTCGGTGCTTTGTTTATCCCATCAGATGCAGTTGCACCGCAGTATTGCTATAGAATAATAAATTAACTAAATTGCACAAAAATATCCCGATCATGTTAATATTTTCCACTTGCATTTTCTATTGAAATATGGTATAATATAATGAATTATGCAAAAGGAGCGCCTGATTATGCCGAAATTCTTTGAGGATTCTTTTTCGCCGGAGCATCCAGTTTTGCGTGATGCGCATTTGCGACATATTGGTTTTTCTCTGCGGATGCGTCCGCAAGAGCAGCTTACGGTCTGCTCCTGTGGGATTGATTATGTCTGCGAGATCGAGGAAATTACACAGGATGCGGTGTATCTGCATATTCTGTCCTCTGCACCGTGCTGCGCGGAGCCGACAATTTCTGTGACGCTCTTTCAGGCTCTGCCGAAATCGGATAAGTTTGAACAGATTATTCAGAAAACCATTGAGCTTGGTGTGACGGAAATTGTTCCCGTGTTGACGCGCAGATGCGTCTCGCGGATGAGCAGCGGCGATTTTCAGAAGAAATTGCCGCGATATCAGAAAATTGCGCAGGCAGCAGCACAGCAATCCGGCAGAGGGATGATTCCGGTCGTTGCACCGCTGCATACGCTGGAAATGGCGGCGCAGCGAATGCGTGCATTGGAAGTTCCGCTTGTTCTGTATGAGGGAGAAGGCGGCGTGTCCTTTTCAGAAGTGCGCAGCGACGCGAAATCCTATGGAATTTGCATCGGCAGCGAGGGCGGCTTTGACCCGGAGGAAATTGCTCTGCTCCGGAATCAGGGCGTGCAGCCAGTGTGGCTCGGAAAGCGAATTCTTCGGTGTGAAACGGCACCGCTGACGGCAATGTCTGTTCTGATGTTCCGCACGGGCAATCTGAACTGATAGATAGTCGATATATAATCAGAGAAACGGGGGTGAAGCCTGCTTGATCTATGTGATGAGTGATATTCACGGATGCCATACGCTGTTCCGGCGTATGATTCAGAAAATAGATTTTACAGACGCAGACGATCTCTACATACTCGGCGACTTTATTGATCGCGGTGATACGCCGATTCCATTGCTGTTGGATTGCATGGAGCGAATCAACGTCTATCCTCTGCTCGGCAATCATGAGGTAATCATGATGCAATGCTTGTGCGGGCTTCCGAATGAGGCGACGCCGGATACTGTGACAGAGTATTATACGCCGGAAGGGCTTGAATTCTATAACGCATGGATGCAGAACGGCGGCTCAATTACCATGACGCAGTTCCTTGGACTTCCACCGAAAAAGCGTGAAGAACTGCTTGCGTATCTGCGTGAATTCCGTGCTTACGAGGAACTGACGATGCCGGATGGACGGCGCTTTGTCCTGACGCACAGCGGTATTGAGGGTTTTGATCCAGCTATCCCGCTTTCGGAGTATTCGCTCGACGCACTGATCAATGCGCGTCCGGAGCAAGGCGATCGCTTCTATGACGATCGGACGCTGGTTTTCGGACATACTCCGACGCTGACTTACCCACAAATGCAAGGCAGAGCCGAAGTGCTGTTTGAGGATACCTATATCAATATTGACTGCGGCGCCGTATTTCATGAGGCAGGCGGAAAGCTTGCCTGTCTGCGGCTGGACGATATGAAAGTGTTTTATGTATGAATCAAGAGAAAAAATGTCCCAAACGCCAGCTCGGTGTGCTTGATCTTGCACATCAGTTTTTGCGTGCGAACGTCCGGCAGGGCGATATCGTGATTGACGCGACCTGCGGCAGAGGGAACGATACCAAGCTGCTTTGCGAGTTGACGGGCGAATCCGGCAGAGTGATCGGCTTCGATATCCAGCAGGACGCGATTGATTCTGCGACGAAACTGCTTGCAGAACATGGGCTTCGAGCCGAGTTGTATCTCGACAGCCATGCAAATATGGAGCAGTATGCCGAGCCGGAATCGGTTTCCTGTATTGTATTCAATTTCGGATGGCTGCCGCGCGGCAGTCACGAAATTTTTACGCGTGCTGATTCGAGTATTGCGGCATTGGAGGCAGGGTTGCGGTTGCTGAAGCCGGAGGGCTGGCTGGTGCTGTGTATCTATTACGGCGGCGTAAACGGCTTTTCCGAGCGTGACGCGCTGACGGCGTATCTGTCAGAATTGGAGAGCCGCTATTATACCGTTTTGCAATGCAGCTTTCCCAATCGAACGGGTTGTCCGCCGTTTGTGGTATTTGTGAAAAAGGAGATTGTCGAATGAGCCGAATCATGCCGCTGCTTTGTTTGGCTGCGGAAACCGATGAAAAGGTTAATATTACACCGATTCTTTTACGTTTTATGGGGAAATTCTTTTTGATTTTCGCAGTCGTAGCGGTGATCGCCGTCCTGACGCCGTGGCTTGCCAAAAAGGTAGACGCTTTCCGCGAAGCGCATAGTAAGCCTGCCGTACCGGACGATCCGCGCTGCAAAGCTGTTCGCGGACCGTATGATATGCCGGAGCCAAAGCAGGAAAACACCGAGGAAACAACAGAGAATCATCCTGAATGATAAAATATAAAGCACCGTGAAATCAATCCAGCAATGTTGATTTCACGGTGCTTTTTCGACTTTGTCGGTATGAATGCCCGCGCAGACAGCAGCAATATCGACGCGAGCAGCGCCCATTTCCAGAAGCAATGACGTACAGCGCCGCAGCGTTGCACCGGTTGTCAGGATATCGTCTACGAGCAGGATATGCTGATCGGAGAGATCGGCGTCAGTTCCGGAAAAACGTTCGGCATATTTTGGACGTTCCGACGCCGGTAGATCATGCTGCCGAATGGTTCCGGCGTGTTCTTTGAGCAGATCGCCGCGTACAGGAAGATCAAGTTCTTTTGCAATACAGCGTGCCAGATATTCCGCATGGGCATAGCCTTGCCGTCGTCTGCGCTTGGCAGTGATCGGTACCCATGTGACAAGAGAGATATCATTTGTTTCAGCAAGCGATTCTGCAAGCAGCTTTGCGGAAAATATGCAAAAACCGCGTCTGCCGTTTTTCATTTCGAGTACGCCTGTACGGGCGGCGTCTTCATAGGGAAACAGCACGGTTCCCTCCAGCCACGGATTCTCCGGATGCTGTTGCGCCCAATCCGAATAAGCGACGCGTTGCTGCAACAGCAGATTGATACAGGCTTCGCAAAGCAGCTGGTCATACGGAATGCGGTTGTCACAGCAGTCGCATCGGTTCGGATAGAGAATATCGAGCAGCAGCATTTGTACGCGGTTCATACTTCGTCTTCCTCACGAGAGAGCGAATTTTGCAGCATATCGGACAGGCAGGAGTAGCGCACGGTTCGTTCTTGATTCTGCACCATTTCACAGACTTTGCGCGGCGAACCAATCAGAATCAGCAGTTTTCTGGCGCGCGTCACGGCGGTATACAGCAGACTGCGATAGCTGAGGCGATCCCTGCCCTCTGGCAGAATCAGAATGACCGCTTCAAATTCACTGCCCTGACTTTTATGAACTGTAACCGCATATGCAAGTTCCAGCTGATCAAGCTGATCCTGCTGATACGTCACGATTTTACCGTCAAAATCGACCTTGAGCGTATTGGAGGCTTTATCAATGGTTGTTACAGTGCCGATATCGCCGTTAAAAATTCCCGCGCCGCGTTCATGTTCCTTGATCCATTCCATTTCATATTGATTTTGAATCTGCATGACTTTATCGCCCTCCCGGAACGTGTAGAGCAGATTTTTCATAATCATTTTTCCATATTGCGGTGGATTGACGGATTCCTGCAGCATTTGATTCAGTGCGATTGTGCCGAGAATGCCTTTGCGCGTCGGGGAAATCACCTGAATATCGTTTTGCGGCGTGAAGCCGTAAGCCTTTGGCAGTCTGCGGCTAAATAAATCACGCAGAAATCCAGCGGCTTCATTGGCGTTTCGGCGGTCGAAAAAGAAAAAATCATTGTTTTTTTCAAGCAGATCGGGCATTTCACCGCTAACGATTTTATGCGCGTTTCGGATGATGCAGCTTTCCTGCGCCTGACGAAAAATCTCTGTCAGGCGGACAACCGGAATTCGTCTGCTTTCAATAAAAGTATGCAGCAGATGTCCGGCGCCGACCGATGGGAGCTGATCGGCGTCCCCGACCAGAATGATGCGCGCCGAAAGCCGAACCGCGCGCAGCAATCCGGCAAACAGCAGCGTATCGACCATTGACACTTCATCCACAATAATGACATCAGCCTTTAGCTGATTCTGTTCGTCATGCAGGAAAGAAAGCTGCCCGTTGTCATTGTGCTGGGTGCCGAGGAGCCGGTGGATGGTTTTCGCTTCTCTGCCGGTCAGCTCGGTCATGCGTTTTGCGGCTCTGCCGGTTGGCGCGGCGAGCAGAACGGTACTGCCTGCTTTCGTACAGAGATGTATGACCCCGTTGAGCGTTGTGGTTTTACCGGTACCGGGGCCGCCCGTCAATACCATAATACCGCGTGAAAATGCGGCAGAGATTGCTTTTTTCTGCTGCACCGCATAGGTGATGCCGGTATCCTGTTCTTCCTGTTCGATTGCTTTTGCACAGTCGAACTCATCTGGCGAAGAAAATGCGAGCTTTGCTGCAATACTGGACGCAATGAAATCCTCCGCTTGATAATACTCGATCAGATACACATAATCTCCATCCGCCGCATGATAGAGAATGATCTCCTGTTCCTCGGCAGCTTCTTCGAAGCCGGCTTGAAAATCCTGCTCCTGAATATTGAGTCCTTTCAGTGCAACTGAATGGAAATCCGCAAACGGCAGACAAGTATGACCCTCAAGCGCGGCGGTTTCGAGCAGCCAGCGAAAGCCGGCGATCAGACGCTTTGTAGAGTTTGCGGGAATCTGCATTGCAAATGCAATACGTTCTGCCGCATGAAAATCCAGTCCGATTCCGGTATAACAGAGCCGATAAGGATTCTCCTGAATCATCTCCCATGCAGGAACGCCCCAACGTCGATACGCTTTCATTGCAACCGACGCCGGAATGCTGAATGCCTGCAATTTGCCCATTAAGCTGCGTAATCCGAAGATCTGCTGTGCTGCTTCGGCAATCGCTTCACATTTTTGCGGCGAGATTCCTTTGACACGACAGAGCTTATTGGGTTCATTTTCAATAATTTGCAGCGTAAATTCTCCGAATTCGTCAACGATTCGTTTGGCAAGCGCCTTCCCAATGCCGGAGATCACGCCGCTTGCCAGATAGCGCTCGATATTGACAACGGTGGAGGGGAGTGCGCGAATGCAGCTTTCAGCACGGTACTGCTGACCGAATCTCGGATGTGACACAAAGCTGCCGGTCAGCTCAACCTCCTCGCCCGGCTCCAGCAGACCGAGTTCGCCGACGACAGTTATCATTGCATCTTCGGTTTCGAGTTCAAAGACAATATAGCCATCCTCTTCTTTATAAAACAACACCTCGTCAACAGTGCCTTTCATTGCCAGAACCATTTTGGGCTGCATGGACGCGCTCCTTTCGATCAATTTATCTACATTATATCATAAATAAGGCGAAAATTCAATGGGACGCTGGAAAAAGGAAGCCATGCACTGTCTGCGGCGCAAAAACGGATCTGCATACAGTACGCTGACGCTATATGCGTGCAAACGAAAATACTATGGAAAACAAAGGAATACTCTTGACAGATGCATGGAAACTGAGTATAATAGAATCAGTGCATTATGCATTGGTATGTATATGACAAAAGGAGGCAACAAAATATATGTTTTGCAGAAATTGTGCAGAGGTTCTGCTTGAAACGGATATAACCTGTCCGAAATGCGGATTTGCCGCTGGAACAGGTATCAAATATTGCGCAAATTGCGGTTCGGAAACAATGGGCGGATCGGTCGTCTGTGAAATCTGTGGTCAGTCTGTCAATCATTTTGGAAGCAATGCGCAGTTTCAGGCACAGCCGCAATTCCAGCAGCAGTTTCAACAGCAGCCGCAATTCCAGCAGCAGTTTCAACAGCCCGGCGTACAGCAAATGGATTTTCAGCAGACGCAGTCCGGCACATTTCAGCAGCCCGGTGCGCAAACGTTTCGTACAGTCGATCCGAATGCTTCTGCGTTTGGTCAAAATCCAGCCGGCTATGGTGCCCCCAACACCTTCCAGCAGAATGTAAATGGTCAGCTTTATCAGAATGTAACCTATAAATCAAAAGTGGTAGCAGGTTTATTAGGAATCTTTCTTGGTGCATTCGGCGCTCATAATTTCTATCTTGGCTATACGTCGAAGGCGATTACGCAGCTTCTACTCTCAACGGTTGGCGCTTGTTTTGGCCTTGGACCGCTGATTGCGGGAATCTGGGGACTGGTGGAAGGCATTATGTGTCTGACCGGCTCCATTAAGCAGGATGCAAAAGGTCTGCCGCTGAAAGACTGAGCCGCAGACGCCGGCATCCGCAGTCAATCAAAAAATATGGCGCGGTATTCTGCTTTGATATTGATTGCTTATCCTTTCAATTTGTTTGAATTTATTTCAGGTTCATTTAAGTTGCTTCCGGTATACTGGAAACAAGTATGGGGGATCTGTGCGCTGCGAAGGCGGTACAGTGCGATTTTCTGCGCCCTCGTAATTTTTTCGGTAAGGAGGCGATTTTTATGGCTATCAGTACGTTTCAGCGCCGTGAAGTAAAGTTTCTGCTTTCCAAAGAGCAGTTTGACGCGCTTTTGCCAGTGGTACATACGTATATGAATCCGGACGCGTATTGCGTGGACGGAAAGGAATATGGCATTTATAATATCTATTATGATACGCCCGACAATTTCCTGATTCGTCAGTCCATAGAAAAGCCATATTATAAGGAAAAGCTCCGGCTTCGGAGTTATTATTCCCCAGCGTCACCGGATTCCTCCGTTTTTCTGGAGGTCAAAAAGAAAATCGGCGGCATCGTGACCAAGCGCAGAGTCGCCATGACGCTCTCAGAGGCAGAGGTTTATATTCAATCTCGCGTGAAGCCGCATTATGAACGCTTCATTGATAAACAGGTTATGC
This sequence comes from Oscillospiraceae bacterium, assembly GCA_016296505.1. GTDB lineage: Bacteria > Bacillota > Clostridia > Oscillospirales > Ruminococcaceae > Firm-04. Next base: position 56,551 of record JAEDJD010000012.1, read on the forward strand.
GCGAGATGGACGTTTTCCTGAACTTCTATGACTCCATTCAGCCGCGGCAGTATATCAGCTACCAGCGTGCTGCGTTTTTCGGCAAGGATGATCCTGATTTCCGTCTGACCTTTGACCGTCAGATCACAGCAAGACGATGCGATCTGACGCTTGCAAAGGGAAGTTATGGCTCTCAGCTCATTCTGCCCGACCAACGCCTGATGGAGATTAAGGTTCCCGGTGCGTTTCCGCTTTGGATGACGCAGGCGCTTTCGGATCTGCAAATCCGTAAACGCAGCTTTTCCAAATACGGCAGGGCATACCTGAACCATGTGCGCGAGCAAATTGACGCACAAACAGAAGAAAGGAAGATCATTTATGCATAATCTTGCAGCCGTTATGACAAATAATATTTTCGCTCGTATTTTTGACGATCAATCAGCCGTCAATATGGATTTCCCCTCAGTCGGGCAGGTGCTCACTTGCATCGTCACGGCTCTGGTGCTCGGCATTTTGATTGGTCTGGTTTATATGTTCACGCACCGCAAAACCGGTTATACGCAGAGCTATGTGTTTACAATGCCGATGCTTTCCAGTCTGGTTGCTACGATCATTCTGATGATGTGCCTGCTCACGAACGGTACGCTTGGTCTGACTGCTTCCATCTCGCTGACCGGTGCGTTTTCGCTTGTGCGTTTCCGTTCCGTGCCCGGAGATCCGCGCGATATTGCATATATCTTCTTTGCAATGGCGATGGGTACGGTTTGCGGCATTGGTTTTGTCGGATATGCCTGTCTGGTATTTCTGATTCTTGCCGCGCTTCTGATTGTATTCAATCTCCTTGACTTTGCAGCGCCGAAAACACAGGATATGACGCTGAAGGTTACAATTCCGGAGAATCTGAATTACAATGGTCTTTTTGATAAGGTTTTTGAAAAGTATACAACAAGTTTTGTCCTTCGCCGCGTCAAAACGACCGATTTTGGAACTCTGTTCGATCTGATCTATTCGATCCGCGTCAAAACTGACGCTGACCAGAAAAAGTTTATTGATGAGATCCGCGCGCTGAACGGCAACCTCAACGTCACGCTGGTACTCTATAAATATGACGATCAGATTTATGATGTAAAGCAGAAATAATAACAGCACGGAAAAGACTGAGGATATTTCGCCTCGGTCTTTTTTGTACTGATGTCAATGAAAGGGTTGGTTTTATGAATGATCGAGCAAAAAATGTATACGCAGCGCTGCTGGCTGCACTGATGATGCTCGGCGGTCTGACCGCCTGCGGCGATAGCGCATCGGACGATATTTCGGAGAAACCGGCGAAAACGGATCGCATTGCAGAGGAGCTTTCCTCTGCTGTTGACGAAAGTACCGAATCGGAATCGAAAGACTCCGATAGCAAGACGGATGATAAGGAAAGCAGTTCCAAAAAGGACTCGAATTCTAAAAAAGCTGACGATAAGAACGATTCCAGCTCATCTGTGGATTCTGACAACGCAGCTTCAGATTCTTCTTCAGAGTCGTCTGATCACGACAGTTCGCAAACCGATGCGCCGCATACGGAAGCTGACAACAACCATACGACCGCTGCCACACAGCCTGCTAATGATCATAAGACAACCACAACAACGGCTGCGCCTGCTGTGACCGATGATGTGGATGACAGTGATCCGGAGGATGCGGAAAAGCCGACAAAATATATCTATTTGCAGGATACGACCGCGCAATATTCCGGCGATGGCATCGCCGTGCAGGGCAGTCAGATTGTGATTGGCAAGGGTGGTACTTATGAAATATCCGGTACGCTTACAGACGGTCAGATTTTGGTTGTCACGGATAAGAAAAAGGTCAAACTGCATCTGAACGGCGTCAGCATTACCAATACGACAGGCTCTGCAATCTGCTGTCAGAATGCAAAAAAACTGACGATCAATTCGTTGCCGGGTACTGTCAATTATCTGGAGGACGGCGGCGTTCATGACGCGGATAAGGGTACGATTTTTTCCGAAGACACCGTCCAGATCAAAGGCGAGGGCGAGCTGAATATCAAGGCGAATTATGCCCACGGTATCCAGAGCGATGATGATATTATCATCAACAGCGGAACGCTGAATATTGCATCGACAAAATCTTGCTTGCACTCGAATGACGGCATCGAAATCAATGGCGGTAATAACTACTGCCTTGGCGGTACAAACGGCATCAAAACAGATGGCTATATCAATATTACGGGTGGTTCATCGGTATTCATCGGCGGCGTTCGTGAGGAAAAAGGCGCGATCTATTGTGATGGTCCGCTGTCTGTTACGGGCGGCAATTTCTGGGCGGTCGGCAATACCTGTACAATGCCAGACGCCGCATTGACAACAGCTAATGTGATTGGCGTGATGTTTGCGAACGCACAGCCTGCCGGAACGCTTGTCAATGTTTCCAGTGACGGCAACGTTATTTTTACGATGTCCTCTCCGAATCGGTTTAAATATGTAGTATATACCGGTCCGGAGCTTCTGCTCAATGCGGAATACAACGTCAATTACGGCGGAAGTACCGATGGTATCGGCGATCATTACGTCTATTTCGGCGGCTCATATACGGACGGAACGGACGGCGGCAGCTTTATCGCAGATAATCCGATTTCAGTTTATACAATCAGTTGATTGAAAGTGAAAAAGATGCGTGCGATTATTCTGACAATCGTATGAAAGTATTGCAAAGCCACTTTTGATATTGAGGTCAAAAGTGGCTTTGGGTTGTTTTCTGCATTGCCAATTACTTTGACTTGATCGGAAGGAGTTATCTTATGCAGCGTATTGACAGAGATATCAAGGTATTGAATCGTGATATAATGAAATATCTGTGTTTGTCAAGTAGAAAGTGCATAAAAGGGGCTCGAAAAAGTGCATAGCCCT
>JAEDJD010000003.1 GCA_016296505.1 Oscillospiraceae bacterium
TTGATCTCTTTACCTCTCTTGTGTGATTCTAAATCAGAACAGAGGACTTTATCTATAAGCTGACGGGCGGATGATAAAATCCGCCCGTGATTTTTCATACAGCAGGCATCATAATCTACAAAACACGCTTTTGCAGGACATTTCGTATCTTCAAAAGCAGAAAAGTAAGGTATTCTGATACTTATTTTATTTTCGGATGATCCATCTTACTTCACAGGTCGATTTCTTGACAACCAGAGTGACTCGCTGGTTCAGCGACAGGCGCTGATAATCCAAAGGCGTAACATTCAGCTTCACAAACTGCTTTCTTTCCGGAATCACTACACGCACATATTTTGTATTATTTTGCCCGCATGAATTTTTTCAGCAACAACGCATTCCAGAATTCCCGAATCAGGAGTCGATACTTTTTTCTTGATTACGCCCTTGCAAATTACGCGCTCAATAATCAGCACACATATAAAGCCCATCAGAAGCGGAAAAAAGACTTCCGCATTCCTTTCCAGAAAGCTTTTTATGAGAATGACTATCATAATGATTGTAACGATCGTGAAAAATACCCAGATTGCACCATATTTAATTGGTCCAAATAAGCGTTCTTTCAGGTTGATTTTTGCATTTTCCCAAGGCGTCATTGGATCCGCTGCATCTTCCAGATCATCCATAGTGTAATCAATGTATTCTGATGGATCTGCGAATAGTTCAGGATATTCAATATTGCTCGTGATGAAACGATAATCCGCTGAATGATTCGGAACGCATATCATATAGGGTGAGCTTGTATTGCAATTTGTAACCACAAGAACGTTTTTCCTTTTTTTATGACACGAGGACTGTAAATCGTTATTATTTGCTTGCCGCCGTGGAAAGCAATCGTATGATAAGCGCCAAGAACAACCTTTCTGATACCTCGTTTCAAGACGATATGCACGATTTCGCCGGGTGAAATCTGCTGATCCTTTGTAATGACCTGTTTACTTCTTTCACTGTATACCGTCCCGGTCATAGCAATCGCAAAAAAAGTTGACTGCAACGCAAATAAACAAATACAGCCATGCATTCGGCTCGCCTTTTACGATATCTCATATACCAAGCGAAATGCTTCACACCGCAACAAAACTGAACAGTATCAGCAGTAGTCCTGAAATTGTGAAGATACTATTCAGCTTTGATTTATAAGAAAAATGTACCGCCTGATATTCAAGTTCGATAATCGTTCGTTTTTTAATCTGTTCTGCACTGATCTCCTCATAGTCGGGAAATCTGTCATAGGGATCGAAAGTTTCTTGTTTCGTAATTCGGTTCAAAATATAGTTTCATCCTTCCATGTTTGCTATGATGTAAAATACGAAAAGGAATCCTTTTACACATGGCTTGAAGTGACGTCCATGCCGAAAGGCAGGAAATCATCATATTCCATGCTTCGCAAATTACAAAATAGCGCATCCAACTCGGTGCAGAGCATGATGCGCAAAGTATACGGATATCGCTTTTATTTTTTCATATGCCGGATATATGCAAAGGTTGCGTCCTCACCCTTTTCTGCGAGCATTTTCAGCAGGAAATGTAATCGCTTGGCAGTATTTTTATGCATCGGTCTGCCGCGCTTCATGCCCATCAGAAAATAGTCGAGCGCGTCACGGTCCTGATACGCGCTGCCGCGGTAGATTTTGCTTGCCGCGATGCGGTCGCAGAACATTTCAATCAGATAGCGCGTCGGCATTTCTACCGGTTCATAGACCTTTGAAATCGGGTTGACATCATTCCAATATTCAAAGTGATGCTTATTGCGCCCCTTATGGTGCAGCCATGCAGCGGAATAGCCGTTTCGTTCACGTTCTTCTTCATTCGGGCTGCGGTTTCCCTGATAATACAGCGCACCAGTGATAAATTCAGCGGGGGTGTATTTGGAAAGATCGTGGAGCAAGCCCTGAATCGGAATGCCTGCTTTGATACAGTGGCGCAAAACCATATGCCGGTGTTTGGTAATCGTGCGGAAGTGTGCAATCGGATGCATTTGATTCGCCTCGGTTTCATTTATGATAATATTATTATATCATATTATTTGTTAATATGCAATGGAACGCATGAAAAAAGCGGCAGCTGCCCATTGATATCATAAATGAACGGGGACTGCTGTAGACGCGTTGAAAATGATGTAAAAGCGTCTCCGTTCGGAGAGAACGGAGACGCCTTGTGAAACGTATGCGTTATTGCATCGTATGCATAGTAGGCTGCTGAACAGCGGACTGCTGTACCTGTTCGTCCGAAGCAATTGCCTTGAGTGCGCCGGTCAGACTTGCAAGCCCCTGAATCTCGCTCGGAATGATAATTTTGGTTGCTCTGCCGTCGGCAGCCTTTGCGAACGCCTCCAGAGATTTCAGCTGAATGATTTTGGAGGTCGGGGACGCAGAATTCAGCATACGGAGCGCTTCCGCTTCGCCCTGTGCTTCCAGCATTTTCTGCTGTTTAATTGCCTCTGCACGGAGCAGGAGAGCTTGCTGCTGTGCTTCTGCTGCAAGAATCTGCGCTTCTTTTTCAGCCTGTGCGCGGAGAATCTTAGATTCCTTTTCACCTTCTGCAACAAGAATTGCAGATTTCTTTTCACCTTCCGCCTGAAGGATTTTCTCACGGCGTTCACGCTCTGCCTTCATCTGCTTTTCCATGGCGTCCTGAATTTCACGAGGCGGCAGGATGTTTTTCAGCTCGACGCGGTTGACCTTGATACCCCAGCGGTCAGTTGCTTGGTCGAGGATTGCAGTGATCTTGGTATTGATGACATCACGGGATGTCAGCGTAGCGTCAAGCTCCATTTCACCGATGATATTACGGAGCGTGGTAGCGGAAAGATTTTCAATTGCAGACATCGGATGCTCTACGCCGTAGGTATACAGCTTTGCGTTCGTGACCTGGAAGAACACGACCGTATCAATCTGCATGGTAACATTATCCTTTGTGATAACCGGCTGCGGCTTAAAATCAACGACCTGCTCTTTGATCGTGACTATTTTTGCGACACGGTCAAGGAACGGGATGAGGATGTGCGGACCAGTGTACCATTCCTGATAAAATGTACCCAGACGCTCCACGACATAAACGCTTGCCTGCGGGACGATGCGGATATTTGAGATGATGACAATCAATAGAATCACGATCAGAACCAGCGCAACGATGAGACCGCCGTTGCCTTCTGCAAATGACAACATAGCTGTAAGCATAAAATATACCTCCAAAAAAATATGATTTGATTTCGTTGACAGTTAACGGGTATGTGCAAAGGGCTGTGCATATTCGGACGCATCCCGGACAATGAGCTTTGCGCTGTCGATGCGCGTAACCATGACGATGGTTTCCGCAGGGATATTGTCGCCGGATTCCGAGACGGCAATCCAGTCTACGCCGCTGAGTCTGACTCTGCCTGTACCGAGCGCCGGATTGATGTCCTCAATCACAACGGCAGTCTCACCGATATTGAGATCGGCATTGGTGCGAGGCTGCTGCTTGACGCGCAATTTCGCGAAGATCGGTCTGGTAATCAAAAGAAGCAGTACCGATAAAGCAACAAAGATAATCATTTGTACCGTAAAGGAAAGTTCAAACATTGCTGCGATGAACGCACCTACTGCACCGGCTGCAAACCAAATGGTGACGAATTGCATCGTAGTGATTTCGGCGATCAGCATAATGACAAAGACTGCACCCCAAAAGATCAGAGCTGGCATAATAATCCTCCTTTCTGAATCATTGTTTGCGACGATCTATGATTGTATTTTAACATATTCGCAGAGAATTTGCAAGGCGCAAAATGTGACAAATTCAGCATAGGAAAACAAATATGCCGATTTTCAGAAGAATTTCTGTTGTTTTCTCCTGAATGCTCTTTATTTCGCGCATATTCGACATGATTTGAATATTCTTTATAATCACATAAAAACTACGTAAATACGTGTTTTTGTTTCCGGATGTATAATATCATTCGGAATGGTCATAATCATCTTGCACGGCAAAAACGCTGTGCGGAAAGGAGCATTTGCCATGAACAATAAAAAGAATCCGAATATCCATTGCACGGTGGAGCAGTGTGCGCATCATATGTGCAGCGAGAATTACTGCACGCTCGATCAGGTCTGCATCGACACGCACGAGGCAGATCCATCTGTAAAAGAGTGTGTAGACTGCGCTTCTTTTGAAAAGCGGAACTGCTGCAAGTAAACAATCGGCGAATATGGGCAATTTGTCTGTATGCTTTGGCTGTGCAGACAAATTGCTCGATTTGTGCGTTTTTACTGAATTTATATCTCCAGAATCGGCAATTTGCCAGTTTTTGATTGAAATGCTTGAAGAAAGTACGAAATTGCGGTATAATAAAGCAAGTAGAAAATAGTGGGAACAGACGGAAAGGCGGATGCAGATCAGAAAGGAGCTATTGTTATGTCTGATAAAACGATTACATTTTCTCTGAGCGAAGAACGTGAAAAAGAAATGCTGCAAATTCTGCGCACGGTCTACGACGCGCTGAATGAAAAAGGATATAATCCGATTAACCAGATTGTCGGCTATATTCTCTCTGAAGATCCGACCTATATTACCGTACATAAAAATGCGCGCAGTCTGATCCGGCATATCGACCGCGATGAGCTGATGCAGGTTCTTGTGCGCAATTATCTCTCAGAGTGAATTGGAAAAGATATGTTTTTCAAAGAACTTATCCAGAAAGAAATTGTGCATTTGTCCGAACAGCTCCGGCAAAACTTGACAAATCAGCTCTGATATGCTATGATATATCTACAATCGGATAGGGGAGCTTGTGCGGCAGGCTGAGAGGGCATTTACAATGCCGACCCATTGACCTGATGCGGATAATGCCGCCGAAGGGAAAACTCCATGAATCCTTATTCAGAATTCATACAAATGCCGCAGGAACTCTGCGGCATTTTTTGTTCCGGTTGAATCTGAATGCAAAGGATAGATCTGATGATGAAACGCAATACTACAAGTATGCTTGTCGAGGGTGCACTGATGCTCGCGCTTGCAATCGTGCTGAGCATGATTACGCCGTTCCAGAAACTGCTGCCGTTTGGCGGCTCGATTACGCTTTGCTCCATGCTCCCGATCTGTATTTACAGCATCAAGCACGGCGTAGGAAAGGGACTCGGTGTTTCATTCCTGTTTGCGGTTTTTCAGTTTGTGCAGGGCACTGTCAGAGATGGGCTGTTCGGCTGGGGACTGACTGCCGGAATGTTGATCGCCTGCGTCCTGTTTGATTATTTGATTGCCTATTCGGTTATCGGTCTTGCGGGAATGTTCCGAAAAAAAGGACTTGGCGGCTGGATCGCCGGCGTCGTGACTGCGCTGCTGCTGCGGTTTCTGAGCCACGTGATCAGCGGTGTTTACGTCTTTGCTTCGACCGGAAAAATCTGGGAGGAGCTTGATTTTATCGCGGAAAACAAGTTTAGCTACAGCATCGTTTATAATGGTGCCTATATGGTTCCGGAAATCATCCTGACCGTGCTTGTGACCGTGATTCTGTTCAAGGTTCCGCAGATTCGCAGACTGCTGAATCCGGCTGACGTACAGCAGCAGAACACATAATTTATCGGTTCAGCAGCCAGACGCCCGTATTCAGGTAGAGTGCAAAGCAGCTCCAGAGCAGATACGGTACCTGCATCCATGCGGCAGCAGAGGAGATTTTTCGATAAAAATTGATCATCAGAATAATTGATACGATCATGCCGGCAAGCCAGAGCGCAGCAAAACCGTACCAGCCCAGTCCGAAGAACCAGATCATCCAACAAAAGAAAAACGTCATCTGGACGCCGAATACGATGGAAGCGGTATCGCTTGCTGCCGTCCCCATTGTTTTCTCGCGGATGAGCGCGAATCCGAAGCCGATCAGAAATAATAGAATCGACCATGCGATCGGAAATACTATGCGCGGCGGCGTCAGGGCGGGCTTTTCAATTTGTTCAAAGCGTTGTAAACCATTTTGCGTCAACCAGCTTGATATACCGCCAGCCGCCAGACTGAATGCGATCCAGAATACTGCTTTTTTCCAGAATTTCGGAGCTTTCATATTATCACCTCGTTGTCGTATTGTATGAGGTGAAAAGCGAAAAAATACATTGTATCAAATAAAACAGGCGTGCAGAATTGAACTGCGCGCCTGTTTTTTGTGATTATTCTGTCCGGAGTGCGATGACCGGATCTTTCTTTGCGGCAAGTCTTGCCGGAATAATGCCTGCGATCAGCGTCAGCAAAACCGAAATGATAATCAGAATCACTGCATAGATCGGACGCAGGAACGCGATATCCGGCGCTCCGGATACCTTTTCGATTACCATGTTGATCGGGATATCAAGCAGTATGGTAATCAGTACGCCGATGATGCCGGAAACCAGTCCGACGATAAATGTTTCAGCGTTGAACACATGGCTGATATCACGCTTGGAAGCGCCGATCGAACGGAGAATACCAATTTCCTTGGTGCGCTCCAGAACGGAGATGTATGTGATAATACCAATCATAATGGACGAAACAACAAGTGAAATCGAAACAAAACCGATCAATACATAAGACACCATATTGATGATCTTTGTCACGGACGAAAGCAGAATGCCGATATAGTCGGTGTATTCGATTGCAGCTTCCTCTTCATCATCATCGCTATTGGCAGCCTGCTTATCATTGTATTCCTGAATAAACGCCTCAAATTCTTCCTTTGCCTCGAAACTCTTTGAATAAATCTGAATGGAAAAGGGAGAATCAGGATCGCGCAGACCGAGCTTTTGCAGATTGCCGTCATAGGTATTGTCGGTAGACTGCGCAAGAATCTGCTCCTTGAATACGGAGATCAGCATTTCCTCATCCATGGTTGCGAGCGCTTTTTTCATGCTCTCGACATCCTTTGCCGGATTGAGCGACTGTGCGAGCGCGCTGACTTCTTCTTCGCTCATGTCTGCGATCTTTGCGCGAATCGCGTCAGCGGTAATCTGCGATTCCATGATGCCCTTGTAAAGTTCCAGAAGCGTATCGTCGTCAAGATTTTCGAGCAGTGCAGGATTCGGCTCTGTACCTGCCTGTTCTGCAAGCAGCATCATCAGAGCGCCCTGACCCTCCTGCGTTGCGGCAAATGCCTTTGCGTCATTCAGCGAGATGTTTTCGAGCATAGTCGGTGCGACTGCTGCGACAAGTTCCTCATCGTTCATGTCGTTGATTGCGTCCACGACATTTTCCGGTGTAATCGAGTTGCCGTAGAGGTTTGTGAACATACCCTGAAGCTGTGCGAATTCCGCTTCGCTCATGTTGTCGAGATAGGTATATACGTCGTCAATTGTGACATCTTCAATATCTTCAAATTCATAGCCGGTGAAAACGTCGATATCAGGCTGAGCCTGCTGTTCTTTCACGATATCGGTATCTGCAATCTCATCGAGCAGATAATCGACAAGCTCCTGCGTATAGCAGATTGTGCCGGGCATCAGAGAGCCTGTGGGCGTTCCTTTTTTCTTGCGGACGATACCGGAAATCTGAATCTGAATGCCGTCCTCGATTTTCTCTGCGATATATTCGTCATTGCGGCTGCGGTCTTTCCAGCAGTTTTCGGCTTCGTCGAATTCATAGAGATCCGTCTGCGGAATGACGCGGAACTGCATATTCATCAGCTCGCTGTAATCATAGCTGACGGCTTCTTCGACGATCGTTTCGCCTGCCATGATTTTTTCTGCAAAATCGGAAATCTCATCCGGATCGCGCAGACCCAGACCATAGAGCGTCATGCCGTTGATCTCGTTGTAGTCATCGACCACGAGAATAACCTCGTTCATATTCTCCGGCCAGTGACCGCTGAGGACATCGTACTGCTGATCGAGCAGTTTACGGTCGTTATAGAGCAGCGACCAGATATTCATGCTTCCCGTGCTGGTGGTCATGATTTGCGAATAGGACGAGGACATATTATTCATGTCGTAACCGAGCATACTATAATATGCGTCAATCAGCGGATTCGGGTTGACTGCTCGGACGTCGTCCGTTGTATCTGCGAGATAAACGATTGGCTGAATGTTGTAGTCGTATTGGATGGTATAGGATTCCAGACGGTCTTCGTTATCTTCGATGTACTTTTTAAAGCCAGCCATATCATTTTGCTTGACGTCAGAGATCATCGCATTGAGCATCTCTGCGCCCTGACTGGACGAATAAACTTTATCCAGCGGATGTTCTTCCCTGCTGTCTGTCTGTCCCACCATATTTTCGACAAGACTCGAAAGATCGACGGACTGCGACATAATCGTGAGCGGGTAGGAGGAAAGCGTATTCTCCTGTACTTCGTTGATATAGGTCTGGAAACCATCCGACAGCGAAAGAATCAGCGAGATGCCGATGATACCGATACTGCCTGCGAATGACGTCAGCAATGTGCGTCCCTTTTTCGTCAGCAGATTGTTCATCGAAAGCGAAAGCGCAGTTGACGAGCTCATGGAAACTTTTTTCTTTTCCTTGCTCTTTTTCTGATCGGATGCAGCTTTTTTCTCCTTGTCTGCGAGATATTTTGTCCGATCAGCGATTGCCTTTTTTTCATCGTAGGGCTTCGTATCGCTTTGGATTTTACCGTCCAGCAGGCGAATGATACGCGTTGCATACTGTTCGGCAAGCTCCGGGTTATGCGTAACCATAATCACAAGGCGATCCTTCGCGATTTCTTTGAGCAAATCCATGATTTGTACGCTTGTTTCCGTATCAAGTGCGCCGGTTGGTTCATCCGCAAGCAGAATTTCCGGATCGTTAATCAGCGCACGCGCAATCGCGACGCGCTGCATCTGACCGCCGGACATCTGATTCGGCTTCTTGTGGATCTGGTCGCCCAGACCGACGCGCTCCAGCATTTTCTTGGCACGCTCGCGGCGCTCTGCTTTTGAGATGCCGGAAAGCGTAAGCGCCAGCTCGACATTGGAAAGTACCGTTTGATGCGGAATCAGATTATAGGTCTGGAACACAAAGCCGATGGTATGATTCCGGTAATAATCCCAGTCTCTGTCCTTGTATTCTTTCGTAGATTTGTTGGCGATTGTCAGATCGCCCTCGGTGTAGCGGTCGAGACCGCCGATGATATTGAGCAGCGTGGTTTTGCCGCAGCCGGACGGTCCCAGTATGGCTACAAATTCATTCTGCCGGAATTGGATGTCAATTCCTTTGAGAGCCTGTACCTCTGAATCGCCTGCGAGATAATTTTTAGTAATCCCTTTCAGTCCAAGCAAGATAACACAACCTTTCTATCCTGTTCCAATACGTCAATATATGCAAATGATGCCCAAAACATGAGAAAAAGTATATCATGAAAATGTGACTGTTTCGTGATACCGAAAGTGTTTCAGCGTTTCTGTGTATTCTGCCAATTCTGAATGTTGGTTTTTAGATAAAATAACTATTTTTGATTTATGCGTGCGATAATCGGACAGCGGATGTGCGGAATCCTTATTGACTTTGCAGAAATCCGTAGCGTATAATAATGATAGAGATCATGATAAAGATGTAGGGGGGAACATCATGACGCAATCTGAGATCACCCTTGAACGAGCTGCCGCGCTTGCGGCGCAAATGACAAAAGAGGAAAAACTCGGTCTGTTGACAACGCATCAGTATGCCGTGGAACGGTTCGGACTGCATGAATTTTATATCGGAACAGAAGTCGCAAGAGGCTTTGTCGGGCGAAATCCAAATGATTATTCCACTGTATTTCCGCAGCCGGTTGGACTTGCTGCAACCTTTGATTGCGCGCTTTTGCGGCAGCTCGGCGAGATCGCCGGAACAGAATGCCGTGCGTATTATAATCAGAATCATAATACGGCGCTTTGCGTCTGGGGCCCGACTGTGGATATGGCGCGCGATCCGCGCTGGGGCAGAACCGAGGAAGCCTATGGCGAGGATCCGTTTTTGACCGGCGAATTGTCGGCTTCCCTGACGTCCGGTATGACGGGCGAGCATCCGGTTTATCTCAGGGTGCTGCCCACGCTCAAGCATTTTTGTGCGAATAATTGCGAGGAGCAGCGCGTCAACGGGAATTCGTATCTGCCGCTGCGCCTCAAATATGAATATTATTATGCCGCGTTTATGCCCGCGATTCGCTTTGGCGGCGCAAAGAGCGTCATGGCCGCATACAATGAAATCAATGGCGTACCGGCGCTCTGTAATCCGGATCTGAACCGTATCCTGAAAGAAAAATGGGGCTTGTGGTTTGCTGTGACGGACGGTGCCGATTTCAGTCAGACCCTGCTTGCGCATCGTTATGGGAAATCGCATTCCGATATCTATGCAGAGTCGGTTCGCGCAGGCTGCGATATCATGACGGATGATGAGGGATTGGTTCGGAACGCAGCAGAAAAAGCGCTGCATTCCGGCTTGCTGACGGAAACGGAACTCGACCAGATGTTGACGCGGACGCTTTATGCGAGGATGCGGCTTGGTCAGCTCAGTTCCGACTGCCCATACGACAGTATCACCCCAGATCAGATTGACGCGAATTCAGCAAGAGCAGTCAATCTGCGCGCCGCAGAGGAACAGATCGTGCTGCTGAAAAACGACGGAATGCTTCCACTCCGAAAGCCGAAGCGGCTTGTCGTCTGCGGACCGCTTGCAGATGAAAACCTGATGGACTGGTATACGGGATATTTTCGCGACGAGGTTTCTGTGCTGAACGGCGTCCGCGCAGAATTTCCGGATGCGGAAATCTGCACGGACAGTCTTTGGGATATTGTATCGGTGCAGGCGGCAAACGGTAGATATCTTTCTGTCCATCCGGACGGAAGCTGTGCATTCGACGCGGTTTCCGTTACGGAAACGGAACAGTTCGTGTTGCAGGACTGGGGCGAAAATTGGCAGAATCTTTTTGCGCTGCAAAGTCAGCGGTATCTGCGCGCGGCGGAGGACGGAACGCTTTGTCTGCATCACCGCCGCATTTATGACTGGTTTACGCATGAGACATTCCGGCTGCTGGATACGCCGGATGGTACGCTGCTGGAATCGCCGTTCCATCATAAACGTATGGAAACAGACTCGGCAGGAACGATTCGTTTTACAGCTCAGACTGCGGTGACACCAGAACAGACATTCCGGATTCAGATGATCAGCCGCGGCGCGGAGCGTGCTGAACGTCTTGCCGCCGACGCGGACGCGGTGATCTATTGTACCGGAAATCATCCGGTTCAGGTTGCAAAGGAATGCTTTGACCGGAAAACGCTTGCGCTGAACATTCAGCCCCATATGGCGGAGCGCCTGTACCGGATCAATCCACGGACGGCAATGCTGCTGATTTCGGGTTATCCGTATGCGATCAACCGACAGCAGGAGCTGCTTCCGGCGATTCTCTGGAGTTCTCATGCCGGTGCGCATCTCGGCACGGCTGCGGCGCACGTTTTATCCGGCAAATACAATCCTGCCGGACGGCTGCCGCTGACTTGGTATCGTTCAGAGCATGATTTGCCCGATATCGGCAATTATGACATTCAGACTGCCGGAACGACTTATTTATATTTTCAGGGTAAGCCGCTGTATCCCTTTGGCTTCGGGCTGTCGTATTCGGAATTCCGGTACGAGTCGATGCAAATACTTCCGGCGGAAAACGGCGGTCTGACTGCCGATATCACGCTGCAAAACGTATCCGAATATGATGGCGACGAGGTGATTCAAGTTTATTTTTCTGTACCGGATTCGGCGGTTCGCCGTCCAATCCGGAAGCTGTGCGGATTTATACGCGTGCGTCTTGCGGCAGGGGAGCGCAAGACGGCTTCTGTGAAAATTCCTGCGTATATTCTGCAAATTTACGATACGCACAATCAGCAGATGATAACGGAAAGCGGCAACTATCGTTTTTATGCAGGCGGTTCTTCGGATTCGCTGCCGCTTCAGGCTGACATGGCGCTTATGGGTACCGCGATTCCGCTGCGGCAGAGTCGTTTCGACGCAGAACAGTTTGACTGTGCGCATGGAATGACGATCGGCTATTGCCGCGATTTGCAGCGCCATGTCCTGCGCGTAGACGGCTGGTATGGAACGGCTGTTTATACGGGCGTATCGTTTGCTGAAAAGCGACTGCTGAAGCTGCGCGCATTGGCATTGCTTCGCTGCGGCTGCGTCACGGTACAGATCGGGAATCAGAAATTTGAAATGCAGATTTCTGTGGGAGACAGCGCCGCTGATTTCACGGAATATACAGCGGAATTGCCGTTGGAATTGCCGGATTCCGGTATGCTGGTGATCAATATGCAGGAGGGTATGCTGCTTCTGGACATTGCATTAGAATAAGCAATCGCTGCCGGACAGAAAGCCTGAGAAGCGGATATGCTGCTTCTCAGGCTTTTTTCTGCTGCATACAACGTAAATGAACGCTGCGCCGGAAACAAAAAGACGCTTTTGACGGAATTATCAAAAGCGTCTTGGTAAAATTCAAGTATGGTTATTCAGCCGAGGATTCCTGTTCGTCTGATTCATCTGTGACATTTTCGCTGTCATTTGCATCTGCTTCCTCCGCATCAGATACGTCATCTGCGGCACTGTCCGCTTCCGATTTTGGTGTATATTCCGGTGCGGGCAGGGAAATTGCCGGATCTCCCTCTTTTGAGAAATCCTTGAAGCAGAGATTCAGGTCGACATTGCCGGAAATGCCTGCGACCGTTCCGGTGCAGCTATACTGCCACATATCATAATCATAGATATAAGTCGGACCGTCGCCGTATTCCGCAAGCCAGAACGGAATACCGTTTAATCGCGGCAGATCCAGCTTGAACAGAGATGTACGTTTATTCTGGTAAATCATGGCACGGTAGCCGAAGGATTCCAGATTCTGACAATATGCAAGCGCGCAGTCCGTTAACACATCGACAGGTACGTTATCAG
Source organism: Oscillospiraceae bacterium (assembly GCA_016296505.1). GTDB lineage: Bacteria > Bacillota > Clostridia > Oscillospirales > Ruminococcaceae > Firm-04. The sequence continues at coordinate 12,889 of JAEDJD010000003.1, forward strand.
TACGGGCGCCATCGTCATCGTGGATAATCAACTCCCAGTCAAAGGCAACCGGAAAGTCCAGCTCGCAGCCTTCGAGCTGCTGCGCCGTCAGAATGGCTTCTTCAACGGCTTCTTCTTCGGTGATCGCCTGCGAGAAGAAATATGCGCCGACAAGCAGATCGGCATTCTTTGCGGCATTGTAATATGCGCGGAACTGGGTATCTTTTGCAAGATTTCCGGTGCTGACGCCATAGCCGCGATAGCCGACGCGCAGCATCACAAAGTCAATCCCGTCCGCCTTGAGCGCAGACCAGTCGGAAACCGTATTGTGCGAGGAAATGTCGATGCCGGTCATCGCATTGAGATTGCCCTCGTCATCAAAGGAAAGCACTCTGCCGTTATCGGTTTCGACCATATTCTCAACCGGATGCGTCGAGAGTGGAACATCTGCAAGCACAGGCAGCCAGATCTGTCCGAAGGTGTTGTCGCTGAGCAGAATTTTATGTCCGCGCCGTTCGTAGAAATGATTGACTTCAATCGGCTCATAGACTTTCGGCGGAACGTCTATGCTGTCCGGATCTTCGCCCTTGCGTTCGAGTGCGCTGCGCAGAGAATTGATCGTATTGTGCTGTCTGTATGCAACTACGCCAAGAACAGCGGATGTTCCGAACAGACCAAGACAGATGATACTGCCGATTGCTGCAAATGCAATCAAATGTTTGCGTGCCATGATATAACTCCGTTTCTGTGATTCGACATAATTCGATCTTACAGCGTTATTATATCATATTTTATATTGCTGTGCAAGGGGATTGCTTCGGTCTTTATAAAAAAATAAGAACTGGTATTTTATGGCTGATTATGGCTTACGCTTGTCGCCGAAATAGAAAACAGTGAGCAGTCCCGGACCGCAATGCGCTCCGATGACGATGCCGAGGCTGAGAATATCAATCTTGCCGAGCGTCGGATATGCCTTGCGCAATTCATCGCGCAGCCATTCCGCATCCTCCATACAGTCTGCATGGTTGATGATGATGTGCATACCGTCCGGTTCGGTGAGGTCGCGCTGAACGCCCTCAAACAGTGCCTTGAGCGCAGCCTTTCTGCCGCGCGCCTTGAAACTGACGGTCAGCTTGCCGTCATCCGGAACGTACAGTACCGGCTTGATCGAAAGCATAGAGCCGATCATGGCGGAGGCATTGGAGACTCTGCCGCCGCGCTTGAGATAGTGCAGATCGTCAACCGTGAAGCGGTGCATGATCTTGAGCTTGTTCTCCTCGCCCCAGTTGATGACCTCGTCGAACGACGCGCCTTGCTCCATGCGCTCCACGCACTCCGATACAAGCAGACCAAGTCCGCCGGAGATGCAGCGCGTATCCATGAGATACAGCGTCTGATCCGGAAATTCTGCACGGATACGCTCTGCGGCACGATGCGACGCCTGATAAGAGCTTGACATTTCTTTGGACATATCCAGATACAGGACGTTTTTGCCGGACTGCATCAGACCGCGAAAAAATTCAGCGTAAATTTCTTCCGGAATCATGGATGTAGAATAGATTGTGCCCTTGCGCATATTCTGATAGGCTTTGCTGCGCGTTTCCTCCATACAGTCGTCCGAAAAGACCTCCATGCCGATTGAGTAGCTGTAGCGAATCAGCGGAATATCGTGCTTTTTGAAAAAATCATCGGGTAAATCAGCGGTAGAAGCCGCTGCAATGATATAATCTGCCATAATGAAAACTCCCTCTTGAGATTGCTCTCGTTTCAATCTGTCTAGTATGAATTATATCATACTAGCGAACCAAAGTCAAGACAAATTTGCGTTGCAAGACTTGACTTTCTATATAGATACTGGTATAATAAATAAGTATAAGAATTTGACGGATGGAGGCGACCGCTGATGCAGTTGACAGCCGATTTGTTGGCGGAAGAACTGTTTTCCGAGGCTATGCAGGCGCAAGATCATGGTTTTACGATGACAAAAACGCTTGGAACAGTGGAGTATCGAACAGATCAGGATGGAAATCCGCTTGCAGAACAGAGTTCGTCTGTACGGATTGCGGTGGAGAGAAATGCGGCGGCAGTGCGGCTGCTGAAAGAACGGTTTCCATCGCTCCAAATCAAATATCCGCAGACAATCGTTTCTGAGAAAACAACGATGAATGATACCGCGACAGAGCATACGAACGAAATACGCACCGACGCGGTGATTCAGGTGACGGACGATTTCGTGCAGAATCATACCGGAACAGCATTCCGGCAGCTTCTGGAAACCGGATGGAAGGAGCAGCTCGATCAGCTGCTGGAACAGATTGTAAAGCGTCTGCGCCGGTATGAAATGCGTACTGCGCGGATGTTTCAGGATGACTGGCGTTCGCTGACGGCGTCTTTCCGTATTACCGAGGATAAGGCTGAATCGGATATCTGGACGGTCTTACTGACATCCTGCGGCTTTTATCCGCTGCAATGGGACGGCGAAATCTGCGGTATGGCAATGCTGCTTGCGGAGCGTCTGAAAACGGCGCTTGCCGACGACTGCGATACGCTTCTGGAAACATCTGTGCGGCGGGATCCGAAACGGAAATGCTGTACGGTTGTTTTGTATTATTCTATCAAACAGGACTGAGATATCATGTTATCGTATACTACAAATTCTCCGGCGGAAACGTATGCGCTTGCAAAACGCATCGGTGCAGCCGTGAAACGCGGTACCTGTATCGCCTTTTTCGGCGGTATGGGCGCCGGAAAGACGACCTTTACGCGCGGACTTGCCGAGGGTCTTGGTCTGCCGGATCTGGTCAGCTCCCCGACCTTTGCGCTGGTCAATGAATACCATGCGGCAGGCTGTATTTCAATGTACCATTTCGATATGTATCGCGTGACTTCGCCGGAAGCGCTTGAAACGACCGGCTTCTGGGATTATCCGCTGGAGGACGCGGTTTTTGTGATCGAATGGGCGGAGAATATTGCGGAGGAACTGCCGCAGCCGCTTGTGAAAATTACAATCAGCGGCAGCGGCGAACAGCCCAGACAGATTACGGTGGAAGGAGCTGAGCAGCTTGATGATTTTAGCGGTTGATACATCCGGAAGGACTGCTTCCTGCGCTGTGGCAGCGGACGGCGTTCTGCTTGGCTATCGGATGCTCTATACGCAGCGCGCGCATTCCCAGATTTTGCTGCCGATGGCGAAGCAGCTTCTTGCTGAAACAGGACATACCGTGCAGGATGTCGATGTTTTTGCGGCGGCGAACGGTCCGGGTTCGTATACCGGTCTGCGGATCGGGATTTCTGCGATGCAGGCGCTCGGCTTTGCAGGCGGAAAACAATGCGCAGGTATTTCCTCTCTGGAGGGACTTGCGTGGAATCTCTGCGGCAGAAGCGGCGTGCTCTGCGCTTGTCTTGCCGCGCGGAAAAATCTTTGCTATTGCGCGTTTTTTGAGAGCGACGGCATTGCCGTCCGGCGACTGACCGAGGATCAGGTGCTTTCGGCTGAGGAGATTGCCGAGCAAATTGCCGCATACCAAACGCAGGTCATGGTGATCGGCGATGGCCTTTCGATTCTGCGTGAATACGCGCCTGCGGATTATCTGGAAGCGCCGATGCATCTGCGCCATCAGTCTGCGTGCGGCATTGCAATGGCGGCGATGCGTCAGGAGCCGGTTCAGCCGGAGAATCTGACGGTCAGCTATTTGCAGGCGGTTAAGATCGGATAATTTTATGAATAGTGATGATCACATATATACTGATCAATTATAAGTTTTGAAACGGAGTGATATCAATGATCGCGATTGGAAGCGACCACGCTGCTGCTGCTTTGCGGCATATTGTAATGGAGTATCTGGATGAGAAAAAGATTCCGTATATCGACTGCGGTACGGACGAGTCGCCGAGCGACTATCCTGTGATTGCAAAGGAAGTCTGCGGAAAGATTCAGTCAGGCGAAGCGGAAATGGGAATTCTGGTCTGCGGCACGGGCATCGGTATGAGCCTGACCGCAAATAAGATGAAAGGCATCCGTGCGGCTGTCTGTTCGGAAACCTACAGCGCAAAATATACCCGTCTGCATAATGACGCAAATGTGCTTTGTATGGGTGAGCGCGTGGTTGGAACGGGACTTGCCAAGGAGATTCTGGATGTGTTCCTCACAACCCAGTTTGAGGGCGGCAGACACGCCCGCAGAGTCAATATGATTATGGAATTGGAAAAATAAATCCGTATCGAAACATAGAAAGAACAGACCGGCAGATAGATATGGTCTGATTAAAATGGTTATGGAGCCGAAAACGGCTGCTGACATATGTATGATTTGAAAAGAGGTTACTAAGATGAAAACACACAAGAAAACTGCACTGCTGACAGCGGCTGTTCTCGCTGTCGGCGCCCTTTCCGTACCCTGCGGCACTGCGTCTGCGGCAGACGACGCGGTGATCAAGGTCGAGTTTGAGAGCGGTACGCTCACCGACTGCGAAAACCGTGAGCCGATTACATGGGAACAAATCGACGAGGACGGCTTTGGCAATGTCTGCGATATGAAAGGCTGGTCGGGCGACAGCTATGTTTATATCGACCGCAAGGACGCTGCCGTTACCGTCAAGGTCAATGTGGAAAAGGATGGCTATTATGCGCTGAATATCTGCTATATTCAGTGCTTCGGTAATCCGGAAAAGCCTGATAAAACACAGTATCTGCTTGTCAATGGGGAATCGCAGGGCGAGGTTCTGTTTCCGTTCAATTCCGGCAAGGGCTGGGAGATGCTGCCGGCTGGCTATGTGCATCTCCATAAGGGAGAAAACGAGATTCAGATCAAAAGCTATTGGGGCTATACGTTCCTTGATTACCTCACGCTCTCCGACGCGCCTGCCTATTTGACAAGCTTCGATCCGGCAGAGGCGCCGTGCGATCCGGATGCAAGTCCGGAGGCTCGGAAGCTCTATGCCTATCTGCGTTCGGTCTATGGCAAGCATATTCTCTCCGGTCAGCAGGAATACTGCGGTTCTCATAATTATAATAAGGACGCGCTGCTCTCACAAAATAAGCCGATTGATTATTTCGTGGATAACGAAGCGGAGTTTGAGTATATCGAAAAGACAACCGGCAAACAGCCTGCAATCCGCGGCATTGATCTGCTGTTCTATAATACGACCTCTCCGTATTTCGATGACGCGCCGGAGCGTATTGTCGAGTGGTACCGGACAAAGGGCGGTATTCCAACCGTCACCTATCACTGGAATGTGCCGACGTCAAAGGGCAGTAAGGATGTTGCGTTCTATGTGGAGTCGGCGGCGAACGGCGGCAATTTCACCACGTTCAGCGCCACAAATGCGGTCAAAGCGGGTACATGGGAAAATGACGTCATCAATGCGGATATTGCATTGCTTGCTGAACAGCTCGGCAAGGCGCGCGACGCCGGCGTTCCGGTTCTGTTCCGTCCGCTGCACGAGGCAGAGGGCGCATGGTTCTGGTGGGGCGCCGAAGGTCCGGAAGCCTGCGTCAACCTCTATCACTATCTCTATGACAAGCTGACCAAGGAATATAATCTGCATAATCTCCTGTGGATCTGGACGACCTCGACCTCCGCCCATGCTGCTGAGTGGTATCCGGGCGATGAATACGTCGATTTTCAGGGCGTTGACAAGTATAACGCGATCAATAACAATGAACCGAATTATAGCGCCATCTCCGCAACATTCTATTCCATGGTTGCGCAAACCAAAGGTCAGAAAATGGTCGTCATGAGCGAAAATGATACGATTCCGTCTTTGGAAAATCTCCAGAAGGATAAAGCCGCATGGCTCTATTTCTGCCCGTGGTATCAGCGTTACCTGACGGAACTGACCAGCGCGGAAGAATTGAAAAAAATCTATACGAGCGATTACTGTATTACACTGGATGAACTTCCGGACTGGGATACTTACGATCCGGAACTTCCCGATCAGACAACCGTATCTACTGTGAAAACAACTACCGCTACACAGCCGAAAGCTTCTATGCTCGGCGATGTGAACAGCGATCAGAATGTCGATGTATCCGACGCTGTATTGCTTGCACGCTTTCTCGCTGAGGATAAAACTGCGGTTCTGACCGCGGAAGGAAAACTGAACGCGGACTGCGATCAGAAAGCAGGATTGTCCAGCGAGGATATGGTTCGGATTCTGCAATATATCGCCAAAATGATTACCAAGGAAGAATTTGAACAGAAATTGTAAATATCAACAAATTTAAAGTGAAAAGCTGCCGCAATTTATATCGGCAGCTTTTCGTCAGCTATTGACAAAAACTTAAAAATCCGGTATAATGATAGAGCCGCTTGTTGGACGGTTGAAGCCGCAGTATGCCCGTTTACGGTTCATAACGCGCACCGTTCGCAGCGAGTTTATGGAAAAGGCAGGTGCCAAAAATACCATGTATGCAGTCATTTTGACAGGCGGTAAGCAGCTGAAGGTTGAGGAGGGCAGCGTCATTCGCGTTGAGAAGCTCGCAGCTGAGGTCGGCGAAACCGTCACCTTCGATCAGGTCGCGGCAGTTGGCGATGAGAGCGGTCTGATGATCGGCGCTCCGCTCGTTGACGGTGCAGCCGTCACCGCAACGGTGCTCGCAAATGGCAAGGGTAAGAAGATTCGCGTCTTTACCTACAAGCCGAAGTGCGGTCAGAAGCGCGCAAAGGGCCACAGACAGCCGTTTACGCAGGTCCGCATTGAGTCTATCAGCAAATAAGCACGGGATATGAAGCTCCATGCTTCGTTCACGCAGAACCATGGATTGTTCGTAAGCTGTACTGTGAAAGGCCATGCTGATTATACAAAGAAGGATCCAAGGGGTCAGATTCTTTGTGCAGCTGTTTCCTCGGCGGTTCAGTTGATTTGCAATACGCTGACGGAGTGCTTCGGCGCTGCCGTTACGATCACAGAACTTCCCTCTGAAACTGCGCAGAACACGTTAGGTTTCCGGCTCGATGCGCCGGATCCTGTGCAATCGGAACTCCTGCACGGGCTGCTGATTCATTTGCAGGCACTCGCAGAAGACTTCGATGGTATGATTACCGTCAGTCTCGAAAATGCTGAGTGCTGAGGGCAGTCAACATATTTGATAACGGAGGTGCAATCCAAATGTTGCGTATCAGTATGCAGTTCTTCGCTCACAAGAAGGGCGTTGGCTCTACCAAGAACGGCCGTGATTCCGAAGCAAAGCGCCTTGGCGTAAAGCGCGGCGACGGTCAGTACGTTCTGGCGGGTAATATTCTTGTTCGTCAGCGCGGCACACACATCCATCCGGGCAACAATGTCGGTATCGGTTCGGATGATACACTGTTCGCAATGATCGACGGTCAGGTTCGCTTCGAGCGCTATGGCCGCGACCGTAAGCGCGTCAGTGTCTATGCTGCTGAGCAGCAGTAAGAATGCATGACGTCCCTTGTCCGCGTTGCCGGCATCGGACGTCTTGATGTACCGCATGGTCCCCTTGTGTTTATCGCAGGGGGATTTCTTATGAGGTGATTTCAATGTCTATGTTCGTCGATCAGGCGAGAATCCATATCGAAGCAGGCAGAGGCGGCGATGGCTGCGTGAGCTTCCATCGTGAGAAATATGTCGCGGCTGGCGGTCCCGACGGCGGTGACGGCGGCAAGGGCGGCAATATCGTTTTTGTGGCGGATGACCACGATTCTTCCCTGATTTCATTTCGTTATAAGCGGAAATATGTAGCGGAAAATGGTCAGAACGGCGCGGCAAAGCGCTGTACTGGAAAAAGTGCGCCCGACCTCGTGATCAAAGTGCCGCGCGGCACCGTGATTCGTGAGGCGGAAACCAATCGTGTGATGGCAGATATCTCCGGCGATGAACCGGTCATTCTTGCAAAGGGCGGCAGAGGCGGTAAGGGCAATCAGCACTTCGCAACCTCAACCAGACAAGTTCCGCGCTTTGCAAAGCCCGGCTATGAAGGCGAAAAGTTTGACGTCATTCTGGAGTTGAAACTGCTCGCCGATGTTGGTCTTGTCGGATTTCCGAATGTCGGTAAATCGACGCTGATTTCTGTCGTATCTGCTGCAAAACCCAAAATTGCAAATTATCATTTCACGACGCTGGAGCCGGTGCTTGGCGTTGTGAAGTTTGACGATGAACGATCGTTTGTCATGGCGGATATCCCGGGATTGATTGAGGGCGCTGCTGCCGGTGCGGGACTCGGTCATGCGTTCCTGCGACACGTTGAGCGCTGTCGTCTGATCGTTCATGTACTGGATGTTTCCGGCTGCGAGGACCGTGATCCGATCGAGGATTTTGAGAAGATCAATAAGGAACTGCATGATTTTTCTGAGGATCTGAGTCAATGTCCGCAGATTGTCGCAGCCAATAAATCGGATATTGCGTCCGAGGAGCAGATTGAACGTCTGCGCTCCTATATCACAGAAAAGGGAATGCCATTTTTCGTAATCTCGGCGGCTGCTGCACAGGGTACGAAGCCGTTGATTGACGAGATTGCAAAAACGCTCGAAACGCTCCCGCCCGTCAAACGCTTCGAGGCGGAAGCAGTTCCGGAACCATTGCCGGAGGATAGTAAACGGTTCGAGATTGTCGTTGACGAAAATGGCGTTTATCAGGTTGACGCTCCGTTCATGGAGCCGATTATGCGCACCATCAATCCGGATGACTGGTCCTCGCTGCAGTATTTTGAGCGCGTTCTGCGCAGCAGCGGTATCATTGACAAGCTGGAGCAGATGGGTGCGAAGGAGGGCGTAACCGTTTCGATCAATGGTTACGAGTTCGATTATGTCGATTGATATGCTCTCCGCACAGAAGCCCCTGACGCCGGATGAAGCAAAGCAGTATAGTCCGCTGACGCTCGCATTTCTCGGCGACAGCGTTTATGAGGTGATGGTGCGCGACGCGCTGCTGCGTGAGGCGAATCGTCCGGCGCGAGAACTCCATACGCAGGCGGTTGCGCACGTGCGTGCGGCATATCAGGCTGCTGCTGTCGGAAAAATCGCGGATATGCTGACCGAGGATGAATCCGATATCCTCCGCCGCGGCAGAAATGCAAGCGGCATCAGCGTACCAAAGCACGCGACGCCTGCCGATTATCGAAAGGCTACAGGCTTTGAATGCCTGTTCGGATATCTGTTTCTCTGCGGCGAGATTGCAAGACTGCGTGAGCTTTTCGCCGTGATCTGGCAGAATAATACGCAGGATCATGATAATGCAGAATAGGAGGCGCTTTTTATGTCCGGACATTCTAAATGGAATAACATTAAACGGAAAAAGGAAGCAACTGACGCGGTAAAGGCGAAAATCTTTACCAAGATCGGCAGAGAGATGATGGTCGTCATCAAAGAGGGCGGCCCTGATCCGAATAATAACAGTAAGCTGCGCGATCTGATCGCGAAGGCAAAATCGAATAATGTGCCGAACGATAATATCGACCGTCTGATTAAAAAGGCAGCAGGCGAGGGCGATAAGAATAATTACGAATCCCTGACTTACGAGGGCTATGGTCCGAATGGCGTAGCGGTCATTGTCGAGTGCCTGACGGATAACAAAAATCGTACCGCTGGCAATATCCGCCACTACTTTGATAAGTTCGGCGGCAATCTCGGTACAACCGGCTGCGTTTCGTATCTGTTTTCGACCAAAGGTATTGTCGTGATTACGCATGAGGGCGAGCTGGATGAGGACGCCGTACTGGAAGACGTCATGGAACTGGGCGGCGACGATATGACCTATTCCGAAGATAGCATCGAGATCGTCTGCGATCCGGCTGTTGTTGGCGAACTGCGTGAGGGATTGACTGCAAAGGGTTATCTTGTCGCTTCCGCTGAGGCGGAGGAGGTTCCCAGCACCTATGTCACGCTGACTGAGGAGGAATCGCTCCGTAAAATGGGTTTGCTGCTTGAATATCTTGAGGATGACGATGACGTGCAGAACGTCTGGCATAACTGGGATATGCCCGATGAGGGGTAAGCGTTCCCGAATATCATAATGAAAAGCCGTTAAGAGCGTGGAAACCACTCTTAACGGCTTTGTTATGGATCAATTATGCGTTCTTAATCAATTCAATCAGGATGCTCGTGACGGTTTCAATCCCAAGTTTTCCAGTATTGAGAATCAGATGATAATTGGAACTTGCGCCCCATTCCATGCCTGTGAAATAATTGTAATGCCGACGGCGCTGTTTGTCCTGCCGGCTGATAATGGAATACGCCTTGTCCGCAGAAACATCATAATGCTCAATGGCGTGCTTGACGCGGAAATCCATGTCCGCGGTGATGAATACGCTGAACAGGCTCGGATGCTCGCGGAGAATATAATCCGCGCAACGTCCGACAAATACAGCGGATGGGTTCTTGTCCGCAAGGTCTGTAATAATCTTGCTCTGCGCAAGAAAAACATGATTCTGTGGCAGAGTGACCGGATCGGCTTTGGAAAATGCGCCGGCTACCGCCATATCGTAGAGCAGCGAATGGGTCATGCGTTCTTCATGTTCCTGAATGAATTGGGTCGAATAGCCGCATTGCTCGGCTGTCATGTCGATGAGTTTGCGGTCAAAAACAGGAAGCTCCAGTCGTTCGGAGATGTTCTGTGCAATTTCTTTGCCGCCGCTGCCATATTCACGGCTAATGGAAAGCAGAATCGGTTTCATAAGAATCCCTCTTTTCATCAAAAACGATGCGTTCAATGCTTATATTATATCAGAGGTTTTCTGTTTTGTCAATAGATCATATGATGATAATCTGTTGATGATTTGGTAAAAAAACCGAAATGATGTCGGGAAAAATAACGGAAAATATCTTTATACTGTACATTTTTCTGCATTTTTATCATATTCTCCCATTGCAATTCCCGTCATAATGTGTTATAATAGAAAAAGTACGGTCTCCGTATCCATTTCATACATATGAAAGACGATTACACCCGCTTGCGGGATAGAAAGGAAATTCTAACAATGACGAATCACAATCCGAGTTTTCATAAGAGAGTCCCCGTCAGCAAGCCATATCTGGTAACCAGAAATCAGGCGCTTCGCCTCTCTCCCTCGAATTTCACGCAGTTTATGAAGCAAAGTACCGTCTATGGCGTTGTGGTCGATATGCCCATGGCGCCGACTGTCATGACGACGCTTGCCTGCTATGTGAACGGTGCTGCAAACTTGTATTTCAGCAACGGCAAAGACTATTCCGGCGCTGCACAGCGTTATCCGGGCGTCGTGCAGGCGGCGCGCAACTTTGTTTCAAATGCTGCTCGCTTTGTAACAGACGAGAATCGTGTGAATACGCTGGAGCTGCCAAATAGCAGAGCGCATTATGCTTACATTCTGACAACAAATGGGATTCACCGTCTGCAAATCAATCCGCTGCTCGGCCAGCAGACACCGGAGGAGCGTGCGTTCCTGAATATGTATCAGCGCGTCATGGGCGAGCTGCATTCGGCACAGCTGAAAGATAAGGCTGCCGGACTCGAACCTTCGGAAACGCTTGTCGCAACACGCTGATTATCCAAAAGGAGCATTGACATGGAATCACAGAATACACAGCAAAAAAAGCAGCGTATTTTCAGCGCAATTCAGCCTACCGGCGTCTTTACGCTCGGTAACTATATCGGCGCCGTCCGCAACTGGGACACGCTTCAGGAGGAATATGAGTGCATCTATGCCATCGCGGATCTGCACGCGATTACCGTCATGCAGGAACCGGCTGGTTTGCGTAAGAATACGATGCAGGCATTTGCCCTGATGCTCGCCTGCGGTATGGATCCGAAGCGGAGCGTTACCTTTGTCCAGAGCCAGAATCCGCATCATGCAGAATTGAGCTGGGTGCTTTCCTGCTCGACAATGTTTGGCGAACTGAGCCGCATGACGCAGTTTAAGGATAAGAGCGCCCGCCATGCGGATAATATCAATGCAGGTCTGTTCACGTATCCGGTGCTCATGGCTGCCGATATTCTCGCTTATAATGCAGATCTTGTGCCGATCGGCGCCGATCAAAAACAGCATCTGGAGCTTGCGCGTAATATCGCACAGCGATTCAATCAGCGCTATGGTGAGACGTTTACCGTTCCGGACGGCTATTTCCCCAAGCAGGGCGCGAGATTGATGTCCTTACAGGATCCGACCAGAAAAATGTCCAAATCCGATGAGAATGTGAATGGCTGCGTTTTTATTCTCGACGATAAGGATACCATCATGCGGAAATTCAAACGCGCGGTTACCGATTCCGATACCGTGGTTTGCTATGGCGAGGGTAAGGATGGTATCAACAATCTGATGACCATTTACGGAGTTGTCACCGGAAAGACAATGGATGAGATTACCGCTGAGTTTGCCGGAAAGGGCTACGGCGACTTTAAGCTTGCCGTCGGCGAGGCGGTTGCCGATCATCTTGAACCGGTGCGTTCTGAATTTGCGCGCCTGATCGCGGATAAGGCGTATCTGACTGAATGTATGTCGAACGGCGCACAGCAGGCGTATCACCTCACCTCTAAACTGATTCGCAAGGTCTATCGCCGCGTCGGATTCATCGACAGACTTTGAGTATTGCGTGAATTCAAGATTGTTGTCCGTGTTAATTGCTAAAATTAAGCGAAAAGCATGATGTCGTTTTAGAAATATAGTTAAAATTTTGTAAGGAATGAAAAAAACGCTTGCTTTTTGTTGAAAATAGAGGTAAAATGAGGTATGAGAACAAGCGAAGAAACCTTGGCGGCACTGCGAAATCGTTCTCAATACGGTATCGTGGAGCTGCTGCAAATCATGCAGGTTCTGCGCAGCGAAAACGGCTGCCCATGGGACAAAGAGCAGACGCATCAAAGTATTCGTCAGGATTTTCTTGAGGAATGCTATGAGGCGGTCGAGGCGATTGATCTGGACAGCGTGCCAATGATGCGCGAGGAGCTTGGTGATGTTTTGCTTCAGGTTGTATTTCACTGCCAGATTGAAGCGGAGCAGTCGCATTTTTCTTTTGACGATATCTGCGATGAGCTGTGCAGAAAACTTGTTGTTCGGCATCCGCACGTTTTTGGAACAACGGAAGTCTTCGGCAGCGAGGATGTCCTTAAAAATTGGGACAGTATCAAGCAGGAAACAAAGCATCAGCAGACAGCGGCAGATACGCTTGATGGCGTTTGTAAAGCGCTGCCTGCCCTGATGTATGCGCAGAAACTCGGAAAACGCGCAGGCAGAGCCGGTATGGATTGGAAATCCGCAGAGGAAGCTTTTCAATATATCCGGAAGGAAACGGATGAGTTGGAAGCTGCAATGCAGTCCGGAGATAGCAGGCAGATTGAGGAGGAACTCGGCGATTTGCTGTTTTCTTGCGTCAATACTGCGAGACATCTGAAGATTGACGCGGAAACTGCGATGCGTGACGCGGCTGAAAAATTCCGCAAACGATTTGCAGAAACAGAACGGCTTGTCCTCGCCGATCATCAGGATATGGCATCGCTGGACTTGGAGCGCTTGGACGAATACTGGGCGCAGGCAAAGAAAAATCTTGCAGATCCGTGTGCGTGATGGATAAGCATACATCCGATCGGTGCCGGTGTATCATGATATCATGAACCGAAAAAGAGATGAAAATTGGAGGATCAAACAATGACCAAAATTGAACTGATTTCCGCGCTTGCGCAGAAGGGTAACTGCACTCGGAAAGAGGCTGACGATGCTTTGGAACTCGTAGTTTCCGTCATCGCGGATTCGCTGATTAAGGGCGAAAAGGTACACTTGACAGGTCTCGGTACATTTGAGATCCATGAGAGAAAAGCCAAGGAAACAAAAAATCCGCGTACCGGAAAGCCTATGACTACACCGGCGAAAAAAGCGCCTGCTTTCCGTGCGTCAAAAGCATTGAAAGAAGCTGTAAATAAGTAATGAGATTGGACAAATATCTGAAAGTCTCCCGCTTGATGAAGCGTAGAACGGTCGCAAATGAGGCTTGTGACGCCGGCAGAGTCTTTGTCAATGGGAAGCCTGCACGTGCCTCCTATGAAGTGAAAATAGGGGATGTCATCGAGATCGCCTTTGGGCAGAGAACGATGAAAGTGCGTATTGCCGCTATTTCCGAGGTCGTCAGAAAGGAAGAGGCGGCTACACTCTATACGATTGAACCATGAATCATATGATTCTGCTTCAAGATTTAAGCCGGAGCGCTGTTCTCCGGCTTTTTTATGTCTGTAAATAGAAAAGCACTCCCGATCATGCGAACGAAAGTGCTTTTATTTTTGGATAAATTAGTCAGCAGAATACGGAATCAGCGCAACGTATCTGGAGCGCTTGATTGCGGTTGTAAGCTGACGCTGATGATATGCACAGGTGCCGGTGACTCTGCGAGGCAGAATCTTTGCACGCTCGGTCATGCACTTCTTCAGACGGTTGATATCCTTGTAGTCGATGTTCTGAACCTTATCTGCACAGAACATACAAACCTTTCTGCGCGGTCTTTTGCCGCCGCGCTGCGGTCTTTCATGATCCATAGCCATGATAAATTTCCCTCCTTTTCAGGAAATCATTTTAGAACGGAACTTCTCCGTCACTGAGGATTTCTTCAAATTCACCGATCTCACCAATGGAGAGCGCGTCCTGTGAAGGCGCTGCCGGACGCGGTGCTGCTGCCGGAATCGGAGCATTCTGATAGCCGCCCTGCGGTGCATAACCGCCAGACTGCTGATAACCACCGCTCTGCGGAGCATATCCGCCGCCGTAGCCGCCCTGCTGACCGCCGCTATAATCGTCGCCGCCCTGTCCGCCGTTTCCTTTGGACTCGCAAAAGCTGACATTATCAACCAAAACACGCATGGAATAATGTTTGACGCCATTGTTATCGGTATAGTTGTTGTTCCGGAGCTGACCCTCGACGAGGATCATGCTGCCCTTGTTGAAGTAACGAGAGACAAACTCCGCAGTGCTTCTCCAAGCGTCGCAGTCAATGAAATCGGTCTCGCGTTCGCCGGTTTGCTTATTTGCAAACTGACGGTTAATTGCGATCGAGAAACGGCAAACCGGAACACCGGAGGTTGTCTGCCGAAACTCAGGGTCACGGGTCAGACGTCCCATTAAAATAACCTTGTTCAGCATAAACCGAACCTCCTTTTCAATGCTTGGATTCTTACTCCGTGACAGTAATCATGGAGCGCAGTACGCCATCCGTGATATTCAGGACACGATCCAACTCTGCCGGGAAATCCGGTGTGGATGTGAAGCCTGCCACGATGTAGTATGCGTCGGTCTCGTAGTTGATCGGATATGCAAGCTTACGCTTACCCCACTCATTAACTTCGCCGAGCTCTGCATTCTTCTCGATGAGGGACTTAACCTTAGTCCAGATGTTCTGAACTGCCTCCTCACCCTTGCTGAGACTGATGACGAGCATCAGCTCATAGGTTGCAGATTTCTTTGCCATGTTTGATACACCTCCTTCTGGATAAAGCCCGTCCGTTCAGATTTCGGGCGGACAAGGAATCGGCTTTCGCCTTGGTACGAATAAACCGTACTTTATTATTGTATCAGAAAACGGAAGATTTGTCAAGTGAAAAAAGAATATTTTTCATATTATTTGAAAGAATTCCGCGTTTGGGACGATGTTTCATAATTGCAGATGAATCAGCATATGGTGTAGAGATTGTGGAAATCAAGCGAATGGGGGAATTCCCGATGAAACAGCAATCTGTTTTGCGCGGGTCTGTCTGGCTGATCGGCTCGGCGTTGCTTGCGAAGGTACTTGGCGCAATTTTTCGGATTCCGCTGACGGCGATGCTCGGCGGAACGGGTATGGGATATTTTTCGTGCGCCTATGGATTATTTTTGCCTGTATTTGCGCTGTCTGTCACCGGAATGAATACGGCGGTTTCTGCGGTGACGGCGCAGGCTTTTGCAAAACATGATCCGAAATCAGCGGAACGCGCTTTCCGAATCGCTCGCAGAATGTTCGGAATCGGCGGCGCAGTTTGTTCGCTGTTACTATGGTTTGGTGCAAAACCGTTGTGCAGCGGATTTCTGCATAATCCAAGAGCAGCGCTTGCGGTTCGGATGTTTGCGCCGGCGGTGCTGATCTGTTGCTTGAACGCGGTGATGCGTGGCGCGCATGAGGGGAATCAGAATATGATTCCGACTTCCGTTTCGCAGGTGATTGAAGGTATTGGCAGAGTGATTTTCGGGTTATTGCTGTGCGGCGCGGTCTTACGGCAGGGGGACGCGGCACTGCAATGGTTTCCTGCTGGTACCACGTTGCCGGACGCTGCTGCGGCGGCAGCAATTTTGGGCGTCACGCTGTCAACCGTTGCTGGATTTCTGACGCTGCTTTGCTTTCCGAAACCGTATCAGAGGACAGCAGCGCCGGTATATACACCGCATTCCGATCAGGCTGTGCGGCGTGCGCTATTGCGGATTCTGATTCCGGTTGCAGCCGCTTCTCTGGTCACGAATCTGACAACTTTGATTGATCTTGCAGCAGGGATACGACTTTTGGAGCGTGTGATTCTAGACGCGCCGGAACGCTTTGGATTTCAGCGTGGTGTGACGTCTGTTCAGGCGGCTGAATCTGCAAATTTCTTGTTCGGTGCATTTTCCGGAATGGCAATGACTGTGTTCAATCTGGTTCCTGCGGTTACAAATATGCTCGGAAAGGGCGTATTTCCTGCTTTTGCAGCAGGTTATGTCCAGCATCGTACCGATGAAACTGCCGTGCAGGCAGAAAACGTCATGCGGCGAACGGCTTTTCTTGCGATTCCGGCAGGCTGCGGCATGATCGCATTGGCATATCCGATCCTGACCTGTCTGTTTCCGACAAGACCGCAGGAAACCGCCGCAGCGGCAGTTCCGTTGATGATACTAGGCGCTGCGGTGATCTTTGCGGCGCTCAGTTATCCGCTGTTCAGTATGCTTCAGGCAGCCGGTCATGCAGGCGATACGGTATTGGTGATGCTTTGCGGTGCAGGCGTGAAGCTGCTTTGTAATTATCTTTTCGTTCCGCGTCATGGGCTTTCAGGCATTGCGCTCTCGACTATGCTGTGTTATGCGGTGATTCTGCTGCTGGCGCTGCGTCGATTGCGTCTGCGAACGGGCATCCGGCTTCGACTGCTGCGAATGTCTGTCGAAATGCTATTCGGCGGCGTGCTTTGTGCGACATCCGCGCAATTCTGCTGGACATGGACGCAGGCACATTTTCCGCAGCGAATGGCTTTGCTTTTCGCGATTGCTTTGGGCGGCGCGGTATATCTGCTCTGGTTCCTGCTGACGGACTATCTGCCAATGCGAAAAAAGCCGCGAAGCCGGAATTGTCCGGCGTCGCGGCTATGAATTATGAATTTAAAATGGCGTCAAATGTCCATCAGGATCAATAATCAGACGGTGCATTCGGGTTGCCGGTGATGTCGCGCCAGTTGGTATTTTGCAGACCGGAAATGACTTTTTCCACATAGTATTTGAGGATGAGCTGTGCGTCGCCGATATCTGTGATGCCGTCGCCAGTGACGTCAGCGATTACAAGCTGTGCAGCCGTCAGCGGAGAAGCATTACCTGCCATGGCTTCGGCATAGTGCGTGAGAACGAGCTGTGCGTCGTCAGAGGCGATGTTGCCATTCTGGTTCACGTCGCCGAACAAACCGCCGACCTTAATGGTTGCAGTATAGTTCTTGCCGTTATTACTTGCGGTAATGACCGTAGTGCCCTTGCCGACAGTTTTGACAAAGCCGTTCTGATCGACAGTTGCAACGGCAGGATCGGAGGATGTCCATGTTACATTGCCGGTTGCGTGGAAGAGTGTGAGATTGGTTGTCTGACCGACTTCAGTCAGGCTGACCGCGGAACGATTCAGCTTGGTATCATTGTCAGTCGAAACAGTGATGGAGCCGTTATAGAAGCTGACCGGCAGTTTTTCGCCATCCATATCAACGACTTTGAGGACATAGGAGGCGCTTTCGTAGAAGTTGATATCATAAACATCGCCGTTCTTTGCATCGTTCGGGATGACGATATTCATGACCTGTAAAATTGCGCCGTCATCTGCGATCATATCCTGCGGTTTTGCGAATGTGAAAGTAGTCGGTCTGGATTCGGTCTTGGTTACCGCGCCGCTGCCGATGCGATATGCGCGCTTATCCTTAGAATCCGTGAATTCATCCAAGGTCAGGCTCGTATCGAAATCGAAGTAAAGCTGTGCGCCTGCCGTTCCGGTATCACCGAAAATATAAATCGGAACCTCGACGGTTTCACCGGGTTTGCCGCAGACATCGCCGATAATGTAGTAGTGACCTGCGCCGTCGATCTTGTAGGTATCCTCCCACGGCGTATCTGACATGACGGTATCCTCAACCGTAACAGTCAGCGGTACGGACTGGAAATCCATTGCGCTTTCCGACTCTGCGCCGAAGCAGGAGGACTGGCTGTAAATCGTTGCACCATTTTCCAAGGCTCTTGCGTTGATATACTTATCCTTGCGGATGTCGAACTGATATGTACCGGCTGGCGTACCTTTCGGAATGACCAGATTGGTTGACGCAAATGCGTTGGTATATGCCCAAGCAGCCGAGGCGTTCCATGCAGTGGTACCAGCCTGAACAGCAGCGTCTGCATTGGTATTCGTATCCTGCGAGAACAGCCAGCTGATGTTCATATCTTTGCTGTTAAAGGTTTTTGCAAAGGAACCGGCTGCATCGCCCTTATTCTCGCTGTCGAAGCAGAACGGAGTTGAGAATGCACTGTCGTTCAGATAGAAGCCATAGTTGCCAAATTTGCCGGCTTCGTCCACCTGACCGTCGTTGACCTGCAATTTCAGGTTAATGCCGCTGACGCCCGGATTATTCGGAATATAAATATCGACAGGAACAGTAAAATCGCCTTCGGCAATTTGTTCGGCAGAAATCTTGACTTCATTCTTTCCCTCGGAACGGAGATCGAAAGTCAGGATTTTCTGATCGGCAGCGGATGCCTGAAACGCAACGGTGCCGATCATAGCGGTAGCTGTTAGACTCATCGCAAGAACAACTGACAAGGTTTTTTTTGTACGCATAACACGAATCCTTTCTAATCGAAGTTGAGTGGGGAGTCGCTGATATCTGAAGCCGCAGATTCGACTGCGGAATCATTCGGAGTTTCATGTGCCAGCCCGAAGGTTAGCGTAAGGAGACTGTCGGCTAGGTGGACGTTTTCAACAAGAATCGCAGGATCGTCAAAATGGAGATCGCCGTGGCTGAAATTCCAGAATGCGCGCACGCCGAGCTGGACGAGTTTCTTCGCAAGCTCCGGCGCAGCGTTTTCCGGTACGCAGAGAATTGCAAGCTCCGGACGCTCCTGATGGCAGAAGCCGGAGAGCGTATTGGCATGATGTACCGGCATTCCTTCGATGTCTTTTCCGGCAACGAAGGGGTTAGAATCAAACAGACCGATCAATTCACAGCCGCATTCCGAAAAGCTGACATGGCTGGCGATTGCTCTGCCGAGATTGCCCAGCCCGATCAGAATGGTGCGTCTGTGCGCCGAAATACCGAGAATTTGCCCGATTTCATCCCGCAGTGCGCGGACGTTATAGCCGTAGCCCTGCTGTCCGAAGCCGCCGAAGCAGTTGAGATCCTGCCGGATCTGTGAAGCCGTCATACCCATTTGACGAGAAAGCTCTTTGGACGAGATGCGAACGGTTCCCTTCTCTGCCAATTCACCGAGAAAGCGATGGTAACGCGGCAGTCTGCGGATAACCGAGTGGGAGATCTCCTGCTTTGACATCGTATGCCGCCTCCTTACTGCAGCTTTGCAGCAAGGCGATTACCGATCTCCTCAAGGAATTGCTTGGAGTTGACCTTCTGCTTATTCTCCAGCGAGGAGAGCAGATAGAGGTCGCCGGTCATGATGCCGTCTTCAATGGTTTCAATGGTTGCAGCTTCGAGCTGATCTGCAAAATTGCACAGCGCAGAAATGCCGTCCAGCTCGCCGCGCTTGCGGAGTGCGCCGCTCCATGCAAAAATGGTTGCAACAGAGTTGGTCGAGGTTTCCTCGCCTTTGAGGTGCTTATAGTAGTGACGCTGTACGGTGCCGTGCGCTGCCTCGTACTCGTAAACGCCGCTGGGAGAAACAAGCACGGAGGTCATCATCGCGAGCGAGCCGTAAGCGGTCGAAACCATATCCGACATCACATCGCCGTCATAGTTCTTGCAAGCCCAGATATAGCCGCCGTTGGAACGAATGACGCGTGCAACGGCGTCGTCAATCAGCGTGTAGAAATATTCGATGCCGGCTTTTTCAAATTTTTCTTTATAATCTGCCTCAAAAATCTCGGCAAAGATATCCTTGAAGCGGTGGTCATACTGCTTGGAAATGGTATCTTTCGACGCGAACCAGAGATCCTGCTTGCAGTCCAGCGCATAATTGAAGCAGGAACGTGCAAAACCTGCGATGGAATTATCGCGGTTATGAAGTCCCTGAATGATGCCGTCATCGGTAAACTGGTGGATGAGCTGACGGGTTTCGTTGCCGTCCTTGTCCGTCCAGACAAGCTCAGCCTTTCCGCCGCCCTTGACCTGCATTTCGGTGTTCTTGTAAACATCGCCGTATGCGTGACGGGCAATCGTAATCGGCTTTGTCCAAGTCGGGATATAGGGGGTGATGCCTTTGACCAGAATCGGCGTGCGGAATACAGTGCCGTCGAGAATTGCACGAATTGTACCGTTCGGGGATTTCCACATCTCGGAGAGATTATATTCTTCGACGCGCGCGGCGTTCGGGGTAATGGTTGCGCACTTGACCGCGACGCCGTATTTCAGAGTCGCGTTTGCGCTGTCAACCGTGATCTGATCCTTTGTTTCCTCACGCTTTTTCAGTCCGAGATCATAGTATTCGGTTTTCAGATCGACATACGGGCAGATGAGAATATCCTTGATCCATTGCCAAAGGATTCTCGTCATCTCGTCGCCGTCCATTTCGACGAGCGGTGTCGTCATTTTGATCTTATCCATTGGGGTATACCTCCAGTATTTATTTGCGAAATGAGAAAGGTGAAATGAGAAATGAGAAATTGAGGTATCCGCCTGCGGCGGATGATCCTGAACGGGAAAGCCGCTTTCAGAATCGTGTGCGTCAGCGCACACCGCAATTTCTGATTTCAAATTTCTAATTTCTAATTTACTTCAGCGCTTCGCGGGTGTAATCGAGCAGACCGCCAGCGAGCATGATATCTTTGGTTCTGCCGGTCAGTTCGCAGAGAACCGGAATTTCTGCGCCATTTGTTTTGTTGATGACGGTCAGTTCCGATTTGCCGTTCTCGACAGCCTTGCGGACGCCTGCAAGTTCAAGCTGATCGCCCTGCGCGATCTTATCGTAATCTGCTTCGTTGACGAAAGTAAGCGGCAGGATGCCTGCATTGATCAGGTTTGCGCGGTGGATACGCGCGAAGGACTTCACCAGAACCGCCTTGACGCCGAGATAAAGCGGTGCAAGCGCTGCGTGCTCACGGGACGAGCCTTGACCGTAGTTTGCGCCGCCGACGATGACGCTCTGACCGAGCGCCTTGGCGCGCTTCGGGAATTCTTCGTCGCAGACTGCAAAGCAGTGCTCGGAAATCTTCGGGATATTGGAGCGCAGCGGCAGAATCTTTGCGCCTGCCGGCATAATGTGATCGGTCGTGATATTGTCGCCGACT
Source organism: Oscillospiraceae bacterium (assembly GCA_016296505.1). Taxonomy (GTDB): domain Bacteria; phylum Bacillota; class Clostridia; order Oscillospirales; family Ruminococcaceae; genus Firm-04. The sequence continues at coordinate 34,475 of JAEDJD010000003.1, forward strand.
TTCAGGGAAACCGGTGCGTCGATGGTTTCAAGAAGCGGATGCGTTTCCGGATACGGCTTGATGTTCGGTCCGAGCTTGATCTCAACGGAATCCATATCCTGCTCGTCAGCCGGCAGCGCGACCATATTATCATTGATCGTGAAGACATCCGGCAGCTTGAATTCCGGCATTTCGCCGAGGGTGCGCGGATCGGTCAGGTAGCCGGTCAGTGCGGAAGCCGCAGCAGTCTCCGGCGAGACAAGATAGATCTGACCGTCTTTGGTACCGGAACGACCCTCGAAGTTACGGTTGAATGTACGCAGCGAGATACCCGCTGAATTGGGAGACTGTCCCATACCGATGCACGGACCGCAGGCGGATTCCAGAATTCTTGCGCCGGCGTCGATCATGTCACCGAGCGCGCCGTTTGCCGCGATCATGTTCAGCACCTGCTTGGAGCCGGGTGCGATCGAGAGCGAAACATCCGGATGAACAGTCTTGCCCTTGAGGATATGGGCGACCTTCATCATATCGAGCAGCGAGGAATTGGTGCAGGAACCGATGCAGACCTGATCAATTTTCAGCTTGCCGATCTCGCTTGTAGATTTGACGTTATCGGGGGAGTGCGGACAGGCTGCCAGCGGCTCAAGCTTTGAGAGGTCGATCTCGATGATCTCGTCGTAGACGGCGTCCTCGTCTGCTGCCAGCGGCGTCCAGACATCTTCACGCTGCTGTGCCTTGAGGAATGCTCTGGTCATTTCGTCCGAGGGAAAGATCGAGGACGTCGCGCCAAGCTCTGCGCCCATGTTGGTGATCGTGGCACGCTCTGGAACGGTCAGCGTTTTAACGCCTTCGCCGGTGTACTCGATGACTTTGCCTACGCCGCCCTTAACGGTCATGCGGCGGAGCACTTCCAGAATGACGTCTTTCGCCGCAACCCATGGGGAGAGCTTGCCGGAAAGCTTTACATTGACAACTTTCGGACAAGTGATATAGTATGCGCCGCCGCCCATCGCGACTGCGACATCCAGACCGCCTGCGCCGATTGCCAGCATACCAAGACCGCCGCCGGTCGGGGTATGGGAATCGGAGCCGATCAGCGTTTTACCCGGAATGCCAAAGCGCTCCAGATGCACCTGATGGCAGATGCCGTTGCCGGGACGGGAGAAGTAAAGACCATGCTTTTTTGCACAGCTTCCGATGAAGCGGTGGTCGTCGGCGTTTTCAAAGCCGTTCTGGAGGGTATTGTGGTCGATATAGGCGACAGAGCGCTCTGTGCGGACGCGCGGTACGCCCATTGCCTCAAATTCGAGGTAAGCCATCGTACCGGTTGCATCCTGCGTCAGCGTCTGGTCGATGCGGATGCCGATTTCAGTACCGCGGACCAGTTCGCCCTCTACCAGATGCGCAGAGAGGATTTTTTCCGTCATTGTAAGTCCCATTTTGAATTCCTGCCTTTCATACATAAATATACTCTTATATTTTACACCAAAGAGGGGCTTTCTGTCAAGTGATTTTTCTGAAATACAACTCAACTCCGCGGATTCCTGTTTTTATGATATCAAATATCTGCCATATCTGCGAAGAAAACAGTTCGCTGAATTATGCGTGCAGCCAGATATGAATTGACTTGACAAATGCAGGGAATCGCTATATAATGAATACGATATATATGCAGCGTGATCGGCGCGTGATCGGCAGCGGATACGACGCGCATAAAGATTTCCAACTATCAGCCGTATTCACATCCAATTCACAAAATGTTCATAATTTGTTCATGGACAAAATCGGCGAAATATGTTATAATGAGAAGACCGTTTACGCGGATTCGGGATTATGCCTGCTTCAGCAGGAGGTTTTCACCTTCCCCAACCTGCGTTTACCGGATTCAATGATCAGAAAGAGGTGAAATTTCATGCTTCGTAAGGAAGAAAAGACGGACGTTATCCTTGCCAATGCGACTCACGAGGGCGATACTGGTTCTCCTGAGGTACAGATCGCAATTCTGACTCGTCGTATCAACGACCTGAATGCGCATCTGAAGCAGCATAAGCACGACCACCACTCCTACCGTGGTCTGCTGAAAATGGTCGGCCGCCGCCGTAATCTGCTTGCATATCTCAAAAAGAAGGATATCGAGCGTTACAGAGCGACAATCGAGCGTCTCGGCTTGCGTAAGTAATACGCGCGATAAGGGGAGGGAGGCGACTCCCTTCCCTTTCTTTATTTTGATCATGATGTGCTTTTCAGTGATTTCTCCGCCGGTTTAGCATGAAATCATGTATTGCAGTTTTATGCAGTTTATGATTTTATGCTAAAAGATGTCGGATGAACAGAGAATAGCACAAGGCAAATGCATGAAGGAGGCTTATTCAAATGTTTGAAAATCACAAGATTTTTAAGACGACTTTCTGCGGCAGAGAACTGAGCATTGAAACAGGCAAGACTTGCGAGCTTTCTAACGGTTCCTGCTGGGTTCGCTACGGCGATACTGTTGTTATGGCGAATGTAACTGCGAGTGAGAAGCCGCGCGAGGGCGTGGATTTCTTCCCGCTTTCCGTTGACTATGAGGAGCGTCTGTATTCCGTCGGCAGAATCCCCGGCAGCTTTATGAAGCGCGAGGGTAAGCCGAGCGAGCACGCAATCCTCACTTCGCGCTGCGTAGACCGTCCGATTCGTCCGCTGTTCCCGAAGGATATGCGCAACGACGTCGCAGTGGTGATGACGGTTCTGGCTGTCGATCAGGACGCAATGCCGGAAATTCTTGGTATGATCGGTACTTCCGTCGCGATTTCGATTTCTGATATTCCGTGGAACGGCCCGATCGGCGGCGTCGAGGTCGCGCTCGTTGACGGCGAGATCGTTCTGATGCCGACAAAAGCGCAGAGAGCTGTTTCCGATCTCAAACTGACTGTTGCTGCTTCCGCTGAGAAAATCGTTATGATCGAGGCGGGCGCAAACGAGGTTCCGGATGATCTGATGCTCGAATGTATCCTTAAGGCGCATGAGGAGATCAAGAAGCTTGTTGCGTTTATTTCTGATATCCAGAAGGAAATCGGAAAGCCGAAGTTTGCGTTTGAATCCATGGAGGTCGATCACGAGTTGTTTGACGCTATCATGGCGTTTGCTCGTAAGGACGTTGAGTTCGCACTGGATACCAACGATAAAAATATCCGCGAGGCAAGACTTTCCCCGATTAAGAATGCAATCCACGAAAAGTTTGATCCGGAGAATGAGTCGCGTATTGCGATGATCGACGAGTGCATCTATAAGCTGCAGAAAACCATCGTTCGCGAATGGCTCTATCAGGGCAAGCGCGTGGACGGCAGAAAGATCGACGAGATTCGTCCGCTTGCTGCAGAAGTCGGTATGCTGCCTCGCGTTCACGGCTCCGGTATGTTTACGCGCGGTCAGACGCAGGTTCTGACGATTGCAACGCTCGGCCCGATCGCTGACGCGCAGCGCATTGACGGTCTGGATGAAAACGAGGAAACAAAGCGCTATATGCACCAGTACAACTTCCCGAGCTATTCTGTCGGCGAGACCAAGCCCTCCAGAGGTCCGGGACGCCGCGAGATCGGTCATGGCGCGCTCGCAGAAAAGGCGCTCGTTCCGGTTCTTCCGTCTGTCGAGGAGTTCCCGTATGCAATGCGTTTGGTTTCTGAGGTTCTCAGCTCCAACGGCTCCACTTCTCAAGGCTCGATCTGCGGCTCGACTTTGGCTCTGATGGACGCAGGCGTGCCGATTAAGGCACCGGTTGCAGGTATCTCCTGCGGTCTGATTACCAAGCCGGATTCTGATGAATTCATGACAATGGTTGATATTCAGGGTCTGGAAGACTTCTTTGGCGATATGGATTTCAAGGTTGGCGGTACGCACAATGGTATTACCGCAATTCAGGTTGATATCAAGGTGGATGGTCTGACGCCTGCTATTATCAAGGAGGCGTTTGAAAAGACGCGCAAGGCTCGTCTTTATATCCTCGATGAAATTATGCTGAAGGCGATTCCGGCGTCGCGTGAGACTGTTTCTGAGTATGCGCCGAAGATGCTTCAGACTCGTGTTCCTGTTGATAAGATTCGTGAGGTAATCGGTTCCGGCGGTAAGGTCATTCAGAAGATTTCCGCAGAGTGCGGCGTCAAGATCGACATCAATGAGGATGGAAGCGTATTTGTTTCCGGCATTGATCTCGCAAATGCCAAAAAGGCAATTCAGATCGTTGATACGATTGCAAATGGTCCGGAAATCGGCGCGATCTATAAGGGCAAGGTTACCGGAATTCAGACATTCGGTGCGTTTGTCGAGATCGTACCGGGCAAGGAAGGCTTGGTTCATATCTCAAAGCTCGATAAGCAGCGCGTTGAAAAGACTGAGGATGTCGTTTCGCTGGGCGATGAAATCGTCGTTAAGGTTATGGAAATTGACGATGTGCGCGGCAAGATTTCTCTTTCCAGAAAAGACGCTCTCGCTGAGCTTGAGGCGAGAAAACAGCTGATTCAGGACGAAAATGCCTGATTTTTGTATCATCGACAGGGCAGATCTTTGGTCTGCCCTGTTTTTATGAATGAACCCGTAAAGGAGAAGCCATGAAGATACGAAATATAGCGCTTGTTGTCGGTATCTGTATTGTGCTGACCGGATGCGCCGGAAAAGAATCAGAACGTGAAACGAGTCTTGACGCTGATATTGAATCTGTTGCGGAAACGAAGCAGACGGAATCCGAAATCGCTCATACTACAATAGTATCTGCTGCGACGACCATTGCGACAACCGCGATCAGTACGACTACGGAAGCTGTGAAGTCCTATTGCTGGGTGAAAGAGCCGTTTTTGGAAGCGGATGATATCAATGCTGTCGCTGCGGAAAATACGGTCTCGCAATACGGCGATTTTCTGGAAACAGATTATGCACTGATGATGCGCGGTGATCGGATTGGCATGGTGGATTACGATGGAAATGTAATGATCGAGCCGGAATATCATGCGGTGCGCGGGATGTGCAGCAGTGAACGTGCGCACTGTACCTTTCTTTCGGTTCCGTCGCAGATGGGGTTTTCGCAGCTGTTCTGCATGGTGACCGGAGAGTATGCGGCAGATGTGGACGCAAAATGCTCGGAATGCGGCGAGGCGCTTGTGAAAGAAACGCTTGGTTTGGGCTATGTTTATGAGTATGCGCAGGGATTTTCCGGGCTATACGCTGCGGATGTGCTGCATTCGGCTGTTGTTGGAGATCCGCTTTGGCTGTATGGTCAATTTGGCTTCGAGCGCAAGGACGGCTTGATGGATACAGTGGTGGCGCGGAGCGTCGCGGTGCTGAAGGATTATCTCACAAATACATCGGAAAAGGGTGCGGTGACTGGCGGTTTCGGGCTTGTGCGGAACAATGCGGTGATTTTGCCTTTTGTGTATGAGAATGCGCTTGATTATAAATCTGGCGTTGCTGCGCTTTGTGAGAATGGCAAATGGGGCTATGTGAATGCGGTAGGGGATGTGATTCTTCCGTTTGCTTATGACGCGGATTTTCTTTATGCGTATGACCCGAACCGATATATTCCGAATTTCGGAACGGATGGCAAGGATGTGTTCGTTCCGTTTTTGCCGAGCGAGGGCTATATTGCATTGAATCAGGGCGAGCAGGCTGGATATTGCGATACGGATGGCAGCGAAATCATTCCGGTCGGCGAGTTTTTGAATGCGCGTCCGGTACATGATGGTAAGGCGTGGGTACAGGACGCTGCAACCAAACTATGGGGCGTAATCTCGCTGAATTGATTCCGGTTCAATCATAATATAATAGTATCAGGTGCCGATTTTTTATTGGAAAAATTGGCGTTTCGTTAAAATAACCAAATACTCAAGCGGATATTTGGTAAAGTTTTCAATTGAAATGCCGCGGTAATCTTCAAAAAGACTTGAAATTTTCGCGGCATTGTGCTATAATGATAAAGCTGATGCAACAAGATATACGATGATACCGCGAGGTTGCGGCTGTGTGCCGGTAATTCGCGGCGAGTATGTCCCGCTAGACGGGCGATTTGAGATTATGCACTGTGTGTGCGAAAAGCTGCGAAACCGCAGGCTTCGGCTGAAGATGTCGTTCTGTCATCTTACGGATGGAACTGTACAGGAAAGCTGCGTCTGTAGGTCATATGACTTTTTGCGTACAATCGCAGAGACACACTCTGCTCATCTCATTCCGTGAGCCCGACGCATTCATCTTGCAGTCGGGGTTTTTTATAAAATAATATAGGGAACACGCGGTGCGGTTGTAAGAGCCGGGACGCGGAAATTCACGGAAGACACATAGGCTACTCACTTCATGTCCCCTAAAACAGCAAAAGAAATCTGAAGGAGGCTAATCAAGTGGCAGGCAGCGAAAAATTGAGAATTCGTATCAAGGGCTATGAGCACGCGACAGTCGATGCCGTAGCAGCCAGAATCGTGGAGACCGCAAAACGCGGCGGCGCACAGAAGGTTTCGGGTCCGATCCCGCTTCCGACTGATAAGGAAATCGTCACGATTCTCCGCGCAGTGCACAAGTATAAGGACAGCCGTGAGCAGTTCGAAATGCGTACGCACAAGCGCCTGATCGACGTCATCCGTCCCGCAAAGGCGACGATGGACGCTCTCACCAGACTGGAAATTCCCGCAGGCGTTGATATCAGCATGGAGATGAAATAATCTCACTGCAAGGGAAATTCACATGAGGCGGCTCTCTTCAAGCCGCCGGTCAAGTTGGCGCGGATTGCGTCAACCAATAACCAAAGGAGGAAACCACAAATGAAGAAAGCCATTCTTGGCAAGAAGATCGGCATGACGCAGATCTTCGACGAGTCCGGCAAGGTCGTGCCGGTAACGGTCGTGGAAGCAGGTCCCTGCTTCGTTGTACAGAAAAAGACCGTTGAAAATGACGGCTACAATGCAATTCAGGTCGGCTTTGGCGCTGTTAAGGCTGACAAGGTCAACAAGCCGATGAAGGGTCACTTCGACAAGGCAAACACCGGTGCGCTCCGCACACTGCGCGAGTTCCGTCTTGAAGACTGTGAGGCTTACAATGTCGGCGACGCCATTCAGCCCGATATCTTCGCGGCAGGCGATATTGTTGACGTACAGGGCACCAGCAAAGGTAAGGGATATGCAGGCCCGATCAAGCGTTTCAATCAGCACAGACTGAAGGAAACCCACGGTACCGGTCCGGTTCACCGTCAGGCAGGTTCTATGGGCGCTTGCTCCTCTCCGTCCCGTATCTACAAGGGCAAGGGCCTTGCAGGTCATATGGGCGCTGAGACTGTTACCGTTCAGAACCTCTTGATCGTTTCCGTTGACGCTGAGAATCATCTCATCGCAGTCCGCGGCGCGATTCCGGGTCCGAAGGGCAGCCTCGTTACCATTACCAATAGCGTGAAAAAGGGTTAAGGAAGGAGGAAATCAGAAATGGCAAATGTTCCGGTTTACGATATGAACGGCAAACAGGTTTCCGAAACTGAACTCAATGACGCTGTGTTCGGTATTACACCGAATGAAGCGATCATGCACGCCTGCGTCGTGAATTATCTCGCGAACCAGCGTCAGGGCACACAGTCCACGCTGACCCGCACTGAGGTCGCCGGCGGCGGCAGAAAGCCGTACCGTCAGAAGGGCACTGGCCATGCTCGTCAGGGTTCTATCCGTGCTCCGCAGTGGTATCACGGCGGCGTTGCGCTCGGACCGAAGCCGAGAAGCTACCGTTATAGCCTCAATAAGAAAGTTCGCCGTCTGGCAATGCTTTCCGCATTCTCCCAGAAGGTTCTGGATCAGAGTCTCGTTGTGATTGATACGCTCGCAGTCGACGGCTTCAAGACGAAAACAATCGTCAATATGCTCAAGGCGCTCGAAATCAATGGCAAGGCACTGATCGTTACACAGGATGCTGACAAGAATGTCTATAAGAGCGCCGCAAACATTCCGGGCGTCAAGACAGCCGCTGTCAATACCCTGAATGTTTACGACATTCTCAATTATGATGCATTCATCGTCAGCAAGGGCGCTGTTGCAAAAATCGAGGAGGTGTATGCAAAATGAAGGCACCGCAGGATATCATTCTGAAGCCCGTTATTACTGAGCAGTCTACCGATCTGCTGCCGTCGGGCAAATACACCTTCAAGGTTGCAAAGGACGCAAACAAGCTCGAAATTGCCAACGCAGTTGAAAAGCTCTTTAACGTCGAAGTCACCAAGGTCAACACCCTGAACGTCCGCGGCCGCGCAAAGCGCGTCGGCAGATACCTCGGTAAGACCGCTAGCTGGAAAAAGGCAGTCGTCACTGTCAATCCGGAGCCGGGCACCGATGCACAGGGCAAGAAGCGCAACGGTACCATCGAATTCTTCGACGGTATGTTCTGATTGATCTAAGATTGATCTTTCAGTCAGCAGGATGTCCGATCCGGTCGATCCTGCTTGTATGGGAGTCATGCTCCCGATAAGTAAGCATTGAATTTAAGGAGTGAAAACACAATGGCAATTAAGGCTTATAAGCCAACGACTCCGGGCCGCCGCGGCATGACCGTGACCGACTACTCCGGCCTTTCTAAGAATGGTCCTGAGAAGTCGCTCTGCATCACGCTCAAGAAGAAGTCCGGTCGTAATAATTACGGTAAAATCACCGTTCGCCATCACGGCGGCGGTACGCGCCCGAAGTTCAGAATCATTGACTTCAAGCGCAATAAGGACGGCATCAACGCAACCGTTCTGACGCTCGAATACGATCCGAACCGCAGCGCGTTCATCGCTCTGGTTCAGTATGAGGACGGCGAAAAGCGCTACATCCTCGCACCGCACGGCCTCAAGGTCGGCGATACTGTCCGCAGCGGCGAAGACTGCGACATTAAGCCGGGCAACGCACTTCCGTTGACTGCAATTCCGGTCGGTACCTTCATCCATAACATTGAGCTTTATCCGGGCAAGGGCGGTCAGCTCGTTCGCTCCGCCGGCAACCAGGCACAGCTCATGTCTAAGGAAGGCGCTTATGCACTGGTTCGTCTCCCCAGCGGTGAGATGAGAAAAGTTCCGGTCATCGGCAAGGCAACTGTTGGTCAGGTTTCTAACATTGACCACGAAAACGTCCACATCGGTAAAGCAGGTCGTACCCGTCATATGGGTATCCGTCCGACAGTTCGCGGTTCCGTTATGAACCCGAATGACCACCCGCACGGCGGTGGTGAGGGCAAGTCCCCGATTGGTCGTCCCGGTCCTGTTACCCCGTGGGGTAAGCCGGCGCTCGGTTATAAGACCCGTAAGCATCACAAGCCTTCCGATAAGCTCATCGTGAAGCGCCGTAATGGTAAATAAGAAAGGAGGCTGACTCATGAGCAGAAGTGTGAAAAAGGGCCCTTACGTTCAGGAAGCTCTTTACAAGCGCGTTGTCGCTATGAATGAAACCGGAGAAAAGAAGGTTCTCAAGACATGGAGCCGTTCTTCTACGATTTTCCCGGAGTTTGTCGGCCACACCTTCGCGGTCCACGACGGACGCAAGCATATTCCGGTTTTTGTTACTGAAGAAATGATCGGTCATAAACTCGGCGAGTTTGCACCGACCAGAACCTTTAAGGGCCATGCCGGTTCCAAGACGTCCAACAACGGCAAGAAGTAATCGGAAGGAGGTAATTTGCATGGCTAAGAATGAAATGAACTACGAGCCGGAGGCAAAAGCAATCCTCCGCGGCGAGCGCATCTCCCCCAGAAAGGTCCAGATCGTGCTCGACCTGATCCGTAATCAGCCCGTAGAGAAAGCAATCGCAGCATTGGAACTGACTCCGAAGGCAGCTTGCCCGATCGTCAAGAAGCTCCTCAACTCCGCGATTGCAAATGCTGACAACAACTATTCCATGAATAAGGACGCACTTTATGTTGCTGCCTGCTATGTCGGTCCCGGTCCGATTCTCAAGAGAATCCAGCCGCGTGCACAGGGCAGAGCATTTCGCATCAACAAGCGTACCTCGAATATTACCATTATTCTCAAGGAAAAGGAGGCATAAAATCCTATGGGACAGAAAGTGAATCCGCACGGCCTTCGCGTCGGCGTTATCAAAGACTGGGATTCCCGTTGGTTCGCTGATAAAAAGCATTTCGGCGATACCCTCGTCGAGGATTATAACCTCCGCGAGTTCATCAAAAAGTCTCTGTATGCAGCCGGCATCGCACGCATCGAGATCGAGCGCCTTCCCGAGAAGGTCCGCATTCACATCCATTGCGCAAAACCCGGTCTGATTATCGGCAGAGGCGGTACGGAGATTGATAAGCTCCGCGCAAATATTGAAAAGCGTATCGGCAAGTCCGTTGCAATCAATATCATCGAGATCAAGAATATGGATATGTCTGCTCAGCTCGTTGCTGAGAAGATCGCTCTCGATCTCGAAAACCGCGTATCCTTCCGCAGAGCAATGAAAGGCTCCATCGGCAGAACGATGAAGTCCGGCGCAAAGGGCATCAAGATTAAGTGCGGCGGCCGTCTCGGCGGCGCTGAAATCGCACGTTCTGAGTGCTATCACGAGGGTACCATTCCGCTTCAGACCATCCGTGCCGATATCGACTACGGTTTCGCTGAGGCAAATACCACTTACGGCAGAATCGGCATCAAAGTCTGGATCTACAAGGGCGAGATCCTCAAGGGCGACGCTGCTAAGGCTGCTGCAAATAAGGAGCGCTATGAGCGCAAGAACGATCGTCCGCGCGATAACAAGCGCCGCAGAGACGACCGTAACGGCGGCGACCGCAGACCGCGCCGCGATTTCAATAATAACGGCGACCGCAGACCGCGTGCCGATCGTCCGCAGGGACAGAATAGAAGAGAAGGAGGTTCCGCAAATGCTGCTTCCAAAGAGAGTTAAGTACCGCCGCGTTCACAGAGGACGCCTGACCGGTAAGGCATACCGCGGCAACCGCGTCGTTTACGGCGATTTCGGTCTTGTCGCATTGGAGCCGTCCTGGATCACATCCAATCAGATCGAGGCTGCCCGTATTGCGATGACACGTCGTATTAAGAGAGGCGGTAAGGTTTGGATCAAGATTTTCCCGGATAAGCCGATCACTGAGAAGCCGGCTGAAACCCGAATGGGTTCCGGTAAAGGTTCTCCGGAATACTGGGTTGCTGTTGTAAAGCCGGGCAGAGTGCTGTTCGAGATCGGCGCCGATAAGGAAAAGCCGATTTCTGAGGCTGACCTGAGAGAGGCTCTGCGTCTGGCTATGCATAAGCTGCCTGTCAAATGCAAGATTGTTGCGAAAGATGAGCAGGATGGAGGTGCACAGGCATGAAAGCTGCTGATATCAGAGAAATGAGCTACGAAGAAATGGCTGCGCAGCTCCAGAGCCTCAAGGAGGAGCTTTTTAACCTCCGCTTCCAGCTTGCTGCAAACCAGCTTGAGAATACTGCAAGACTGAAGGCAGTCAAGAAGGACATCGCCCGTGTCAAGACTTGTATGCGTGCCGCCCAGACTGCGGCAAATGCATAAGGAAGGAGGACTTTGTCATGGCTGAAACTACTGAGAGAAATCTGAGAAAAACGAGAACTGGTAAGGTTGTCAGCGATAAGATGGACAAGACTGTTGTTGTCGCAATCGCAGACCATGTTCAGCATCCGCTTTACAAGAAAATCGTGAAGCGTACCGTGAAGCTCAAGGCACACGATGAGATGAACGAGTGCAAGATTGGTGACCGCGTTCTCGTGATGGAGACACGTCCGCTTTCCAAGGATAAGAGATGGCGCGTCGTCGAGATCATCGAAAAAGCAAAATAATTCTTCGATCAAATTATTCGAGCACTTTGTTTACGCAAATCCGGACGGCAATTTCCGTGCGGTGCGGCGAAGTGCCATGCAGATAGGAGGAACCTGCTGTGATTCAAATGCAGTCTTACTTAAAGGTTGCAGACAACACCGGCGCGAAAGAGCTTATGTGCATCCGCGTGCTGGGCGGTACTCGCAGACGCTATGCGAATATCGGCGACGTTGTTGTTGCATCCGTTAAGAAAGCAACACCCGGCGGCGTTGTGAAAAAGGGCGATGTTGTGAAAGCTGTCATCGTTCGTTCCGCGAAAGGTCTCCGCAGAAATGATGGAACCTACATTCGTTTCGATGAGAACGCAGCCGTTATCATTAAGGAAGACAGAACCCCTCGCGGTACACGTATTTTTGGACCGGTCGCAAGAGAGCTGAGAGAGCATGACTATGTTAAGATTCTCTCCCTCGCACCGGAAGTCCTTTGATTTGGAGGTGCCACGATGAGTAATGTTCATGTAAAGAAGGGCGATACCGTTCGCCTGCTCGTCGGTGATCCTGCTGATAAGTACACCGACATCGAAAAGAAGAAGATCAAGACCGGTAAGGTTCTTGAAGTCAGCCCGAAAGAGGGCAAGGTCATTGTTGAAGGTATCAACATGATCACCAAGCACGTAAAGCCCACCAGAGTTGGTCAGTCCGGCGGCATCGTGAAGGCTGAGTCCCCGATCTATGCCTGCAAGGTTCAGCTGATTTGCCCGAAGTGCGGCAAGCCCACCAGAGTCGGTCATACGATCGAGGAGAAGGGCGATAAGAAAATGAAGCTGCGCGTTTGCAAAAAGTGCGGCGCGACTTTTGAGTAAAGGAGAACAACGATGGCTAGACTGAAAGATTATTACGTCAGCACCGTTGCTCCGGCGCTGATGAGCAAATTCGGCTATAAGAATGTTATGCAGATCCCGCGCCTCGACAAGGTTGTTGTCAACGTCGGCGCTGGCGAGGCAAAGGATAACGCAAAGGCGATCGACGCGATCATGGGTGATCTCTCCCTGATTACCGGTCAGCGTCCGGTTGTCTGCCGTGCAAAGAAATCTGTCGCAAACTTCAAACTCCGTGAGGGTATGCCGATCGGTGTGAAGGTCACGCTGCGCGGCGAGAAGATGTGGGACTTCGTGGATAAGCTCTTTAATATTGCTTTCCCGCGCGTCCGCGACTTCCGCGGAATCAACCCCAATTCCTTCGACGGTAAGGGTAACTACTCTACCGGTATCAAGGAACAGCTCATTTTCCCTGAAATTGAGTACGATAAGATCGATAAGGTTCGCGGTATGGATATCAACTTTATCACGACCGCTGCCACGGACGAAGAGGCAAAAGAGCTGCTGACGCTGCTCGGCGCACCGTTTGCAAAGTGATCTAGGAGGGTTATATGGCAAAGAAATCTATGATTCTGAAGCAGCAGAGAGCACCGAAGTACTCTACGCGCGCTTATAACAGATGCAAAATCTGCGGCAGACCCCATGCCTACCTCAGAAAGTTCGGTATTTGCCGAATTTGTTTCCGAGAGCTTGCACACGATGGTCAGATTCCTGGTGTCAAGAAGGCTAGCTGGTAAACCGGACGATAGATAAAGGAGGTCATTTGGTATGCAAATTTCAGATACCATTGCGGATCTGCTCACAAGAATCCGCAACGCTGCTACTGCTAAGCACGCAACGGTTGACGTTCCTGCTTCCAACGTGAAAAAGGCTATCACCCAGATTCTGACCGACGAAGGCTACATCAAGAGCTTTCAGGTCATCGACGATGGCAAGCAGGGCATCATCCGCATTACTCTGAAGTACGATGAGAACAGAACATCCGTCATCAGCGGTCTCCGCCGCATCTCCAAGCCGGGTCTGAGAATTTACAGCTCCTGCGCGGATATGCCGAAGGTTCGCAAGGGTCTCGGTATCGTTATCGTCTCGACTTCTAAGGGAATTATGACCGACAAAAAGGCTCGTGAGCTGAATGTCGGCGGCGAGGTTCTCGCTTACGTTTGGTAATTAAAGGAGGAAACGCATCATGTCTAGAATCGGAAGACTGCCGATCGCGATTCCTGCCGGCGTCACCGTTACGGTTGACGATACCAATCTGGTTACCGTAAAGGGACCGAAGGGCGAGAATTCGTATCGCGCAAATACTGCAATGCAGATTCAGGTTGAGGATGGTCAGGTTACTGTTACCCGTCCCAACGATAATAAAGAGAACCGCGCTCTGCACGGTCTCACCAGAACGCTCATCGCAAACATGATTTTCGGTGTGAACGAGGGCTTCAAGAAAACACTCCAGATCGAAGGCGTCGGCTATCGTGCAAAGAAGGACGGCAAGAACCTTGTTCTGAACCTCGGTTATTCGCACGATGTCGTTATGCCGGAAATCGAAGGCATTACCATTGATGTTCCGAATGCAAATACGATCATCATCAACGGCTATGATAAGCAGAAGGTCGGTCAGTTTGCAGCGGAAGTCCGCGAGAAGCGTCCGCCGGAGCCTTATAAGGGCAAGGGTATCCGCTACGAGGGCGAATACATCATCCGTAAGGAAGGTAAGGCCGGTAAGGGCAAGAAGTAAGGAGAAAGGTGAATTGCTATGGTAAAGAAAATTGACAGCAACAAAGCCCGTCTCAAGAGACACCGCAGAGTCCGTGCAAAGATCTCCGGTACTGCCCAGCGTCCGAGACTGAGCGTTTATCGCTCCGCAAAGCACATCTACGCACAGCTGATTGATGATGTCGCAGGTGTTACGCTTGCTGCTGCTTCCAGCCAGGATAAAGGCTTCGAGGGCAACGGCGGCAATAAGGAAGGCGCACGCCTTGTCGGCGCAGCAATCGCAAAGAAGGCTGCTGACAAGGGTATTACCGAGGTAGTATTTGACCGTGGTGGTTATCTCTATCACGGCAGAGTTCAGGAGCTTGCAGACGGCGCCCGTGAAAATGGGCTGCAGTTCTAATGAAGGAGGGACTTTGATTGGCACTGATTGATGCAACAAACATGGAGCTGATGGAAAGAGTCGTTTCCATTAACCGTGTCAGCAAGACCGTTAAGGGCGGCCGTATCATGAAATTCTCGGCACTCGTAGTTGTCGGCAACGGAAACGGCATTGTCGGCTTCGGTCTGGGTAAGTCCGGCGAAGTTCCGGATGCTATCCGCAAGGGCATTGAGGACGCGAAAAAGAATCTCGTCCGGATCAACCTTCGCGGAACTACCATCCCGCATGAGGTCATCGGTAAGTTCGGTGCAGGCCGCGTTCTTATGATGCCGGCAGCTCCCGGTACCGGTGTGATCGCAGGCGGTCCGGTCCGTGCGGTCATCGAAATGACCGGCATTCAGGATATCCGTACCAAGAGCCAGCGTTCCAATAACCCGTGCAACGTTGTCCGTGCAACGATCGCAGGTCTCTGCGAATGCACCGACGCGAAGAGTGTCGCTGCGAAGCGCGGCAAGACAACTGCCGAGATCTTCGGCAAATAATCGAGTTAGGAGTGAGCTCAAATGGCTAAGAAAATCGAGCTTGTAAAGAGCCTGATCGGCAGAAAGCAGGATCAGATCGCAACTGCTCAGTCCCTTGGCCTCCGTAAGATCGGAGATGTTACAGAACAGCCCGATAACGCGGCGACTCAGGGCAAGATCAATAAAATTATCCACCTCGTTAAGGTGACCGAAGCTTAAGCGGCAGGGAGGTGCAATCCATTGAAGCTTCATGAATTAACACCGGCAGCGGATTCTAACCGTCCGGTCAAGCGCGTCGGCAGAGGTCATGGCTCCGGCAACGGTAAGACCGCTGGTAAGGGTCATAAGGGTCAGAACGCGCGTTCTGGCGGCGGCGTCAGAATCGGTTTTGAAGGCGGTCAGATGCCCCTTGCAAGACGTATTCCGAAGCGCGGCTTCCACAATAAATTTGCTACACGCTATGCAGTCGTGAATGTCGGCGATCTCAACAAATTCGTTGAAGGTACTGTCGTAAACGAAGAAATGCTCATCGCAGCGGGGCTTGTGACTAAGCTTGAAAACGGCGGCGTCAAGATTCTCGGCAACGGTGATCTGAATGTTAAGCTGACCGTTCAGGCAGCAAAATTCTCTGCTTCCGCAGCAGAAAAAATCGAAAAGGCAGGCGGGAAGGCTGAGGTGATGTAAGGTGTTCAAAACGCTCAAGACCGCTTGGGGTATCCCCGAGATCCGAAAGAAGATTTTGTTCACTCTGTTCATCATTATGATTTTCCGACTGGGATCCGTTCTGACGGTTCCGTTCCTTGATACCAGCATCGTGTCCGCATGGATGGAGGAAAAGGCAAGCAACGGTAACTTCCTTGAATACCTCAATATCCTCTCCGGCGGCGCGCTCGCAAAGGCGACCATGTTCTCACTCGGTGTTACGCCGTATATCAATGCAAGCATCATCATTCAGCTTCTGACCTACGCGCTCCCACCGCTGGAAAGACTTCAGCAGGAGGGCGAGGACGGCAGAAAGAAACTCAATCGGATTACTTCGATTGTAGCGTTTGGTCTTTCTACGTTCATGGCAGTCGCTTACTATCTGACGCTCAAGAATATGAAGAGCGATGGCGTCTCTGCTGTCAAGTATACAGAAGGCGGCACCGGAATCTTTGCGATGTTCGTTATCATTCTGTCCTTTATGGCTGGTGCTTCGCTGGTCATCTGGATGGGCAACCGTATCAATGAAAAGGGTATCGGCAACGGCGTTTCTATGATCCTCTTTGCAGGTATCGTCGCTCGTATTCCGGTTGATATTGGTACGCTCGGCGGACTCGTTCTTGAAAATCCGAATGAGTATTTCATTAAGGTCGTCATCTATCTCCTGATCTTCGTTGCAATGGTTGTCGGTATCGTCTTTATGAACGAATCTGAACGCCGTATCCCTGTACAGTACGCAAAACGCGTTGTCGGCAGAAAGCAGTATGGTGGTCAGAGCACCCACATTCCGATTAAAATCTGTATGTCTGGTGTTATGCCGATCATCTTCGCAATGAGCTTTATGTCGCTGCCGTCTATGTGCACGATCTTCAAAGAGCCGGATCGCGCCGCGACTGAGGGTTGGGAAAAGTTCTATGCTGGTTTCGTTGACTTCTTCTCGACAAGAAGCTATTCTTATGCAATTCTCTATTTTATCCTGATTATCCTGTTCAACTATTTTTATGTTGCAATTCAGTACAATCCGGTTGAAATGGCGAATAATCTCCGTCAGTCCAATGGCGGTATTCCCGGTATCCGTCCCGGAAAGCCTACCTCTGATTACATTCAGAGAGTACTCAGCAAGATCTCGCTGGTTGGCGCGGTCTTCCTTGGCGTTGTCGCTGTCTTCCCGATCATCTTCCTGAATATCACCAAAATCGACGTTTCCTCGATGGGCGGTACTTCAATCCTGATCGTTGTCAGTGTTGCGATTGAGACGGTTCGCACGTTGGAATCCCAGTTGATGATGAATCATCATAAGGGCTTCCTCGGTTAATTGAAACTTTATAAGGAGGCTGCTATATGAATCTCATTCTTTTGGGTGCGCCCGGTGCCGGTAAAGGTACACAGGCTGAAGCAATCTCCGCAAAGCTCGGCATTCCGCAGATTTCTACTGGCAATATGCTTCGTGAAGCCGTCAAGAACGGTACGGAGCTTGGTTTGCGTGCGAAAGCTGCTATGGACAGCGGTGCGCTGGTCTCTGACGATATCGTGATCGGTATTCTGAAAGACCGCATCGCTGAGCCCGATGCGAAAAACGGTTATATCCTCGATGGGTTCCCGCGTACCGTTGCACAGGCTGAAGCGCTCGATCAGATGGGCGTTCAGATCGACAAGGTGCTTGAGATTCATGTCGAGAACGACCGGATTATTGCGAGAATGTCCGGCAGACGCGTTTGCGAAAAATGCGGTGCTTCCTATCATATCGAGTATAAGCCAACAAAGCAGGAGGGTATCTGCGATCTGTGCGGCGGCAATGCTGTACAACGTGCCGATGACGCTCCGGAGACAGTTCTTTCCAGACTTGAGGTTTATGCGGAAAAAACTGCTCCGCTGAAGGATTATTACTCGAAAACCGGCAAGCTCGTCACGGTTGAAGGCCAGAACGAGGTTGCTGAAACTACAAAGCTTGTTTTCGATGCGCTCGGTATCAACGGCTGAGTCAGAGGCGCTGTATGGTTTCTATCAAAAGCAAATCTGATATCGAAAAGATGCTTGAAGCCGGTAAGATTGCCGCTGAAGCCCTCAATACGGTTGAGGCGAAGCTGCGTCCCGGTATGACAACAAAGGATATTGATAATCTTGTCTATCAGGTAATCACTTCACACGGCGCTACACCGAATTTTCTAGGATTGTATGGGTTTCCTGCAAGCGCCTGTGTATCGGTCAATGAAGAAGTGATCCACGGAATCCCCGGTAATCGGAGACTCAATGACGGTGATATCGTCAGCGTCGATCTGGGCGCTTGCTATAAGGGCTGGAATAGCGATACTTGCTTTACGTTTCCTGTCGGAAGCGTGAAGCCGGATGTTCAGGCTCTTCTGGAAGCGACAAACGCATCCCTCTATGAGGCGATCGCGGCTGCTCAGGTCGGTGCGCGGCTGGGTGATATTTCCCATACTGTTGAGGACTATTGCCGTTCCAGAGGCTACGGTATCGTACAGAATTACTGCGGTCATGGAATTGGAAAAGAGGTTCACGAGGATCCGGAAGTTCCCAACCACGGCAGAGCCGGACACGGTATGCGCCTTGTGGAAGGAATGACGCTCTGCATTGAACCGATGATCAATATGCAGGGGGACGGTGTGCATACAATGCCGAACAAATGGACCGTTGTAACTGATAACGGCTCTGTGTCCGCGCATTTTGAGCATATGATCCTCATTACTGCAAATGGTCCAGTGATTATGACAAAGCGGTGACGCCAATGCAGAGAAATATCTGTCGTCCCGGAATGATTGTGCTTGCGACCGCAGGCAGAGAAGCCGGTAGATTCTTTGTTGTCGCTGCGCTGGACGGTGCAGAACTGCTGCTCGCAGACGGAAAACACAGGTCGCTTCAAAATCCAAAGCGAAAAAATCCCGCACACGTTCAGGCTACAAAGCAGACGCTTTCCTTGGATGGACTTACGGATAAGGCGCTGCGAGCAGTTCTGAATCCCATGAACGAAAAAGCGAAACGTCCGCTTTCTAAACAAAATCAAATCCGCAAGGAGGTCATCGACGATGTCGAAACAGGATGTAATTGAAGTAGAAGGCGTGGTCATTGATGCCCTGCCGAATGCAATGTTCAAGGTTGAGCTGAGTAACAGCCATGTAATCCTTGCACACATTTCCGGCAAGCTGAGAACGAACTATATCCGAATCGTCCCCGGTGACCACGTTACAGTCGAGATGTCGCCCTACGATCTGACAAAGGGCAGAATCACCTGGCGTTCTAAGTAATCGCTTGGAACGCTGAAGAGAAGGAGGTATTTCCAATGAAAGTCAGACCTTCCGTAAAGCCCATTTGCGAAAAGTGCAAGGTCATTAAGCGCAAGGGCAAAGTCATGATCATTTGTGAAAACCCGAAGCATAAGCAGCGTCAGGGCTGATACCCCTGAGCATTTGGAGGTGTAATTAGGAATATGGCTAGAATCGCTGGTGTTGACCTCCCGAAGAACAAGCGCGTGGAAATCGGCTTGACATATATCTTCGGTATCGGTCGTACGACGGCAACCAAGATCCTGAAGGAAACCGGCATCAATCCGGATATCAGAGTGAAGGATCTTACTGAAACCGATGTCGCAGCGCTTCGTGCGTACATTGACGAGCATTGCATGGTGGAGGGCGATAAGCGCCGTCAGATTGCAATGGATATCAAGCGTCTCGTTGATATCGGCTGCTATCGCGGTGTCCGTCACCGCAAGGGTCTGCCCGTCAGAGGACAGCGTACAAAGACCAATGCAAGAACGCGTAAGGGTCCGGCAAAGACCATCGCGAACAAGAAGAAGTAAGGAGGGACTGTATCTTGGCACAGCAGAAGAAAAAGGTAACCACGATCAGACGCCGCAGAGAGCGTAAGAACATCGAAAACGGCGCGGTGCATATTCAGTCCACGTTTAACAACACCATCGTGACCATCACCGATACGCAGGGCAATGCGATTTCGTGGGCATCCGCAGGCGAGCTTGGTTTCCGTGGTTCCAAAAAGTCCACACCGTTCGCTGCACAGTCCGCAGCAGAAACTGCTGCAAGAGCAGCAATGGAGCATGGTCTGAAGACTGTTGAGGTTTATGTCAATGGTCCCGGCTCCGGCAGAGAGGCAGCAATCCGTGCGCTCCAGACTGTCGGTCTTGAGGTGCGTATGATTAAGGACGTTACCCCGATTCCGCACAACGGCTGCCGTCCTCCGAAGAGAAGACGCGTATAATTATTGGAGGTGAACGAATATGGCAGTACAGAAAGAACCGATTCTGAAGAAGTGCAGAAGCCTCGGAATCAGCCCCGGCGTTATGGGCGTTTCTAAGAAGGAGTCTAACCGCTTCAAGAATGCAAATAACCGCAAGAAGGTTTCTGAATATGGTCTCCAGCTCAAGGAGAAGCAGAAGCTGAAGTTTATTTACGGAATGCTCGAAAAGCAGTTCTATCACTATTTCGAGATTGCTTCCAAGATGGAAGGCAAGACCGGTGATAACCTCATTACCTGCCTCGAATCCAGACTGGACAATGTTGTTTTCCGTATGGGTCTTGCACTGACCAGACGTGAGGCAAGACAGCTCGTTGCACACGCACATTATACCGTAAATGGTAAGAAGGTTAATATTCCTTCCTATCGTGTCAAGGTTGGCGATGTGATCGCACTGCGCGAGAAGGATAGAACTTCTGATAAGTTTAAGGCAACCGTTGAGGCGACTGCTGACAGAGTTGTTCCGCTTTGGCTCGAAGCTAAGAAGGACGATTTCTCTGCAACTGTTGTCCGTATGCCTTCTGCAGACGATATCGAGTACGAAGCACAAACGCACCTCATCGTTGAGTTGTACTCCAAGTAATCTTGGGATAATCCCTGAGCGGCTGTTGAGCGTTTGCTCCAGCTGTACAACAACTGAATGCACAACAGGAGGGTATTTATGCTGAAAATGGAAAAGCCGGAAATTGAGACAAAAGAACTCCACGCTGACGGTAAGTACGGCAAGTTTGAAGTCCGGCCGCTGCCGCGTGGCTACGGCATCACGATCGGTAACAGTCTCAGAAGAATTCTGCTCTCCTCTCTGCCCGGTGTGGCAGTTTATGCTGTCAAGATTGACGGTGTTCATCACGAGCTCTCAACCATCCCCGGTGTCAAGGAGGATGTTACAGAAATCATCCTTGCAATCAAAGGTCTGACCGCTAAGCTCTATGGCGATGGTCCTAAGACGATTTATATTGACGCCCAGGGTGAATGTGAGGTCACCGCTGCTGATATCCGCACGGATTCTGAAGTCGAGATTCTCCCGCCGTTCCCGCATATTGCAACGATCGGTAAGGGCGCAAAGCTCGAAATGCAGATCATGCTCGATCGCGGCAGAGGTTATGTTTCCGCAGAGCGCAATAAGCAGACCAGACAAAATCTGCCGCTTGATGTGATTACTGTGGATAGTATCTACACCCCGGTCTTGAAGGTGAATTATAAGGTCGAGGATACAAGACTCGGTCAGGTCACTGACTACGATAAGTTGACCATTGAAGTTTGGACCGATGGTACAGTCGGTGCGAACGACGCACTCTCTCAGGCTGCAAGCCTGCTGACAGAGTATCTCCAACTGTTCGTCAACCTCTCGGATGAGAAGGCTTCGGAGCCTGTTCTTCAGGATACCACCGACGGCGGACAGGAGAAAAAGCTTGAGACGACAATCGAAGAGCTTGATCTGTCGGTTCGTTCGTTTAATTGCCTGAAGCGTGCCGGTATCAACACAGTCGCCGACCTCATCAGCCGGTCTGAGGACGAAATGATGAAGGTCAGAAACCTCGGCAGAAAATCGTTTGATGAGGTCAAGGAGAAACTCCAGTCTCTCGGCTTTGACCTTTCCTCGGATGACAATGACTAATTCCCGATTTCAGAGTTCTTTCGGATTTCTGAATGGATTTACAAAGGAGTGAAACACAATGGCGGGTTCCAGAAAGCTCGGCAGAGCCACGGATCACAGAAAGGCTATGCTTCGCGGCATGGTGACCTATCTGCTTGAAAACGGTCAGATCGAAACAACCGAGACCAGAGCGAAAGAAGTTCGCTCGATGGCAGAGAAGATGATCACCATTGCGAAGGGGATCTCCGGCAACGATACCGCTGCGGATCTTCACCTGAAGCGTCAGGTTTTTGCTTATGTGACCAAGGAGAGCGTCGCAAAGAAGCTCTTCGATGAAATTGCACCGCGCTATTCAGAGCGTAACGGCGGTTATACGAGTATGGTTAAGATTGGTCCGCGTCGCGGAGATGCGGCTGAAATGGCGATCATTAAGCTTGTATAATTTCTTTTGCATGGAAAAGCACCCTGCTTGCGGGGTGCTTTTTATTTGCATATTTTTTGTTGTCGGTTCATAGACTATGACAGCTCGGAATTCTATACAAAACCAAGAATACGCGTATCGGCAGAATGTGCAGATTCATGAAGTTTAGGTCGCCGCCTTGCATTCTGCTCTGAAAAACGTGTATAATATACCAGTAAAGTATGATACGTTTCGGTTTATGAGGAGGGGTATTTTTGCGGCAGGGGACTGTGAAATTCGTCTTGACGCGGCTCGGCTGCTGCGGAAAATTTGTACTGTTTTGGCTGCTGCGCCTGATTGGGCTTGCGCTTTGGGGTATTCTGATGGTTGCGGTCGAAATTTTCGGCGTATTGCTGCGCGGATTGGCGTATGGCGCGGATATGGTGGCTGCATGGGTTCGTGAACGCCATCAGAATGCTGTAAACGCAGCGAGAGCATATCGTATGCCATCAGATTCACGTTTTCAATCAATCCTGCGGATGACGCGCGAGATTTTGTTCGGACGGCAGGGGATGCTGCTGGTACTGTTTCGCTATTCCGTTCCCGTGATGAGCTGTCTGATCCTGTTTGGCGTTGTGCGGCAGTTTCAGAATCGACAATATGGCATTGCGGTTGCCGTTGACGGAAATGCGATGGGAATGATTGAGGAAGAGGCAGATTATTTTGCCGCAGAGGAGCTTGTCCGCGAACGGCTTTCCGGCTCGGAGACAGCGCAGGATATATCGTTTCAACGTAGTTTTCAGCTGAGGCAATACGATGGCAGTGAAAAAATGCTGTCTGCTGGCGAGCTTGCTGATAAAATGCTTGAACAGGCGGATATTGCGCTGACTGAAGCATATGGCGTGTATGTCAGCGGTGAATTTCAGGGCGCTGTTTCGGATACGCACCCGATTGAAGCAGCGTTGGCTCGGCTGCTGGGTACGGTCAGCGATCAGTACGGCGGCGCTGTGGAGGAAGTGAAATTTGCAGATACCATTACCTATGAAAAGGGGTTGTATCCGGAGGATAGCCTCATCGCACCGCAAAAACTTGCCAATCAGTTCACCGCTTCGGAGCATTCTACACGCAATTATATCGCTGGAAGAAATGACACGATTTATTCGATTGCGGAACGATTTTCAACAACACCAGCCGAATTGCGCAGATTGAATTCAAATCTGCCGGAGGTGATGTCGCTTGCGCAGCGTGTGAAGGTGCCGATTGTCAAGCGACGTCTGCCTGTCATCTGTACAAAAAAGTCGTTGGTTCTGACGTTTCAGGACTATCAGACCGTCCGGACGGAAACCAATTCTCTGCCGCAAGGTCAGGAGGAGCTTATCCGGCGCGGCGTCATGGGTGAAAAAGAGTGTCAGGTTTTGATTACCTATACGGACGGCGTTGAAACGTCGCGCAAAGAGCTTTCCGCGATTCAGAAGGTTGCGCCGGTTGACGCGGAAATTGCAGTCGGGACGCTTACTGCACAGCCATACAGCACTGATACCGTAGTTGACGGCAATGGAAAGTATATATGGCCTGTGGATGGCGGAAAGATTACCGATTTATTCGGCGGAGAACGTGAGCACGGCGGATTGGATATCGGCGCGGCGGAATATTCAGAAATATATGCGGTAGATCATGGTACGGTTCTCTATGCAGGCAGTGAAGATGGATACGGCAATTTTGTGCTGATTCAGCATGATGACGGCTTTTATACGCTTTATGCGCATTGCGTGGAACTGCTTACGGAGACTGACGCGAAGGTTCGCCGCGGTGACGTCATCGCGCTTGTCGGCAATACCGGTGATTCGACAGGCGCACATCTGCATTTTGAGGTGCGCGATCCGAATGGTGTACGCTTGAATCCAGCACTGTATCTTCGCGTCAATGCCGATTGAAAAATGCGTATGTTCATGATACTGAACATACGCATTGGCTTTGATTATTTTTTGACGGTGGGGCGCAGCCTCGACCAGAGAAATATGATGAGCTGTGCGGGGATGCCAATGAAAAATAGCTTCCAGATCAGAATGCCATTGATATAGAACGTCAGAAATAATGCGCCAAGCAGCGACCATACTAAAAATGAGATAATGATATAATTCCAGCGTGGATTGAACCAGATCGAATTGAATACGAGTACGACAATCGCTGTAATTGGTGCGGCATAGATAAAGAGAAACCTGGAATATTCAAGATCCGGCACGGCTGCGTCCAGTACAACAAATATCATTGAGGCGATCAGCCAGACCAGCATCACTGCCATTCCTGCAATGACCAGTCGATTCATTTGGGTTTGTTTTTTTGCAGGCTGTTCATCTATGGAATCGGACGCAGAGGCTTCCTGCGAGATCGTTTGTTTATCTGCACGCTGCTCGGCTGTGAGAAGAAAATCGTCAATCAAAATGCCATAGAAATCCGCAAGCTGCTTCATGACGGCAAGATCGGGCAGCGATTCGCCGCGCTCCCATTTTGAGACTGCTTTATCAGAATAATGAAGCTGTTCGGCAAGCTGAACCTGCGTCAGCCCCTTTTCTTTACGCAGTGCAGAAAGGTTGGCTGCGACAATTTGCTTCCAGTGATCCATGAAATCACCTCCCTTGGGGTTTCGGTTGTTCTGGTTCTATTATACCATATCGGCGATGGAATTGCAATGGGAGTCGGCTGAAAAAATATAATTGTATGATACTGTTTATTGTAAATAAAATATCACCGAGATAAAATTTACGTAAATACGACAAAAAGAACAAACTCTCCAGAAAGTAGAGCCGGTAGAATTTATTTTCTTCGCGATTCTCAAAGCAGTTTCCGATTGATTCAAAGAAATCTCGTGACTTTTTTGTGAAAATCGGTTACAATAAAATCGGCGGTTTTGACCGTACACATATCACCGAAGGAAAGTGAGTCGTTATGAAACCAAATGATAGCTACGTATTGATTACCGACAGCGCAGCCGATCTCTCTCCGCATATGCTGGAGGCTATGGGCGTGCGCTCGATTCCATTGAATATGTTTATGAAGGATAATCCTGCACAGCCTTGCGAGCTGTGCGGCGCTGCTTTTTTTGACGCCCTGCGCCATGGACAGGTTGCCTGCACTTCTGCCGCGAATCTGGCACGCTTCCGCGAAACCTTTTCCGAGGTTCTGGAATCGGGCAAAGATATTTTGTATCTTGCGTTTGCATCGCCGCTGAGCTGTATGTACGCGACGGCGCGTATTGCGGCTGAGGAGTTGCAGGAGGAGTACCCTGATCGCCGTATTATTGTGGTTGATACGCTCTGTGCCTGTCTTGGAGAGGGTCTGCTGGTTCATCATTGTGCAGAACAGCGTGAACGCGGTATGTCATTGGATGAGCTTGCTGCATATGCTGAAGCAACACGCTTGAAGATTATGCACTGGTTTACGGTCGATGATCTGCTATTCCTGAAACGCGGCGGCAGAGTCGGCGCGATGTCAGCGTATGCGGGTTCGCTGCTCGGTATCAAGCCTGTCCTGCACGTAAGCGATGAGGGAAAGCTTGTTCCGGTGCAGAAGGTGCGCGGCAGAAAAAATGCGCTTATGGAGCTTGCCAAGCGCTATGATGCGGAATGCACCGACAAGACGGCAACCGTTTTCATTGCGCATGGCGACGCCATGGAAGCGGCGGAAACACTCAAGGGTACACTGCTGCAATATGGCGCAAAGCATATCGTGATCGGGGAAATCGGCCCTGTGATCGGTGCTCATGCCGGTCCCGGAACTATCGCGCTGTTTTATTTTGGTACATCCCGTGAGGAATGCCAAACACATTAAGCTGCCGGTAATGTGCAGCGAAAGGAGCTTGCCTTGTTTTCGTTGCTGTTGATCGTCATTTATCTTTCATTTATCAGCCTTGGTTTGCCGGATTCGCTGCTTGGGGCAGCGTGGCCCTCAATGCAGCCGATATTGGGCGTACCGCTTTCTTCTGCGGGATGGATTTCGATGATTATTTCCTGCGGCACTGTGGTTTCGAGTCTGCTCGCTGATCGTCTGCTGCGCCGTTTCGGCACGGGTATCGTGGTATCATGCAGCGTTCTGCTGACTGCGATTGCGCTGTTTGGGTATTCGGTATCCGGCAGCTTCTGGACGCTTTGCGTATTTGCGATTCCCTATGGGCTTGGCGCAGGCGCTGTGGACGCGGCGCTCAATCATTATGTTGCGCTGCACTATGCGGCGCGGCATATGAGCTGGCTGCACTGTTTCTGGGGCGTTGGCTGTGCGCTCAGCCCGTACATCATGAGTTTTTATCTGCATCGCGGCAATGACTGGCAGGGTGGCTATCGTTCGATTTCCCTGCTGCAAATCATCCTGACTGTGACGCTGTTCTGCTCGCTGCCACTCTGGAAGAAAAGCAACGCGGCAGAGAGCGAGGACAATCGCAAGCCGGTTTCAATGCGTGAGCTGCTGCGTGAGCGTCGCGTCATCAAGGCGCTTGTGATATTTTTCAGTTATTGCGCGCTGGAAAGTACCGCTGGTCTGTGGGCGAGCAGCTTTCTGGTACAGGAGCGCGGCGTTGATCCGCAGACGGCAGCCAGATTTGCGTCGCTCTTTTACATCGGGATTACGCTTGGACGATTGCTCAGCGGCTTTGTGACGGACCGCTTCGGCGATCACAGGATGACGCGGTTCGGACTTTGCGGCATTCTGGGCGGATTGGTTTTACTGTTTTTGCCGTTGAAAAATGTGTTTGCATTGGCAGGGCTTGTGCTGATCGGATTTGGCTGTGCGCCGATCTATCCGTGTCAGATTCATGCGACGCCGACCCTGTTCGGAACGGAATGCGCGCAGGCTATGATCGGAATGCAAATGGCTTGTGCATATGTTGGTACGACTTTGATGCCGCCGTTGTTCGGACTCATTGCAGATCGTGCCGGACTGCGGATGTTTCCGCTGTTTCTGACGTTCTTTCTCGTGTTGATGGCGCTTCTGACGGAGCGTGCGCGAGGCGGCGTACATACGGAAACATACCCAGATCAGCGCAGATAATTCTGCCGTATGATTTGCATAGCGTATTTCTTTCCAACCATCCTTCTGTATGATAAAACCAAAGGCAACACCATCCGTACTGTATGGTGTTGCCTAAAATTTTGCCCAATCATCAAAATGAACCTTGATGCAAAGTCATGAATTTCAGAATATAAAAAAGATACAAAAAAACATTTCAAAATTTACGGTTTTATACTATAATAAAAATAACAGAAGATATGGAAATGGAACAGCGGCGATCATGGTATTCTGGGTACTGTCGGTCTTGCGCTGTGAAAGAGATGATATGCCATGGACGAAAGTATGATCGGAAAGGAAAGCCTATGCAGATATTGGAAATCGGATATCAGACTCTGCTGCGGCAGGGGGAGAGCGTCTTTCATCCGGACGGCTTGCATGGTGTTTTGCTTGTGCTGACCGGCGGTGCAATGCAGTTCATGCTTGGACGTTCGGACATTCGGGCAGAATCCGGCGATACGCTCCTGATTGCGCCGAATACGCCGCTTCGCATGACTGCGGAGCAGGATCTGCTTTATGACTGGATATTGTTTGTTCCCACTGGTGACGACAGCTTTTATAAGGCATTGCAAATACCCGAAAATACGCTGCTTCGATTTGGCGATACGGCATTTCTTTCGATGATGATGCAGCAGCTATGCGCCGAATTTTATGCGTCCAATGTCAAACGCGGCGAGATGATCGACTGTCTGATGAAAGCGCTGCTCATCCGGCTTTCGGAAACCGGCGGCTCGATTGTCAGTCAGCAGTTATCTGCCAATAGTGATCCGCATTATGCGGATTTGGTACGGCTGCGCGAGAAAATCTACGCAAATCCACAGGAAAAGTGGTCTGTGGAGACGCTGTGCGCAGAGGTGAATATGAGCCGCAGCTATTTTCAGCTCGTATATCGCGAAATCTTCGGCATGACCTGCATTGCGGATGTCATCAACTGCAAGATGAACCGCGCGCGCGATCTGCTGACCTCGACCAGCTATACGATCTCGCATATCGCACAGCTCTGCGGTTATGACAATGAGGAGCATTTTATGCGGCAGTTCAAAAAAAATAACGGTACGACGCCAACTGTCTTCCGGCGCGAGCATCGTACATAAAGGAGCGATTATGCAGAAGATTTCAGAGCAGATTCATGCGCTTGCGGATTCGGACAATGCACGGTTTGTCAGCCGCCTGATCCCACAGATACCGCCTGCGCAGATTCTAGGCTGTCGAACGCCGGCGCTGCGTGCGTTGGCGAAAGCCCTTGGGACGGAATCCGACGCTGTGCAGACGTTTTTGCAAACGCTGCCGCATGATTATTTTGACGAGTATCAGCTTCATGCCTTTCTGATTTCACAGATTCGCAGCTTTCCGGAATGTATTGCGGCAGTCTCGGCATTTCTGCCCTATGTGGATAACTGGGCAACCTGCGATCAGCTTTCTCCGACTGTTTTCCGAAAAGAACCAGCTATGCTGCTGCCGTATCTTGAAGAATGGACGCAGTCGCAGCGAACCTATACGGTCAGGTTTGCGATCGGGATGTATATGCGGTATTTTCTGGAAGCGCGGTTTGACGCTGCGCAGAGTGATCGGATTGCGGCGATTCGTTCGGACGAATACTATATCAATATGGAAATTGCGTGGTATTTTGCAACGGCGCTTGCCAAGCAGCCGGCAGCAATTATGCCCTATCTGGAGCAGCGCCGCCTGCCGGATTGGGTACACAAAAAGACGATTCAGAAATGTATTGAGAGCCGTCGGATTCCCGATGAAACAAAAACATATCTTCGCACGCTGCGCTGAATTCATTTCGCGCGGCGTTTCTTTCAAAATTTTGAAGATTACATGAAAAGAATATGAAAATGCTGGGAATTTCACATTTCTATCACGGTTTCTGCGTATAATGACACCAACGCCTGCATCAGACAGCGCATGAAATTCATGTGCGGACAGAAATCTGATGCAGGCGTTGTCAATGATATCGGTTTTATGGGGCGATCGCAAAAACCGTGCCGTTCAGCGGATCGCTCAGGTCGGGCGGCAGTTGTATGGGGCTGAAATCCAATGTGAACGGATCGGTTTCGTAATATGTTGCGCGATAGATGCCGCCGTTCAGAAAGACCAGCGCGGCTTCGCCCCAATTATTCTGATCGTTCCAGTCGTAGGTAGCGGCGTAGATATTGAATAAGCAGCTTCCTTCTATGGTATTGCCGTTCGAGGTGAAGGTCAGCGTGCCGTCGTCACGGAAACAGATTTGTTCATCCAGATTGCCAGTTTTGGTGGTATGCATTTTCCAGTTGCCGAAAATCGCGGATTTTACACCGCTGTCCGCAGGCATATATATTTCAGTGTCGATCGGCTGGAATTTCACGGAATCCGCGCAGGCTGCGGTTTTCAGAATTGCGCCGCAATCGGCAGAGAGCGCCTGATATTCTCGTTTCAGAACGGCGTTTTCCGGCTCGCCGGCGTTTGGGTAAACTGCGCAGACATATTCTTTTCCGGAAAGTCCGAGAATCATTGCAGGATACGGATCGGACGCGACCTGTTCTGCCGATCGGAATTCAATCGTAAACAATGAGCTGCATACCTCGGCGCGCTCGAAGCAGGCTAAGCAGTAGACCGTTGTACCGCGGATGATAAAGCGTGATTCCCATGTTTTGGGGAATGTGAGCGAGCAGTCGCCGTTCCGGAAAATCCATTGATAACCGGCCTCTGTTTCGATCATTTGATCCGTTTTATCGCAGATCGAAACGGTAGAGCCGTTGTGAAGCGTCAGCATAATCATATCGGCTTGAGGCGATGCGCCAGTCTGACTGGGATCCGGCATATCGCCGCAGGCAGTCAGCGTGCAGATTGCCAAAAGCATTCCGGCACAGATAGATAAAAATTGTTTCAAATCGGGACTTGCCCCCTTTCACGCAGTTGGCATACTGTAAGAATATGTATGTTCAGTATAACATGAAAATACAAATCTGTCAAGCATATACGGATTTTTTTACATGGCGCATATGCTTTTTGTGAGGTATGCGGCGTATGTTGTATTGTTCGATTTCTCCGGCGCCGTTTTTTTCATTCTCTCCATTGCATTTCATCGCGTCATATGTTATAATAGAAATACATGAAAATCAAGGAGGATCAATTATGGCGATGGGAATACAGCCGGAGGAGCTGATTGCAGACTATTGTGATCTGGAATTGCTTGCGGACGCTCTGTTTCGCGGCAATGACGCGGAAGCGGCTGCTGAAATCGACAAGGCAATGCGCGGATTTCTCGCAGAGCAGCCGGACGATGAAACGCTTTCGCTGCTTGTAAACTGTCTGTTTGTGGTTTTGCAGTATCATGTGTTTTATGATTATCTGGAGCGTGCGAAGCTGACGCTCGGCGATACGTATGCAGACCGTGCGGCGATGCGTGCGGACTGGGCGGCGTGGAAACAAGGCGAACCGTTCGGCGACGCGGCATGGCTGAATGCAGAGTCGGCAAAACAGCGCGTATTCGAGGCGCTTGAGACGCTGCATCTGAATGCGGATGATTTTGACGAATATCCTGCGCCGGAGATGAAAGAACCAAAATGGCAGAAGAAAACCTATGGAAGCTTTGAGCTTGTCACGATTGCGGACGCCGAGATTACCGATGACGGCGGATTGTTTTCTGACGATGCGCCCGATGGGAAAAACTATGTTCTCCATGACGCGGATGGCGTGATTTATTATCTGAACAATATCCGCAAATCGAATGTTCCGGACGGTCTTGGAAGCGAGACCGGCAGACTCTATACTGCTGACGGCAGAATCGACGGCTATACCGGTACGGAATTGCGTGAGATCGAATTTGAGATCTATGACGGCGGCGTGATTTTTACTTATACCACGGACGGCGTAGACGATTCGGCTGCGGAAAAAGATCCGCGCTGGATGCCCTATGAAATCTGGGTGCAGGGGCGTATCGCAAAGCGCCGTGCGCGGCAGGCAAAGTTCCTTGCTGCATTTCTATAATTCAGGCAATCGGAGGTGATCCCGATGGCGTCCTTTTCGAGTCAGGTCAAAACCGAGATTTGCGGCAGTATCCGGAAGCCTGCGGAACGCCGTGCTTTTCTGACCGGCATTCTGCTTGCTGCACGCAGACGTACCGCAACGGAAATTACGCTGCAAACGGAATGTGAAGCGTTTGCAGAGCTGTTCCCGAAGCTTGTGCAAAGCGTTGGCAGCGGCGTCCGCTATGATACGGAATTCCATACCCGTTCCGGTAAACTGCCGGTCTGGTGTTTTGTCGTCAATGGTGCAGAGCAGGTCGCCGCGCTGACAAAGCCTCTGAATCTGTCGGCTGCTGAAAGCGCTGCGGTGCTTGCCGGACTCGGCGGCAGAGCGCTTGCGTATGCGGCTGCGGGATGCTTTGTGCTATGCGGCAGCGTGACCGATCCGGATCGGGGATATCATTTGGAAATGGCGCTTTCCGATCCGGCGCTTGCGGCAGCGTTTCCGGAGCTGTTGGCAGCCGTACAGCCGGATATTCGCTTTAAAACAACCGTCCGGAAGCATGATACAGTATTGTATCTCAAGCAGAATGAGCAGATTTGTGACGCACTGACCTTTTTCGGCGCACCGAATGCGTCCATGGAGCTTGCCGCACGGCAGGTCTACAAGAATGTACGAAGCATGACCAATCGCCGCATTAACTGCGATATGGCGAATATCGACAGGAGCGTTGCGGCAGGCGAGCAGCAGATCGCGGATATTCAGCTGATACAAAGCGCAATCGGACTGGACGCGCTTCCGGCTGTTTTACAGGAGATTGCAGCGGCACGCTTAGCCGATCCGGACGCAAGTTTACGCGAACTCGGTGCAAAGATGAATCCGCCGCTTTCGCGATCCGGCGTGAATCACCGTTTGCAGCGTATCTCGGAGATTGCGCAAAAATATAAAAATAATTAGACGTCTGCGCGTTTTGCACAGACGTCTTTGCTTTTACTGCGAGTCGTTTGAGGAAATGTGAAGCGTGTCAATCACAGCGTCAAGCAATGTTTTTGCTTGCTCATAAGCGATTTGACAGTCCTCCAGCGAGTTCATATTTTCCTGCGGAATACGCAGCGCGAGATAACTGCCGGGATGCAGCGCGGCGGACAGTCCGACCTGCTCGGCAAAATCCGTCCCATCCAGCAAAAATTTGCGTCCGCTGACATTGCTGCAATCCGGATACAGCGTATCCAGTTCAACGAACATATCCTCCGGCTGTAAATATGTTTCCGCTTCCGGATCGACCAGTACAAGCATACAGGTACACGATTGGAACTGCACCAGAAGCTGTGTATTATAAGCTGCCGAATAAGAACCGCTCATATCCATATTTGCTTTGGAAACAGGAATGTAGATGGATTGAATCAGCGCTTTGCCGTCGGCGTTATAGTCGGGGCACAGCGATTCCAGCCATGTATCAAGTTTTTCGCTTTCCGAATAGAATTCGGAATGATCGGTCAGAAGCATGATCCGGAGATCGGGATTCTCCCTCGTTACGTAATCATATATCAGAAACGCAGCGACCGGGATACAGAATGCCGCGATACCAAGCCACCATTTTGCGTGATAGAACCAGTTTCCGATTTTTTGGAATACGGTATATTTTTTTTCCGTTTCTGCGTCGCCAAAGATCTTATCGCTGTCCTCGATGACGCCCTGCTTCAGACGAATGAGGTCAACCTTTTCCTCTGCAAGCTCTTTGGCGTATTCTTCGCGCGCCTGATATGCCGCTTCTTCGGCGTCTGCCTGCCGCTTGCGTTCCTTCAGCTCGTTCTCGCGCTGTAGTTTTGCACGAAGCTCCATTGCGTTATGAAAAGCGGAGACTTTTTGCGCTTTCCCCATATCAGCCGGATCGTTCGGGTGTGTTTTTTGTTCGTCCTGCATTACTATCATCCTTTCGTCTATTTTTTATAACATAATGGCACGAAAATCACAATGCGTATTTGCGTAAAATCAAATAAAAAGGATGTTTTTTTCATCGGGAGATAATCTCCTCCCATGCAGTCGGCTTCGCAGACAGCGTATTCAGCGTATAATACTGCAAAATATACTGTGCGTCTGTTACGCTCAGATCGCCGCTGCGGTCAACGTCCGCCGCACGGAATGCCATCTCGCTGAGTCCGCTTGGATTGTCTGCCATCAGCTCTGCGTAGGCTTTTAGGGCGATTTGCGCGTCGATGACGTCAACGCTGCCATTGCCGTCGATATCGCCGCGGAGCGGTTCGGGCATAGTCGGCGTTGTTACGGTTGTCAGAGTCGTTGTATTGGTTGAAGCCGTTGTTGTATTTGTCGCAGCCGTTGATGTTTCAGTTGTAACGAGCGTAGTTTCGGGCGAAGTCGTGGTGATTGCGCCAATATGGACGATGCCATTTTGCGTATCAAATTTCGCTTCGCTGAAATCTGCATGAAAGGTCGATTCCTGATTGACCTGAACGCCGATTGCCGCGTCGCCGGACGCCCCGTTTTTGATCGCAAATTGCAGCGTTGCAAGCACGCAGTCCGCAGTATAATCAACGCTGCCGTCGGTGTCCCAGTTGAGCGTATAAGGTATCACGGTTTTGTCACCGCCGGAAATGAAAACTGCGTTGCTCCAGTCAGCCTGATTGGACGCGTCCAGCAGCGTAAGCTTCTGCGGGTCGTATTCGATATTCAGGCTGAGCGCGGCAATGCCGGGGTTATTTTGTACGGCAAGCTCTACCGTGACGGTTTCGCCGGATTGTGCAAAGACCTCCGACGCAGCAATCATTGGAGCGACTGCTGCGTGTTCCGCAGACGCGCTGCGCAGCAGAACGCCGGAACTCAATGCGCTGGCGGTCAGCAAGCCGGCAAACAAAAATGTCAGATGATGTTTCATGGATGACCTCCGTATATCACTGCGCGCGTATCGGGTACGCGTTTTCTGTGATTTTAGTCGGGATATGGTTAGGTATATTATAGCATTTGCCGATACGCTTTGTCAAGCGGATGGTAGACAGGTTCCACAGTTTAACGGCTTGGAGAGCGCTTGCGCTTTGCACATCACTTCAAATTTATAGAAAACACTTGAATTTATTGTGTATTTGTGATATAATCAAAATAGAATCGCAGAATAGAATATCTGCGGTAAAGAGAGAATCTGATATATAGATATGATTTAGGAGAGAGTTGCTATGAAAACAATTATTTGTAGGCTGACAGCCGGCTTATCTGCCGCTGTCATCATTTGCGGCGTGCTATCGTCGCTGCCTGTTACGGCTGTGGATTCCGCAGAGCCGTTCCGGATCGAGGGAGAAGC
This sequence comes from Oscillospiraceae bacterium, assembly GCA_016296505.1. Classification (GTDB taxonomy): domain Bacteria; phylum Bacillota; class Clostridia; order Oscillospirales; family Ruminococcaceae; genus Firm-04. Next base: position 68,982 of record JAEDJD010000003.1, read on the forward strand.
GCTTGAGGGTGCGGATACATGGACTTCGATCTATGAAACCGCGCTTCCCGGCTATAGCGGCGAGGGCTTTGCCTATCTGACAAATGCTGCGCTCAGCTTTTCCATGGAAGTTCCGGCAGACGGAATGTATGCAATTACCGTGCACGGCGCCCAGATTCTCAATGAGGAGGGGCGTTATCAGACCGTTTCCGTCAACGGCAGCGAATATCATACGACAGTGCCGTATACCAGCGAATGGACGGATTTTGATTTCGGTATTGTGCGTCTGAAAAAAGGCGAAAATACGATTTCATTCCTCAATAAATACGGGTATATGGCGATTGACTATGTGACCGTTTCCGAGGCGGAATTCCCCGATCTGACAGTGGCGGACGCCGTTCCGCGCGATCCGGACGCGACGCCGGAAGCAAAAGCGCTGATGTCCTATCTCCACAGCGTTTACGGCAAGCAGATTCTTGCCGGTCAGCAGCAGATCTACGGCGGCGGCAATGAGATTCAGACTACCATTCGCTACGACGCCGCGGCAGACGCCTGCGTTGATTCGGACGGCAATACCTATACCATCGACAGAGACAGCAAGGATCAGGATGAGCAGGGCAATGTGTTCTATTGGCACTGTGTCGGTGAAGATGGTCAGGTTTATAATTATAGCACGCAGAATCGGAACTATATTTATAATAATTATAACAACGACATCAACCTGATTTATGAGATGACCGGCAAATATCCGGCAATTCAGGGCTTTGATTTCGGCAGCTATTGCCCCTGCTACCGCTGGGATGACGGCGTTGCAAACCGCATGATCGAATGGACAAACGAGAAAGGCGGTATCTGTACGGCGTCGTGGCATATCAATGTCCCGACCAGAATGGCAGATTATACGCTCGGAGAGCCGCTCGATTTCGCGTTGACAACCTACAGCGAGAAAACAGACTTTGTAACTGCGAATTGCATGAAAGAGGGTACAACCGAATATGAATACTTCAAGCTTTGCATGGAGTATCTTGCGGAGGAACTGCTCAAGCTGCAGGCTGCCAATGTTCCGGTGCTTTTCCGTCCGTTCCATGAGGCGGAAGGCAATGGCGGTAAGGACGGTAAAGGCGCATGGTTCTGGTGGGCGAAGGAAGGCGCAGAGGTCTATAAGGCGCTTTGGGCTTATCTTCAGGATACCCTCGAAAACGAGTATGGTCTGCATAATCTGATCTGGGAGCAGAATCTCTATGCGTGGTCGGATGAATCGGCGCTCTGGTATTCCGGCGACGACAGAGTTGACATCGCTGCGTTCGATAAGTATAATACCCAGTATAATCGCCATGACGGCAAAACATCCGGCCCGAATCTGGATGCGGAAGCTGGTATTTTCTATAAGCTCGTCGATCATGTCAACGGTAAAAAGATGGTTGCCATGGCGGAGAACGACTCGATTCCAAGTATGGATAATATGCTGATCGAGCACGCTTACTGGCTGTATTTCTGCCCGTGGTATGATTCTTCTCAGGCGGCGTTCGTCACCGGCGAAAACTATCAGGATCATGCAGAGGTCAAAACCCTCTATAACAGCGATTTTTGCGTGACGCTGGATGAACTGCCGGAGGATTTATTCAAGGGCGGCGCGGCGCAGACGACAAGTACCCAGAAAACGACGGAAACGACTACCACAACGGCTTCGTCCCAGAACGGCGGCGCGATATTTCTGGGCGACGTTAATCTTGATGGGGGTGTTGACGTTTCGGACGCGGTTCTTCTGGCACGGTTTGTCGCAGAGGACGCGGCAGCGAAAATTACAACGCAGGGAAAACAAAACGCAGATATGAACGAAAACGGTAAGCCCGATGGCGACGATATGATTCTGATTCTGAAAAAGATTGCGAAAATCATTTAAAAGCTTATATTTGCTGCATAGATGACGCGTTGTTTGTCATCTGTGCAGCAATTCTGCAATGCAGACAAACGGAGGATTGACATGAAAAAGTTTTTTGCAAAATTACAGTATAACGCCCCTGTCGTATTAACCATGACGCTGATTTCAGCGATTGCACTGATTCTGAATTATCTGACCGGCGGCTGGACAAACCGTGCATTTTTCGCAGTTTACCGATCCGGATGGCTGAATCCGATGACCTATATCCGGATGTTTACCTATGTGCTTGGTCATGCGAATTATTCGCATTATTTCGGAAATTATATGATGATATTGCTTGTCGGACCAATGCTTGAGGAGAAATATGGTTCAAAATCCCTGTTGAAAATGATTGCAGTCACAGCGCTTGTGACTGCCTTGATTCAGATTATCTTCTTCCCGTCCTATATGCTGCTTGGTGCAAGCGGCGTCGTATTTATGATGATTTTGCTGAGTTCTTTCTCCAATTTGCAAAAGGGACGTATCCCGATTACGCTGATTCTTGTCGCGATCATCTATCTGAGCGGCGAGGTGATCGACAGTATTGCACATCCGAATGACGGTATTTCGCAGATGGCGCATATCATCGGCGGTCTTTGCGGAACGGCGTTTGGCTGGGTTATCACAAAACCCAAAGCGTCAACGGAATCTGCTCCTGCTGCGTGAAATGTTCGGGCTGTTCAGGCGCGGTACAAGATGAAGAAGCACTGTTCAGCCAGCGGCTTGAAACTATGCTGCCCGTCGGCAAAATTATGCCGACGGACGCTTTTTCTGTTTGGGGACTTGACAAACCGTGTGAAATGTGATATAATAATTAGGTAGTCTTGCGGAGGCATAGCTCAGCTGGTTAGAGCGCACGGTTCACATCCGTGAGGTCAAGGGTTCGAGTCCCCTTGTCTCCATTATTATAAAATGTCCTAAATGCGTGGATATCTCGCATCTAGGGCATTTTTCTTATGTAAAAAACGGCAATGCGCCTTGTCCTGCGAATTTGCATTCTGCCATTGCATTTCGCAGGAGAATGTGCTATACTATGTAAGGTGAAAAATGATCTGGACGCACCGGAATCCAGCACGCAAAATTGCGTACCGATCATGTCAGAGGACGGTATATACCGTCTGATATGAAAAGAAAGGAATCGTATGGATACGGATTTTACAAAAAAAAGCACATATAATTATGCGCTTCCGCAGGAACTGATCGCGCAGACGCCCGTTGAGCCGCGGACAGCTTCCCGTTTGCTCTGTCTTGACCGGCAGAACGGCGATATTTCGCATCATCATTTTTATGATCTGGGAAAGTTTCTCCGCAAGGGCGATCTTCTTGTGATGAACGATTCGCGCGTATTGCCGGCGCGTCTGTACGGCGTTCGTGCGGATACCGGTTCTCCGATTGAATTCCTGCTGCTCAAGCCGGTCGGAGAGAAAATCTGGGAGATCATCTGTAAGCCGGCAAAAAAAGCGAAGCCGGGCAGAAAATTCCGGTTCGGAGAAAAGCTCGCCGCAGAGATACTGGACGTCACCGAGGACGGCGGCAGACTTGTCCGTTTTTCCTGCGAGGGAAACCTGTACGCGGTGTTCGATGAGATCGGGCATATGCCGTTGCCGCCCTATATCACCGAAAAATTGCAGAATCAGGAGCGCTATCAGACTGTCTATGCAAAAGAGCTTGGCTCCTCTGCCGCGCCGACCGCAGGCCTGCATTTTACGCCGGAGCTGCTTGCCGATCTCAAAAATCAGGGCGTCGATGAAGCGTTTGTGACGCTGCACGTCGGGCTTGGCACGTTTCGTCCCGTCAAGGACGACGACATCCGAAACCATCATATGCATATTGAACACTATACAATTCCCGAAGAAACTGCCGAAAAAATCCGGCGGACAAAGGCGAACGGCGGCAGAGTGATCGCAGTCGGCACAACTTCCTGCCGGACGCTGGAGGGTGCAGCCGCAGCCTTTGGCGGGATTCGCGCCTGTGAGGGCGATACCGGAATCTTTATTTATCCGCCCTATCAGTTTCGCTGCATTGACGGGTTGATTACCAATTTTCATCTGCCGGAATCCACGCTGATTATGTTGGTTTCTGCGTTTGCAGGGTATGACAGCACGATGCACGCCTATGCGGAAGCCGTCAGGGAACGATATCGCTTCTTCAGCTTCGGCGACGCAATGTTTATTGCGGATCATGCAGGATAAATTTTTCAATATTCGTGATATAACAAAAAGCCCTCTGTACAGTTTGTCTGTACAGAGGGTGCCTTTCGGCAATGCAAAATGAATAGAGGATGTAAAGCAAATTGGCGTATTTGCTGCACAGCATAATACGCAGCAGGCAATTACCCGTCGGAATTGCCCTCTGATTATATAGACCCAAAAACTGTAAAAAGGTTTCATGTTTGGATATCAAATTGTATACATGAATAATCAGCGTCGAGAAATAGCACTCCGTTTTGTGGATGATATCTAAAATAAAGAGCGTCTGCGGTTCAATTTGCAAACTGTCTTGAAAAATCACAATTCAATGATTGACATATAATTCCAGCAATGATATAATGATAAACGGAAATTTGATAGAAAGTGAAGTTGAAAGATATGAGTACGAATGAATCGGCGTCCAAGGAATCGTCATTGAGAATGCTGGTGCTGGGGGGCTGGGCGCTATATGCGTTGATTGCATTTGCTGTAAACTATGTGCCGCCAGAGGAAACAGGCGCTATGGGGGCGGCTGCGGCAGAGAATTCTGTTTCGGAGCCTGCGGCGACCGATACTCTGCCGTCAGTGGGACCGCAGCCGGTGTTTACGCGGGATATCTATTTGACGTTTGATGACGGTCCATGTGAAAATACACCGAAGATTCTGGATACGCTCGACAGCTTCGGCGCAAAGGCAACCTTTTTTACGATCGGGAGCAATGTGGAACGCTATCCGGAATACGCAAAAGAGATTGTCAGGCGCGGCAGTCTGCTTGCGTGTCATACCTATACGCATGATATGGTGCAGTGCTATGCTTCGGGCGACGCTTTTATGAATGAGATTTTGCAGTGGAGGCAGGCGGTGACGAATGCCTGCGGCGTGCTGCCGGATCGCATCTGTGTACGATTTCCCGGCGGCTCGGCAACGGAATATGCAGCGAATATCAGCGAAGAAATTAAGCAGCGACTCATCGCGGATGGCTACCGTTGGTTCGACTGGAACGCCGGCAACAATGACAAATGGCAGGACGGCAATACCAATCAGCTTCCCGATGAGGAATATTATTTGCAGTCCTATCAGGCGAGTCTGCGCTGGTTTGACGACAAGCCGGATACGCCCGTCGTATTTTTGATGCATGATACGGAGGAGGGGACGGTCAATGTTTTGTCAACAGTGCTGAACGATCTTGTCAATCGCGGCTATCGGTTTCGGCTTTTGGATTCGCATCCGGATTGGAATATGTGAAAGAAACGCTCCATTGCTTTTCTTGGCAATGGAGCGTTGTGTTTGTGGAAAAGCTGAATAGTGAAAACGAAGGTCAGGCGTAAACTCTGCCTATTCAAATTCGTTCACATCGAAATCAGGCGGCGCGTCAATTTCTTCGCCGACATATTTTCCGTTTTTCTTCCGCTGCTTAACGCATTCCGTCAGCAGATACTCAATCTGTCCGTTGACAGAACGGAAATCATCCTCAGCCCATGCGGCAATGGCTTGATAGAGCTTTTCGGAGAGCCGCAGCGGAACCTGTTTTTTTGCAGCCATTAGTATAGACTGCCGGAATTGACAACCGGCTGTGCGTCATGATTGCCGCAAAGCACGACCAGCAGATTGGAAACCATTGCCGCTTTGCGTTCCTCGTCCAGCTCGACTGTATTGTTCTCGCTGAGACGTTCGAGCGCCATTTCCACCATGCCGACTGCGCCATCTACGATCATCTTTCGTGCATCAATGATTGCCGACGCCTGCTGACGCTGAAGCATAACTGCGGCAATTTCCGGTGCATATGCAAGATAGGTAATTCTTGCTTCAATGATCTCCAAACCTGCGTCTGCAACTCTCTGCTGGATTTCATCTCGGATTCTTGCCGCAACGATTTCACTGGAGCCGCGCAGACTGCCTTCGTCTGCAATGCCGTCGCCGGTCGTATCGACATTCGGCGCGACGTCATATGGATAAATGCGGACAATATTGCGCAGTGCCGCGTCGCATTGCAGCGAAAGATATTCTTTGTAGTTATCGACGTTGAATACAGCCTTTGCCGTATCTACTACGCGCCAGATTACCGCAATGCCAATCTCAATCGGATTGCCGAGACAGTCGTTGATTTTCTGACGGTTATTATTCAGCGTCATCATTTTCAGCGAGATTTTCTTGTTGAGCGATTCTGGCGTCAAGCTTGCTGCCGTGACAACGGCGGAAAGATCCTTTGCAAGGCTGGACGAGGCTGCTGCGACGTCGCCGCTCTGTGAAAGCTTGGTTGTGGCGGCGGGATTGATGCTGCCGCAGAACGGATTGACCCAGTAGAAGCCGTCGCCCTTGAGCGTGCCGATATACTTTCCGAACAGCGTCAGGACAAGCGCTTCTTGCGGCTTGAGAATGCGCAGTCCGAGCAGCGGAAACCAACCAAGACTCACCCATACAATTCCGATGATAAAGGCGGTCAGGCGAAGCGCAGAGATGCCTTCATTGGTTTCAAAGCCCATGACGCCGTAGACAAAGACTGCGATGCCGATGAGATAGAGCAGGATTGTCAGCAGGAGAACTGCCATGCCGTTTTTCTTTTGTGTAAGTATTGTTTCTTTCATGATAATTATGATGTCCTTTCCGGATGTTTCACATCCATATGATATCATTATAATATCATAAATATATTGAGTTGTCAATACCTGTTATAAATATTTTTGTTTTACTTAATAGACGCGCGAAATATATCACATGAAATACTGTGTGAAATCTGCTTGCAATATTTTGAGAATTGATGTATAATGGTATTGCAAAAAATCAGAAAGAGGAGAAATATCATGCTGATTGATTTTCATACGCATATTTTTCCGGAAGCAATCGCAGTGCGCAGCGTCGCGGCGCTGGAAGCCGGAATCCGAAGCATTCAAGGCGCGGATTATCGGAAAGGCGAGGCATTGGCATTTCGTCCGGCAACGCTCGATGGTCTGCTGGATTCCATGACCATCGCCAATGTGGATCGGAGCGTCTGTTTGCCGATTGCGACAAAGCCCTCGCAAACCGCTACGATCAATCGCTATGCAGAAACCATTCGATCAGCGCGTGCGTTCTCATTTGGCTCGCTGCACCCGGCAGATCCGGAATGGGAGCAGGTGCTTGCCGATTTGAAACAACGCGGATTTCGTGGAATTAAACTGCATTTGCAGTTTCAGCAGTATCAGATTGACAGTCCGGAAGTGCTGCGTATTCTGATGAAAGCGGAGCAGCTTGGTTTATTGGTTATTTTTCATGCAGGCGCTGATATTGGTCTGCCGCCGCCGGTCTATGCGGAACCGAAAATGATCCGGCACACGCTGGATTATGTCAGCGGTGAAAATATGATCGCGGCACATCTCGGCGGCTGGAAGCAGTGGGACGACGTCGAGCAGTATCTGGTCGGTACGCCGATCATGTTGGATACGGCGTTTATTGCGCAGTTTATAGATCCGGCACAGTGTCTCCGGATTATCCGGAATCACGGCGCAAAGAAAATTCTGTTCGGCTCGGATTCTCCATGGGAAAATCCGGCAGATACGCTGCGATTTTTATTGTCGCTTGGACTGGATGAACAGGAAATGTCGTTGATTACGCATGAAAATGCGCTGCGGCTTCTGGAAACGTGAGGCGGTATGAAAACAGTTACAATCGCTCGGCAGACCGTGCCGCAGACCGCCGCGCTTGCACCAATGGCTTCCGTTGCAGATACCGCATACCGCACGCTCTGCGCCGAATACGGCGCCTGTATGACGACCGGCGAACTGGTTTCGGCAAAGGGACTGTGCTACGGCAGTAAGGGCAGCGCCGAGCTTTGCCGGATTACGGCGGCAGAGCGACCGATGGGCTTGCAGTTGTTCGGCAGCGAACCGGAATTCATTGCGGAAGCTGTGAAGCGGATTTTGCCGTTTGCGCCGGATTGGATTGATCTCAATATGGGGTGTCCTGTTCCGAAAGTCGTCAATCAGGGAGCAGGCAGCGCCTTGATGAAAACGCCGCAGCTTGCAGAGGATTGCCTGAAAGCGGCTGTCAAAGCCGCAGAGGGAAAATGCGCGGTCACTGTGAAAATGCGGATCGGATGGGACGCTGCGCATATCAATGCGGTGGAATTTGCAAAGCGTATGGAGTCCGGCGGCGCGGAAGCGATCGCGGTTCATGCGCGGACGCGGACGCAGTATTACAGCGGCAATGCGGACTGGTCGCAGATCGCCGCGGTTAAGGCAGCCGTATCGGTTCCGGTGATCGGAAACGGCGATATCGCATCCGGCGCGGACGCGCTGCGGATGTACCGTGAGACAGGCTGTGATCTGGTCATGGTCGGCAGAGCAAGCTACGGCAATCCGTGGATTTTTTCGGAGATTGTTCATGCGGTCGGTGGAAAGCCGTTTACGCAGCCGGATGTGGAAACGCGTCTGCGCGAGATGCTCCGGCATATCCGCATGATTCTCAATCACAGTGAGAAAACGGAGCAGCTTGCAATGCGTGAAGCACGCAAGCACGCGCTCTGGTATCTGCGCGGTTATCCGGGGGCGGCGGCATTTCGCGCGCGCTCCGCAGGACTTTGTACGTATGCCGACGCCGAACAGCTTGTCGCGGATTATCTCGCCAGCCGCGCAGAACTGCGGCGCGAATAATATATACTATATAAAATTGTAAATTTTTAAAATAATCTGCATGACGATACCCGATCATGTATGAATATAAACGATTGCCTCTTTTTTCGGTTGACATCTCTGTTTCTATTGCGGGGGTGACTTGCTTCATCTTGACTTTTCCAATGTTTTGTGCTATGATATGATGAACGGCAGCATGGATACGGTCATCTGTCGTGATACGGGCAACTTGAAAAAGGAGAGGGATACTTATGTTAAATCTTGAGGGAAAATGGGCGCTCATAACCGGCGCCAGCCGCGGAATCGGTAAGCTTGCTGCCGAAGCGCTCGCGGCACAGGGCTGCAATCTGATTCTGTTGAGCCGCGATTGCGCGCATACGGCAGAATTTGCCAAGACGCTTTCAGAGAGGGTGAGCGTCAGAGAGGTCGCCTGCGATCTGGCGGATACAGAATCCGTGGAAAAGGCGCTCGCGGAAATTGACGCGATGAATCTTCCGGTCGATGTGATTCTCAACAATGCCGGCGTGCAGATTGCTTATCGCACAGATTTCTGGCAAACGCCGGTCAGCGACTATACAACAAGCTTTCAGATCAACACGATTGCGCCAATGATGATCTGCTATCACTTCATTCCCAAGATGATCGAACGCGGTTTCGGCAGAGTCGTCAACACAACAAGCGGAATTCGTTTGGAACCGGAACAGGCAGGCTATTCTGCAAGCAAAGCAGGTCTTGATAAAGTCACGATCGACCTCGGCTCGAAGCTGGCAGGTACGGGCGTTGCAATCAACCTGACCGATCCGGGCTGGTGCAGAACCGATCTGGGCGGCCCGAATGCACCGAATGCGCCGGAAAGCGCAATACCCGGTGTGATTGTCGGCGCGTTTGTCGAGCAGCCGAAATCCGGCAGACTCTTTACTGCCAGCGATTTCTATGACATGACGCTTGCGGACGCCGTTGCAAAGGCGGAATCCATGTCGTGTACTGCTTATTGATTACAAATCAAGGACGTTTTGTTCTTCGGCTGCCTGACCGGAGAACAGAACGCTTCCCAGTTGTCCCTCCCTCACAGAATCAACGAAAATAAGGAACGCTATGAAATTGATAATTGTCCGGCATGGTGATCCGGATTATGAACATGATACTTTGACCGAAATCGGGAGAGTCGAGGCGCAGCTTCTTGCGGAACGCTTCCGGCAGCATCCCGATATCGCAGCGTTTTATGTTTCACCGCTTGGCAGAGCGCAGGATACCGCTGCCTATACGCTCCATGCGCTGCGCCGTGAGGCGGAAACGCTTCCGTGGCTGCGTGAATTTCATGCGCCGATTCTGCATCCGGATACGGATGATTTCCGTGTGCCATGGGATTGGCTTCCGGATTACTGGACGCGGGAACCTGCGTTTTATGATCGGGCGCAATGGGCGCAGACCGATATCATGCAGCAATATGGCGTCGGGGATGAGGCGCAGCGTGTATATCAAGGCTTGGACGCGCTGCTTGCAAGGCATGGCTATGTCCGCGACGGCATGATCTATCGCGCTGTACAGCCCAGTACGGATACAATCGTTTTGTTTTGTCATTTTGGTGTGGAATGCGTCATGCTTGCGCATCTGATCGGCGTTTCGCCGATGGTGCTCTGGCAGGGTTTTTGCGCCGCGCCGACGGCTGTGACCGTCCTCTCAACCGAGGAGCGCAGAGCAGGCGTCGCCGCATTCCGCGTCAATACCTTTGGAGATACCGGTCATCTCTATGCCGCCGGGAGAGAACCTTCCTTTTCGGCGCGCTTTTGCGAGATGTATGCAAATGATGCGGAACGGCATGACTGATTGCTCGGTCAGATTGCAATTTATAATAGGAAGATATCTGAGTCTTGGATATTATCATCGTGGGCTGCGGCAAGGTCGGCAGAGCGCTGACGGAGCAGCTGGATGAGCCGGGAAACAATATTACGGTTATTGATATCAATGGTGCACGTGCAACGGAGGTTGCAGAGCGTTTTGATGTCATGCACGTTGCCGGAAACGGTTCCCCTCTGCAATCAAGATTGATACCTTTGTCAAGGGTAAGATTGAGCTGCTGAAATTCAAGCTGCCGGAGGATTCGCCGCTTTGCGGAATGTACGTTCGCGAGATTGCAGAGAAGCTGCACTGCGATGTTCTTGTCTGCACGATTGAACGCGGCGAGGAAGCCTTTATCGCGTCCGGAGATTTTCAGTTTGAGGCGCGCGATGTGATTTCGCTGATTGCCGATCCTAAAAATGCCTTCACGTTCTTCAAGCGTATCAATTATAAGGCGAAGCCGGTCAACGACGTTCTGATTGCCGGCGGCGGCGATATCACGCATTATCTCTGCCGGCTGCTCGAAAAGGATGGTATCAGTATCACCGTCATTGAAAAGGATGAGGAACGCGCCAATCTGCTTTCCGATACATTTTCTGATGTGAACGTCATTTTTGCCGACGCGATCAATCAGGATGTGCTGATGCAGGAAAATATCGAAAAGGCGGAGGCGTTTGTATCGCTGACCAATCTGGACGAGGAGAATATTCTGCTTTCGCTCTTTGCAAAATCTGCCAGCCGCGGCAAGATCGTGACGAAGATCAATCGGATTGACTTTGATTCCGTGATCGGTTCGCTTGATCTGGATACGATTATTTATCCGAAGAATCTGACGTCGGATTACATCGTGCGCTATGTTCGCGCCATGAATAAGACAATTGGTACGAATCTGGCAACGCTCTATCAGATTATCAAGGGTAAGGTTGAGGCGGCGGAATTCATTGTCAAGGCGGATTCTGCGCTGACGGCTGCGCCGTTGATGCGGCTTAAGCTGCGCAGCGGCGCGCTTGTTGCTGCCATCGTCCGGAACGGCAAGGTGTTGATTCCGCGCGGCAGCGATACGATTCAGCAGGGTGATTCGGTCGTAATCGTGACGAATCATCTCGGTTTGCATGATATGAACGATCTGTTGCAGTGACGGAGACTTTGACAGAATGAATTTCCGAATGACAACTTATATTCTGGGAATATTGCTCTTTTTCGAGGGCGTATTTATGGCGGTGCCAACAGCGGCCGCTGCGGTTTATCATGAAAATGAACTGCCGCTATTTGCTGCGATTGCAGGATTCTGTATTTTGGAAGGTGTGATAATTACGCGCTTTAAGCCGACGAATAAAAAACTCTTTGCGCGCGACGGATTTGTAATTGTCGCGCTGAGCTGGGTGGTATTGAGTTTGTTCGGCGCGCTGCCGTTTTATTTTTCCGGAACGATTCCGAATTTCGTGGACGCGATGTTTGAATCGGTTTCCGGATTTACGACAACCGGTGCAAGTATTCTGCATGACCTGACGCCGGTTCCGAAATGTATGCTGATGTGGCGCAGCTTTACGCACTGGGTCGGCGGTATGGGCGTACTGGTGTTTATCATGGCGATTCTGCCGCTTGCGGGCGGTCAGAATATGTATCTGATGAAAGCGGAAAGCCCTGGACCTTCTGTGACAAAGCTTGTGCCGAGAGTCCGTCAGACCGCGATTCTGCTCTATGCGATTTATTTTGTGATGACTGCAGCAGAGTTCGTATTGCTGCTGATCGGCGGAATGCCGCTCTTTGACGCGATCAATATCGCCGTTGCAACCGCAGGTACCGGCGGCTTTGCCTGTAATCCGGAGGGTATGCCATATTCGCCGTTCTGCATCAATGTCATTACAGTGTTCATGATTCTGTTCGGCGTGAATTTTTCCTGCTATTTTCTGTTGCTGCAGCGGAAATTCAAGGAAGTATTCACAGAAGAAACAAAAATCTATTTCTGCATCATTGCCTTTGCGATTGTGACCATTACACTCAATGTCCGGCATCTGCCAATGTTCCAATCAACCGGCGAGGCGCTGATGCACAGTTCCTTTACGATCGGTTCCTTGATGTCGTCAACGGGCTATTCCACTGTGGATTTCAACCAATTCCCCGTATATTCTAAAACGCTGTTGATTATACTGATGTTTATTGGCGCCTGTGCGGGTTCGACCGGCGGCGGTATCAAGGTTTCGCGGTTTATTATCTTGTTCCGGAATATGGCAAATGAGCTGCGCGTCATGACGCATCCGCGTCAGGTCAAAAAGGTTCGCATGGACGGGCATCAGGTCGAGGCGGATGTCATCAAATCTGTCAATGTTTACTTTGCCGTATATCTCATGATTTATGTGATAAACCTGCTGATTCTGTCGTTTGACAACCTTGATATGACGACGAATTTCACCGCGGTTGTCGCAACGCTCAACAATATCGGTCCGGGACTTGAGCAGATCGGTCCGATGTCGAATTTCGATGTATTTTCAACACCCTCGAAATGCGTCCTGATATTTAATATGCTCGCCGGCAGACTGGAGCTGTTCCCGATCGTGCTGCTGCTGTCGCCTGCAACATGGAAGAAATAATATTTGCAAAAAACATGAAACGGAGTATGACAATGAAGCAAAAGCTCGGAATGGTTCTGGAAGGCGGCGCACTGCGCGGACTGTTTACGGCAGGCGTGCTCGATGTGTTTCTGGAAAACAATATCAGCGTAGACGGTATGATCGGCGTATCTGCCGGCGCGACCTTTGGCTGTAACTTTTTGACAAAGCAAAAGGGGAGAGCCTTGCGCTATTGTCTGCGGTATCTGAATGATCCGCGATTTTGCAGTATTTCCTCGCTGCTGCGAACCGGTGATATGTTCGGTGCAGAGTTCTGCTACCAGACGATTCCGCAGCAGCTTGACCCGATTGATAACGAGACCTTTCTGGCGGGCGGCGTACCGTTTTATATCGCCTGTACCGATGTGCATACCGGAAAAGCGGTGTATCACCAGTGCCGTGATCTGGATGATTCTGTAGAAATGGATTGGATACGCGCCTGCGCTTCCATGCCGTTTGCCTCGCAGATTGTCCGTGCGGGAGATTATGAGATGCTTGACGGCGGCATTGCCGATTCGATTCCGCTGAAATACTTTGTCTATAAGGGATATACGCGCAATATCGTGATTCTGACGCAGCCGGAGGGCTATGTCAAGCAGCCCAATTCCACCATGCCGTTTGCGCGGATCGTTTATCGGCAGTATCCGAAGCTGATTCGTGCGATGGAGCGACGGCATATTGTCTATAATAAACAGCTTGCTTATGTTCGTGAAGCCGAACAGAATGGTACGGCATTCGTGATCCGGCCGCCGGAAAAGCTGCCGGTCAGTCATGTGACGCATAATCCGGAGAAGCTGCGGTCGGTTTATGCAATCGGCAGAAAGACCGGTCTTGCAGTTCTGCCGGCGCTTGATAGATTTTTGGAGGCTTCCGAATCCACCCGATAACACGACGCCCGATGTACTGCCTGTACATCGGGTCAGTCTGTCGAGAAACTTACAGGTGCGCACACCGAAGGTGAAATAAAAGTTTTGTCGAGCTTTTTCAAAAGCTCGCGGGTTCTTAGGGCAGCGCCCTAAGTCGCACTCCGCAGAGTGCGAAATTCCACATTTTGCGTTCTATTTCGGGAAGATAGGGGTTTGGGGGAAGTGCCCCATTATTGATCTCTATACCTCTCTTGTGTGATTCTAAATCAGAACAGAGGACTTTATTTACAAGCTGACCCGATGTACTGCCTGTACATCGGGTTTTTTGTGCGAAAAAAGAAAAAAATAGTAAAAATATTCTGGAGTTGTATTGACTTTTTGTGCAGCTTCATGTATAATGAGTTTGAGAGCTGGAACACCGGCAATCAATCATTGCATGAAATAGGAGGAATGTATTATGGGAAAGTATCTGATTAAGCAAACAAAAACCGGTATGAAGTTTGATCTCAAGGCTGGCAACGGCGAGGTGATCGCGACTTCCGAGGTCTATACGACCGAAAAGGCTTGCCGCGCTGGTGTTGCAAGTGTTCAGCGTAATGCTCCGGTTGCTCTGGTCGAAAACCAGACCGAGGAGGGCTTCCAGAAGCAGAAGCATCCGAAGTTTGAAATCTATACGGATAAAAAGGGCGAATTCCGTTTCCGCCTGAAAGCCACAAATGGTCAGATCATCGCGGTCAGCGAGGGCTATAAGGCAATCTCCGGTTGTATGAACGGCATTGAATCTGTCAAGAAAAATGCCAATTCTGAAATCACTATCATGGAAGAATAAGCGTTCCAAATAGTCTACATATAAGGAGGAGTTTTCAATGGATATCAAGGCTGAGATCGAGAAGATTATCTCGAAGCTGACAAAAGACAGCAATCTCAAGGATAAGTTTATGAAGGATCCGGCAGGTACCGTCAAGGATATCGTCGGGGATATTGATAAAGATTCGCTGGAGAAGATTGTGGATACGGTGAAATTGACAATCGGCAAGGACGGCGGTATCGGCGATAAGCTCAAGGGCGCAATCGGCGGTCTGTTCGGCGGCAAAAAAGACGACTAATACACAAAATATAAGCCGTGGTTTCTGTATATGAAGCCATGGCTTTTTGTGTTTTGTGCTTGTATGATACCGTATCTTGCGGAATTTGGTTTTTCTCTTGACTTTTCAGGGCATTTATGATAGAATGTAAAAGGATACAGTCATATGATGACATCGCATTTTTTGAAACGTCGGATTATACTGGTAATTATTACAGCATAGAAAGGATGAGCAATTCAAATGTGTGGAATTGTTGGTTTTACAGGCAACAGACAGGCGGCGCCGGTTCTTTTGGACGGGCTTTCAAAGCTGGAATATCGTGGATATGACTCCGCCGGTATCGCAGTGCGCGACGGCGATCGTCAGACGGAGATTATAAAGGAAAAAGGTAAGCTGAAGGTGCTTGCGGAAATGACCGATAACGGTATGGCTGTCAAAGGCTGCTGCGGTATCGGACATACGCGCTGGGCTACGCATGGCGAACCGTCTGCGGTGAATGCGCATCCGCATTCCAGCGACGATGAGAACGTCATCGCGGTTCATAACGGCATCATCGAGAATTATCAGGAGCTGCGCGAAAAGCTGATTAAAAATGGCTATTCGTTCAAGTCGCAGACCGATACCGAGGTCGCCGTGAAACTGATTGATTATTATTATAAAAAATATGCGCCGCTGCCGATCGAGGCAATCGCACGTGCAATGGTTCGTATCCGTGGTTCCTATGCGCTCTGCGTGATGTTCAAGGATCTTCCGGGCGAGATCTACTGCGCGCGTAAGGATAGCCCCATGATTATCGGCATCGCAGACGGCGAAAGCTATGTCGCTTCAGACGTTCCGGCAATCCTGAAATATACGCGTAATGTCTATTATATTGGCAATATGGAAATCGCAAAGCTCGAAAAGGGCGCTGTTACGTTCTTCAATATCGACAGCGAAGTGATTGAAAAGCCGCTGACCGAGATTAAGTGGGACGCGAAATCTGCTGAAAAGGGCGGCTATGAGCATTTTATGCTGAAAGAAATCCATGAGCAGCCGAAAGTCATTCGTGATACGATCAATTCTGTCGTGTCGAATGGCGTTGTCCATTTTGACAGCGTGAGCCTGACCGATGAAGAAATGCAGGCGATTGAGCAGGTCTATATCGTTGCCTGCGGTTCGGCGTATCATGTGGGTATGGCAGTGCAGTATGTCATCGAGGCTCTGACCAGTTTGCAGGTTCGCGTGGAGCTTGCGTCCGAGTTCCGCTACAGAAACATGACGCTCAATAAAAAGAGCATTGTCATTGTCATCAGCCAGTCGGGTGAAACCGCCGATACGCTTGCTGCGCTTCGCGAGGCGAAGAATCAGGGCATCAAAACCCTCGGTATCGTGAATGTGGTCGGTTCGTCGATTGCGCGCGAGGCGGATAATGTGTTCTATACGCTTGCAGGTCCGGAGATTTCTGTCGCTACAACCAAGGCGTACAGCACGCAGCTTGTCGCAGGCTATCTGCTTGCGCTCCAGTTCGCGAAGGCGCGTAACGAGATCGATGAGGCGCGTTACAATGCGCTTTTGGAAGAAATCTATGGCATTCCGGATAAGGTCGAGAAGATTCTTGAAGACGATGAGCGTTTGCAGTGGTATTCCGCAAAGCTGATCAATGTCGGCGACGCATTCTTCATCGGCAGAGGCATTGACTATGCAATCGGCATGGAGGGCAGCCTCAAGCTGAAGGAAATCAGCTATATTCATAGCGAGGCGTATGCTGCCGGTGAGCTGAAGCACGGTCCGATCAGCTTGATTGAAGAAGGTACAATCGTAATCAGCGTTGTCACGCAGGACGCGCTGACCGAAAAGACCGTGAGCAATATGGTCGAGGTCAAGAGCCGCGGCGCAAAGCTGATGGCGGTGACTACAGCAGGCAATTACTTCCTCGAAGATACTGCTGAATTTACTTGCTATGTTCCGAAGATCGAACCGCTCTTTGCAGGAAGTCTTTCCGTGATTCCGCTCCAGCTTGTGAGCTATTATGTTTCCATCGGCAAGGGCTTCGATGTGGATAAACCGCGTAATCTCGCAAAATCCGTGACGGTTGAGTAATCTGCTTATACGGTGCAGCACGGCAATATTGACGGCTTCCGGATATGGCTTATGATGGAAAACTGATGTTCATTTTATAGAACGACAATCTGCTATGTGAAAAAATCGCGAAATCATTGCATTTGCTTTGATTTCGCGATTTGTTTTATAATTATGCAGATTCTGAGATGAATCTGATTAACATGGATAGATCCGCAGCGTTCAGGATACCGTCCGCATTGAGATCGGCAGCCTGCGGATTTGCAAGCTTTGCAGATTGGGTCAGCAGATACTCCAGCAGCGCGTCGGCGTCCATAGCGTCAACAATTCCGTTTCCGTCTGCGTCGCCGCGCAGCGCATCCGTATCAACCTGCAAAACCTTACAGATATCCGTAGATTGCTCTGCGCCTGCTTCCGTGCGGATTGTGACGCTGTATGTGCCAACGTCCGCGGGCTCTACGGCTTTGATCGTATAATCAGCAGAATTTGCGTCTGGGATTGCCGTTCCGTTATGATACCATTGATAGGAAGCCTCTTTCGCATCTGTCGTGACGGTCAGCGGCAGACTGTCTCCCTGCTTCATCGAGACTGTACGCAGCGCGTTGTAAACGGTGATGTGGTGCGCAAGCTCGAATGGCTCCGAGGCAGTCACATCGGAGAGTACCTTCCATTCATTTGCGCTGTCCTGCAGAGAGTAGCGGACGTCGCTGATCGTGACGCCGGGTGCAAGTCCCATGATATCCCCGAATGGAATCTGAAACTCTATGATGCCATTGTTATGCTTTTGAAAAATGCCGGTCGGCTCGCCGTGGTTGAAATAGATAAAGCCGTTATTCTGGAAATATATCCAGTAGCGTTCGCCGTTTGTCTGATTTTTCAGATGCAGATTGTGTACTTCTGCGGCAGCGCTTGTGTCGTATTTTGCTGTGACGTATAGATGATTCGCGTCTTGATGGAGCCAGATTGCCGCGTTTTCACTTTCGGCGGCAGGCGTACCCTGTTCGCCGCTGTGGGAACAGGCGCCGTCGAAAATCTGTAAGCCATTGAGCGTATACATTGTGCCATCCGCGCTGCCAAAGCCGGTATGCGTGCGTTTTTGCGGATCGTTGCTCTCCGTGATCTGTACGCTGCCGATGCGGTTTGCGCCGAGCGCAGGATTCCAGATATCGGGATTTGCAAATCGTACCGAGCGCATATGCGTTTGCTGAACTGTATTATTCCCGACGGACAGCTTGAGATATACGTTCCATGTTCCGGCGGTCAATCCGCCCGGAAGCTGTACGGATATCTGTTCCGCAGTTGTTTTGCAGGAGTACCAGTTTCGGGAATCGAGCGGAATGGGCGTGCGGATATAGCAGCCGTCTTTTTCCAGCAGAAGCTCGGCATTTTGTTCTCGAATCGGATTTGCAAAGCCGGTGTTTTCAACATCGAATTGCAGCTGCATCACATCACCCTGTTCTACTTTTTGAGGAAGATTTACGTCGCGCAGGACAAAACGGTATCCAAGATGATCGCGGATAAATTTGTGGACGGTCTGCCCGTAATAGGCTGAATTATCCACATTGGGAACATCGTATTCGCTGCCGAATGTATAATCATGATACAGCCCGAAGATATTGGAATTGATATAGCTCAGATGCGTCAGATACATTTCGGGGATTGCATTCTGCGGCAGATAGGTGTCATATTGCATCGCAAATTCGAGATTTCCGGAAAATTCGCCGCCAAAATAAGTGCGAGTGGTCTGTCTGCCAAGCCAAGCGGTTTCGACGGCACGGTTTGCATAGGTTCCAAGGTCGATATCCGAGCCCATGTAGCCGTCGTCGTACATACCGACGCGCGCTGCCCGACTGTTCGGTTCAGATTCCCAGCTTGCGAGGTCTTTCCGTTCAATGCCCGCCCATTTTGCAAAGATATCGGGCGTGCGAACCGTAACCGGAATCGGATCGGGTACAATATCGAGCAGCAGATCGAGCAGTTCTGCCTTTTGCGCGGTCGAGCAGTATTTTCCGCCCCACTGCTCGCCGTAGCAGCCGACAAAGCCGCTTTCCACATACATCAGAATATCCTGATAGTCCGATAAAATACCACTGTCACCGATCTGATGAATATGCTTTAACATCATATCATAGGTTGCAGGCTCCGGATCTCTCGTACCGTCGTCGTCGTAGCGGAAGCGCAGCGCAATCGTACTGCCGTTCTGCCGACAGTATTCAAAGGTTTCGCGCAGCGCCGAGAAAAATACATCGTCCAGCGGATAATCCGTGCCGGGCGTATAGGTGCCGTCCTCATTTTTTGTACCGTTTTCGCCGCTTGAGAATGCGCCGATATCAATGAACATCAGCACAAGGCTTCCGACCGGACTGCGCGGCGTTGTTTTTCCGGGCGCGCAGCGATACCAGAGCGTTGAGGTATAGCCCATGCCGGGATTGAGCAGCGTTTCGGTGGATTCGGTATAGGATATGCCGGAATCGGTGGACGGCTCTGCCGCAGAGATCGGCGCTGCTGCGGAAAAACCAAGCAGACACGCGCATATGACGGCTGCTGTCTGATGGAGAATACGGCGGATCGGACGCTTCATGTTCGAGACTCCTTTGTGAGATGAATTTCCAGCAGACATTCCGATGTGTGCTGCTGCTTTGATTCTATTATATCATTTGTAAAATGTGCTGTCAAGAAAAACAAATGGAATCTGTACTCATTCATTGACTTTTCAGACGGTTTGTGGTATGATATAAAATAGGTTTATCATAGTATGATGCGGATTGGGTTCCGCATATGGGAAAGAGGTCGGAGATGCGGAGATTTTCCCGAATTTGCCTGACAGCGTTGCTTGCACTTGGATGTACCGGCGCTGCAATGACTGGCTGTGGTCAGCCGGAACAGTCCGATTTCGCGTTATCGGCAGAGCTTACGGAAACGTTGATTGCGGATTCTCTTGTCAGTACGGGCAATACAAACCGATTGCATCGCGTGTTTGAAAGGGCGCAGGCAGGCGAGGATATTACCATCGCCTATGTCGGCGGTTCCATTACGGAAGGCTTTGAGGTTGGCGCACGAGCGCCGGAATGCTTTGCGTCACTGTCCGCTGCGGAATTTCAGACGAATTATTGCAGCGGCGGCACGGTTATCTGTCAGAACAACGGGTTTAGCGGTACGTCCTCCGCGATTGGATGTCTGCGTGCAGAAAGCGCTGTGCTTGCATCGGAGCCGGATATCATTTTGATCGAGTATGCGGTCAACGACGGCTCGGATTCGCTGTATCAGATTGCGTATGAGAGTCTTGTCCGCAACTGTTTGGAAGCGCCGAACGCGCCTGCTGTCATATTGCTGTTCACGTATATGGAGCAGGGGCATACCCGTCAGGAGCAGCAGCAGGCAATCGGGGAATACTATGATCTCGGTATGATTTCAGTGCGCGACGCGATCGCGGAGCCGCTGGCAGACGGCACGATGCGATGGCGCGCATATGGCACGGACGATATGCATCCGTCTGTTGAGGGGCATCGGCTGCTTGCGGATATGATTGCAAATTATTTTCAAGCAGCAAAAGCGAAAACGCCCGATCAGGCATATACGCTTCCTGCGAAGAGTCTGCATACGGACTTGTTCCGGAACGGCAAATGCTGCGATGCCTCGAATACGCCTTATCGCGTCGGGTCATGGGAAACCGGTTCGCATAACAATACGTTCAGCGAGGGCTTTACGCACCAGAAGGACAGCGGCAATGATCCGCTTGTGATGGATGTGACCGGCAGAAAGCTGTTTCTGATTTATAAGCAATACAGCGATCCGACATGGGGAATTGCCGAAGTCTATGTGAACGGTGCGCTTGCCGGCATGGTTGCTGCGAATTCGCCGAATCGCTATGGCACCCCTGCGATTGAACTGATTCATGAATATGATACCGTGCAGGAGATGCACGTTGAGATTAAAATGCTGGACAATCATGCGAAGAAATCGTTTGAGGTTCTGGCGCTCGGAGTCTGTGAATGAGAAGAAATAACCGGAATCTGAGCAGCCGTGTTGCACTTGGCGGCATTGTCGCGGCGCTCTGTATTGTGATTATGTTTCTGACTGGCGTGCTGCCTGCGCTGTATATTGCAGCGCCGATGGCGGCAGGCTTGCTGATGATTATACTGGTAGAGGAAGTTTCCATTGGATGGGCATGGCTGACCTATCTGGCAGTCAGCCTGCTTTCGCTGATTGTAACCTTTGATAAGGAAGCGGCTCTGATGTTTATTCTGTTTTTCGGATATTATCCGATGCTGCGTCTGTATTTTGAGCGTATGCGGGCGAAGGCACTGAAAATGATCTGTAAATATGCCGTATTCAATCTGTTTCTGGTGCTGGATTATCTCGCAACGGTCTATGTATTCGGACTGCCGACCTTCGAGGATACCGGCGCAGTCATGATGGTGCTTTTGGTCATTGCGTTCAATCTGGTGTTTTATTTTTATGATAGAGTGCTTTCACGTATGGACTGGTTCTATCATCAGGTGTTTGTGAAAAAGGTGCTGATACGACATCGTTCATAGGAATCAGCAAAATAATAACAATGATTGACCGCCGAATTCCGGCGCGAAATATCATACATCCATCCGCTGTGCGGATACGATAAAGGAGTAATGAAAAGAATGGACACTATGCAAGGAATGAAGCGAAGCTGCTACTGCGGCGAGGTGCTCGAAGCCGGAAAGACTGTCACAGTCGGCGGATTTGTCGATACTGTGCGCGATAAAGGCGGTATATTGTTTATCGTCCTGCGCGACCGCACAGGCGTCGTGCAGCTTACCTTTGACGATACGACCGATAAGGCGCTCTTTGAGAAGGCTGCTTCCTGCAAATCCGAATATGTGATTCTGGCAAAGGGCGAGGTGCGCGAGCGCGAGAGCAAGACCGATAAAATTGCGACGGGCCATGTCGAAATCTATGTCACGGAGCTGCGTATTCTCGCAAAGGCAAAGACGCCGCCTTTTGAGATTACACCGCAGACGAAGGTGAATGAGGAACTGCGCCTGAAATATCGTTATCTCGATCTCCGCAGAGCGCCGCTTCAGCAGAATCTGATTCTGCGCCATCAGATTGCGATGTGTGCGCGGCAGTATTTCTATGAAAACGGTTTTCTGGAAATCGAAACGCCGATGATGATGAAATCAACGCCGGAGGGCGCAAGAGACTATCTCGTGCCATCCCGTGTGCATCACGGCGAATTCTATGCGCTGCCGCAGTCGCCGCAGATCTATAAGCAGCTTCTGATGGTTGCAGGCTACGACAGATATATCCAGCTTGCCCGCTGCTTCCGCGACGAGGATCTGCGTGCGGACCGTCAGCCGGAATTCACCCAGATCGACCTGGAAATGAGTTTTGTCGATGTGGATGATATCCTCGATCTGACCGAGGGCTTTCTGGCGCGTCTGTTCAAGGATGTCATGCACCGCGAGCTGAAAACGCCGCTGCCGAGATTGACCTATACCGAGGCAATGAACCGTTTCGGCTCGGATAAGCCGGATCTGCGCTTCGGCATGGAGCTGACCGATCTTTCCGAAACGGTCAAGGATTGCGAATTTGCAGTATTTTCCGGCGCATTGGCAGCAGGCGGTACCGTCCGCTGCGTCACTGCGAAAAATGCTGCCGCTACGCTGACGCGGAAAGAGATTGATAAGCTGACCGAAATGGTCAAGGGCATCGGCGCAAAGGGTCTTGCGTATATCCGCTGGGTGGACGCAGAGCCGAACTGCTCCTTTGGCAAATTTCTCAAGGAAGGCGAACTGGACGCGATCCTGAACGCCGCCGGCGCAGAGCAGGGCGACGTCGTCCTGATTGTTGCGGATAAGACTGCCATTACGCTGCCGGTACTCGGCGCACTGAGAAATCATCTGGCGAAAAAGCTCGATCTGATTCCCGCGGGCGAATTCAATTTCCTTTGGATTACGCAGTTCCCGTTCTTTGAAAAGGATGAGGAAACCGGCGAATGGCTTGCGATGCACCATCCGTTTACCATGCCGATGGACGAATGCTTGCAATATCTGGATCACGCGCCGGAAAAGGTCTTTGCAAAGGCGTATGATCTCGTGCTGAACGGAACGGAGCTTTGTTCTGGTTCGATCCGTATTACCGATTACGAGCTTCAGCAGAAGATGTTTGAATCGCTTGGCTTGACCGAGGAGGAAATTGCGGCAAAATTCGGCTTCCTCGTCGAAGCGTATCAGTATGGCGCGCCGCCGCATGGCGGTCTTGGCATCGGTCTGGACAGACTGACAATGACGCTTGCGCAATGCGATTCGCTGCGCGACGTGGTTGCGTTCCCGAAGGTGCAGAATGCACGCGAGCTGATGAGCGGCTGCCCGTCGCCGGTCGAACAGGAAAATCTGGATATCCTTGGAATTGCGACGATTGCAGAGGAATAAACAGGGAAAACCGTCTGCTGCCGCTGCGCACTCTGGCGGCGGCAGACGCAGATAATTTACGGGTTTGATATCGAAAAAAAGGGGTAAATGAAAATGACAGTAAACGAACTGATGGTGCAGCTGCGCACAGAAATGACCGGAGATGTCCAGAAAGATATTGCGCATTTGCGCGATGTTGCTGAGGATCTCCGCAAAGAGGAAAACGCCGATGAGCTGACGGCTGCCGTTGCAGACTATGCGTTCGGACTGATGCCAGCGGATTTCCGCGAAAAGATGGAGGACATGACCTTCGTTGACGGCAAGCGTCTGGATATGGCGTTCGGTGAGGCGCAGAAGCTTG
This sequence comes from Oscillospiraceae bacterium, assembly GCA_016296505.1. GTDB lineage: Bacteria > Bacillota > Clostridia > Oscillospirales > Ruminococcaceae > Firm-04. The sequence continues at coordinate 92,885 of JAEDJD010000003.1, forward strand.
TCAATGAAGATAAAATCGACGAAGCTGCGGTGATTCTGAAAGCGCTTTCGGATAAAATTGAACAGTATTACGAGGGCGATTCCCCAAAGTATTTCAGCTTCCGTAATCCGTTTGAATATCATGTGTATCGCTATTATTTCCCGAATGACACAAACTTCGATAGAGCGCCGTTTGATTTTTCGCATTATCTTGCGCTGTATGGCTTTGTACTTCTGGAAAAGCGTGAAGCAAGAGCTGCCGAGCAGGCGCTTGAACGTGCGATCAAGTTTAATCCGGTCAGTCCGGACGCACGCTTTGAACTTGCGGAACTCTGTAAATTTGCGAATAATCCGAAGAAGCTGCTTTCCGTGAATATCGAAACGCTCCGTTATTGTACGACGGCTGACCGCTATGCGCGTGCCCTGTCCAATATGGGATATTATTGCTATGTTGCGCAGGATTACTATTCCGCTGCCGTGTTCTATTTCGAGAGTATTCGCTTTGCACCGTCCAAGGCAGTTGAATTTGAATTGCAGGATGTACTGCGCCGCATGAAAACATTTGGTCAGAAATTTGCGCCGCCTACACATGGTCAGACGATTGACGTCTATGAGAAATACGGCTTGCAGCCGCCTCCGAATAACGATCTCGTCAATCTTGCCGTGACGCTGATTCAGAGCGCAAAAGAGTACGGCAGAACCGATCTGGAGGCGCTGTTCAATCGTATCGCTTTCGACCTCACAAACGATCCGCGTTTTCGTGAGGAAATGGAGCGAATCGCAAATGAAAGCCGCGCAGATACGAAGTAAATATAACACAAGACTTCCGATCCGGAAACAAATCGAACGAAATCAGACCTTCCAGCGAGCGTCTGCAATGTATAGGGCGCATCGACGTATCAATTCCGATGCGCCCTTATTATATATTATGCAGATTGGATGATGCGTTTGTTGTGCCGATGAACTGTCTGTCAATTATCCGGCAGAGGAAACATCCGGGGACGCACAGCAGAAACCAGATACATGAGAATAACAGGCTGATCTGTCCGTAGAGCTGGAAGGTCAGGTTGGTGTAATCCCAGATCTGCCAGCCGCGGTAGAGATTGACATAGACGCCAACGCAGAATTCTGCGGCAGTAATATAAATTGCACCAAGCAGCGCCGAACGAACCGGATGATGCAGATGTCGCTCAAAGCATAGCAGCATACAGAGTGCGCCGCTGCCGAGAATCCCCATTGTCCAGTGGGTTCTGCCGCGAATTGCGATTTCAAAAAAACAGTAGGCGAAAAATCCGATCAGAAAGCTGAACGGATACGCCCCGAAATGTGTACGGGAAATCATACTGCACGCCCCTTTCTGCGGATAGTATGCGCATCAGAAGCAATTTATACAGAAGTAACAGAGAAAATTGATATTGGCAATGGATATCGAATATATGCAATCAGAAACGGACTCATAAGGAGGAATTTATGAGAGAAAGCGGAATTCTGCTGCCGGTTTCGGCGCTGCCGTCAAAGCATGGCATTGGAAAGCTCGGACAGGCGGCTTATGACTTTGTAGATTTTCTCGACAGCGCAGGCTGTCACTATTGGCAGGTATTGCCGCTGACGCCTACAAGCTATGGCGATTCGCCCTATCAGTCGCCGTCCTGCTTTGCCGGCAATCCATATCTGATTGATTTTGATATACTGGCTGACCGCGGGTGGTTGTCCCATGCCGATTATGACGGCATTGTATGGGATTCCGCGCCGGATACGATCGACTATGCGCTGCTTTGGGAGCAGGTCATACCAGTTCTTCGGATTGCATATCAGAATTTTGCAAAGCGTAAGCCTGCCGCGTTCAAAGCATTTTGTACGGCACAGAAGACTTGGCTGCCGGACTATGCGCTGTTTATGTCGCTGAAGGACGCGCACGGCGGCAAAGCCTGGGATGAATGGGAGCCGGCGCTTCGGTTCTGTCAGCGCGAGACAGTTGCGGCTGCGCGGAAAACATACTCCGCTGAAATTGAATTCTGGAAATTTGTGCAGTTCTGTTTCTTTACGCAGTGGGAATCGCTCAAGCAGTATGCAAATCAAAAGGGAATTCGTATCATCGGCGATATTCCGATTTATGCAGCCTACGACAGCGCGGAGGTCTGGGCGCGTCCGAAGCTGTTTCAGCTTGACGCGGAAAAAAAGCCGATCGCAGTTGCCGGCTGTCCGCCGGATTGTTTTGCTGTGACCGGTCAGCTTTGGGGCAATCCACTCTGGGATTGGGACGCAATGGCAAAGGATCATTATGCTTGGTGGCTCTCGCGCATCGGCTTTACGCTGCAGCTCTATGATGTGGTTAGAATTGACCACTTCCGCGGCTTTGAGCGTTATTATGCGATCCCCTACGGCAATGAGACCGCTGAACACGGAAAATGGAAAAAAGGTCCGGATTATGCGCTCTGGAAAGCGGCAAAGGATACATTCGGTACGATGAACGTCATTGCGGAGGATTTGGGGAATATTACACCGGCAGTGATTCGTCTGCTGAAGCGTACCGGATTCCCCGGCATGAAGGTCATGCAGTTCGCATTTGACAGCGACGCGGAGAATCCCTATCTGCCGCATAATTTTGAAACGTCAAACTGCGTCTGCTATACCGGTACGCACGATAATCATACGCTGCGCGGCTGGGTCAAGAGCAATGCGCCGGAAACCAATGCCTATGCAATGCGGTATCTTGGCGTCAAAAAGCAGAAAAAGCTGCCGCAGGCGGTATTGTGCGCGGCTTGGCGTTCTACAGCAAAGATTGCAGTCGCGCCATTTCAGGATTTTGTCAATGCGCCGCCGTCCGACCGAATCAATACGCCGTCTACGCTCGGCGGCAACTGGATTTATCGAACGGAAACTGCCGATTATACTGCCGAACTCGCTGCGAAGATTCGCGAAATGAATCAGACCTACGGCAGATTGCGTCAGCCGGAATCCAGCGAATCAAACTAAAATCCGGTACGCAGAATTCCGTATGCGATGTCAGAGAAAAAGAGGGAATAGCATGAGAACAGCAGCCATATTCAGCAATAATATGGTACTACAGCGTGAGAAACCGATCAAGGTCTGGGGCGACGGCGCGGACGGCAGACGCGTAACCGTGACCATTGCCGGACATTCCGCGTCCGATACGGTGCGCGATGGCAAATGGTGCGTGACGCTGCCGCCGATGTCTGCCGCGGACGGTCTGACCATGACAATTTGCAGCGGCGCGGTGCAGATCGTTTACCGTGAGATCGCAGTCGGAGAGGTCTGGCTCTGCGGCGGTCAGAGCAATATGGAATTTGAGATCAAGGACGAGCTGAACGGGCAGAAAACGCTCGATTCGCTCAGTCCTGAATGCGGCGTGCGCTTCTATTATACGCCGAAACAGCGTATAATCGACAGCGATTTTGAACGCAATGAACGGCAGGCTGTATGGAATATGGCGTCGCCGGAGCAGGCGCGCGCATGGTCGGCAGTCGGGCTGTATTTTGCGCTGGAGATTTCGCAGAAGCTCGGCGTCACGGTCGGTCTGATCGGCTGTAACTGGGGCGGCACCTCCGCGTCTGCATGGGTTTCGCGTGATGTGCTCGAATCGGATGCGGCATTGCGGCTCTATCTTGCGGATTATGATGCCGCAGTCGCCGGAAAAACACCGGAAGAAATGATTGCGGAATACGACGCTTATGCAGCAAGGCAGGAAAAATGGTGGGCGGATTACTCCGCGCTGCTTGCGGCGCGTCCTGATATTGCATGGCAGGAAGCGATAGAAATAGTCGGAGAATCGCATTATCCCGGTCCAATGGGCGTCAAGCATGAAAACCGTCCCTGCGGACTCTATGAGACCATGCTGCAAAGAGTCTGCCCGTATACGCTGCGCGGTTTTCTGTATTATCAGGGCGAATCGGACGATCATCGTTCCGAAAGCTATGAAGCCCTGCTTTCGGCGCTGATTGCGTGCTGGCGGCGGGATTGGGAGGATGATTCGTTACCGTTTCTGAATGTGCAGCTACCGATGTTCCGCGCAGCAAATACGCCGGATTCTAAGAACTGGTGCCGGATTCGTGAGGCACAGGCGAATGTGTACCGCAGACTGCGCAATACCGGACTTGCCGTTCTGACCGACTGCGGCGAATATGACAATATCCATCCGAAAGATAAGGCAACCGTCGGGCATCGGCTGGCGTTGCAGGCGCTCTGCGAGGTCTATGACCGGATGCCGCGCGAGCAAGCTTCCGCACCGATGTTTTCGATGGGATATGCCATGGGGAACAGCTTTGTCGTCCGGACGATCCATGCCGCAGATTGCTTTCATGTGGATGGAAAAGCGGTCGGATTTGCGCTCGCCGGCGCGGACGGGGTCTATTATCCTGCGGAAGCCGTCTTTTCACCCGATTGCATTGTGCTGACTGCAAAGGACGTATCTGCGCCGAAATTCGCACGCTATGCTTGGACGAATTATATGAAAGTAACCGTGTTCGGCAAAAATGGACTGCCGCTTGCGCCGTTTCGTACCGATCATGTTTCTCTTGCGGCGGATCAGACCGCTTTTCAATCGGAAACCGCTGGCTGACGTAAAAAATGATGCCCATATGCACAGGCGATTCCGAGAATCCGGCAAAAACTTGAGCCGGTTTCGGTGAAATCCTGCAAAGAACCTTGACAATCGTGGGAAAACGCGGTATAATAGAATGTAACTATGTATAAAATTCTTCGGAATCCGGAGAGAAAGGCGTTTTTGATGAAGCGTTCAAAAAAACAATTCATGCAGAGGGATTCTGCCGCATCCGGCGAGAGTACGCTGCAGAAGGGCTATCTCTTTGCCGGCTTGATGCTGCTTGCCGGAATCGTGGTTGCACTGATTTCCGCAGCGGTTCATCGCAGCAATGAGGGTCAGCCTGTGATTTCTGACGCGTCGGATTATGTGACGGATCACGTGACAATGTGGGCGGGCGCAGAGCTTCCTTCCCCGTATTCGTTCCTCTACAAGCGGACAAGTATTCTTGTCAGCGACGTGCGATATCTGGAACTGCCCGATACGACAACGGTTGGCGACCAAGATGTGGCGATTCTCGTGCAGCTCAAGGACGGTACAACGCGAACCGAGAACGCTGTTCTCACAGTGATGGAACCGGTCATGGATATGGAGGCAGGTACCGTTGCAACGGTTGAGGAGCTGCTCGGCAGCGGATTTGCAGGCGCAACCGTTTCGCCGCCGCTTTCCGATTTTACAACGATCGGTCGCTATCCCGTTACGGTGACGCTGAATGGCAAGCAGATTCCGTTTGAGCTTTGCGTGCAGGATACTACGCCGCCGTCGGCGGAAATCAAACAGAATCTCAATTTCTACTTGAATCAGAAAATCAGCGCAGAGGATTTTGTGGCAAGCTGGAACGATATTTCGACAGTCGATTTCTATTTCTCAGAGGAACCGCAGTCGATTACGTCCGGTACGAAACATACGCAGATTATCATTGTCGACGCGGCAGGCAACAGCCAGACCTATGATGTGCAGTACAGCGTTTCCGGAGACGGTGAGGTGCCCGAAATCCGCGGAATCGGTCCAATGCGTACATTCGTCAATGTTCCGATTGATTATATGCGCGGCGTCACCGCGTTTGACAGCGTGGACGGCGTGCTGGAGGTCGAAGTGAGCGAGCCGGCAGGCTTCAGTATTGCAAAGGCTGGCACGTATCAGATTACATATTCCGCAACGGATTCCGCCGGCAATGTCGGGAAGCAGACTGCAGTGCTTGAAGTGCTCGACTCCTTTGACAGCGCCAGTATGATTCAGTCGGAGGATGTGATGCGTATGGGCGACTATATCATCCATCAGATTGAAAAAACGACGTCTAATGTCGATCAGAAGGCGTTTGCAAGAGCGATTTTTGATTATGTGAAGACGCATCTGAATTATGTCAACGGAAATAATGAGGATGACTGGCAGGTTGCCGCTGTGGATGCGCTGACGCTTGGATACGGTGATTCCGCTTGCTTCTATGGTCTTTCCAGACTGCTTCTGACCTGTGCAGGCTATGACAATATGATGGTGGAACGTCAGAATCCGAATCTGCTTGAGGCGGAGGACGATGAAGAAGATAATAAACCTGTCTGGTATGCGCAGCATTTCTGGAATCTGGTTCGCGTCAACGGCGCATGGTATCACTTCGACGCCTGCCCCTATTGCGGCGGAAATGATTTCTTCCTCTGGACAGACGCTCAGATCGACGCGTTCTCGGCGGCAAATGGAAATTGCTTTGAGCGTGATAAGAGTCTCTATCCGGTTACGCCGGGCTGATAGATATACAATGAAATCAAACTAAAAGGAAAAATGAAATCATAATAAAAGGATTGTTGGGAATGGGGATTTTTCGGAGATCCAATTCGGATCGTGTGAAATTTCACAGTAAGGATCATGTGGAGCGCGGCGAGTTTCGCGGCAGTACGATCACAGCAGTGGAAGTGCCGGAAAAAATACGGCTGATTGGGGAAAGTGCATTCCGTGAATGCAGAAATCTGAGAAGTGTCTCGCTGCCGAATGGGGTTTGCGAGCTGGGTGCGTATGCGTTTCGTGACTGCGATATGCTGGAGCGTATCGAGATGCCGGAGGAAATGCGTTATCCGGATGGCGAAGCTGGCAAAATCCAGATCGGGTGCTTTGAGGGATGCGGTTTGCTTCGGGAGATTGTAATTCCGGAGGGTGTTGCCGTCATCGACGCCAATACGTTCTTGAACTGTGCGGCATTGGAAACCGTTACGCTGCCGCGTTCGATTCGTGCGATCCGCAGCGGCGCGTTCGCCGGCTGCGCAAGACTCAAAACGCTGAATATACCGGTGATGCCCGATTTGATTGCATTGAATGCGTTTCGCGATACGCCGCAGCAGGAGCGTATTCTGACGCAGCGTAAGCCGGTGCTGACAATTATGCACACATCGTCATTTGGTCTGCCGGAGATTTTCCAGTTTACTGCGTCGCCGCATCTGATCGGTACGGAGCAGACGGATGGCACTATGACCGTGATGCTGGACGTTTGCGACGAAACACGTATTTGCTTCCGGATTATGCAGTATAAGCACGCGGGCGGCAGCCATGTTGTCCCGTTCAATACGCCGACCCGACTCTTTTATGAGGAGTACGATTGTCAGGGAAGAACCGGCTTGCAAAAGGAAGAAATCGTTGCGACTTATCGCTGACGCGCTTTGCAGACTTCGGATATTCGATCATCAGAAAGGACGGATGCGATTATGGTGCTGACTTTCAAACGATTGCGCGACCATGCGAAAATACCTTCCAGAGCAACAGAATCCAGTGCCGGAATGGATCTTTCTGCGGCATTGACGGAGCCGGTTGAAATTCCACCGCATGAGATTCGGCTGATTCCGACTGGTATTGCAGCTGCGCCGGATTGCAAAGACGTCATGCTGTTGCTCTGTGCGCGTTCTGGTCTTGCAGCAAAGCATGGCATTGGATTGGCAAATGGCGTTGGTATCGTCGATGCGGATTATCGCGGAGAAATTTGCGTGGCGCTGATCAATCAGAGCGATGTGCCGTTTACGGTGACGGATGGCTTGCGTATTGCACAGATGATTGCAGTGCCGGTCATTCTGCCCAAAATTGTGGAATCTGATATTCTGCCGGAGACAGACCGCGGAAGCGGCGGCTTCGGCTCAACAGGCTTTTAAACTGATCAAACAGATACAGAACAAGGAAGGAATACAAAATGAAAAATAAGCTCGTTTATCTGCTTATGATTATTATGGCGATCGTATTTGGCTATCTGCTCGGAAATGTCTGCGCGGGACTTTCAGAACCGACCGTTGCATGGCTCGGTACGTCGCTGAACTTTGGATTAGGTCCGGCAACGCTTGATCTTCATGCGTTTTCGATTACGCTCGGACTGCATTTAGCGATCAATCCCATTCAGATTATACTTGTCTTGCTGGCGATTGTCCTTTCACCGAAAATCGCGGCTTCTATCAAATAAAATATGTAGCGTATCGCAGGGCTTGTCTCTGCGATACTTTTTCAGCAGGGATATCCGTCCCAATGTTGTCGATTGCATGAAAAACCGTGATTCAGCTTGTGTTCTGAATCACGGTTTTCTGTTAGAGATATAGCATCGTCAAAGCCTTAGCCGGAAACGACTCCGACAAAGCGTTAGTGTTTTGCGTTCCGGACGATCTCGCGCTTATGCTTACGCAGACGAATCCATCCGAAAATCAAGTACATAACCGCGGCTGCTGCAATGCCGCCGATCGCAGTCAGAATGACCGCCTTGGTATTGGTGTAGAGGAATCCGGTAATTGCGGCGAAGGTCTGGTCTGTCTTGACGGAAAACCGGTCGAACCAACGCGTCTGATGGAGCCAGACGGATGGAATCAGCAGCAGTGCAGACGCAATCAACGCCGATGTGCCGCACCAGTAGAAGCCGTTGCCGCGTTCATGCACATTGATGAGAAAGAGCAGCGCCATAAATAAAATCACGACTGCAATCAACACGAGCGCAGCAATGCCAACCCATGGTACATATGGCTTTGCTTTTTTGATTACACCGGCGTCATGGAGCGAGCCAAAACGGAATACGTCGCAGGCGGCGATGATATTGGATTCTGCCGCGTCTGTTGTCGAACGGATTGCTTCCTCAAAGGTTTCGTTTTGATTGATGTTTTGTTCTTCCGCATAGGATATGAAAAATTCGCGGATTGACGCTTCCGGTTCCGAGAAATCCGGTGTTACGCCAAGACTTGCGGAATCGCCGCGCAGATAGGCAAAGCCATTCGTGATGATATCCTGAATGATCGGTTTGAGCGCGTCCTCGGAAATTGCGGACGCATAGACATCTGCCGGAATACCGGTTGTGCTTGCCTGCTGTTTGAAATCATTTTCCAGCGCGATATGGACGCGTTCTGCAAGATTTTGCGAATCAACGATGAAAAGCGCCGTATTGGTATCGAGCGCACAGTATCGCATGACGCCGGCAAGCGCAGCGCCGACCATCAGAAAAATCAGCAGAAGCGAGAAAATTACGCTTGTGATATAGGTGGAGGCTTTTTTCATTGCGCGCCTCCTTCCTGCGAACTCTGCGTATAGAAATGCTTTTCAACCGGTACGCAGCGCACGCCGATTCGCTGATCCGGACTGCCCAGCACCTGCGGCTTGCAGGTATAGAGCGTGAGGTATTCCGCGTCCTTCGGGACGGCAAGATAGCGCTTGTCAGTCTTATCAAATTCGATCTGCTCGGTGACCTCGTAGATGAATTTGCCGTAATTGGTATAGAGCGTGATTTGATCGCCGACTTGTACGTTTTTCAGCTCGGCGAAATAGGTTGTCACGTGCGCGTCGATGACGGTATTGCCGGGATTTTCGCCGATCACAGCGGATTGTGTGGAGTGGCAGGCGCCGCGTTCCAGCAGCTCCGCATTGACGCCGTAATAGACGCCGACATAGATTCCCACAGATTCAATTTCCAGCATGGCGTACTGCTCGCCAAAGGTCGGATACTTGATTTCGCCTTCTTCAAAGGTTTCGTCAGCGGCATTATCCTTGCTGATTTCCTGTTCAATAATATTGAGTCCATCGGTCTGCGCCGTTGTTTTGAGATTATCCATAAATGCGATATTCAGATAATTCTGCAAACGGTGTATCGGCGCAAGTACGTAGAATAGAATCAGAATACCGGCGGTCAGCAGCAGCAGAAACAGGGGCGTCAGAATCAGAATGACTCGCTCACCGCGTTTATTTTGTGTTTGTTCAGCCATATTACGCGTTCTGCTCCTCTTTGCGCTGCTTGCGGGTGAACAGCGTCAGACCGCCGATGGCGCTGAGAATCATCGCGGAGCTGCCCAGTACCGGAACAGTCGTATCCCAGCCGGTATCGTCAACGGATGTGCCGACGCTGGAAACGTCGATCAGCGTGCCGTCGCTGTTGCGGACGGAGTAACTGATGCCGTCGCCGTCCAATTTATCCACGGTGATATTCATGCCGAGTTCCTTGCCAAGTTCAATGAAGCCGTTTGCGATTGTTGCCTGACTATCCGTATCCATCTGTTTGATGATGCTGTTGCGCTCGGACGTGGAGAGGTTTGCAAGGAATGATGCGCGTTCAGATTCCGGCAGACTTGCGATATACGCTTTTTTCTCGTCCAGCGTCATATTGATAAAGGGCTTTTCCGTTACGACAGGAGCCGCAGGCGTTTCGGATACTGTTGTCGTATTTGTCGTATCGGCAGGAGTGCTCTGCGGCGGCGCGGTTGTATCCGTGCTCGCGTTCTTGATATCCTCTCCGGAAATGCCGAACTGTGCGCCGACTGCATTCCAGATATCGTCCTCATAGATTTCGACCATATCCGCCCAGACATCATAGGTAAAATAATTGCCGTTGATGCTCATGCCGTTCGCGTCGTGCTCGGTATTTTGATACTGGATTTTCGCCTCTTGGATCATAGATTCCGGCAGACCGATGCGGCGCATGGCGGCGTATACGTCCTCAACGCTGCTCGCCGAGACGGAAAACGGCATGACGGCGCCGCAAAGCAGAACCGCAGCGCTTGCTGCAATATGGGCGATCAGCTTGTTTTTTTGATTTTTCATGGATGAACTCCTTTCGGTATAAAGGGCGTCGGGTTTTCGCGAAACTGTATCAAACAATCTAATATGTATTATAGCATATTTTTCGTGAAAATGCAACTCTCGCCTTGATTTTTCAGATTTTACACACATTTTGTACAAACGGATTTTATCTGCATTTTCGGCATTGCCGGCTTGCTTTTTTTTGAAAAGTGTGTTATACTAATAAAATATGACTATTTAATGAAAGGATCATCTTGCATGGCGAAAAAACAGCAGGAATACGGCAATGAGAGTATTACGATGCTCAAAGGTCCCGATAAGGTCCGGAAACGTCCTTCCGTGATATTCGGCTCGGACAGTCTGGACGGCTGCGCGCATTCTGTGTTCGAGGTCATTACGAATTCCATCGACGAGGCGCGTGCCGGCTTTGGTCAGAAGATCATCATTACACGGTATCTCGATCATTCCGTAGAGGTGGAGGATTTCGGCAGAGGCTGTCCGGTTGACTGGAACGCTTCCGAGGAGCGCTATAACTGGGAACTTGTGTACTGCGAGCTGTATGCAGGCGGCAAGTATGACGCAGAAGCGGATACCTATGCCTATTCGCTGGGTCTGAACGGCTTAGGTCTTTGCGCAACGCAGTTTGCCTCGTCGTATATGGATGTCACGGTCGTTCGCGACGGACAGGAATATACGCTGCATTTTGAAAAGGGCGAGAATATCGGCGGTTTGCAAAAAAAAGCGTCCACGCGTAAGCAGACCGGTACCAAAACGCGTTGGAAGCCCGATTTAGAGGTCTTTACGGATATTGCAGTGACGGATGAATGGTTCCGCGATGTTCTGAAACGGCAGGCGGTTGTCAATCCGAATCTGCTGTTTATATACCGCAACGAGGTCACGCCGGGCAAGTACGAAACGACCGAGTTCTTCTATGAGAACGGTATCACCGATTATGTCAATGAGATCGCCGGCGATAAGCCCTTGACGCCGGTGCAGTTCTTTTCTGCCGATCGCAAGGGACGCGATCGCGCCGACCGTGACGAATATAAGGTCAAGCTGTCCGTTGCATTCGCGTTTTCCAATCAGGTGCAGCGGCTTGAGTATTATCATAATTCAAGCTGGCTGGAACACGGCGGTTCGCCCGATGACGCCGTCAAGCGTGCCTTTACCGCGCAGATTGACGCATTCCTGAAAAATAACAATCGCTATCAGAAGAATGAGGGTAAGATTACATTTCTGGATATACAGGATTGTCTTGTGCTGGTTTCATCCTCGTTTTCGACGATTGCTTCCTACGCCAATCAGACGAAAAAAGCAATCACAAACCGTTTTGTCTATGAAGCAATGACGGAGTTTCTGAAGCATCAGCTTGAGGTTTATTTTACCGAAAATCCGGACGACGCAGCGCGTATTGCCGAACAGGTGCTGATTAACAAGCGCAGCCGCGAAAATGCCGAGCGTACCCGTCTGAATATCAAAAAGAAGCTCTCCGGCAATCTCGATCTTTCCAATATGGTGCCGAAATTCGTAGACTGCCGTTCCAAGGACACCGACCGGCGCGAGCTGTATATCGTGGAGGGCGATTCCGCGCTCGGTTCCGTCAAAATGGCGCGTGACGCGGAATTTCAGGCAGTCATTCCGGTACGCGGCAAGATCCTGAACTGTCTGAAAGCGGATTATGTCCGCATCTTCAAATCGGAAATAATTACCGATTTGCTCAAGGTGCTCGGCTGCGGCGTCGAGGTCACGACAAAGGCGAATAAAGAGCTTGCGACATTTAATCTCGAAAATCTGCGCTGGAATAAAATCGTCATCTGTACGGACGCCGACGAGGACGGATTCCATATCCGCACGCTGATTCTGACAATGATCTATCGTCTTGCGCCGACGCTGATTCGCGAGGGCTATGTCTATATCGCAGAATCGCCGTTGTTTGAAATCACAACCAAGGACCGTACCTATTTCGCCTATGACGAAAAGGAACGCGTCAGGATTCTCCAGATGATCGAGGGGCAGAAATATACGCTCCAGCGCTCAAAGGGTCTTGGTGAGAACGAAGCTGAAATGATGGCGCTGACAACGATGAATCCCCAAACGCGCCGCATCATCAAGATTACGCCGGAAGCTGCGGAAGCAACATTTGATATGTTTGATATGCTGCTTGGCGATAACCTTGCAGCCCGTAAGGACTATATCGCAGAACACGGCGGCGATTACCTCGATCTCGCAGACATCAGCTAAGATAGGAGTTAGGAGATAGGAGTTAGAAGATGTCGTGTCCGCTTGCGCGGACGATTCGTTAGTGAGGACTGATCATTATGAATCAAAGTACAGCAAAAGAAAAGAGCAAGGTATTTGCTATTCGTATTATACGGATGTATCAGTATCTGATCGAAAAGAAGCATGAATATGTGCTTTCAAAGCAGGTTCTCCGAAGCGGTACGAGCATCGGTGCGAATATTGCCGAAGCAAACTGCGCAAGCAGCCGGAAGGATTTTGCCGCAAAGCTGTATATTGCTTTCAAGGAATGTTCTGAAACGCTGTATTGGCTGAAACTCCTGTATGAAACAAATTATATCACAGAAGCGATGTATCGGTCCATTCGGAAAGACTGCGATGAGTTATATCGTTTACTGTCAGCATCAACCAGAACAGTGAAGAAAAATGTTGAACAGGAATAAATATAAATCGTCCGCAGAGCGGACACCGCAACTTCTCACTGCTCACTCCTCACTTCTCACTGGATCGGAAAGGATGAAAGATGGCTCGAAAGAAACGGGAAGCCGCCCCGAAAGCGGCGAATCCTTCAAACGCATATATTGAGGGCGCAGGCTTGATGGTCGAGGAGCGCATCACCGAAACGCTCCGCAAAAACTTCATGCCCTACGCCATGAGCGCGATTGTATCGCGTGCGCTGCCGGAGATCGACGGCTTCAAGCCCTCGCACCGCAAGCTGCTTTATACCATGTATAAAATGGGATTGCTCTCCGGCGCAAGAACAAAATCCGCAAACGTAGTCGGACAAACCATGCGCCTGAATCCGCACGGCGACGCCGCGATCTATGAGACAATGGTGCGTATGGCGCGCGGTAACGAATCCCTGCTGCATCCGTATGTGGACAGCAAGGGTAATTTCGGTAAGGTGTATTCGCGCGATATGGCGTATGCCGCGCCGCGTTATACCGAGGTCAGGCTCGAAGCAATCGCCTCGGAACTGTTCCATGACATCGACAAGGAAACTGTCGATTTTATCCCCAATTACGATAACACCATGCAGGAGCCGACGCTGCTGCCAGCAAGCTTTCCATCGGTGCTGGTCAATGCGAATGTCGGTATTGCGGTTTCTATGGCGAGCAATGTCTGCCCGTTCAATCTTGCGGAGGTCTGCGAAACAACCGTCGCGCTGCTGAAAAATCCGGAGCATGACATTCTCTCAACGCTGAAAGGTCCGGATTTTCCGACCGGCGCGTTTATGCTCAGCGACGAAGAAGAACTGCGCAAAATCTATGATACCGGCAGAGGCAGCGTCAAACTGCGCTCAAAGTGGAATTATGATAAATCTGCAAACTGCATCGAGGTCACGCAGATTCCGTATTCGACTACAATCGAAGCGATTATGGAAAAGATCGTGGAGCTTGTCAAGGTGGGAAAGATACGCGAAATCTCGTATCTGCGCGATGAAACCGACCTGAACGGTCTGAAGCTGACGCTCGATCTCAAGCGCGGTACGGATCCGGATAAGCTGATGCAGAAGCTCTATCGTATGACGCCCCTGCAGGACGCCGTTTCCTGTAATTTCAACATCCTGATCGCCGGAATGCCGCGCGTGATGGGCGTGCGCGAGATTCTGGAAGAATGGATCGCGTTCCGGACAGAGTGCGTCCGACGCAGAGTGTATTTCGATCTGCATAAAAAACAGGAGAAACTGCATCTGCTCGAAGGCTTGGAGAAAATCCTGCTGGATATCGACCGTGCAATCAAAATCATCCGTGAAACAGAAGAAGAATCCGAGGTTGTCTCAAACCTCATGATCGGCTTCGGCATCGACAATGTGCAGGCGGAGTACGTAGCTGAAATCAAGCTGCGGCATCTGAACCGTGAGTATATCTTAAAGCGCACCGCCGAAATCGAACAGCTTCGCAAGGATATCGCGGAGATGGAGGATATCCTGAAGGATGTCAAAAAAATCCGTAAGATTATGATTGAGGAACTGGTGAAGGTCGCGCAGAAATATGGCAAGCCGCGCCGGACGCTGTTCTATGATCTTGCCGATGAGCCGACTCCTGAAAACGAGGATGATACGCCGGATTATCCGGTGCATCTGTTCCTCTCGGCAGAGGGCTACTTCAAGAAGATTACGCCGCAGAGCCTGCGCATGAGCAGCGATCAGAAGCTCAAAGAGGGCGATGTCATGACACAGCAGAAAAATGCGACGAACCGCACGGAGCTGCTGTTCTTTACGGATCAGGCGCAGGTCTACAAGACGCGCGCCGCTGCTTTCGACGATACCAAGGCGAGCGTCCTCGGAGACTTTGTTCCGGTCAAGCTCGGCTTTGATGAGGGCGAGCGCGTCAGATATATGGTCGCAACGGAGGATTATAGCGGATTTCTGCTGTTCTGCTTTGCAAACGGCAAGATTGCGAAGATACCGCTTAGCGCCTATGCGACCAAGACAAACCGCAAAAAGCTTGCCAATGCGTATTCTGCAAAGAATCCGCTTGTCGAGATCATTTTTATTACAGAAGATTGCGACATCCTGCTGCGGTCAACGAATAACCGTGCGGTTGTATTCAATACGGCGATGCTGCTGCCGAAAACAACGCGCGATTCCATCGGCGTGCAGGTCATGATGCTGAAGGCAAAATCCGCTGCGCTGGATTCGGCTTCGGTGCTGAATGCGGAGCAGCTTGAGAATCTGAAAAAATATGTCGTCAAGAATATTCCGGCGGCTGGCGGCATAGCAAAGGATCTGGAACTGAACGGTCAGATGACGCTTTGAGCCGTAGACCGTATATGAAAAAAGAGGGGTAATTTTATGGATATGCGTAATTATCAGGGCAGTCATGCAGACTGGTCATCCGCATTTGTTGCAGCGCCGCGGTTTTATACCGATCCGGAAGGCGTTCCGTTTGGCGTGCTTGCAATCAACGAAGGCATCGAAACGATTATGCCGAAGCTGCCGCATAAGCTCTATCAACCAGATGGCAAGGAGATCACAAACTGGCGGATTCTGCTCTATAGCCGTACCAAGGGCGATGTGATCGGGGATACCGATTTTTATGCTGCGATGCGCAAGCTGGTCATGGGCGGCTATATCCTCGATGATAACGGGGATCGTGCGCTGATCAAAGCGCTCTCGCTTTCCGAGCTTGACGCGCTGATGCGCTGAATTTTACGGCAATCAGATACGCAAATCGCGCTGCATTTCGAGCAGAGGGAGTCGGCTGTCGCCTAGGCTCCCTCTTTGAATTATATGGCGAATGTGAAATCCGCTTCTCTGATCAATCATGTATATCAGCCGATGAAATCTTTGTGAAACCGTACCGCGGCACTTGCAAAATAAAAGCGAATGTGTTATAATCATTACAAAATCATACTTTCAAAAGGAGATGTAAGCATGAGAGAAATTTCAGCCCGACAGATTACGCAGACCATCCGCGATCTCTGCATCAAGGCAAATGCAGTTCTGCCGGAAGCATTGGAAAACTGTATCCGCTGCGGAGCCGAAAAGGAACAGTCTGCGGCAGGAAAAGCAGTCTTTGCCGATCTATGCGCCAATCTCGATGCGGCAAGAGAAACATCTCTGCCGATTTGTCAGGATACCGGTATGGCAGTGGTGTTTATGCAGATTGGTCAGGATGTGCATATCACGGACGGCGATCTGCGCGAAGCCGTGAACAATGGCGTTGCCGCCGGATATCTGGATGGATATTTGCGCTGCTCGGTTGTCGGCGATCCGCTGGAGCGCGTCAATACAAATAATAATACGCCGGCAGTGCTGCATCTTGACATCGTTCCGGGCGACAGTATCCGGATTGACGTCTGCCCGAAGGGCTTCGGCAGCGAGAATATGAGCGCGCTGAAAATGCTGACGCCTGCCGCTTCACAGGATGATATCATCGGTTTCGTGCGCGATACGATCGCAAAAGCTGGCAGCAATCCCTGTCCGCCGATTGTTGTCGGCGTCGGCATCGGCGGAGACTTTGAACAATGTGCGTATCTTGCGAAAAAAGCGCTTTGCCGCGATGTCGCTGTCCGGAATCCGAAGCCGCTTTATGCAGAGCTTGAGCAGAAAATGCTCGAAGCCGTCAACCGGCTCGGCATCGGACCGCAGGGCTTTGGCGGTACGGTGACTGCGCTTGCCGTGAATATCGAGCAGGCGCCAACGCATATTGCCGGACTGCCGGTATCCGTGAATGTCGGCTGTCATGTGACGCGCCACGCTTCGGCAGTTCTGTGAGCAGCATATAGGAGCTGACAGCGCGCCGATTTATGTCGCTTTACTTAAATTTGTACATATTCGTATTTTTGCTTGACATTTTTGATGTTTTATGGTATAATATTACCACAAACGCATACAACAAGGAGGACAACAACTATGGAAGATGAACAGAAACGAATGAAAAATGCAGCGCAGAATGCCGAAGTGCTGCTTGCTATGCTCGATCATCAGAAGCTGAAATATACCATCGAGGAGCGTACCGAAGTCCGCACGCATATCCGCATCCATTTTACCGGCGAGGATATTCCGATGACGCTGCATATCATTCTGCGGACGGATCGGCAAATTGTCTCTGTGCTGTCCGTGCTGCCGTTCAAAATCGGCGAGGCGCGCCGGCAGGACGCAGCAATTGCCGTAGCTGCGGCAAATCACGGGTTGATCGACGGTTCCTTCGACCTGAATATGCAAACGGGCGAAATTCGATTTCGACTGACAAGCTGCTTCATCGAAACCGTTCTGAGCGAGGCGCTCTATTCCTATCTGATGTATGTTTCTGCGGAAACAATTGATCGATATAATGACAGATTTCGCGATCTGAACGAGGGAAAGCTGAATCTGGAGGGCTTTCTTGCAGCGGACGCCGCCGATGAACGGAGATAAGCGAGGATGATGCGATGCGGAAATATTTGACGGAATATCTTGCCGCTTTGGAAGCAAAGCTTGCTTCCGGCGAGGGGATCGACTATGCAGAGCTTGAGCAGTCGCATCTGATTATGATACAGTTCATGCAGCATGAACGGCTGATTCATTTGCTTGTCACAATGCTGTTTGCACTCGTATTCTTTCTTGTAATGGGAATCTTCCTGTTCGGGGAATTCATTGGTTTGGTGCCGCTGCTGGCGCTGATTCTCGGCTTGCTGATTCCCTACGTTGCGCATTATTATTTTCTCGAAAATTCTACCCAGAAGATGTATAAACTTTATGATGAGATTCACACAAGACGGCAGAAGAAAGATTAAATTGCCGTCGCTTGCACACAGAAAGGCTGGTACAAAATGGAGTTGTTTCGTCCGGTGAATGCGGAAGAATACCGCGAGCTTGCAGAACGCGGTTTTCGTGAATTTCCGCCGCGTACTTTTTCGCAGCCGATCTTTACGGCGCTGCTCTCAGAAGAAGGCGCTTCACAGATTGCGCGTCATTTGCGGATTGCCAAGAAATCGGATAACAGAACGTATGTCGTTAGATTCATGGTCGATGATGTGTATATCCGGCAGTTTCCGGTGCAGCACGCACATGAGCTGACTCGCCGCGCGCTCTGGATTCCTGCGGAAGACGTCGATATTCTCAATCAGCATTTGATCGGAGAAATTCGCGTATTGGCAAGCTATCAGATCGACCGCGAAGACAGCGAGGTTTTCTTTGCATAGGATTGCGAATGAAAATGCCGGACGGCGTATCACTGTCCGGCATTTTTCCATTGCATTTTTTTCTGCAATGTGCTATAATATGGATGAATCCAAATGTGAAAGGAAGTATGCCCTATGGCAATGACCATTTTATATCCGGTTGGCAAGCATCTGTACGTCAATCTGACCAATCAATGCCCGTGCGCGTGTACGTTCTGCATCCGTCAGAACGGCGACGGCGCATATGGTTCGGATAGCCTCTGGCTTTCGCATGAACCGACTATAGATGAGATCAGAGCAGCGTTTTCAGCATGGAAGCTTTCGGATTTTACCGAGCTTGTATTCTGCGGCTACGGCGAACCCACGATGGCGCTGGATCGCCTGCTGGCAACGGCGGAATATGCAAAATCTCTGGAAGATTGTCCGCCGATTCGGCTGAATACAAACGGTTTATCCGATCTGATTCACGGCAAGAAAACTGCCTATTTGCTGGAAGGCTTGGTCGATACGGTTTCGATTAGCCTGAATGCCGGAACAGAACAGGCATATATGGCGGTGACGCGCCCCAAATGGGACAATGCGTTTGCAGCGATGCAGCAGTATGCAGAAGATTGCAAGCGTTTTGTACCGCAGGTGATGTTTACGGTGGTTGACGTCATTCCGCAGGCTGAAATCGAAGCCGCGCAGGCGGTCGCAGATCAGCTCGGCATTCCGCTTCGCGTGCGTCAATACGAGGGCTGATATCAAAAATAGAAAAAAGCCTTGAAATGCAGTGCGGATACTGAATTTCAAGGCTTGTTTTATCATATGAAACACCATGCGGACATCCTGCTGAGAAACAGGATGTCCGCATAAATTTTATTCGTGGACAGACGAATGACAGTAAATATAGAATTTCTCCTGACTCGGCATCCACGCCTTTTCTTTCGGCGGGAATGTACGGTCAAATTCCTCGGTTTTTGCGTCGTCCAGCAGAGCGAAGACATCGCTTTGGCAGTAAACATAATGTCTGCCGTCCAGCGCGCCTTCCTGCAATTCGAGGACAAACAGAGAGGTCGGGTAATAGTGGTCGTTCAGCGAAACATGGAAGCGTCTGCTGCATTTGAAGCCGCTGCTGACATAGTTTTCGGGATTGCCGAAAATCACGACAGCGTCATAGCCGAGCGTTCTGGCGGCGTCAAAGGAATGCGCCATGATGCGCTTGCCGAGTCCGATGCGCTGAAAATCAGGATGTACGGAGATCGGGCCGAACGAGAGAATCTCGCGGCGGTTTCCGTCATCGTCCTCAAGCCATGATTTCATGTACATGATGCTCGCGACGATCTGACCGCGGTATTCTGCGACAAAGGTTAGCGCAGGGATGAAGTCCTTATGCGAGCGCATGACATGAGCAAGATAATGCTCATCGCAGCCCGGCTTATAGACATTCCAGAATGCCTCGCGCGTCAGTTCCTCGACAGCGCGGTAATCGCTTGTCTGCTCCAAACGGATGACGATGTCCTGCTGATTGATTTGTGTTTTCATATTTTCCTCCTGAATTGTATATGTCTGATACACGGGAGGTTTGTGTGATGTGAGATTGTATTCGCAAACCTGCCCGTTTACGCTGCAATCTCAGGTCGCTTGTTCAGTTTCAAACAATGAACTCCTTTTTTATAAAATATACTGCGCTTGCAGTAATTTCAGTATAGCATATTTTTCACATGATGTCAAGCCAATTCTGCCACCGTATGTCATATTCTCCAATTTCGGACGCAGCGGAGGGATTCACATAAACTTTCACGGGATTATCATAGTATATTGCTTGACTTTTTTGGCGTTATTCGGTATAATATAAAAAGGGAAAAATGGTTTTTCTCAAATTCTACTTAGGAGGTCTTACAATGTCCCTGACAAAGAACCCGAATGTCAACAAGTGGGTCGAGGAAATGATCGCGCTCTGCAAGCCGGATCAGGTCGTTTGGATCGACGGTTCCAAGGAACAGCTGGATCAGCTGACAGCAGAGGTTACCGCTTTGCCGGATGGTCACCCCGACAAGCTTTATCCCCTCAATCAGGATAAATATCCGGGATGCCTGTATCATCGCACCCGTCCGAATGACGTTGCTCGTGTGGAAGACAGAACCTTCATCTGCGCTCGTAAGAAGGAGGACGCAGGCCCGACGAATAACTGGATGGATCCGAAGGAAATGTATGCCAAGCTGACGCCGCTTTATGACGGCGTGATGAAGGGCAGAACCATGTACGTCATTCCGTACAGCATGGGTCCGATCGGTTCTCCGCTTGCAAAGGTTGGCGTTGAGGTGACGGATTCCATCTACGTTGTCCTGAATATGAATATCATGACCCGTATGGGCACAAAGGCTTTCGAGAACCTCGGCGATGTCTCCAACGATTTCGTTCGCGGTCTGCACTCCAAGGCGAACGTCGATCCGGAAAACCGCTATATCGTTCAGTTCCCTGAGGATAATGCGATCTGGTCGATCAACTCTGCATACGGCGGAAACGTCCTGCTCGGAAAGAAGTGCTTTGCACTCCGTATCGCGTCCTATCAGGCGAAGAACGAGGGCTGGATGGCTGAACATATGCTGATTCTCGGCGTTCAGAAGCCGGATGGTGATACCAAGTACATCTGTGCAGCATTCCCGTCTGCCTGCGGCAAGACGAACCTCGCAATGCTGATTCCGCCGGAAGGCTACCGTAAGGCTGGATACAAGATCTTCACTGTCGGCGACGATATCGCATGGCTGAAGCCGGGTCCTGACGGCAGACTGTATGCAATCAATCCGGAGAACGGCTTCTTCGGCGTTGCACCGGGAACCAATGAAAAGTCTAACTACAATGCGCTCGCTTCGACCATGAAGAATGCAATCTTCACGAACGTCGCATTGGATAATTCTGATAATACGCCGTGGTGGGAATCTCTCTCCAAGGAGCCGCCGGTTGACGCAACCGAGTGGAAGGGCGAAAAGGTCAACGGTCCGGAGTTCTGCGCTCAGCTCGACGCAAATGGCAAGCACCTCACGCTTGCCCATCCGAACAGCCGCTTCACTGCGCCGGCAGAGAACTGCCCGTGCATCAGCCCTGAGTTCAACAATCCGCAGGGCGTACCGATTTCTGCAATCATCTTCGGCGGCAGACGCGCGACCACGACTCCGCTTGTTTACCAGTCCTTTGACTGGACGCACGGTACCTATATGGGTTCCGCGGTTTCCTCTGAGACCACGGCGGCAGCTACGGGTGCAGTCGGCGTGCTCCGTCACGATCCGATGGCAATGAAGCCGTTTATCGGTTACAATGTCGGCGATTACTGGGCACATTGGCTTGAAATGGGCGAGAAGCTCGGCGATAAGGCACCGAAGATCTTTAACGTCAACTGGTTCAAGAAGGATGCAGAGGGACACTTCATGTGGCCGGGCTTCGGCGACAATATGAGAGTGCTCGACTGGATCATCAAGCGCTGCGAGGGTACTGTTGACGCGGATGAGACCGCAATCGGTTATCTGCCGAAGCCGGAGGATATCAACATTGAGGGCATTGAGGACGAGATCAATCTCGATTCCATGAAGGCGCTCGTTGCAGTGGATAAGGACCTCTGGAAGAAGGAAATCGTTGAGATGCGCAGATACTATGATGAGGACATCAAGGCAAAGGGCGGCAAGGTTCCGCAGGCGCTGTACGATGTGCTCGATAAAATCGAAGCAAATCTCAATCAGTAAAAAATACTCTGCCGCATGAAAGGCGGAGCGCAATACAGAATATGGAAAGGCTGCGCAGAATTCTGTGCAGCCTTTTTTGGATTTTTCGCAAACGGTTTTGAGATAGAAAACGAAGGAGACCGTAATCTCCTTCGTTGACTGATTATATCGCAGCAAGTGCATTATGTGTATCATCGAATAAATCTGTATTCTTGGAATGGCAAGCGGCTTCATTGGGCTGATCGGAAAACACAGCGGTATTGTATTCTTCCGGCGTAATGAACGTATCAACCATCTTATGCAGCTCAGCGACAGCAAGCGCTTCATTGTTTGTCAGCGCGGCGTCGCGCAGAATGCCAAGTTTCACGCCGAATGTATCAATGTCAATGTCAATCTGCTTGCCGATAAAAATGAGCTTATTGGCAGTTTTTTCAAGTCCCTCGCAATCCATGAGCAGTTCTTCTTTGATCTTCTCGCCCGGACGCAGCCCGACAAACTCGATCTTGACCTCCTCGTAAGGCACTTTGCCATACATCCGGATGAGATTCTCAGCCAGCGTGACAATGCGGACGGGCTTTCCCATATCCAATACGAAGATTTCACCGCCATGCGCGATCGCACCTGCTTCCATGACAAGCGAAACAGCCTCCGGAATCGTCATGAAGTAGCGCGTCATGTTGGGATGCGTAACGGTGACCGCCTTGCCCTCCTCGATCTGACGCTTGAACAGCGGAATCACCGAGCCATGCGAGCCGAGTACATTGCCGAACCGCGTTGTGACAAATTCGGTTTTACCCTCTTTCTGCTGCGCGAGATATTGGACGATCATTTCGCAGCAGCGTTTGGAAGCGCCCATCACATTCGTTGGATTGACCGCTTTATCGGTTGAAATCATCACGAATTTTTCTACATTGTGGAACTGTGCGAGCGTTGCCACGTTGAACGTACCGACGATATTATTCTTGATCGCTTCTATCGGGGAAACTTCCATCAGCGGAACGTGCTTATGGGCAGCGGCATGGAATACGATCTGCGGCTGATACTTTTCATATATCTGATTGATGCGGTAGTAATCGCGCACGGAGGCAATCAGCGTGACGAGATTGAGTTCATCGCCATACTGCATCATCAACTCCTGCTGAATATCATAGGCGTTATTTTCGTAGATATCAATAATGATAATCTGTTTCGGGTTATACTTTGCAATCTGGCGGACAAGCTCGGAACCGATAGAGCCGCCGCCGCCAGTCACCATACAGACCTTTCCGCTGATAAACCGGCGAATTTCATCGCAATTAAACTGGACAGGGTCTCTGCCGAGCAGATCTTCGACCTTGATATCGCGCACCTGATTGAGCAGAGTGGGTTCTTTTTCGTCGAAAATCAGACAGCCGATGAATGGAATCGTCTTGGCTGGCAATTTTGCCTTGGCGCAGATATTCAGGACTCTGGCGCGATCCTCCTCTGAAGCGGAGGGCATTGCGCAGATGACCTGTTCAATTTCCAGCTTTTTCGCAAAATGTTCGAGGTCGGCAGTGGTACCGATCACCTCGACGCCCATAATTTCGTGACCGATTTTACTGCGGTCGTCGTCGATGATACAGACCGGCAGATATTCCGCGGAAACCTGATTGGACTTACTCTGCGTTTTACGTGCATTTTCGATTTCGGTCAGCAGCATTTTACAAGCGGAGCCGCCGCCGATGATCATAGTGCGCTTATATTGGAGAGAATGCTTGCAGATTTCCGATACCTCGATGAAAGTACGCCGGAAGATTAAACGGAACAGGCATATACCAATTGCGGATATCAGAAAATAGGTAATCATGAACGCGTGCGGAATCTGCATTTCCAGAATCCGCGTAAAGAGATACATTGCGGAGAAGCCGCCGATCAGACCGCCTGCGCAGGAAAGATAATCCTTGCTGCGGAAATATCGCCACATCTTGCTGTAGGCGCCGCATACAAATAAAAATGCAAAGCTGCAAATTGTTCCGATTACCATTGGGATCGCCAAAATATCGGCGGAAAGCGCTTTGCCGAACAGTGCGTTACAGAAATTTGCGATGAGCGCGGCGATCATTAAAATAAAGCAATCCGCGAGTACAAGCAGGAATTTTCTGGTAGAAAAGGTCTGAACGTATTTCATGAACTTAGATTTCATATTCCTTAAACCCCTTATCATCCGGCTGACTCATGCGTAACTCTGCTGCGGAGCGTCATGATACGCAATCTTGTCGGCTATTATAGATCGTGCAAACCGGCAGTCTCAGGGGAGAGGATACAGCCGGCTGCATGAGCGAGTGCAAACTGAGATGCGCTGCTGTAGCATATCCTTTGAACGAGGGTAAACGCAGAATAATTTTTAAAAAAAACTTATAAACTGAGTATACCATGAAAGATAGAGAAAGTCAAGTGATTTTTCGATTCTCAGGGTATTTTGTCGTGATATGCGAGCATTTTCGCGTAGGAATTCGGCGTTTTAATCAATTATTATGAAAATAATGGAGCGATAGATGGCGAAATTTATCTATTTTATATTGCAGATTCTGTCGATCATCGGGATTCCGGAGCCTATCTGTGGGCAAAAAAGACAAAAGAAAAACCTCTGTTCAAAAGAACAGAGGTTTTAGATGGGAGAGGGTGGATTTGAACCACCGAAGCGAAACGCAACAGATTTACAGTCTGCCCCCTTTGGCCACTCGGGAACTCTCCCATATGAAATTGAAGCTGGTGGACGGACTTGAACCCCCGACCTGCTGATTACAAATCAGCTGCTCTACCAACTGAGCTACACCAGCACGGTGTTCGTTCATGCTTCCCGCGGTCAGCTTGTTTATTATAGCACAGAGAAAGCGGAATGTCAAGCGTTTTTTCAAAAAACTCCAATTTTTGTCGTATTATACAAATTTCAACAAGAAATTCATGTGTGACTGCGCAGATACTCCTGATGAAAAAGCATCTGCGCAGATTTTTATATTGTGGCGTCATATGCGTGAAGTTCAAAGCCAGAGAATGGCGTGCGCAGCGGCGGTTCGCGATGACGTCTTGCGATGACGCAGCGCAATTGCTCCGAGGCGAGCAGAATCGGAATGATCCGGACGGCAGTGAACGGCAGAATCATAAACGGAATCGTGAGAATCCGATTCAGGAGAATGCCGGCTGTCTGACCGCGCGTATCCTGAAAGGCGGATCGCAGAATGCGGAATGCAGATTCATGCGGCGCTTTCAGAAAACAGAAGGGGAGCGCCGTGGACGCGGCAAAGCACTTGAGCGGCAGCAGGATTGCCGCGAAAGCAAGAAAGCCAAGATGCAAAACAGTCATGAGCTGAAGCAGACTGTCCTGTTCCGGCGGTATGGTGAGCCAGACGCATTTCGCGACCGTTCCGAGCAGAAGCGATGGAACGGCTGACAGTACGATCAAAAGCTGCATCAGCAGGCGCGTCCCGATCGCCCGACTCCATAGCCAGAGGGAATCGCTTTGCGCAAGAAAGCCCAGATCATTTCCATCGAGCGTGCCGGCAAGCCGTCCGATTTGCCATGCGGTCTGCATCCGGAGCGGCGTACAGGCTGCCAGCGCAGTCAAAAGCGAACCGACAAGAAACAGATCGGAACGATTCAGCAGCTCAAACAGCGCGTTGCTTGGCAGAATGCCGGCGCGCTGCAATTCCCGCTGCGCCCAGATGGACGCAAGCAGACAGATCAGCGTCAGGATCAGTCTTGCGCAGCCGATGACGGCGGCGCTGCGGCGATATGGTTTCAGCCGTCTCGCGGATTCATGCAAAAGCCGGTTCATGAGATATAGTCCTCAAGCAGCTCCCGAAGCTCCGCTTCATTGGAAACCCGAAAGCCGTATTCGAGCAAAGTGCGGTCATAATCCGGCAGCCATCCTGCCGGCAGCTCGTAAATTGCGGATGGCTCGCGGCTGCCCTCGGCAAAAACATAGAGCCGATCGTCCTGCAATTTGACAAGATAGGCAGTATCCGTTGCCGCTTCCTGCAGCGGATGCTCTCGTTCTGCGGAGGATTCCGTATTCGCGGCAGACAGCATTGCCGCAGTCTCCGCATGATATGCCGCATAAACGGAATCCGTAATCTCCGGAATCGGCTGGATTGTATTGCATAAATATACGGCGCTGCCGGAAAATAGGATCACAAGCCCTGCCGTAACGCCGGGCAGCAGAATTCTGGTTGTTGTGTTCATGTCACGGTTGCTCCTTTCATACATCTGATCGTGTTGTATCGTCATTATGCTGTAAATTTTCAAGTTTTATACGCCAACAATTAAAAAAAGATGAAATTTTCGGAAAGTACTTAACAAGAGCGGATTTTTGTGTTATAATATATCCTGATTTCATATATGTGTATGTCAATTTCGCGCTTGCGTATGTAGTATCACGCATACAGGGCGCATACAAATTGCTGCCGGCAGACGCGTTCTGCGCGCTGTCGTAATCCGAAAGGGGATATAGAATATCATGAGAACTTCCAATCGTTCAGGCAGTGCAAAGTCAGCCGCCCAACACCCAGCGCCGAAGAAAAGACGCCGCAAGCCGTTGATTCTGCGTATCATCGGCAGCATCGGTACGGTCCTGCTGACAACATTCCTGTCGTTCTTCCTGCTCTTTGCCGTGACCGGTACCATTTGTGCGATCGCCGCAACGATGTATGTGACGAACTACATGGACAATACGACAACGATTAGTATTCAGGATCTGGAAATTTCCGGCGCGACCAATATCTACGAAACCGATAAGGACGGCAACTATGTGCCGGTGTATACGGTGCAGAGTGAGCAGAAGCGTATTCCGATTACGCTCGATCAGGTGCCGCAGCACGTTCGCGACGCGTTTGTATACGGCGAGGACGAGCGCTTCTATGAGCATGAAGGCGTGGATTTCAAGCGTACAGCCGCCTCCTTTGCGAATATGATTCTGAAATTCTGGTCGTCCGAGCAGGGCGGTTCTACGATTACGCAGCAGCTTGTCAAGAACCTGACAGGCGATAACGATAAAAGCCCGCAGCGTAAAATCCGTGAGATTCACCGCGCATTGCAGCTTGAGCAATCCTATTCAAAGGATTATATCCTTGAATCCTATCTCAATTATATCGGCTTCGGCGGCGCGAATAACGGCATCGAAATGGCTGCGCGTACCTACTTCGGCAAGAGCGTCGAGGAACTGTCTATTGCGGAGGGCGCCTGCCTTGCGGCGATTCCGCAGAGTCCGGAAATCAATAACCCCTTTGCAAGCTATAACGAAAAGGCGTTCAACGAGGTTACCGGTACATGGTATTATACCGATGAAGAAGTCAATACGGGCAGAGAAACCAACCGCGCCCGTATGGAGTATATCCTGATGCAGATGTATAAAAACGGCGCAATCAACTTTGACGAGTATGAGGCGGCGCTGAACGAGCATCTTATATTCAGAGATACCGATGAATACCTGATGATGCATCCGGAAGAACAGAAGGTTCTGGACGACGGTACGATTATGCTCGACGACAACGGCGAGCAAAAGCCAACTTCATGGGCTGTCGATGAAGCGCTGAACGAATTCGCGCAAATTCTGATGGAACAGCAGGGTATCTCATTCCAGCGTGCCATGACGCTCATTAACCGCGACGGCTATCAGATTTATACAACCGTCAATCAGGAGATGCAGGCGTATCTCGAAAATAAATTCTCGACGATGGATAATCTGCTCATGGGTATGTCGAATACCGCCGCGACAACATTCTTCCGCGATCTCGACGGCGACGGCGAATATACCGATGAAGAAAACCTGACGCTTCAGGCAGGCTTTACCGCAATCGACTATGAGGGCAGAGTGCTCTGCACCTGCGGCGGCATCGGCGAGAAGATCGGCTCGCTCGGTACGAGCTTTGCTTCCAACGAACCGCAGCAGCCGGGTTCTGCAATCAAGCCGGTTACGAGTTACGGCTATGCGCTCTACCATGACTACATTACATGGGGTACGCACGTGCAGGACGTTCCGCCGCTGACAAAAAAGGACGAAAAGACCGGTAAGGAACAGCCGTGGCCGACAAACTATGCCGACGTCAATAATATCATCAGCTTCTCCGGCAATACGATCAACATTTTCTATGCGCTGGAGCGCTCCTATAACACAATTCCTGCACTGCTCGTCAAGACCTATGGCAGACAGAATGTGTTTGATTTCGCAACGCAGACGCTCGGACTCGATCTCAACAAGGGCTACGACGTCGATTATGCACCGCTTGCTGTCGGCGCTCTGGGCTACGGCATTACGGTTAAGGATCTGGTCAATGCGTATATGGTCTACGGCAACGGCGGCTACTTCAATGACGCGCATATCATCAGCAAAATCTATAAGGCGGACGGTACGCTGTTCTTTGACGCTTCGGAAGGCTATCATCAGGCGATCGACGCGGAAACTTCCTATGTTATGAATAAGCTGCTCCAGAATGTCGTCCAAAGCGGTACTGGTACTGCTGCGCAGATCTATACCGGCGGCGTACAGGTTCCGATCGCCGGCAAAACGGGTACGACTTCCGACTGGTTCGACCTGATGTTTGTCGGTATGAATCCGGAGTTTGTCAGCGGCGTCTGGGTTGGCTATAAGGAAAACAAGGAAATCAAGAATCACTGGTCAATTCAGTCTGCAAGAGTCTGGAAGAATATCATCGGCGAATGGATCGTCAACCACTATTACGACGAGGACTTCAATAAGCAGTTCCCGACCTGTGAAACGGTTCTTGCTTCACCGTTCTGTCAGGGAACCGGTAAGATTGCAGGTCTTGCCTGCCCGAAGGGTACCATGGGCTACTGGAAATCGACGAATCTGCCGTGGTGCAATAACTATGAACTGACGCTTGGATACAACGCGCTGGAAGATGATGATGAATAAGAAAAACAATGATGCGCACACATACAAAATCCTGACCCATAAATGGTATCTGTATCTCACCGAGTTTTTTGCCGGAATGTCCGTCATGGCGGCAGAACTCGGTGCGAGCAGATTGCTGGCGCCGTATTTCAGCTCTTCCCAGATCGTATGGACCATTATTATCGGGACGATTATGATTGCAATGGCGCTCGGCAATCTCTACGGCGGACGTTCCGCCGATCAAACGCCGAATCCGGATAAACTCTATGGCAGAATGCTGATCGCGGCGGTCTGGATTGCGGCGATTCCGTTCCTCGGAAAGCTCGTGATTCTGCTGGTTTCGGGACTGCTTATCGTGACGGTCAGCACCAATTTCCTGATCTGGGCGGCGTTCCTCTCCTGTATGATCGTGTTTGTCTATCCGCTGTTTCTGCTTGGTACGGTGACGCCCTCGTTGGTGAAATTTGCAGTCGGCAGCCTCGACGACAGCGGCAGAACCGTCGGTAAGCTCGGCGCTGCGAATACGATCGGCAGTATCATCGGTACGTTTGTCCCGACGTTCCTGACGATTCCGGCTGTCGGAACCGCGGCAACCTTCGTGATTTTCTCCGGAATTCTGCTGCTGCTCGGCGTGATCTATTTTCTGTCGGAACGGCGCGGAACCGTCAAGGTGGTCGTTTCGGTTGTACTGTTTGCAGCGGCGTCGGCAGCGGCGTTTCTGCTCGGATTCGCATTCTGGGATAAAACGCTGGCGCTTGAAGACGAGTCGGTTTACAATTATTTGCAGGTTCGCGAGGATGACAAGCAGGTGATTCTTTCGACCAATGTACTGTTCGGCGTGCAGTCGGTCTATGTCAAGGACGACGCGCTGACTGGTATGTATTACGATTACGCGCTTGCAGCGCCGATGATGCTCGAAGCACCGGAAGCGCCGCATAATATGCTGATTCTTGGAATGGGCACCGGCACTTACGCGACACAGTGCCGGCGCTATTTTGATTCTATGGAGATTGCCGGCGTTGAGATCGACGAGAAAATAACTGGTCTTGCGCGCGAATATTTTGCGCTCGATCCGGCTGTACCGGTTACGACCTATGACGGCAGAGCGTTTCTGGGCGGCACCGATACCAAATATGACGTCATCATGGTGGACGCCTATCAGGATATTACGATTCCGTTTCAGATGTCTACGCAGGAATTCTTCCGGATGGTGCGGTCGCATCTGACCGAAAACGGCGTCATGGTCGTGAATATGAACATGACCTCAAACCGTGCGGACGGTATCAATGCCTATTTGCAGGATACGATCGCTTCCGTGTTTGAGAATGTGTATACGGTCGATGTGCCAAATTGTACGAATCGAGAGCTGTTTGCTTCGCAGAATCCGCAGATTGTCGAAATGCTTCGGCAGAACATCGCTGCGGAATGTAATCCGGAGCTGATGGAGATGATGCAGCGCGTTTCGTCAGAAATTCAGCCGTGCGAAGCCGGAAACCGGCTCCTGACGGATGATCAAGCGCCGGTCGAATTGCTCGGTATGCAGACGATTGACGATATGATCCGTTCGGAGCTTGCATATTATAAGGAGAAATTTCTGACGGAGGGTATCTCCGGTATTATCAACGGATAATCGCATAGATCACGAATAAAGGATAGAAAATATGTATCGTATATGCTGCCCGTGTCATTTCGGGCTTGAATCGGTTGTAAAATTTGAATTGGTACGGCTCGGCGTACCCGAAATCACCGCCGCCGACGGCAGAGTATCGTTTTCCGGCGGATGGGATGAGATCGCCGCCGCCAATATCGAGCTGACCGCTGCGGAGCGCGTCCTTGTCGAGCTTGGGACGTTTTCGGTCAAGGCGCAGCGCGGAAAAACTGCGTTTGATCCGCTGTTCGAGGGCGTCATGCAGGCGCCGCTGGAGGAATTTATCGGGCGTGACGACGCCATTATCGTCAAGGGCAGCTCGCTGAATTCGGCGCTGCACAGCGTTCCGGCTTGTCAGGCAATCGTCAAAAAGGCGGCTGTCACGCGGCTGCAGCGCGCTTACCATACGCAGACGCTTCCGGAATCCGGCGCGCCGCATACGCTGCAATTTCAGATCCGGAACGATGTATGCACGCTCTATCTTGATACGACTGGCATTCCACTCTATAAACGCGGCTGGCGGCAGCAGGCGGTTCTCGCGCCGATTCGTGAAACGCTCGCAGCCGGTATCCTTGATCTGTCTCATGTGCGGAGTGATACGCAGCTTTGCGATCCGTTCTGCGGCAGCGGTACATTTCTGATCGAGGGTGCAAGGCGCGCCATGCGGATCGCGCCCGGTCTGCACCGGAAATTCGTCTGCGAAACATGGTCGCAGGCGCCGCAGACCGCGTTCCGGCAGGCTAGATCGGCTGCAACGGAGAAGATTAACCATCATGCAGAATTTCATGGCTATGGCTTTGACGTCGATCTGGCTGCGATCGAGCTGACAATGCTGAATGCAAAAAAAGCTGGCGTTGCGGATAGAATCACCGTGAAACAGCAGAATATACGCGATTTTCAGGCAGTCAGCGGACAGAATATCGTCTGCAATCCACCCTACGGCGAGCGTATGCTCGATATCGAAGAAGCAAGAGAGATTTATCGTGTGATGCGTCAAGTGATACCGCAAGACGCTTCGTTCAGCGTCATTACGCCGGATAACGAATTTGAAAAATGCTTTGAACGGAAAGCGAGAAAACGCCGGAAGCTCTACAATGGTATGATGCAGTGCCAGCTTTACCAGTATTGGAGTACGGAATCCGTACAGCGATAAGCTGCGGAAACTTCCGGTAGACTGTTTTTGAATGTAGAAAGGATGATTCAATATGCTCACGCCGAATTTGACCGTATCATCGGAAGGACATCTCTGTATCGGCGGTGCGGATACCGTGTCGCTTGCCAGAACGTATGGCACGCCCCTCTACGTGATGGATGAAAATATGATTCGGGAAAACTGCCGCGGTTATGCGCGTGTGATTGCGGAGGAGTACGGCGGCAGAGGTCTGATTTGCTATGCAAGCAAGGCGCTTTCCTGTAAGGAACTGTACCGCATTGTTGATTCGGAGGGACTCGGCGCGGACGTGATCTCCGGCGGCGAGATCTATACCGCGCTGCAAGCAGGTATGCCGGCTGAAAAGCTCGTAATGCACGGCAACAGCAAGTCCAACGCCGAGCTGCAAATGGCTGTTTCAAACGATATCGGCAGAATTGTCTGCGATAATCTGCCGGAACTCCGCCGGCTCGATCAGATTGCCGGTGAAGCCGGAAAAATAGTCAATATCATGCTTCGGATTAAGCCCGGTATCGACGCCCATACGCATGATTTTGTCAAGACCGGTCAGATCGACAGCAAGTTCGGGTTCGCAATTGAAACAGGCGAGGCAATGCAGGCGGTTCAGGCTGTCGGGCTTTGCAAGAATCTGCGCCTTGTCGGTCTGCACTGCCATATCGGTTCGCAGATTCTCGATACAGAGCCGTTTGCCGAGGCTGCGCGCGTTATGATCGGATTCATGAATCAGATCCGCGATGCGCTTCTGATTACGCTGCCGGAACTGAATCTCGGCGGCGGTCCCGGTATTCGCTATACCGAGGAAGATGATCCGAAGCCGTTTGGCGAAATTGTTCGTGCAATTCTCTCCGCGCTCAAGAATGTCTGTGCGGAGCTTGATTATCCGGAACCGTTCGTGCTGTTTGAGCCGGGTCGTTCCATTGTCGGCGGCGCAGGTCTGACACTCTATACCGTCATGGCAAAAAAGGTGATTCCGGCGGTTCGTACTTATGTGCTGACTGATGGCGGTATGTGCGACAATCCGCGCTATGCGCTCTATCGCTCACGCTATGAGGCGCTGATTGCCAATAAGGCGGATCAGCCGCGCAGCGAGAACGTCACAATCGGTGGAAAGTGCTGTGAAAGCGGCGATCTCATCGGCGAGGATATGCCGTTGCAGGCTGCCGAGGAGGACGATATCCTTGCAGTGCTCGCGACCGGCGCCTACAACTATTCCATGGCTTCCAATTACAACCGCAATCCGCGCGCCGAGATTGTCATGGTGAAGGACGGCGTCGCGAGAACCGTTGTAAAGCGCGAGACTTATGCGGATATCATCCGGAATGATATCTGAAGCCAATGCATACTTTTATCATCGCGGAAAATGACGCCGGTCAGCGCGCGGACAAGTTTCTTCTGAAAGCCTGCCCGAAGCTGCCCAAATCTCTGCTCTATAAAACCTTTCGCAAGAAAGACGTCAAATGCAATGGAAAACGCATTCCGGCGGAGACCTTTCTTGCGGCAGGAGATACGGTGCAGGTTTATCTGCCGGATGAATTCTTCGTATCTGTGAAGAAGCCTGTTGCGCCGATTCATTTGGAACAACCGGAGATCGTCTATGAGGATGACCATATCCTGCTGATGCGAAAGCCTGTGAATCTGCCGGTTCATGCCGACAATCAGGGCAGCAGCGATACCTTGCAGGCGCGATTTTTGCAGTATCTTGCGAAAAGCGGCGCGTATGTGCCGGAACAGGAGCAGAGCTTTACGCCTGCGCTGTGCAATCGGCTCGACCGCAATACAGAGGGCTTTGTCATCGGTGCGAAAACGGCTGCCGCACTGCGCTGCGTGAATGAGATGATTCGAGAAAATCAAGTCGTCAAGCAGTATTTCTGCGTCACTGCC
Organism: Oscillospiraceae bacterium; assembly: GCA_016296505.1. Lineage (GTDB taxonomy): Bacteria > Bacillota > Clostridia > Oscillospirales > Ruminococcaceae > Firm-04. The sequence goes on from JAEDJD010000003.1 coordinate 126,556, forward strand.
GGCTTGCCGCCGAAGCGGCATGATATTGTCACCGCATATCATCGGCGGCTCGAGGGCAAAAATGCCGAGATTTCCAATCAGCCGCGAACGGGCTTTCGGATGATGCGAACGGAGTACGAGGTCTTGCAAAAACATGAGAATCTTGCGCTTTTGCTTGTGACGCTGCATACCGGTCGGACGCATCAGATTCGGTTGCAGACTGCGGCGCTTGGCGCGCCGGTTCTCGGCGATCATCGCTACGGAAAACCGGACGTCAACCGGAAATATGGAGAAGCGCATCAGCTATTGGCAGCCTGCCGTCTGCGGTTTGATCTGCCGCCGGAGGGGCATTTGCTTTCGGCGCTCTATGACCGCTGCTTTGCGTATACACCGTCATTTTGCAGCAAATATGGCTTTGATATTTAACCATACTGCAGAATCGGAGCATATTCCGGTTCTGCGTTTTTTGCGTTCTGTTTGCGCAGGTCGCGGCTGCAATTTCCGAAAAATATCGTTTCGGTAACGTAAAATCTGCGTATGATTGCTGTGTCCCTCTTGACGAAATCTATTGTTTGTGGTATGATTGTATTATATTACCACGCAGAAGTATCTGCGTATTTTTGGAGGTTATTATGAAAAAGTTTTTTGGTATTGCAGCAGCATTGGTACTTACGGCGTCTGCTTGCGGATGTTCCGAGAAGCAGGACTGGGCTTATATCGAGGATAAGGGTGATCTTGTCATCGGCATTACTCTTTACGAGCCGATGAACTACTACGACGACAATAATAATCTTACAGGCTTTGATACCGAATTTGCCCAGAAAGTCTGCGAGGAGCTTGGCGTTGAAGCCAAATTTCAGGTCATTGACTGGAAACAAAAGGAAACTGAGCTGAAATCCAAGAAAATCGACTGCATCTGGAACGGTCTGACCGTTACGGAAGAGCGAAAAGAGAATATGGCGTTCAGCAATCCTTACGTAGATAATAAGCAGGTTCTCATCGTGAAAGAGGAAAATCTTGCGCAGATTACTGCGGAAGGTGGTCTGGACGGTCTCAAGGTTGCCGCCGAAAGCGGCTCTGCCGGAGAAACGGCAATCACCGAGGACGATGCGATTCCGAATCCTGAGTTTATCGGCTGCGACGCGCAGAAGGATGTTCTCATGGAGGTCAAGGCTGGTACGGTTGACGGCGGCGTAATCGACTACGTCATGGCGATCTCTACCATCAAAGAGGGTACAGATTATTCCGATCTCGTCATTGTGGACGCCGTCGAGCTGACGCCGGAGCAGTATGCGATCGGCTTCAGACTTGAGGATCAGGAGACGCTCAAAAAGGTGAACGATACCGTTGATAAGCTGGTTCAGGACGGTTGGCTTCAGAAACTTGCTGAAAAATACGAGATGTCCGATATCCTTGCATATTGATCTGAGAGGAATGCTATGTCGTTTATAGATGTAACAATGCAGCTTCTGGACGGCTTCCAGAAAACGCTGCTGATCTTTGGCGTAACATTATTGTTTTCACTCCCGCTCGGACTTGTCATAACCTTCGGTTCAATGTCAAAAATCAGACTCCTGAAATGGCTGACGAAAACATTTGTATGGATTGTCAGAGGAACGCCGCTGATGCTCCAGATTATCCTTGTATTCTATGGACCGGGATTGATTTTTGGGGCGTCGGGGTTTGATCGGGAACCCTCTGTGATTGTCGCGTTCGTCATAAACTATGCCTGCTACTTCTCCGAGATCTTCCGCGGCGGCATCGAAAGCATTCCGCAGGGGCAGTATGAGGCGGGACAGGTTCTCGGTATGACGAAAACGCAGATTTTCTTCAAAGTCGTACTGTTTCAGGTGATCAAGCGTATCATTCCGCCCATGGGCAACGAAATCATCACCCTTGTAAAGGATACCTCTCTTGCGCGCGTCATTGCCGTTGCGGAGCTTGTCAAGGCAGCGCAGGATATCGTCGGACTCAAGGCAATTATCTGGCCGATTTTCTATGTTGGCGCGTTCTATCTTGCCTTCTGCGGCTTCCTGACGCTCCTGTTCGGATATATCGAGAAAAAATTAGATTACTATAAAGGATAAGACCTATGGCTGTACTTGAAGTGAAAAATATACATAAGACTTTCGATAAGACAGAGGTGCTCAAGGGGATTGATTTCACCCTCGAAAAGGGCGAGGTTTTATCTATTATCGGCTCCTCAGGAAGCGGTAAGACTACGCTGCTGAGATGCCTGAACTTCCTTGAAAAGCCCGATCTTGGAAGCGTTTCCGTTGAGGGGAAAACAATTTTCTCAGCTGATAGAAAGACGAAAATGAGCGAGAACGAAATCCGGCAGAATCGGCTGCATTTCGGACTTGTTTTCCAGTCGTTCAATCTCTTTCCGCAGTATACCGTGCTGAGAAACCTCACGCTCGCCGCGGAACTGCTTGAAAAAAGCAAAGACAAGCAGAGCGATATGGCAGGTCTCAGAAAAGAACTCGATGAAAAGGCAATGCAGCTTTTGCATAAGGTCGGTCTTGCGGAAAGAGCCGACGCATATCCCTGTGAGCTTTCGGGCGGTCAGCAGCAGCGCGTCGCAATCGCAAGAGCGCTTATGCTCAATCCCGATATTCTCTGCTTCGACGAGCCGACAAGCGCACTGGATCCGGAGCTTACAGGCGAGGTTTTAAAGGTCATCCGCAGTCTGAAATCGAAAGATAGTACCATGATTATCGTGACGCATGAAATGAGCTTTGCAAAGAGCGTTTCCGATCAGATTATTTTTATGGCAGACGGTGTGATCGAGGAAATCGGTACGCCGGAGGAGATATTTGAATCGCCTAAGAGTCCGAAGCTCAGAAACTTTCTTTCAAAATCTCTTGAGCTTGAACAGAACGAAAAGGACGTATTATGTTAAGTAAGAAACAATAGCTGCTGCTCACGATCGGATGGTTTATCTTGACTCCGGGCGTATTTTTTCTCAGTGAAAGATTCATGGATATTGATATCATACTGTATCCCAGCGTATTGCTTTTACTTGTCTCCATGATCTTCGGACCTACGCTCATTGGCGTTTTGATGCCATTGCCATTCACGCCCAAGTGGAATCAGGCTCGCAGGTTTTTGGTGGTTCTTACATATTGTGTCTGCTATGTCTTTATTCGGCTGTTCGCTCGTTTCTGTTTTATGATGAACTGGTGTTAAATCGAAATCCATTCATTTTTAGAAGAATTCCATATTCTGTATTTCAGTCGCCTGTTTCATAGGCGACTTTTCTTTTTACCATAGAGCGTTCGTGCAGATTATCCGCAAAATTTAAGGAAATGCTTTACTTTTTTTCGCTTATGATTTATATATATAAGAATCAATCAGGAGGCGCAGGATATGAATACAATACAACAGCTCCAAAAGATAAACCCGATCAATTTTCTGATGATTGCGGCGGCTGGAATGATTAACGCGTTCGGCATCACCATTTTTCTTGCACCGGTCAAACTGTATGACAGCGGTATTTCAGGAACCTCGATGCTTCTGTCGCAAATCACACCGCTGAGCTTATCATGGCTGCTCTTATTACTGAATATTCTATTATTTCTTTACGGATATAAAAAACAAGGCAAACGATTCACAGTAACGTCGTATTATACAGCTTATGCGGCATAGCGCTGGGAAGCTGGATTTTACCTTTGTACTCGATTATTACATATATGGCTGGCTTGAAAACCATAGACTTTATCGTATGCAATACGCCTATACTCTGTTATCTGATCGCAAAGAGCAGTACGCAATGCTTGCTGCGGTTTGGATATATTGATACTAAATTTATTTTATGATTGACGAAAGGAAAATTGATTATGGAAATCAAGAAACTCTCTAAAATTGAATTCTCTGTCGAGGCACAGTGCAGTCACGGTGAATCCTCTAAAAAGAACGGCTGCCATGCTGACTGCAAGAAGACCAGATACGTGGATTCTAACGCGATTTACAACAGCTACTATAAGAATAACGGCAATGTCAAGAAGTGCGAGAAGGAAACCTATTACACCTGCTCTACAGCCTGTATCTGGTAATACGATAAGATGTTGACGATTCCGGATGGGCATTCTGGCTCATCCGGAATCCAATAGCGGCGGCTGTCGCTCACTCAAACGCAATATAAGTATAAAATGCCAACTTTATACCTGTTGTCAGTACGGGATATCGTTGGCATAGTGGCTTTCTGCGGCATAATTGACGCTTCTGACAGGATTTTGCGCTGTATGCTGCTTGAATTCTTTATTGACAATTATATCCGAAAATAGTATAATAGATGTGTAAAAAACAGATTTTGCCGCAGAAATTAGTTTTCAAATATCATCGTACCACCTACGATTCCATGCATGATGCAGAAAGACGGTGTATTTCATGAAATCCAAACTCCTTATTACGTTTGCATCAATCAGTTTCATTTTGCTTACCGGATGCGGTGAGCAGCCGGCAGCGGTCGATACCTATTCTCTGATGAAGCAATCGCTCTCCCGTACCAGCGAGCAGCAGGGGCAGATTATTTCAGAGCAGGGAAACGTCTTTGTCCGGACTGCGCTTTTTGAACAGCCGGTTGTATCGGTTCACTGCGAAGCCGGTCAGCGCGTGAACAAAGGCGATGTGCTTTTTCAACTGGACGGTTCTGATTTGCAGGCGGAAATTGATTCGATGAGCAAGAATGCCGCTGCTGCAAAACAGAGGTCCGAATTGCAATATCAGTATGCCGCAAACGCGCTGGAACAGGCAAAAGCCAGTCGGGATATTCAGATGCAGGCGCTTTATAACAGAGAGCAGGAGCTTGGCAATGCTGTCGCACAGCTCTGACAGATGCAGCAGGAGACTGCTTCAGGCTGCGATCAGGCGCAGCAGACTGTGAATCAGCTTGCCGAAGCGCTCAGGACAATGCAGCCCGATTCGGAGCAATATGCGGAAACATCTGCGGCATATCAGGAAGCCGTCAATCAGCTCGGTGCGCTCAGCGATGCGGCGGATGAACTGGCTGTCCAGATTTCACAGACGGAAGCAGAGTTGCATTCCGCAGAGCAGGAAACCGAAGCGACTGCGCGCGAGCTGGATCGGGAGATTGCAGATCAGGAATATGAACTGAAATCCATGCGCAGCGAAGCGGATGATTCGGACTCCAAGGAGATTGAAAAGCTGAAGCAGCAGTATGCTGCTTTGACTGTCACGGCACCGTGTAGCGGCATCGTATCCGAGTGCTTTGGAACAGCCGGTCAGATCTGCGAGGACGGTATTCTTGCGGTCATTCTGCCCGATGATACATTCAGCGTACAGCTTTCTGTGCCGGATCAAATCATACTTGCAGTGAAGTCTGGTCAAAAGACAACCTTTCATACCGACGCTTCAGCGGAAGAATACGCTTGCACGGTGACGGATGTGAGCGCTGTGCGCAGCGAAGACGGATTTTCCGTCCGCTTGCAGCCGGCGCAGCAGGAGGGACTGCTGATCGGAATGCAGGCATATATTTCGCTTGTGCTGGAGGAAAAAGAAACGTATGCTGTTCCGAACGCTGCGGTTTGTTATAACGACGACGGTACGATTTGCGTATTTACCGTCGAATCAGACGGCGAGGGGATGGAGATCGCTGTCCGGCATGAGGTGAAAACGGGGATTGTTGACGGCGAATATACGGAAATCATCACGGATGAACTACAGGATGGCGCTCAGATTATTCTGGAACCGTCTGCGGTATTTGATGGATCAGCCGTGAGCAGAAATGTGACGGATTAAATTATGATCAGAGAATTAGAATCCGTCCGGTGCGGCTTTCGTGATTTGCAGGAACAGCCGGTCAGCAGTTTTCTTGTCATATGCGGTATGGCATTTGGTATTGCAGTGACGCTGCTGATTCTTTCGATCAGCAAATGCGCAGAGCAGGTCATAATCATGTATATGACTGCGAACGGCGACGGCAATTATTTATCTGTGAACGTCACCTATACAGACGACAGAATATCCGCTGAACCGCCGTCCATTCCGGCTGAACTGTATTATGCCTTTGCGGATACCGATTATCAGTATCTCTATGGTATTGATTATCAGAGTGGAATTCAACCGGAAGTGTATTGCGTCGGCGACGATGCAAAGGAATTGTATGCGCTCAAAGGCTGTGCGCCGGCTGCGGCGCATCTCGACCGGCTGACGCTGGTTTGCGGCAGATTCCTGACTGACGCGGATTGCAAACATGAGATCATGACGGTTGTTCTGCCACAGACGCTTGCTGTGAAAATGTTCGGAAATGAGCAGGATGCGCTCGGCGGCGACCTGCATTTTTATGACGCGAACGGGATCCTGTTTCCGGCTGTCGTATCAGGCGTATACAAATGGATTGATACCGGTGAGCCGGACAGCGTCAAAACAATCTATGCGCCGTATTCTGCGGTCGATACCTGCTGGAATGTGACGCAGCCTGAGCGTATTACCGGATTCCATGCAGCATATCAGTCCGGCGTATTGAATGAAAGCGCCGCGACGCAGGAAATACTGAGCTTTTTTAATCCGCAGCTTGCGCAGGAGCATCTTCAGGTGCGAATTACCGCGCCGGAGCCGCTTGGCGAAGATATGCAAAAACGTATCTATGCGCTGACGGCAGCGCTGCTTTGCGTAGCCGGTCTGACTTATTTCGTAAGCTGTATGGGCATGGTAAACGTATTGCTGGTCTCTGTTCGCAGAAAGACAATGGAGATCGGCGTTCGCAAAGCAATCGGCGCAGACAGCAGGCTGATCAGGCTGCAATTCTTTACCGAAAGTATGTGCATTCGCTCGGTGGGCTGCGTATTGGGTGTTGGATTCGGAATGCTGATTCAGCATATTCTAGCCGGAAAGCTGCCTGCGCTCTTAACGGAAATTATGGGCGAAGAATATCAGTATTTGATTATGTACACGGAATTTTCGCTGACGCCGTCTTTGTTTGCAATTCTGTTTGTTATTGTCGTCACATTGCTTTGCGGCTGGTTTTCCGGATTGCATCCCGCAGAACAGGCAATGCATATGACGGTAGCCGACGCCCTGCGCTTTGAATAATACGGAACGAAAGGCAACTACTACATGAAATTCATTCTCAAACACACCAAAGTACTGTTTGCTGTATTGCTGACGCTGGTGATATTGATCGGAACGATTGTGCTGGCGGTTGTCGCAAATCGGAAGGAATTGCCGGAGCCGCTGACTGCCGCAGCAGAAAAACGGGATATTATGCAAACCGTTGGCGCGGTCGGTGAGATTCGCTGCGCTTCCGAAGAAACGGTTCTTTTTATGATGCCGTATCCGGTGGAAACGGTTGCGGTCAGGAACGGAGATACCGTCAGCAAAGGTACGCTGCTCTTTCGCTGCGATGCAAAGGCGCCTGAAGAAGATATCGCGGAATGCGAGCAGCTTCTCCAAAAACTGGAAAGTGCCGAAGCACTCTCCAGACAGAACAGCGCCGAACGAAATCAATATATCAATTCGCTTTTGCAGCTCGCAGTCAATCAGGCGGACGAGCAGTATCAGAATGCGCTGGCAACGCTTGCTGACGCGAAAACTGCGCTTGATCACGGCAGAGCCGAATATGAAGCCTTTCTTGCCGAATCTTCCGATTCTGACGATCCTGCTGCCGCGGTCAGGGCGCAGATGATGAAAAATCAGTGCGAGCGCTATGAAACGATCTGGGCGGATGCAGAATCGAATGTTAAGATTTGGAGCGCGCAAAAAACGGAAGCGAAACATACGCTTCGTGAGGCGGCTGATTCGGAACAGTATCAGACAGAACTGCAAAAGTTTGCCGTATCCGCTGCGGAAACGTATCGCATACAGCTCGAAAAATTGTATGCGATGCGTTCACAAACAGAGGTCAATGCACCGTGCAGCGGCGTCGTTACGAATTTGTTCTGCGTATCGGAATGCAGGTTTGGCTGACTTCCAGCACTGCGCCGGAACAGTCTGCTGACGCTGTCATAACCGGAATGCGCCTGAACGCACAGAATGAATATGAAATCATTGCCGCTGTGGATAAGCTTGTAAATGAAACGCTCAGAAGCGGCGCCGCGTGCAGCGGACGTATGATTCTTGAACGCGCTGAGCAGGCGCTCTGCGTTCCGTATGATGCGGTCTGTACGGATGATTCCGGTGAATATGTATGGCGAATGGAATCGGGTATACCGGTCAAGCAACCCGTTAAAACAGGTCTGCACTGCGGATATTATACGGAGATCGTCGATGACGGCGCGTTGCAGGTGGATGACGAGGTTTTACTGAATCCGGCAGAGTATCTTGGAGAGAATGCCCTGTGATAAAATATGTCAGGACAGCAATCAGCAGCATGGGTCAGAACAGGCATCGTACCATCCTGACTATGCTCGGTATCTGCATCAGCGTATTCAGTATCGTCATTTTCTATACGCTTGGCGAAAGCATCAATGCGAGCATCCGGCAGACTTACGGCAGCCGTGAAGGTCATAATATGGTTTTTGTGGAAGCTGTTCAGAATCAAGACTCCTGAAACAGCCCGTTGCGATCATTTCTTCGCTGACCGCAGAGCTTTGCTTCGGCAGCGAAAATCCGATCGGAGAGTATATCTGGTTTGACGACGAACAGGGGATTCCGCATCAGCTTACCATCGTCGGCGTTTATCAGTATTACGGCGACAGATACGCGACTTCTGAGGAAAACAGATTGTATACCGAGACAACGGTATACGTTCCATATTCCTATTGGCAAGCTTTTTTTCCGGAGACTCCGAACGATACTGCAATGGTACGCTTCAATGCGAACGGGATTTCTGATGTGAATATGCTTCGCAATGTTGCACAGACCTATTTTTCTTCCTTGATGCAGCATAAGGACTGGCATATTGAAGTCACGCTTATGAGCGATGTGCTGCATTCTATTCAGAAGTATGTCGATTTGCTTCGGCATTTCATTACGCTGATTGCAATGGTATCTTTTCTGATCGGCGGAATCGGAATCATGAATGTTATGCTGATTGGCGCGCAGGAGCGAATTCGTGAAATCGGCATCAAAAAAGCGCTGGGCGCCAAAAACAGTACAATTATGATCGAATTTTTCACGGAAGCCGTACTGATGGCGGTCGGCGGGGCAATCATTGGCGCGCTGTTTGGGATTCTGCTCTCTTACAATCCGGCAAATATCTGTACAATTATCAGCAGGAATATCCCAACGCTGGAATTGACGCCGGTGTAGTGTATTCCGGGGCGTGCGATTCTGGCGGCGTGCTGCGGCAGTCTGATGCTTGGTCTGCTTTGCGGCGTACTGCCTGCGTTGCGCGCGGCGCATATGAATCCGGCTGACGCATTGCGCAGCGACGCATAAAATAGAATGAACCTCGCCAATGGCGAGGTTCTGCTTATGCTTTTGGAATGATGGAAAAGAATCATCGCGTCAAACAGGCAATCTTACCTGAACTCGTGTCTGGTTCCAAAGCGCATCGGATTTTAACAGGCAGAATTAAGGTCAACATAGTGTCTGCTTCTGTCATTGGGGTCGTAATAAACGGTTACAAGCTGTCCTACAAGATGCTGGAGATCGCTTACATACGCCTCGGAAGTGAAAATGTATTTTTCGCCTGTAACGGGATCGAACACTTCGCATTCAGCCTTATTCGGATAGCATACTGCGATGTTTCTGTTATTTCTAGCCCGTTTGATTGTGACGCTTCTGTCCTCGGTAATATGTGTGACCCTTGCGATGATCTGAGCACCTGTTTTCTTCAGCTTTTTCATCTTTGCCGATTGGATAACGGGTTTTATTCCGGTATAGCCGCCGATGAGACCGATCAAGACTACAAAAATCATTGCAAAAATCACACCGTTGTTTTTGAGCGATTTTCTGACATCACGGGGATTCATGGGATCATAATAAACTGTGATCGCCTGCCCTTCTCTCATACTGCCATTTCCGCCGTTGAGTTCTTCTTGATATGTATTGCCGTTCACCGTATATTGAACATATACATCGTAGTTTACTTTGGTCTTGCCTCTGCTTCTGGTTGTACGTCTTTGCACGTCGGTGACTACCGCATGGACTTCCTGTGCAGTTTTTGCAAACTCTTTCGTGTCTTTCATAATTAAAAAAAGACAAAGAAGAATAACAATCCTATAAAGAAAAAAAGCAAACCTGTTCCGAATGATGATGATGCCGCAGTTTTTAATTTCGTCATAATCTGAATCTTCTTATCATAAATAAGTTTGCTGGCAAATGCAAATCTTCATCATAAACGCATTATACAGCACAATTCACCATTTGTCAATATTCACCATAAAAAGAAAGTGCTTTTTGAAATATTTTATTGAAGTGCCGCGCGGCGTCCGCAGATATTCGTCTGTACAGCCAGACGGCACAGTATTGCAGCATATCAGCTTAATCGCGTATGGATGAAAACGGCATCAAAGTTGTCAATGTGATTGATTTTTTAATGCAATAAAACGATTTCTGACTTTTTTCGTTGATAAATCATTGCATTTCTTGGAATTATATGCTATAATAAATCCGTGACTGTCAGTTTATTTACGGGTAAGCTGGCTTTTTTACAGAAAGGGTGGTTATGATATGAAAAAACTGATTACCGGCTTTGCGGCGTGCTGTATGTGCGCTGTGATGCTGACTGCTTGCAGCGGTGCGCCTGCCAATCCGGTGCACTCCATTGATGACCTCAAAGGCAAAACGATCGGTGTTCAGCTCGGTACGACCGGCGATACCCTCGCAGAGGATGTGGAAAATGCTGTTGTTGAAAAGTACAACAAGTATTCCGATGCCGTGCAGGCATTGAAGCAGGGCAAGATCGACGCCATTATTATCGACAGCGATACCGCTTCCGTATTCCTCAAAAATAATCCCGACATTCAGCAGCTTTCCGAGGGCTTTGCCGATGAGGAATATGCCATTGCAATCAAGATGGGCAATACGGCGCTTCAGGAGGAGATCAACGGTGCGCTGAAAACACTCAGCGACAACGGCACATTGAAGCAGATCAAGGATAACTACGACAGTGAAGACGCCGGTACACAGGCTTATGTCTCGCCGGAAGGCACAGACCGCAGCAAGGGCAAGCTTGTCATGGCGACCAACGCGGAATTTCCGCCGTATGAATTCAAAAAGGGCACCGATATCGTCGGGTTCGACGTGGATATGATGACCGCCGTCTGTGATACGCTCGGCTATGAGCTTCAGATTGAGGATATGGCGTTCGATTCCATCATTCCGGCGGTGCAGTCCGGCAAGGCAGACGTCGGCGTTGCGGGTATGTCCGTTACACCTGACCGCGAGAAAAACGTACTGTTCTCCGACACCTACGTCACGACGCATCTGGTCGTGCTGGTGCGCAAGGACTGACGATTGCCGCGCAGAGGACGGCTTGCAAAGTCCGGAAATGCGTTTCCGCTGCCGCACGCTGACCTCTGACTGATGAAAGGAGTGTTCCCCCATGGGCTTTGCTGAGAGTTTCCGGCAGAATTTCATTGAGGAAAACCGCTGGCAATACCTGACAGACGGCTTGAAAACTACACTGATTATTACATTCTTCGCCGTTCTGATCGGTATTCTGCTCGGCTTTCTGGTTGCGATCATCCGCTCAACCTATCTCCGGACAGGCAGGCTGCTGATTCCCGATCTGTTCTGCCGCCTTTATCTGACCATTATCCGCGGCACACCGGTTGTTGTGCAGCTATTGATTATCTACTTTGTCATTTTCGCAAGCGTCCCGATCTCAAAAACCTTCGTGGCCGTGATCGCTTTCGGCATCAACTCCGGCGCGTATGTCGCTGAAATCGTTCGCGGCGGCATTATGGCGGTGGACATCGGACAGCTGGAAGCCGGACGCAGCCTCGGTCTGAATTACCGGCAGACAATGGTATTCGTGATCATTCCGCAGGCGCTGAAAACCGTGCTGCCTGCGCTCGCAAACGAAGCGATCGTCCTGCTGAAGGAAACCTCTGTCGCAGGCTATATCGCCATTGCCGATCTGACCAAGGGCGGCGATATCATCCGTTCACAGACATTCTCGGCGTTCATGCCGCTCATTGCAGTTGCGCTCATCTATCTGGTGATGGTCGTGCTGCTGACTAAGCTTGTGAATCTGCTCGAAAGGAGGCTGGCGTCAAATGATCACCGTTAAGGATCTGACGATACGCTTCGGTGAAACAACCGTCCTGAACGGCATCTCCGAGCATATCGAAAAGGGCGAAAAGGTCGTCATCATCGGGCCGTCCGGCTCAGGCAAAAGTACCTTTCTGCGCTGCCTGAACCTTACCGAGAAGCCGACCTCCGGCAGCATCGTCTTTGACGGGCAGGAGCTTACGGGGCTTTGTGACCGCGAACTCAATCTCATTCGCCGCAGAATGGGCATGGTGTTCCAGCATTTCAACCTGTTTCCGCATCTTTCCATCCGGCGCAATATCACGCTGGCACCCGTCAAGCTTGGTATTATGACGCCGAAGCAGGCTGATGACAAAGCCGCAGAACTGCTGGAACGGGTCGGTCTTGCGGACAAGGCAGATGCCTATCCTGCACAGCTCTCCGGCGGTCAGAAGCAGCGCATCGCAATTGCGCGGTCGCTGGCTATGAACCCAGAGGTCATTCTCTTTGATGAGCCGACCTCCGCACTCGATCCGGAAATGGTCGGCGAGGTGCTGGAACTGATGAAGCAGCTCGCAGAGGACGGCATGACAATGGTTGTTGTAACGCATGAAATGGGCTTTGCACGCGAAGTCGCATCGCGGCTCTTGTTCATGGCGGACGGCACGATTATGGAACAGAATACCCCGGCGGAATTCTTCGCGCATCCCAAAAGCCCGCGTCTGAAAGAATTCCTCTCCAAGGTGCTTTGAAGACTGCCGGATGCAGTATGTGATCCGGTTTAACAGACAATCTGATTCGTGTGCGGCTCACTTGAAGTGAGCCGCACGTTTTGCTTTGCAAAACTGCGCAGTTTGCCGATGGCAAACGTGCGTTATTTTTTTGCCTGTTTTGGCTTGATGAATTGGAAGGACTATGGTATCGAGCAGAGACTGAATCAATCTGAACTGATCTCTTGCGTATCTCAGCTTGTCGGCTCTGATGCCTGCAAGAAAAGCATCTGCTTTCCAGTCGAGCTGTTCATTCAGCGTTTTCTGCAATGCATCAATCGGACTGCCGGTATCGCGGTCATGATTCTTGTTTTTGATGTGCAAAAGGTTTAACTGCGTTCAACCTTGCGTATATGAGAGCGAAGATACTGTATTCTCTGCCCAAGACATTGCTGATTTATGGTTCTCTGAGACCGGCTTATCGAACAGCTCTTGATGAAACAGGAGTTGATTATAGAGTCTACACAGATTTTCAGAAATCTAGCAGAGCAAGAAGGAGGGCCGGATAATGGATGCTCATGCTGAAGGACAAATCCGTGTATGCTTCGTCAATCGCAGCAGAAACAGTCCGTCATTTTGACCGCACCTACCATGAAGAAGGTCTGCTGAAGGGTCTGACCGCAGATGATTGATACAAAGAACGTCCGGTAAAAATCAAGCCTTTCTTAATTGTTATGCTGTGAGTATTATATAGCCTAAATATTTACGGTTAAATATTATAAAAGTAAAAAAATAGTATAGTAAGTTTGTCAAGTCCTGCGCGAAAGATGTCGCGGTGCTCTCGAAAATAGAATAGGGGTACGAGTAAGGGGGGGGCGGCTGATTATGAGTGGTTGGCAGCTGTATTTTTTCTTATTTTGTCCCGGCAGCAGTTGCATTTTCCGCAGGAATATGATAAAATAGGGAATATGATTGCTGATTTCATGATAAAATCAGAAAGTGAGGAACGATATATGTATAGTATAATCGTATCATTTGTGCTGTGTGCGGTGTCAGTTGCGATAATGGTCTTGGTCTATCGCACGATTAAGGGGATGCCTGCCGATGAAATGGGCGGCCCGCGTGCAAGAGCAGTCGGCATAGTTGGCATTGTTTCATCACTATCTGCAATAGGGTTCTTTTTTCAGTTTGTCTGCGCAGTCAGAGGGGAAACGATAATTGAATTCCTGAACAGGCGTCCGAACCGTTATGGTGCGCCGCTTCCGGTGCCGCTTTGGGCGTATTATTTATTTGAAATCGGAATTGTGACAGTGCTTACCATTGTGCTGCTTAAAAACATTCGGAAATAGTCTTTTCCGATACTAAGGGCGTCATTGCTGCTATGTATCGGATGATAATGCGGTATACTCTGTGAAACCTATGAGAATGATGTAATCTATCAAAATATACACTTCGTATTAACGGCGTCCAAAAAAACGAGTGGTTAAAAAATTCCCTTTATTTCTTGACTTTGAACGGGTGTTATGCTATAATGAAAATCGGTTCTGTGAGACCAACGGTTTCACAGAATATTTTTAATTATACCATGACGGAGGATAGAAATGAAGTACAAACGCCTGCTTTCTGCACTGATAGCCGTATGCTTGACCAGCAATATGGCGCAGTTCCTGCCTGCGAGTGCATTCATGCAGCCGGCGAACAATGTTGTCGATGTCAAAGGCCATGTTCGTTTTGAGGTTGATGAATCCGCTGAAAATCCGGAGGTATCCGCTGAAAATGTGGCAGCTCCTGTTGAGGAAGGAACTGCTCCGGAATCTGAACCAATCGCGCCAAATGTCGTGATGGGAGAAAACGCCATCACAGAACCATGCGGCCCTACGACCAGCTGGAGCTTTGATCAGGATGCGCACTTACTGTTCATCAAAGGCGAGGGTGATGTCGTTTCGATGACCTTTAAGACGGACTTGTGGAAAACCATTGCCGCAGAGGTCGAAACAATCGTCATCGACAATACGATTACCGCACTGCCGGACGGCGTTTTTAATTCGTGTACAGCAGTGACCAGCCTTTCCATGCCGGTATTCGGCACCGCAGATGCACCGTCTATGCAGACGATTTCTACGCTGTTTGGCTACACACCGGAGGCTCTGACAACATTGATCATTTCCGGTGGTGAGCAGATTCCGGATTCTTTTGCTGCAAGTATGCCTGCCCTGACTTCATTGACTATTGCAGATACGGTCTCAGTGATCGGGGAAAAGGCATTTCAATACTGCTCCGCGCTGACCAGCATTACATTTCCTTCTGCTGTTGATTCCATCGGAATATGTGCATTCAGCAACTGCACTGCGCTGACGGAAATCAAGCTGCCGGATTCTATCGGTCTGATTGCGAACTATGCATTTGAGTACAGCGGTCTGACCTCTGTGACCATTCCGGACGGTACCGAAAAGATGGGCTGCAGACTGTTCTATGGCTGTGCTGCGCTGACTGCCGTGACACTGCCTTATGCAGGACACACCCTTGCTGCAGCAAACGGCAATCCGCCTGTTCCTGCGGAGGGTGAGGAGCTGCCGGAAGAAACCTTCTCAAGCATCATATACAATGATTCGATAACGACTGTTACAATTTCCGGCGGAACCACAATTCCGGATGGTTTCTTCTATGGCCGCAGTAACTTGACAACGATCAATCTGCCGGCAACCATTACGGAAATCGGTAATGAGGCATTTCAGAGTACCAGCTTGACAGCAATTACATTGCCGTCCTCGCTTGTCGTGATCGGCGAATCGGCATTTCATAGCTGCGGCACATTGACTGCTGTCGAAATTCCGGCTTCTGTCAAAGAGATTGGTCGGTACGCGTTCGGCGAATGTGCAACGCTCGGTACCGTAACCTTTGCGAGTGGATTGCAGACGCTGGGCAGTCATGCGTTTTATAATTGTTCGGCACTGACTCAGGTTGATCTGCCGGCGACGCTGGAGACAGTTTCTGATTACACATTTGCCGGCACATCGCTGACCACGCTCACACTTCCGTCCTCGGTTACAAAGATCGGCTGCGGTATTGTGAACAATGTGACTACCATCACGACTGTGACGCTGCCGTTTGCCGGCTTCTCTGAAACGGAGTCTGCTGATATCGGTGATATTCTCATAAGCAGCGGCAACTCATATCTCCCTGAGAATATTACAACGGTCAATATCACCGGCGGAAAGAAAATACCGGACTATTATTTCGCAAATGCTGATCATCTGACAACCGTTACGCTTGCAGAAGGCATGGAGACCATCGGCAGCTACGCATTCAGCGGCTGTACTGCATTGACCGATATTACCGTTCCCGATACTGTTTTCCGTATCGGAGTCAATGCATTTGCTGATTCCGCATATTTTAATGCACAGGACAACGGCATCGTGTATGCCGGTAAGGTCGCTTTGTGCTATAAGGGAGATGTGCCGGCAAATCTTGGTCTGAAATTCAAAGAGGATACGGTCGGTATCGCGGACGAGGCATTTAATTCTGCAAGTGAGCAGATTGTCAGCGTTACGTTTCCAGCCGCACTGCGCCGAATCGGCAACAGCGCGTTCTTCAGAAACAGAAATCTGACGAAGCTTTCCTTCCCGTCCGAATTGGAAGAGATTGGCAGCCATGCATTTGCAGAATGTACCGGACTCGAAACACTGGACCTGCCGGATTCTCTGCTGGTGCTCGATAGCTATGCATTCCAGGACTGCTCCAGCCTTGTCTCTATCAAGGTTCCGAACACGATTGCCACAGTTGGTGTGGAGCCTTTTGACGGCACAGTCTGGTCTGAACAGCAGAGCGATGGTCCCGTTTACATCGGCAAGACGCTCGTCGGCTATAAGGGTACGATGGCGCATGGCACCGAGCTCACGCTGCGTGAGGATACAACCACTATCGCACAGGGCGCATTTAAAGACTATGTGGATCTCGTTTCCATTACAATTCCGGATACGGTGACTTCCATCGGCAACGAAGCCTTCAGGGGCTGCTCATCGCTGACCGATATCACTCTGCCGGACAGCATTCAGTCTATCGGAACTTCTGCTTTCAGAGACTGTACTGATCTGAAAACCGTTACGCTCGGCAGCGGTCTCAAGACCATTCCGAGTACAGCATTCTACGGCTGCAATCATATTAAGAGCATTACGATTCCGTCTACGGTTCAGACAATTGAGAATGATGCGTTCGGTAACTGCACAATGCTGCGTGATGTTACCATTTCTGATTCGATTGAGTCCATTTCAGGCGATGCTTTCTATTGCTCCGACAGTGTACTGGACGGACAGACTATGGATTGTACCCTGACGATTGCAGAGGGCAGCAAGACGGTCAACCGCGAGATGACTCATCCATTCCAGAATACTGCAATTAAGATTGTTCTGCCTTCAACCCTGACCGTGATCGACGAAGATTCTTTCTACGAGTTCCGCCGTATCACCGAGGTTACGGTTCCGGAGAATGTAACTGCAATCGGTGCAAGCGCTTTCAACGGCTGTAACGGTCTCAAGCAGATCGAATTGCCGGAATCGTTGCTGTCCATCGGTAGATCCGCTTTCAATAACTGTACTTCGCTGGAGAATTTGACGCTGCCTTCCAAGCTGACTACGCTTGGCAAATACGCGTTCGTAAATTGTACCACATTGACTGATGTTACCATTCCGGGTACTGTGAAGATCATTCCGTATGAGGCGTTCGCAGGCTGTACTTCTCTGAAGTCTGCGACACTGATGGACGGTATAACCCAAATGGAATCGTGTGTCTTTGAAAATTGTACCGCACTGACCACTCTGACCGTTCCGGATACCTTGAAGAGCAGCAACTACGGTGTTAGCTGCAGACAACCGGAAAATGGCACACTTCCCGGTATTACGCTTTGCGCAACTGCGGACAGTACCTCTGTTACGGAACCGATGGTTTCCATCGTTCGCGACAGAATGACAGAATTCAAGTTTACAGATTCGATTACGGCAATCGGCGATAATGCATTTAAGGATTGTGATGACCTTCTGACGATGGTTGTTCCGGATACCATCAAGACTATCGGTAATTCCGCGTTCTATGACTGCGACGGTCTGACAGAGCTGACTTTGCCTTCCGAGCTGAAAAAGATTTCGGAGAGCATGGTATATCAATGCTCATCCTTGAAGACCATCAAAATTCCGGAAACGGTCACCGACATCGGCGATAGTGCATTTGCCAGATGCGATGCTCTGCAGACTGCTGAAATTCCGGCGAACGCCAAAACGCTCGGCAACTCGCTGTTCGCTGACTGTACCGCACTGCAGGAAATTAAGTTCGCGGAGGGCATCCGCGAGATTCCTTACGGAATTTGCTCCGGCTGCTTGATGCTGCAGGATATTTCACTTCCGGAAAGCGTTATATCGATCGAAAGCTATGCGTTCTACAACTGTCGTAACCTTTCCGATATCACTGCTTATGACTATATTACAGAAGTCGGCGGCTATTGCTTCGGCTGGAGCTATGGAGATTATGTTGTCGGCAGAACCCTGCACGTTGCAAAGGGCTCTATTCGTCTGCCGGATGCCGTGATTTCTTCGCTCAGCTCCTCGCTGACCAGTGTGACGCTTCCGGACACCCTGACTAAAATTCAGGAAAGCGCATTCCGTGGCTGTTCCCGTCTGGCAAACATTTCAATTCCGGATTCGGTTATCACAATCGGCAACTATGCGTTTAAGGACTGCAGTGCGCTGACGGAGCTTGTGCTGCCGGACAGCATTGAAGCACTCAGCAATGGTATGTGCTCCGGCTGCAGCCAGCTTGTATCCGTCACCATACCGGATGCAATTACCCATATTCCGACCGAAGCCTTTGCCGACTGCGGAAAGCTCGAAAAGGTCAATTTGAAGCGTGATAATCCGACATTCCGCGGCAATTCCTTCCGCAACTGCTATTCGCTTTATGATTCCCGCTTCAACATCATCGACAGACGCAATATCAATTTCACGGCAACATCGAATTCCACCGTACAGAATGATATTGTAAACCTTACTCTGGATTACGCGATCAATTCCGAGCTGACACAGAGTGACGAATATACCATTGCTCTGAATCTGCCGGATAATGTTGTTCTGCTTTACAACAGTCTTGCAGAAGAGCAGGGCCTCGATCTGACGAACGACAATATCGTTAAGCTGAAAACCAAGAAGAATGCCGGCACAGTCCGCTATGCTGTCAGAATGCTTGAGTACGGCGATGCAGATATTACCGCATCTCTGGGCTTCCGTTTTGACAATATGGATTGCAAGGAGGGCATCGGTACTGTTACCATTCATACACCTGAGGTCAGTGTCAGTGCGCCGTCCAGCATCAACAGCAATTCTCTGGCTGTCAGAGGCTTCGCTGTGCCCGGCAAGACTGTCAGCATTCTGGCAGATGGTACTGAGATCGGTACGGCAGAAGCAAATAAGAAGACCGGTAAGTTCAGCACGACTGTAAAGGTTCCGATTGCAGAAAATGGTTCTACTGTAACCATTACTGCAGTGGTGGACGAGTTCACCTCTGCGCCTGTCACCGTCAAGTACACGACTGTGGAGCCGATTGTTGAGCGCATTCAGATGACTAGTCCGTTCAAGCTGGATCTCACGCCGGCATTTACCGAGGGCGCACGTCCTGCAATTTCCTTTAACCCCTCACATCCGTTTGAGTTTGAGATTACGATTTCCAATGATGCTATGGTCAACAGGGTATATCTGACCAGCACAAAGGGCTTAGAGAAAAAGTATCTCGAAGCAAAATGGAATCCGTCCAGAGGCACATATGTCGCCTACGGTTACTTTGATCCGAATAATCACCATTATGCACCGGGTGCTCTGAATATTAAGATTATCACCAGCGATTCCGTTCATATTGATCTGGAGAACGGCGAAATTACCGGACCGCAGTCTGCATTGGATGATATCTTTGATGAACAGAGTACGGAAAAGAATAATCTGAAGGCTCTCGATCCGACTCTTCCGGAAGATGTCGCGCAGAACAGCTCTGCCGATACGGTTTATGAGTCTGACAATGCGTTTATCAGCGAAATTCACGCATCCGACGGCAAGCAGTCGACGGACTTTGCTATCTATCAGGAAGCGACTGACTATGTTTTCATCAATGGTGAAAAGATTCCGGTTTCTGAGATTGCCAAAGATCCTGCCGCATATGGTTATATCCGCACGACCGTGAGTGCCGATGACGGCACCAACGTCTATGACTACTATGTCCGTTCTGTGGACAGCAGCGATACTGTGAAGTACGTTTCTGAGAATATGTATCAGAACGATCCGTCTGGCAGCTATTCAGCGGCTCAGATTCAGGCGGCTTCTGCATTCGGCAACGGTATGGGTTCCAGTACGCTGATTGTTCCGCGTAATTATTATGATCGTGAATTTGATCAGGACTTTGGTAATGTAACATCCGGAGTTGGTAATGTCTCGAACGTTATCAGCGCATTGGCAACTCCTGCCGATCAGGTTCTTGGTGGAATTACCGATGTTGACGCCGGTTCTAAACTCTTTAAGACCTATGACAGCTTTGACGATTTCCGCAGTGCTGCAAAACTGGCAGATAACACCGATGCGATGACAAACCTTACCAAAGCTGGCAAGATTGTAAGCAAGGTTAGCACCGTTCTCGACGTTATTGAGACCGGCGTGAATATGGCAAAATGGACGAAGCAGGTTTCACAAGCAAGCGGCAACCCTGCGCTTCAGCTTGAAGCTACGGGCTTGCTGGCAGGTCGTCTGGCTTCCACGTGGGGTATTAAGCCTATCGTTACATCAGGTCTGACCAAGTTAGGTGCTGCAGTCGGTACAGCAATTTGCCCCGGTATTGGTACGGTGATCGGAGGTGCAGTCGGTGCAGTTGCAGGCTTCCTGGTAGGCTGGGGTATTGACAGTCTGTTTGATTGGTGGGAAGATAGTCTGGAAGACCGTATTGACGCTTATCAGGACGGCGCAATGCCGCGTTGGATCATCGACCCGAGCGGCTATGTTTACGAGGCCGTTCCATCCAATCGAATATCCGGTGCAAAAATGACAATCTATTATAAAGATCCGACAACCGGAAAAGAAATGGAATGGGCGTCAGATGATTATGACCAGAAGAACCCACTTTTAACAAATGAGAATGGTGAATACGCATGGGATGTTCCGGAAGGTCTCTGGAGAGTCAAGTTTGAGCTTGAAGGCTATGAGACACAGTATAGTGAATGGATGGAGGTTCCTCCGATCCGGACTGACGTGAACTTCAGCATTGTCAGCAAGGCAGTTCCGGAGGTTATCAGTCTCTTTGCTGCCGACAACAAGATCACCATGACATTCAGCAAGTACATGAATATCGAGACGCTGAATGACAAGACCGTTTCCCTGTATCAGGGCAGCGAACTCGTTCCCAGTAAGATTACGCCTGTCGCAAGTGAGGAAAATAAGGAACTTGCACTGGTCTATCAGATTACACCGGCAGAGGGCGCATTCCCGTCCGGCAAACTGACCGTCGTTCTGACTGAAGGCTGCAAGAGCTACAGTGGTACCTCGGTTGCAGCACAGGCTGTAGACGTTGAACGTCCATCGCAGATTGTATCTCTGACGACTGATACGGATATGGTTATGGTAGCACAGGGTGCATCCAAGAAAATCACCGTGACCGCAGTTCCAGCATCTGTCGCATTCGGTAAAACACTGACTGTAAAGGATGAGACCGGTATTATCAAGGTTGGCGAGGAGGCTGTGTTTGATCAGGACGGTAAGGCAGTTCTTACCATTACACCTTCCAGAGCCGGCTTGGCAAAGCTGACCATTGGCGTTGAGGATGAGAATACTACCACCGTACTGTCCGTGGTAGCCGTTACGGAGAAGGATGCGGCTGCAAATGAGGCTGAGGTTACAACGACTTCTACTACAAATGTGACCACAACTACCAAAGCAACAACAACTACTACAACCACCACAACTACAAAGGCAACTACTACTACAACCAAAGCGACCACCACAACTACAAAGGCGACTACTACTACAACCAAAGCAACCACCACAACTACAAAGGCAACAACGCTAACGACTGTTTCCACAACCGTGACCACTACTACGACTACAGAACAGCCGACTACATTCCTGCTGGGTGATGTGGATAACGACGGAGTTGTCAGCATACAGGATGCGCAGCTTACACTGATGACGTATGTTGAGACCATGGCAGGTCAAGAAAGCTCGCTGTCTGATGCACAGCTGAAAGCTGCCGACGTGAACAACGACGGCAAGGTGTCCGTTGAAGATGCACAGTGGATTCTGCTTTATTACACCTTGAATAACGTAGCACTGAGACCTACCACATGGGACGAGCTTTTCAGCGGCGTGAAGTCATAATGCGAAACGCAAATCGACAAAACTGACGCTGAAATGCAGAGACAGATCATTCGTGAATCCGATTTTTTGCAAGCAGCCTGCTTTGACAGGCTGCTTCAGTCTGTCCGTCCACAAAGCCCCTCCGGCGAAACCGTCAGAGGGGCGATTTTGAAGAATAATCAGGCAAAAACAGAATCAGGAAGCTGAATCTGAATAAAAATGGCATATAACAGCGAGCAGCGGCGCTCCTTTTTGAGGTGGATCGCCAGCTTTTTCAAATTCAGGGCAGCAAATTTAAGCCTGACCCATTTTGTGACCTGAGCCAAGCCTCTGTACGGAGTATATCGTATAGATCTGAGTTCATCGATGTATAATATGTGCAGTCCATAGCTTGATCCTTTCGGTTTGTTATTGCTAGCACTTTAATTATACCATGGATCATTGCTATGGGCTATTATTTTTTTCTCAGAGTTGCACGTTCATTATAACCAAAACACCGTACTCCACAATTACCCCTGAGTACGGTGTTTCTAATCTGTCCCAAATAGGAATACCCTATCAGATCATATCCATTCGGCGAAGGTGCAGATACAGAGATATGCGTTTATGCTTTCTTTTCGAGCAATGCACGTTTCATCAGGCAAAGGTCGAACACATTGAGTTTATCATCCTCACACAGATCTGCGGCCTTCCAGTTGGGAAGATGTGTATCCGGCACTGCCAGCAGCCACTTCTGAAGAAGCACGACATCAGCCACATTGAAGGAACCGTCCATGTTCACATCACAAGCGACCTCCGGCTCCTCGATCGTGACCTCGATCAGCTCCCACTTCTGGCAGCTCAGACCGTTTGCTTCCCACTGTGCCACA
Organism: Oscillospiraceae bacterium; assembly: GCA_016296505.1. Lineage (GTDB taxonomy): Bacteria > Bacillota > Clostridia > Oscillospirales > Ruminococcaceae > Firm-04. The sequence continues at coordinate 149,584 of JAEDJD010000003.1, forward strand.
TTGTCGCTGTTACCAGTTCCGGCATTGGCGATCTCCACAAGGCAGTTGTCACGGGATGCGTGCGTAAGGATATTGTAGCTGCCGTCGGGATTCTTCACAAACTTGAAAAGCATTGAGCTGTCATTCGTGCTATACGGTGTCAGGAAGATATTGCCGCCGTTATCGCCGTTTTCTGCTTTCAGGCAGTAGTCTCCGAGACAGCTCATGATGTAGTACATATGAGAATCACCGAACTGCTTGAGCGTGAAGGTATTATTTGTACCGGGATTCTCTGTGTCGCCACTCCACTGCCATACATTCGTGCCGTCCTCCGTGCCAGCGTATGCAACATCCATGAACAGACCGCTGTTCACATTCTCAAACATATAGGTCTTGGAGGTATCCATTGCACAGCCTTCGTTCTCGACCTTTTCGAGCGTCCAGTGCTGAGAGGTATCGCTGCGGGTGGTCTGCCACTGCACGATATTGGCGCCGACTTCCTTGCTTGCCGCCTGCACACCGAGGCATTTCTTATCACCGGTCTGCTTCGTGAGGAGCATATAGGTGCCGCCTGAAACCTCATAGAACTTGATCTTCTGGCAGTCTGCGCCGGTCTCGCTCCAAAGTCCCACATTGGCGCCGTTCTCCAGACTGTTGTCTGCGACTTCGAGAAAATAGGTCGCCTTGTCACCGACCTGGCTGACCAGATAATAGTAGCCGTCACCTGCGGAAATGGCTCTGAAGGTGTTCTGTGTGCCGGGTTCAGTTGCGCCCCACTGCTGGATATTGGCACCGTTCTCTGCTTTTGCGCCGTCCACATCGAGATACAGACCGCTGTTCACATTCTTGATCATGTAGAGTGCGCCCTCGTCCAGCACGGCACCTTCACGGTTCCCGACCGGTGCGCCGCCGACTTTGATTGCTTTCAGGTGAGGCGGTTCATAAGAAGTGCTGACGTAGTTCTCGCATTCCTCGTCGGTGATGTAGTGGATCTTGCTGTACGCATTCCACGCACCGGAATAGGCATTGCAGAACGCCTTGATGTCGGTGTTGTTCGTATTATAGGCAGATACCAGATGATAGCCGTAGCAGTCCGTGACCTTCCATGTATCGCTCTTATGGTTGGTGAAGTTGATGGGTGAAACTGCTCCGGAAGGGTTGCCTGCGGTATAAGAGCCCTTATCCGTAAAGGAAATGCAGGAGTTTCTGTCCGGGTCAAGCTCATTGCCGGTATAGCCCTCAAAGCGGCAGTTCTCATTGATGACTCTCGAACCCTCACCACCGATGACCTGCGAGGACTTGTTGGGATTTGAGCCGTTCGTCACAGTGTGATAGTTGTTGTAATTGTGGTCATAGCCGTTGGAATACTGCGGGCAGCGTCTGGAACACTGCTCCCATTTGTTGAACATGAGCGTGGTGTGCAGACGGGAGGTGTCCTTGTTTTGGGAGCCGAACGCAAATGTCCAGTAGCGGTTCAGGAAATTGTTATAGGAGGCGGTGATGTAGTCTGGATTATAGCCGTTGTACTTACCGTCCGACCAACCCTCGGAAGGCGTGTTGATCCAGACGAATTTTCCAACCTCATGGTCTTTGTTCTGTGCGAAGGAAGCACTGAAGCTGTTGTGGTCGAGCCAGAGGTTGCGCACACCGTAGAATTGCAGAAGAAGATTTCCGGAGCCGTCACTGTTCAGATACTCCCCACGGAATGTTATATTGCGGATCACGATATTCTGCGACGGGCGGTCGTCCTTGCCCCAGAAATCATCATTGCGAAGCAGGCAGTCTGTGATCGTGTTCGCTTTATATGAACCGACGAGCGTTTTGTCATCACGGATCCGCTGCTTATCCTTGCCCTGGTTCACAAAGTTTAGATTTGCGGTGACAACGACGGTTTTCGGCTCTGTGCTGTCGAGTGCTGCGACCGCTTTTTCCACCGTATCGCAGAACACTGTCTCACCGAGCAGACCGCCGATCGTTCCGGCTTTCTCCTTGCCGTTCACCATACAGTTTCCGGCAAATCCCTCCAGACCGTCCAGATTCAGCTTGTAAGTCTGGTACAGAGCGCCCGTGTAGCTGTCCACCGAGAAGGAATTGCTCTCGGTATCGAAGGTGAGCGCCGCCGTGCTGTCGGCATTGCTGACGATCTTGTAGTAGAGATCATTGCCCTCGAAATCCTGCGAGACCGCCGTGATATGCCAGCGCTGGTTTGCACCGTCCGTGTCAGGTGAAGTCACTGCAAGACCGCCTTCATTCGTCAGAACATAGCCTGTCTGGGAGTTTACAATCTCGTACACACCGCTTGCAATGTAGTTCAGATACCACTTCTGCGTGCGGTTTCCGAGGAATTCCGCAGAGCTGACATAGTCGCCGCTGTTTGTGCCGGAAACGGTGATGCTGCGGTTCGTGTCACCGATGCCGAAGCGGAATTCCTGCACCGGGTAGCTGAATGTGTCCGCACCCGCTGCTGTGACCTGCATTGTCGGAACGGTCGGCATCATGGAGACAGCCATTGTGAGCGCCGCAAGCAGAGCCGTCAGTTTATGTTTCATATCAATTCCTCCTGTCTGAAATGTGATCGCTTGTATCTACGTTTCCTGTTGTACCTATGATAGCACAGTTTTCACAATATTTCAATGACATATTCCGCAAATTTACTACCATTTTCCGCAAAGATGATTGACAGGTGATGCATAAGCTGTAATAATGAGAAAAAGGCGGTGACTATATGAAACAGATCGGCATTCTTATTCCGGCGATCATTGATCCCTTGCACACAGAACTGATCGAAGCAGTCTACGAAATAGTTGCGTCTTATGGGTATGATGTACTCGTCATGACGAACACGACCAATGCCCATGACCATTTTCCGCATAATGACTATACCACAGGAGAGGAGAATATCTTCACTCTGATCGAAACGGTAAAGCTGGACGGGATCATTTTCGTATCGCATTTATTCAAGAAAACGGCTTTGAAATAGAGCATCGCAAATCGGATCCACAAGACAGACGTCCCCTGCATCGACACAGGCGGTATCTCCTACCGATTCGATACCGTACAGATCCCGCAGAAAAGGGCATTTTATGACATGACGTCGCACCTGATCGGGCAGCATCATTGCCGCAGACTCCTGTGCCTTGCCGGATTCGAGGGCGATGCGGATTCGGAGAAACGTATTGCAGGGTTTATGGAAGCGACAGAGCTGTTTCATGCAGAAACGGACATCGTTTACGGCGATTACTGAAAGGACAGTGCGATCCGGCTCGGAGAGGAGATCCTTTCCGGGAAACACAGGAAGCCCCGTATCACTGAGTGGTACGGGGATTTTTCATTTTATCTGCTTTTCAAACCTGAACATTCCGGCTGGGAACTGAGGATTATCACACTCAAATTCCTCCAAAGGCATATCTCCGGGATGATGTTTGTTCAGATATTCTACGATATGGAATCCGCAGCGGTTGACATAAAAATGGATATTCCGTGTTTCAAAATAAGGTGTGATTGTCTCCCACACAGTAACTTCCGGATGCAGTTCCTCTATGGCGCACCATGCGGCATAGCCTATTCCTTTACTGTGAACACCCGGCTTTGTAAATAGCAGTTCAAGGTCACCATGAGTGCCGTCTACTTTTATGACTGCTCCGCCTACAGCAGCACCGTCAGATATGATTCGATATGCTTCACCGCTGTCGATGGACTGTTCAATCGTCTCACGTGAAATGATTTGCCCGTCATCCTCAAAATGTTCATCACGACAGCCGAATTCCTCCATAGCACCATAGTTGAAGGCTTCCTGATTATCTTTTATAAACTGTTCCCAGTCTGAGGCTTCCAGCGGAACAAGCTGTACTTCTGTCATAACGATTCCTCCATAAGTGTTATTGCTGTTGTTATAGCTCTGCTCCCATAAGAATGACCTCAGTTTCCTTTTTGAAGCCATATTTTGCGTAAAACGCAGGCAGAATACCCTCTCCGGCAGTGATCAGGTGAACGCCGACCATTCCCTGCGCCTTAATATCCGCAAGGCATTTTTCAAGCAGTTCCTTTGCGATACCTCTGCGCTGATATTCTTGATCAACAGCAAGGTCATTGATCTCAAAAGTCCTGCCGTAATGGAACAGCATTGATGTTCCGAGGATAAAACCGACAACCTTACCGTCGATGACGTATTCAAGACCGTAAGATTGCTTTGACTCCATCAATTCCTGAACGTGAATAACGGCATCTTCCGGTTTCCACGGATCATTCCACGGCTCTCCTGAGAATGCTTTTGCATATATGTCACCATAGCGCGTGACGTGCTCCATTGTGATTGGCTGAATGTTTTCTATGCTCATGATCGTTCTCCTATGTGTTTGGGTATCTGCGGGCATCCCCGCACATTCTTACAATAACAATTATACCATAGCCGGAGCTGATTTTCAATCGAATATTTGAAAAATCGGGATTATATATGTTTATGGTAAAATAGAAATGCAGAAAAAGGGCTCCAAAAGTGCATAGGT